>NZ_JBVIVI010000008.1:258598-514406 GCF_055595765.1 Streptomyces sp. NPDC040405
GATCGACCCCCTTTTCGTCGTCTGCCCCCCGAGGTCGGGGGAGGGGGGTCGCTGTTGTTTTTGTGTTGTGTGTTGTCTCTCTCCCCGCCCCCGACCCCCCCCCCCCTCGCCCGCAGCACCGCCTCCTCGCCCGCGTACTGCTCCAGACAGCCGCGCCCGCCGCACGCGCACGCGGGCCCTTCGGGCCGCACCGGCACATGGCCCAGCTCGCCCGCGAAGCCGTGCGTGCCGCGCAGCAGCCGCCCGTCGAGCACGACCGCGGCACCGATGCCGATTTCGGCCGAGACATGGACGAAGTCGCGCGGCGCCGGGTCATGGCCGCCCCGCCACAGCTCGGCGAGCGCCCCGAGGTTGGCCTCGTTGTCGACGGTCAGCGGCAGCCCGGGCAGCGCGGCGCGCAGGACCGGGCCGATGTCCACCCCGTCCCAGCCGAGGTTGGGGGCGCGTACGACCAGCGACGAGTCGCGCGCCACCAGGCCGGGCACCGCCACCGCGAGCCCGGCCGGTCGCAGCCCCTCGCGCGCCGCCTCCGCCGCCACCTGCCGGACCAGATCGGCGAGCCGGGCGAGCGCCGGGCCCACGGCGCGGTCCCGGTTCGCCGACGCCACCTCCGTACGGGCCCGCACCCGGCCGCCGAGGTCCACCGCGCAGACGGCCAGATGGTCCACGCCTATCTCCGCGCCGATCCCGGCCGGACCGCGCTCGTTGAGCTGCAGCGCGCTGCCGGGGCGGCCGACCGTGCCGGGCCGGGACGGGCCCAGCTCGACCAGCAGCCCGTCCCGGATCAGCTCGTCCACCAGCGTGGAGACCGCGGCCCGGGTCAGTCCCACCCGGGTCGCGACGGACGCGCGGGAGAGCGGTCCGTGCGCGGCCACGGCGTGCAGCGCGAGGGAGAGATTGCGGCGGCGCATCGCCTGCTGGGTGTTGGGCAGTGGCGCTGCCACCGTCGTCGTCTCCTCTCGTGCGGCTTGCCTCGTACGGTCCGTCTCGTACAGCGGAGGGGTCAGGCCCGGCGCAGCAGTCCGTCCGCGTCGGACAGCACCCGTGCGATGCGCTCCCGCGCCTCCTCGTCGCGCTCCACCGCCTCGTACGACGGCCCCTCCGCCGTCGCCCAGCGGCGCGCCACCGCCGCCGGGTCCTCGCCCAGCGCCAGCCCCGCGGCCTGGGCGGCGGCGCCGAGGGCGACCAGCTCCTGGGCGCGCGGCACCTGGACGGGGCGGCCGCTCAGCCGCCGTACCGTCTCGCGCCAGGCCGTCCCCTTGGCGCCGCCGCCGATGAGCAGAAGCGGCGTGTCGGGGGCCGCGTCCGCGTCCAGCACCTGGTCGAGGGCGGTCAGCAGGGTGAAGACGGCGCCGTCGTAGGCGGCCTGGAGGAGCCCGCCCGGCGTGGTGTCGTGGCGCAGCCCGTGCAGCAGCCCGGAGGCATGGGGCAGGTTCGGGGTGCGCTCGCCGTCGAGGAACGGGAGCAGCACGGCCTGGCCGCCCGGCTCCACCGCCTCCCGGTCCCGGCCCAGCAGCGCCGCGACCTTGTCGACGGCGAGCGTGCAGTTGAGGGTGCAGGCCAGCGGAAGCCAGGCGTCACGGGCGTCGGCGAACCCGGCGACCATCCCGGTGGGGTCGGTGGGCCGGTGCTCCGAGACCGCGTAGACGGTGCCGGAGGTGCCGAGGCTGAGCACCGGCTGCCCCGGGCGCAGCCCGAGCCCGAGGGCCGCGGCCATGTTGTCGCCGGTGCCGGTGGCCACCAGGGCGCCGGTGGGCAGCGGCAGGTCCGGCAGGTCCCGTACCGTCCCGGCCGCCTCGCCGTGCCGCAGCACACGCGGCAGCAGGCCGGTGGAGAGCCCGACCCGGCCGAGGATCTCCTCGTCGTACGTTTCGGTGCCGGACGCCCACCAGCCGGTTCCCGAGGCGTCGCCGCGGTCGGTCGTGCCGTATCCGGTGAGCCGTTCGGTGAGGTAGTCGTGGGGGAGCCGGACGGCCGCGGTGGCGCGGGCCGCCTCCGGCTCGTTTTCCCTGAGCCAGGCCCATTTGGTGACGGTGAACGACGCCGCGGGCACGCTGCCGACCCGCTCCGCCCACGCCTTGGGGCCGCCCAGCTCCTCGACCAGCCGGTCGCGCTGCGGCGCCGAGCGCACGTCGTTCCACAGCAGCGCGGGGCGCACCGGACGGCCCGAGGAGTCCAGCGTCACCAGCCCGTGCTGCTGGCCGCCGACGGAGACCGCGGCCGCCCGCCGGGCGTGCGGACCGCACTGCCGCAGCGCCTCCGCCAGCGCCTCCCACCACTGTTCGGGATCGCTCTCCTTGCCCTCGCCGCCGCTTCCGCCGCCGACCGTGTGCGGACCTTGACCGCGTGCGACGACCCGGCCGGTCGCGGCGTCGACGACCAGTGCCTTGGTCGACTGCGTGGAGCTGTCCACGCCGACGACGAGCGGTCCTTCCGGCTCGGGCATGGCTGCTGCTGCCATCTCGCGCTCTCCCTTGCGTCCCTGTGTGCTGCGACGAGTCTTTCGCGGCCTGAGTGGGGCTTCCCCGGAATGCTCGCGCATACTAATTTGTAAAGCGCCATGACGAAATAGGCGAGGGAGCTGCGATGAGCTACAACCCCACCCCTGAGGACAGGTTCACCTTCGGCCTGTGGACGGTCGGCTGGCAGGGCCGGGACCCGTTCGGGGACGCCACCCGCCCGGCGCTCGACCCCGTCGAGTCCGTCACCCGGCTCGCCGAACTCGGCGCGTACGGCGTCACCTTCCACGACGACGACCTCATCCCGTTCGGTGCCTCGGAGACCGAGCGCGAGTCGCACATCAAGCGCTTCCGGCAGGCCCTGGACGCCACCGGCATGACCGTGCCCATGGCCACCACCAATCTGTTCACCCATCCGGTCTTCAAGGACGGCGCCTTCACCGCCAACGACCGGGACGTCCGCCGCTACGCCCTCCGCAAGACCCTGCGCAACATCGACCTCGCCGTCGAGCTGGGCGCGAAGACCTATGTGGCCTGGGGCGGCCGCGAGGGCGCGGAATCCGGTGGCGCCAAGGACGTGCGCGCCGCGCTCGACCGGATGAAGGAGGCGTTCGACCTGCTCGGCGCGTACGTCACCGAGCAGGGCTACGATCTGCGCTTCGCCATCGAGCCCAAGCCCAACGAGCCGCGCGGTGACATCCTGCTGCCCACCGTCGGCCACGCCCTCGCCTTCATCGAGCGGCTGGAGCGGCCCGAGCTGTACGGGGTGAACCCCGAGGTCGGCCACGAGCAGATGGCCGGGTTGAACTTCCCGCACGGCATCGCCCAGGCGCTGTGGGCGGGCAAACTCTTCCACATCGACCTCAACGGCCAGTCCGGCATCAAGTACGACCAGGACCTGCGGTTCGGGGCGGGCGATCTGCGGGCCGCCTTCTGGCTCGTCGACCTGCTGGAGACGGCGGGCTACGAGGGCCCGCGCCACTTCGACTTCAAGCCGCCGCGCACCGAGGACTTCGCGGGCGTCTGGGCGTCCGCCGCGGGGTGCATGCGCAACTACCTCATCCTCAAGGAGCGGGCGGCGGCCTTCCGCGCCGACCCGGAGGTCCGGGAGGCGCTGCGCGCCTCGCGCCTGGACGAGCTGGCCCGGCCCACCCTGGACGAGGGCGAGACCCCGGCCGCGCTGCTCGCCGACCGCACCGCCTTCGAGGGGTTCGACGTCGAGGCCGCCGCCGGACGCGGCATGGCCTTCGAGCGCCTGGACCAGCTCGCCATGGACCATCTGCTGGCCGCGCGCGGCTGACCATGACCGGCCGCCGGTCCCGCCCCCCGACGGGACCGGCGGCCGGAGTTCACCGGACCCGACGGACCGACAGGGCCTGCCGGACCCGCCGGATCAGGACGGCTGCCATCCGGCGAGCCAGTCCGCGATCTCGTAGTCGGCGGCCTGCGCGTCGGTCAGCTGCGGCCGGTCGCCGCTGGCCGTACCGGAACCGGAGCCCGTGTTCTTGTACTCCGCGAAGCGGTCGTCCTTCCAGGAGAAGCCGCTCATGTCCGTCCACGGCGTGGTTTTGACCGCCGCCGACAGGGAGGTGTTGCGGACGACCGTCTGCGGATCGAGGCTCGCGTCCCCGCCCGCGTGCCAGGGGCGGCCGAGGTAGAAGGACCGGCTGGTGACGTCCCCGCTGATGGTGCTGTTGATGAACAGGAAGCCCTTCTTCCCGGCCGCGGTCGAGGGCGCCGCGACATAGCCGCCGGAGCTGCCGTCGTACCGCTTGACGAGCCGGATCGTCGACTTGTCGATGACGGCGGAGGCGCGGCCGAAGACGAAGTCGACATTGCCCTGGATCACGGCGTTGTTGACGTACACCCGGCCGGTCTTGTCCTTGCTCGCGGAGTCGAGCAGCAGGGTGTCCTGGTCGCCGACCGCACCGATGTCGTCCAGCACGATCTTGTCGGCCGCGGTGCGCAGCGCGACCGCCTGCTTGTCGGTGATGCTCGTGTTGGCCTCGTTGAAGTCGTTCACGAACTGCAGATGGCGCGCCTGGAAGTCGTCCGCCTCGACGGCGACGGTCGCACTGCCGCCGGTTCCGTAGGTCCCGCCGCCGGGCTTGGGGGTGCCGGAGGCGTTGTTGTAGACGATCGTCACGTCGCCCTTGTTGCCGGTGCTGCCCACCAGCCGGATGTGCGGCTTGTTGGAGGGGATCTTCACGGTCTCCCGGTACGTACCGGGCTTGACGGAGATGGTGACCGCGGAGGAGTTGTTCGCCGGGACCGCGTTGACGGCCGCCTGGACGGTCGTGTATTGACCGCTGCCGTCCTTGGCGACGACGAGGGTCGCCGCCGCGGCGGAACCGGCCGCGTGGGCCCGGCCGCTGTCGCCGAGCCAGCCGGTGGCCGGAACGGCGATCAGCGTGGCGCCGGCGGCGAAGGCCAGCGGGCCGATGAGCGGACCGGGGCGGCGGCGCCGGGAGCGCGGACGCGATGGGGGCATGGGGGATCTCCGTCCCGTGAAGGCGTGTGCGGGGGGTGTTCTGACGCCCTACGGTTGCCGCGCCCCCGCGAAAGGTTGCCGCCCCGCCGACGGTGGAACCCGACGGCGGGGCAGCGTCCGTACCCCCGGACGCCGCCCGACCGCCGGACGCCGCCCCGCTCCGATCCGGTGTCGCGTCAGTCCGGCACGACCATCGCCAGGGCGGCCTCCGGATCCTGCGCCGAGGGACCGGCGGGCCACCAGCGGCCCCGGTCCTTGCGATACGGCCACCAGCGCCCGTCGCGTCCGTAGCGCACCTGGGCATCGGCCCCCACCGCCGTCCAGCGGTTGCCCGCCGCGCGCAGCCTGGGCGCCCGCTCGCCCTCCTCCCAGGCGGCGGCCAGCTGGGCGCGGGCGCGGGCCAGGGCCTCGGCTTCCGGCGTCCACTCCTCCTCCAGCACGGTGACCGCGGCCGCCCCGCCGTGCTCCCAGGCCCGTACGGCGCGGGCCAGATCGACGCGGTCGCGTCCGCAGTCCGCGGCGAGCCGGGCGGCGATCGCGGCCGGGGGACCGGCCGCGGTCAGCCGCACCGTGTCCTGCCACCGCGTCAGCGCGGCCGGGACGGGGGAGGCGGCATGGCCGGGCGCCAGCGCCTCGGCCAGCAGCCGCTGGGCGCGTACGGCGGCGTCCGCCGCGAGGAACTCCAGCGCGGCGACGTCCAGCCCGGGCGCCGGGTCCGTACCACCGGCGAGCGCCGGGGACCGGCCGGGCGCGGCGACGGGCGGCGGGGGAGCGGGCAGCGCGGCCGGACCGGGCGCGGCGAACGCCTCCCGGGCCGGTACGCCCTCCGGGGCCGCGGCGGGCGTCTCCTCCCCGGTCCGCGGGGCGTGCCGGGCGGCGTGCGCGACGCTGCGCACCTGCAGCTCGTCCAGCAGCTCCCGCTCCCCGCGCCCGCGCATCAGCAGCAGCAGATACGGGTCCTCGTCCAGCAGCCGGGCGACCTGGTAGCACAGCGCGGCGGTGTGCGGGCAGTGGTCCCACGCCTCGCACGCGCACTCCGGCTCCAGATCGCCTATCCCCGGCAGCAGATCGACGCCCACGGCGGCCGCGTCCTCGACGAGCTGCGGCGGCATGTCGCGGTCGAGCAGCGCGGCGATGTGCCCCGAGCGCTCCGCGACCACCCCCAGCAGCCGGTCCCACTCGTCATCGTCCAGCTCCTGCAGCAGCACGTCGGAGCGGTACGGGGTGCGGTCCCGGTCCCGTACCACCGCGGTGATCCGCCCCGGACGTACGCACACCGCGCCGACCGCGCCGTCGCGCGCGTGCTTGCGGCCGCGCTTCAGATGCCCGTTGTCCAGTGCGGTGTCCTCCAGGGCCTTCAGCCATGCCCGGCCCCACCAGGTGAGGGCGAAGCCGCGGCCGTGGGCGGGCGGCAGGGCGGCGAGAGTGCGCTCGGGGCGTGCGCCGGGCGCGTCCTCGGCGTACCCGCTCTCCTCGGTGTCCCCGGTTCGGTTCATCGCTCGCTCCCCCTCAGCTCCACCAGCTCCGCGAGCTGGGCGTCGGTCAGTTCGGTCAGCGCGCTCTCGCCGGAGCCCAGCACCGCGTCGGCCAGCTCCCGTTTGCGCTCCAGCATCGCGGCGATCCGGTCCTCCACGGTGCCCTCCGCGATGAGGCGGTGGACCTGCACCGGCTGGGTCTGGCCGATGCGGTACGCGCGGTCGGTGGCCTGGGCCTCGACGGCCGGGTTCCACCAGCGGTCGTAGTGCACGACGTGGCCCGCGCGGGTGAGGTTCAGCCCGGTGCCCGCCGCCTTCAGCGACAGCAGGAACACCGGCGCCTCGCCGTCCTGGAAGCGCCGCACCATCTCCTCGCGGCGTGCCACCGGCGTACCGCCGTGCAGCAGCTGGGCCGGTACGCCGCGCGCGGCCAGGTGGCCTTCGAGGATCCGGGCCATCTGCACGTACTGGGTGAAGACCAGGACGCTCGCGCCCTCGGCGAGGATGGTGTCCAGCAGCTCGTCGAGCAGTTCCAGCTTCCCGGACCGGCCGGGGACCACGGGCCGGTCCTCCTTCAGATACTGCGCGGGGTGGTTGCAGATCTGCTTCAGCCCGGTCAGCAGCTTGACGATGAGCCCGCGTCGTTCGAGCCCGCCGGTGCCCTCGATCTCCGCGAGGATCTCCCGCACCACCGCCTCGTACAGCCCGGCTTGCTCCTTGGTGAGCGCGACGGCCCGGTCCGTCTCGGTCTTGGGGGGAAGTTCGGGCGCGATACCCGGGTCGGACTTGCGGCGTCGCAGCAGAAAGGGCCGGACCAGCTTCGCCAGCCGCGCGGCGGCGGCCGGGTCGCTGCCGCTCTCCACCGCCTGGGCGTAGCGCCTGCGGAACGCGTCATGGGTGCCCAGCACCCCGGGCGTGGTCCAGTCGAGGATCGCCCACAGCTCGGAGAGGTTGTTCTCGATGGGGGTGCCGGAGAGCGCGACGCGCGCGTGGGCGCCGATGGTGCGCAGCCGCTTGGCCGTCGCCGAGAACGGGTTCTTGACGTGCTGCGCCTCGTCGGCGACGACCATTCCCCAGGGGCCCGCCTCGGCCAGCCGTTGCGCGTCGAGCCGCATCGTGCCGTATGTGGTCAGGACGAACTCCCCGTCCGCGAGGCCGTCCAGGCTGCGCGCCGTGCCGTGGAAGCGGCGCACCGGAGTACCCGGCGCGAACCGCTCGATCTCGCGCCGCCAGTTCCCCATCAGCGACGTCGGGCAGACCACCAGGGTGGGCCCGGCGGCCTCGGGCACGTCCTGCCGGTGCAGATGCAGCGCGATCAGGGTGATGGTCTTGCCGAGCCCCATGTCGTCGGCGAGACAGCCGCCGAGGCCGAGCGACGTCATCCGGACCAGCCAGTCCAGACCGCGCAGCTGGTAGTCGCGCAGGGTGGCGGCCAGGGCCGCGGGCTGGGCGACGGGCGGCCCGCCGTCGTACTCCCCGGGCCGGGCGTCCTCCCCGGGCCGGGCGAGGCGGTCGCGCAGCGCGGCCAGCCAGCCGGTGGCCCGCACCTCGACCTCGGCGCCGTCCGCCTCCGCGCGGCCGGTGAGGACGGCGCCGAGCGCGTCCACGGGGACGAGCTTGCGGTCCTGACGGTCGCGGGCGCGCCGCGCCGACTCGGGGTCCAGGACCACCCACTGGTCGCGCAGCCGCACCACCGGGCGCCCGGCCTCGGCGAGCCGGTCCAGCTCCTCCCGGGTCAGCTCCTGGTCGCCGACGGCGAACCGCCAGCTGAAGCGGAGCAGCGCGTCGGCGGAGAGGAAGGAGGGCGGGCGGGGCCCCTGGGCCCGCTCGGGGTCGTCCTCCTCGTCCGGGCCGACGACGGCGCGCGCGGTGAGCCCGCGCACCAGCTCCTTGGGCCAGTGCACCTTCACCCCCGCGGCGTCCAGCGCCCCGGTCGCCGGGCCCAGCAGCTCGGTGACCTCCTCGTCGGCGAGGTCGACCGCCTCGGGTACGGCGGCGGACAGCAGCGGGGCGAGCGGCGCCCAGGCGCGGGCCGCGCGCCGCAGGGTGAGCAGGGCGTCCATCCGGGCCCGGGGGCCGAGCGCCGCACCGGCGGGCGCGGTGCCCGCCCACACCTCCGCGGCGTCCGCGACCAGGGACGGGTCGGTGAGGCTGTGCAGCTGGAGGACGGCGCGGAAGCGGGGGCCGCCGCCGGGGCCGATTCCGTGGAGCAGTTCGATACGGAGCGACAGCCGTACGCCCGCGTCGTGCCCGGCGGCCACGTCGGCCGCCCAGGCGCGCTGTTCGGGCATCCGCCGCGGGGCGGTGGCGGCGAAGGCGGGGCCGCCCGCGGCCACGGAAGCGGCGGGGGAGCGCGGCAGCCCGTCCGCGACGGCGTCGAGGAACGCGCGCAGCTGCCGTTCGGGGTCGGGCAGCAGCGGGGGGTCGGTGCCGGGCAGCGGCACCGCGTGGGCGGCGGCGGGCATGGCGGCGGCCAGCTCCCGCACCCGTTCCAGGTCGTCCCCGTCGAGCGGGCCGACGCGCCAGGCGTCGTGGTCGGTGGCGGTGAGCCCGGGCAGCAGGCGGCCGCGGGCGGCGAGTTGCAGGGCGAGGACGGCGGCGGCACCCCAGAAGGCCGTCGCCGGGTCGGTGCCTCCCCGGTCCGACGGATCTCCGCCCTGCGCGGCGGCCCGTGCCCGGGCCCGGGTGAGCACGGGCAGCGCGTCGGACAGCGGCAGCACCCGCGCGTGTACGGCACGGGTACGGACACCGGGGCCGTCCGGGACGACGACGGTCAGCTCCTCGGTGGAGCCGGATGGCCCGCCGGGCGGCGGTCCGTCCGGCCGCCAGAAGGCGATGCGCCCGGCGCGCGAGGGGTCGGCCTGCAGGAAGACGGCGGTGGAGCGGCAGAGTTCGGCGATCTCGGAGGGCGTGGTCGCGGAGGGTGGGGTCACAGCTCTGACGCATTCCTCAAATTTGACTACCGGAGTGGGCGGCCGAGGGTACAGGACGGCGGCGCGGATGTGGAACCGGCGGCCGCCGGTGTCCGTTGTGAGGAGTGAATACGGCTATGGGCCGGGTGAAGGAGGCGGGTGCGATGTCCACGCGCGCGAAGGTCGCCACCGGAGGTGTGGTGGCCGGTGTGATCCTGCTGTGGCTGCTGCCCTTCTGGGCCGCGCTGCTGGTGATGGTCGGTGTGCCGGTGGCCGCCTATCTGCTGCTGGACCCGTCGCAGCGGCGCAGGCTGCGCGGCGTCTCCCGCAAGCAGCTGGGGCGCTGACCCGGCGGCCCGGCGCCGACCGGCCGCCCCGGCGCCCGGGTGAGGTGTCGGATCGCCGGCCGGGTTCGGGAGCGGGGGCGACGCGCGCCTGGGAGTGACCGCGCAATACCGATCGCGGATCGTCCCGGCTCCCCACCCCGGCCGGTCACAGTCGCGCCCGGCCGGGCCCTCGTGGTCCGTCCGCGGCGCTTCGCAGGGCGTCCGTAGCCACCCGTCCGCAGCACCCCGCGGCCGTCGGTCGGGAGGCCGTCCACGGGGTGTCTGCGAGCTGTTCCCGCACTCTGGCTCAGTGCGGTCGTACGGCCAGCTCGTCCAGTGCCGTCAGCAGCCCCGGCAGCTCCGGGCCGCGGCCGACCGGCAGCACCTCGCCCGGCGCCTCGTCCAGCAGCACGAACGCGATGTCGTCGGTCCGCGCCACCATGCTCCAGCCCGGCCCGTCCGCCCGCAGCGTCCGCGCGTCACCCGCGGCGAACGCGGAACGGATCCGGCCCAGCGGCGGAGGCGTGTCCAGATAGCCGCGCGCCTCCTCCAGGACGCGCCGCACGCCCCCGTGCGGCTTCTCGCCCGGGGCCACGAACGTCACCTCGCCGTCCACCTGTTCGCGCCAGATCGCCCACTGGAGCGCGATCTCGTCCGCGCCGAGCCGCCGCTGCGGCGGACCCCACTGCCCGGAGTCCGGCGGTGCGAGCGGCGGCCGGGCCGTGTCTCCGGCCTGGGTGTCGGGTGCGGGGTCGTGGGGTGCCGGGACGCCCGGAGCGGCCACCGCCACCGCGAGCGGCCAGCCGGGCAGGGAGGCGAGCATGGACCGGTCGTCGAGCGACAGCTCGTACTCCATGCCGCAGTCCCAGGTCGCGATGGCGCACGCCACGAGCGACACATCGTCGGTGACCACCGTCCAGCGGGCGCCCTTGCCGTCCTGGCCCAGCACCAGGCCGTAGCCCGGCTCGTAGGGCTCCAGCCCGAGCGCGGCGCACGCCTCGGGATAGTCGTCGCCGAGCACACTCGGGAACTGTGCGGGCGTCAGCAGCACGGCGGTCAGCACATACAGCGCGTCCTCGCCCGACTCCTCCGTGGCGGACACGGCAGCCTCCTCTTGCTGTTCTTCGTCGGGCGCACCCTAACCAGCCGGTAGGCGCGGCGTCGAGACTCCGTACCGCGGTCGGCGTCAGCTTTCGTCCCTGGCCCGCAGTGCGTCCAGGGTGCGCCGCAGCCAGGACAGTTCGGCCTGTCCGGCGGCGCGCGCGAGGGTGAGGACGCCGCGCCGGAAGGGATCCTCCACCTCCTCCGCGCGCAGCGGTCGGTCGTCCTCGTAGAAGAAGGAGGAGGGACGGCGCAGATGGGCCAGGCGGCGTTCGAGCACGGCCGACTGGCGCGCCGGGTCGTCCAGATGCCGCAGGAACGACAGCAGGACGAACCAGCGGTTCTCGTCCGTGATGTCCACCTCGGCCGGATCCGCGAGACGGCGGCGCAGCTCCGTTCGCCCCTCGACCGTCAGGGTCAGGACGTGTCGGGGTGCGGCCCCCGCGCCCGGCCGGGTCTCCCGGGCCAGCAGCCCCGCCTTCTCCAGCCGCTTGATCGCCGGGTAGAGGGTGCTCTCGGCCACCGGCCTGACGTGCCCGGTCAGCGCGGTGATGCGTTTGCGCAGCTCGTAGCCGTGCAGCGGCGCGTCATGGAGGAAGCCGAGGATGGCGAGTTCGAGCATGCCCGCATTGTGGCGCACCGCTGCGCACCTCGACGGCGCGGTGCGTCCATGACGATGAGCCCGCCCGAGCGTCAGTCCTGACGGACCGCGAGGGCCAGGAAGCGTGTGTCCTCGTCCGTGTACGCGTCCAGTCGCCAGCCGCAACGGGCCAGCAGCGGCCGCAGATTGGGCTCGGCCCGCAGATCGTCCGGGGTGAGCGGTCGTCCGTGGCGGGCGGCGAGCGCGGCCCGCCCCACCGGGTGGAACAGCGCGAACGATCCGCCGGGGCGCACCACTCGGGCCAGCTCGCGCAGCCCGGCCCGGGGGTCGGTGAGATGCGAGATCAGTCCGGCGCCGAAGACCGCGTCGAGACAGCCGTCGCGCAGCGGCAGCCGGGCGACATCCGCGAGGGCGAGCACCCCGTCCCGGTCCCGCCCGGCGCGTACGGCCGCCGCCAGCATGGCGGGCGTGAGGTCGAAGCCCAGCACGGTCCCGCGGGGGCCGACCGCGCCGCGCAGCGCGGGCAGGGCGCGGCCCGTACCGCAGCCCGCGTCGAGCACCGCGTCCCCGGCGTGCAGGCCCAGGTCGGCGACGGCGGCGGCGTAGGCCGGGCCGTCGTCGGGGAAGCGGCTGTCCCAGTCGGCCGCCCGGGGCGTGAAGAAGTCCCTCACGTCGGCCGTGGTGTCTCGGCAGGGGCGCTCGTGGGGCATGCGGGCTCCTCGGTTCGCAGTCCTGTGTAGTCCTGAGAACAGATTCGAGCATTGAACGGTCATTCAAGAAACTGTCTCTGTCAAATTCCAGCAGGTTCGAAATGCGCCCCCCAATGCGCCCCCATGGGGGCTAGCGTCCCTGGCTCATGGGGGGACCCCGAGCGCGCCGCCCGCTCGCGGCGCGTGCCGACCGAGGGAGACCGTCGTGATCAAGCGCCGCGCAGCCGCAGTCCGCTCTTCGGCCGCTCCCGACCGGAGCCTGCTCGCCCCGGGCTTGCTGGACCCGGGCCTGCTCGACCGGATCCTGGACGCCGGGGCGGCCCGCGCCGGGGGTGTCCGCCATGCCGTGCTGCTCGGGCCGGACGGGACCACTCTCAGCGCGTCCCGCGGGCTCTCCCGCCGGGACGCGAACCACCTGGCCGAGGTCGCGTCCGGATTCCAGGGCCTGGCCAGGAGCGCGGGGCGCCGTGCGCGCCCCGGCCCGGCGCGCCGGACGATGGTCGAGACGGAGAGCGGCACGCTCTTCGTCGCGGCGGCGGGCGGCGGCACCTGCCTGGCCGTGCTGAGCGCCGCGGGCGCCGACCCGGCAACGGCCGCCGCCGAGACGGCCCGGCTCGTGGACCGGGTGGGTGAACATCTGCGGCGCGCTCTCGGCTGACCGTGGAACGCGGGGTTCCCCGCCGGGTAACCGGCGCAGCGTGCCGAGACTGCCGCGAGCGATTGATTTCGGTCGAATCAGGCCACTCTCGGTCTACTCAGCCCGTTCCTCGGCTAGTCGGCGATATCGGCGAGGGCGGAGACCTTCTCGATGCGGACCCGTACCAGCAGCTCGCCCGGGACGCCGTTGCGGGCCCCGAACTGTTCTGCGAGGTCATCGCCGACATAGCGGGCGGCGATCCGGGTGGCCCACTCCCGGACCTCCGCCAGGTCGTCGCTGAGCTCGGCCCTGCCGCGCACCGTGACGAAGGAGAACGGAGGGCGCTCGTCGTCCACGCAGAGGCTGACCCGGGGATCCCGGGCCAGGTTGCGGCCCTTGACCGTGTCCTGCCCGGTGTTGAAGACCAGGTCGTCCCCGTCGAGCAGGAACCAGATGGGCGCGAGGTGCGGGCTTCCATCGGCCCGTACGGTCGCCAGTTTGCCGGTGTGGGTGCCCTCGGAAAGGAATTTCTGCCACTGATCCTTCGACATGTTCTGTGCCATGTCCTCATCTTGCGTCAAGCAGCGCAGAACGGCCGGAGGAACAGGCAGGGCGGGTTGCCCAGACGGCGGCGGTGAGAAAGGCTGGCACGCAGCTGAAGGGGAATCGGGGAGGAACGCCAAATGGCACTCAGCAAGGGCCTCGACTGGTTACTGGACGACCTGACCAACCGGATCGCGCAAGTGCGGCATGTGCTGGTGCTGTCGAACGACGGGCTGGTGACGGGGGCGAGCGCGACGCTCGAACGCCAGGACGCCGAGCACCTCGCGGCGGTCGCCTCCGGGCTGCACAGCCTCGCCAAGGGCTCGGGCAACCACTTCCGGACGGGCCGGGTGCGACAGACCATGGTCGAATTCGAGGAGGGCGTCCTCTTCGTGACGGCCGCGGGTGACGGCAGCTGTCTCTGCGTCCTCAGCGGCCCGGACGCCGATGTCGGACAGGTCGCCTACGAGATGACGCTGCTGGTGAACAGGGTGGGGGAGCATCTGGGCGTCGAGGCCCGGCAGGAGAGCGGCGCCCCGAGCTGACGGTCGGGGCCGGGAGTCCGGGCGGTTATCCACAGGCGGTTGTCCACAGGCCTGACGGACCGTCGTGCCGCGACGCTATCGTCGTCACTGTCAGTGATTGATGGATCGCGGGGGAGGGCTTCGCCATGGCAGTGGTACGAGTGGAGCAGGAGGCGCGGAAGGCGCAGCAGACGGGGGAGGCGCGGGAGCGCCGGAAGCCGTCGGCCCCGGCCGGACCGGGGCAGCCGACGGGCGTCGCGTTCCGCACCGCGGCCCGGATGCTGGGCCTCATGCCGCGCGAGTTCGAGCTGGCCGAGCAGCTGGGGGAGGTGCGCACCATCACCACCCCCGCCGGGCGGCGGGTGGCTCGGGAGGAGCTGGCGCGGCTGACGGGCGCCGAGGGATTCCCGGAGGCGCTGCGCATGCGGCTGCGGGTGGTCGGCACGGCGGAGGGGGCCGAGCTGCTGGACATCAGTCCCGGCCGGCTCACCCGCCTGGCGCGCGGTGGTTTCTTCGCCCCTGCCCAGTTCTATGTCAACCAGTACCGGCGTGTGGTGTGGCTCTATCTGGCGACCGAGCTGGAGGAGTTCGCCACCCGCGAGCCGAGCCTGCTGACCGGCCGCACGCCACCGGGGCTGAGCGCGTCGCTGGCCGCCGGAGAGGACGCACGGGCCGAGGAGTGGCGGACGCGGCGGATCGGCCAGCTGCTCTCCCGGACCCGGGACCCCTGGGAGCGTGCCGGGGTGCTGGCCGCGGTGCTGGACCCCGACGAGCTGGCGGTGGCTGTCGGCGATCCGCACGACCGGGATCATGTGCGGGAGCTGCGCCCCGCGCTCGTCCCGGTGCGCCCCGCCGCGGCCGCGGCGCGCAAGGTGATCGACAGAGTGCAGACGGCGGAGGGCCCCGAGGAGATCCTGCGGTGCCGGGTGGCGCTCGCCGAAGCTGTGCGGGCGGCGCGCCGGGTCCGCCCCGCGCCTCGGCCGGACGCCGCGGTGGCGCCGCTTCCCACCTGCCGCACCCGGCCCCCGGGCCGGTCCGCGCCGGGACGGCCGCGCGGTCTGTGGCGCAGGCTGGTCGGCAAGCGCTGAACCAGGGCGGGGCGCGCCGCTCTGAGGCTCAGCTGTTCTCCGCGGTCTCGCCGCTGTCCGTGCCCCTGCCGCCGTCCGTGGCCTTGTCGCTGTCCGTGGCCTCCTGCGTCGGGGAAAGCGGGCGGAACAGCCCCTCTTGCACCACTGATACGAGAAGTCGGCCCGCGCGGTCGTAGATCCGGCCGCGCGCCAGGCCCCGGCCGCCGGTCGCCACGGGCGACTCCTGGTCGTAGAGGAACCACTCATCGGTACGGAAGGGCCGGTGGAACCACATGGCGTGATCCAGCGAGGCCATGTCGAAGCCCCGCGGTCCCCACAGCGGCTCGACGGGCATCCGCACCGCGTCCAGCAGCATCATGTCGCTCGCGTACGTGAGTGCGCAGGTGTGGACGAGCGGGTCGTCCCCGAGCGGTCCGACCGCGCGCATCCACACCGCGCTGCGGGGTTCCGCTTCCCTCAGCTCCTCATCGGTCCAGCGCAGCCGTTCGACGTACCGGATGTCGAAGGGCTGGCGGCGCTCCATCCGCGCAAGCGACTCGGGGAGGGCCCCCAAGTGCTCGCGGATCTCATCGGAGAGCTTCGGCAGGCTCTCCGGCTCAGGTACCTCGGGCATCGGCAACTGCTGTTCGATGCCCGGCTCCGGACGATGGAAGGAGGCCGTCAGATTGAAGATCGTCCGACCTTGCTGGACGGCGATGACCCGGCGGGTGGTGAAGGAGCGTCCGTCCCGGATCCGCTCCACCTGGTACACGATGGGCACACCCGGCCGACCCGGGCGCAGGAAGTACGCGTGCAGCGAGTGCACCGGGCGCTCCCCGTCGGTGGTGCGCCCGGCGGCCACCAGCGCCTGCCCCGCCACCTGTCCGCCGAACACCCGCTGCAGCGATTCGTCGGGGCTCAGCCCACGGAAGATGTCCACCTCGATCCGTTCCAGATCGAGCAGATCGACCAGGCGTTCGGCGGGGTTGGTCATCGGTGGTGCTCCTTCGCTGAGGTGGTTCCGGGGCCGGTTGCCCGGGAGGCTACAGCTGGCCCACGTCGGTGACCCGGACCACGGCCCGGCCCTCCTCGTCCGAGGCGGCCAGGTCGACCTCGGCCGAGATGCCCCAGTCGTGGTCGCCGTTCGGGTCGTCGAAGGTCTGCCGCACCCGCCACAGCCCGTGCTCGGGCTCCTCCTCGATCTGCAGCAGCTTCGGACCGCGGGCCTGCGGACCGGTGCCCAGCTCGTCGTACTCATCCCAGTACGCGTCCAGCGCCTCGCCCCAGGCGTCCTCGCCCCAGCCGGACTCGGCGTCCATCTCGCCCAGCTCCGCCGCCTTGTCGAGCGCGGCCAGCTCGACCCGGCGGAACATCGCGTTGCGCACCAGCACGCGGAAGGCGCGGGCGTTCGCGGTGACCGGCCGGACCTGGTCGGCACGCTCCTGCGCCTCCTCCGCGGACTCCTCCTCCGGATTGGCGAGCTGTTCCCACTCGTCCAGAAGGCTGGAGTCGACCTGCCGCACCATCTCGCCGAGCCAGGCGATGATGTCCTCGAAGTCGTCCGACTTCAGGTCGTCCGGCACGGTGTGGTCCAGGGCCTTGAAGGCGCTGGCCAGGTAGCGCAGCACGATGCCCTCGGTCCGCGCCAGGTCGTAGAGCGCGGTGAACTCGGTGAAGGTCATCGCCCGCTCGTACATGTCGCGGATCACCGACTTGGGCGACAGCGGGTGGTCGCCGACCCAGGGGTGGCTCTTGCGGTAGAGCCCGTAGGCGTGGAAGAGCAGCTCTTCCAGCGGCTTGGGGTAGGAGACGTCCTGGAGCCGCTCCATGCGGTCCTCGTACTCGACCCCGTCCGCCTTCATCGCGGCGACCGCCTCGCCCCGCGCCTTGTTCTGCTGGGCCGCCAGGATCTGCCGGGGGTCGTCCAGCGTCGACTCCACCACCGAGACCATGTCCAGGGCGTAGGAAGGGGATTCGGGGTCCAGCAGCTCGAACGCGGCAAGCGCGAAGGTGGACAGCGGCTGGTTGAGCGCGAAGTCCTGCTGGAGGTCCACCGTGAGCCGGACCTGCCGCCCCTCCGCGTCGGGAGCCTCCAGCTGCTCGACGATCCCGCCGTCCAGCAGCGAGCGGTAGATCGCGATCGCCCGGCGGATGTGCCGGAGCTGGTTCTTGCGCGGCTCATGGTTGTCCTCCAGGAGTCGGCGCATCGCCTTGAACGCGTCGCCGGGGCGCGCGATGACGGACAGCAGCATCGCGTGGGTGACCCGGAACCGGGAGGTGAGCGGCTCGGGTTCGGAGGCGATGAGCTTTTCGAAGGTGTTCTGGCCCCAGTTGACGAAGCCCTCCGGGGCCTTCTTGCGGACCACCTTGCGGCGCTTCTTGGGATCGTCACCCGCCTTCGCGAGCGCCTTCTCGTTCTCGACGACATGCTCGGGCGCCTGCGCCACCACGAACCCGGCGGTGTCGAATCCGGCGCGCCCGGCCCGGCCCGCGATCTGGTGGAACTCCCGCGCCCGCAGCGTCCGCACCCGCTGGCCGTCGTACTTCGTCAGCGCGGTGAACAGCACGGTCCGGATCGGTACGTTGACGCCCACCCCGAGCGTGTCCGTACCGCAGATGACCTTCAGCAGTCCGGCCTGGGCCAGCTTCTCCACCAGCCGGCGGTACTTCGGCAGCATGCCCGCGTGATGCACCCCGATCCCGTGCCGTACATAACGGGACAGGTTCCGGCCGAACTTGGTGGTGAAGCGGAAATTGCCGATCAGAGAGGCGATCTCGTCCTTCTCGGCGCGCGTGCACATGTTGATGCTCATCAGCGCCTGCGCCCGTTCGACCGCGGCGGCCTGGGTGAAGTGCACGATGTAGACGGGGGCCTGCCGGGTCTCCAGCAGCTCGGTGAGCGTCTCGGTGAGCGGCGTCGTGCGGTATTCGTAGCTCAGCGGCACCGGCCGGGTCGCCGACCGCACGACCGCGGTGGGCCGCCCGGTGCGCCGCTTCAGATCCTCCTCGAAGCGCGTCACATCGCCGAGCGTCGCCGACATCAGGACGAACTGCGCCTGCGGCAGTTCCAGCAGCGGGATCTGCCATGCCCAGCCCCGGTCCGGCTCCGCATAGAAGTGGAACTCGTCCATCACCACCTGGCCGACGTCGGCGTCCCTGCCGTCCCGCAGGGCGATGGACGCCAGTACCTCGGCCGTACAGCAGATGATGGGCGCGTCCGCGTTGACCGACGCGTCCCCGGTGAGCATCCCGACGTTCTCGGTGCCGAACATCTTGCACAGCTCGAAGAACTTCTCCGAGACCAGAGCCTTGATCGGCGCGGTGTAGAAGGTGACCTCGTCCCGGGCCAGCGCGGCGAAGTGGGCGCCCGCGGCCACCAGGCTCTTTCCCGATCCGGTGGGCGTCGACAGGACGACGTTCGCCCCGGACACCACTTCGATCAGCGCCTCCTCCTGGGCGGGATAGAGCGAGATGCCCCGCTCCTCGACCCAGGTCGAGAACCTCTCGAAGAGAGTGTCGGGGTCGGCTTCGCTCGGCAGCTGATCGATAAGAGTCACGGACCTATACTGCCTGGTTTCCCTGGCGGGGCGGGAACCGGCTGTGCGGACGAAGATCGTCCGTCGCTAGGGTGTGGTGAGTCTATGCAATCAACTCCCGCACCTAAGCGGGCAAGAACAGGGGCGGGGTACGACCATGATGGGACCGGCGCATTCGCTGTCCGGAGCGGCTGCCTGGCTGGGGGTGGGCGCGGCGGCCGCCGCGGCTGGCCACGAGATGCCCTGGCCGGTGCTCGTCGTAGGCGCGCTGATCTGCGCCGGAGCGGCGCTCGCCCCCGACCTCGACCACAAGGCGGCGACCATATCCCGCGCCTTCGGGCCGATCTCCCGGGTGCTGTGCGAAGTGATCGACAAGTTGTCGTACGCGGCGTACAAGTCGACCAGGAAACCGGGCGACCCCCGTCGCTCGGGCGGCCACCGCACCCTGACCCACACCTGGGTCTGGGCTGTCCTCATCGGCGCCGGATCCTCGGCGCTCGCCGTGGTCGGCGGCCGCTGGGCGGTGCTCGGCATCCTCTTCGTCCACATGGTGCTGGCGGTCGAGGGGCTGCTGTGGCGCGCGGCGCGGGTCTCCAGCGACGTCCTGGTGTGGCTCCTCGGAGCCACCAGCGCCTGGATACTCGCCGAGATCCTGAACAAGCCGGGCAACGGCGCGGACTGGCTGTTCACCGCGCCGGGCCAGGAATACCTGTGGCTGGGGCTGCCGATCGTCCTCGGCGCCCTCGTGCACGACATCGGCGACGCGCTCACCGTCTCGGGCTGCCCGATCCTGTGGCCCATACCGATCGGCCGCAAGCGCTGGTATCCGCTCGGGCCGCCGGAGGCCATGCGTTTCCGGGCGGGCAGCTGGGTCGAGCTGAAGGTGCTGATGCCCGTCTTCATGGTGCTCGGCGGAATCGGCGGGCTGGGCGCCCTCGGCATCATCTGAGCCCTGGACCCACGGCGGTCCCGGTCCGGGCGATGCCGGTACCGGGACCGCCGGGGCGCCGGAGCCCCGACGACCCCCGGGTGTCACTGGTGCCAGGAGCGCCAGAGCGCCGCGTAGGCGCCATCGGCCGCCACCAGCTCGTCGTGGCTGCCCAGCTCGGTGATCCGGCCCGCCTCGACCACGGCGATCACATCCGCGTCATGAGCGGTGTGCAGCCGGTGCGCGATCGCGACCACCGTCCGCCCCTTCAGCACCTGGCTCAGCGACCGCTCCAGATGGCGGGCCGCCCGCGGGTCCAGCAGCGAGGTGGCCTCGTCCAGCACGAGGGTGTGCGGATCGGCGAGCACCAGCCGGGCCAGCGCGATCTGCTGCGCCTGCGCCGGGGTCAGCGCCAGCCCGCCCGAGCCGACCTCCGTGTCCAGGCCCTCCTTCAGCGCCTGCGCCCAGCCGTCCGCGTCCACCGCGGCGAGTGCCGCCCACAGCTCGGCATCCTGCGCGGAGGTCCGGGCCAGCAGTAGATTGTCGCGCAGCGAACCCACGAACACATGGTGCTCCTGGTTGACCAGGGCGACATGGGTGCGCACCTGCTCGGCGGGCATCCGCGCCAGCTCCGCGTCGCCCAGGGTCACCCGGCCGGTCCGCGGACCGTAGATCCCGGCCAGCAGCCGGCCCAGCGTGGACTTGCCCGCGCCGGACGGGCCCACCAGCGCAAGCCGCGTCCCCGGCGACACCGTCATGGACACCTCGTGCAGCACATCGCTGCCCTCCCGGTAGCCGAACCGCACCTCGTCCGCCCGCATCTCACGGCCGACGGGCGCCACCCCGGCATCGCCCGGGCCCGGCTCGATCTCCCGCACCCCCACCAGCCGGGCCAGCGACACCTGGGCGACCTGAAGCTCGTCGTACCAGCGCAGGATCAGCCCGATCGGCTCGACCAGCATCTGCGACAGCAGCGCCCCCGTCGTCAGCTCGCCGACCGTCATCCAGCCCCGCATCACACAGACGCCGCCGATCATCAGCACCGAGCCGGTGATCAGGGTGTAGCTCACGTTGATCACGGGGAAGAGCACCGAGCGCAGCCAGAGCGTGTATCGCTCCCACGAGGTCCATTGGCGGATACGTAGCTCGGACTGGGCGATGCGCCGGTCGCCCAGCCGGTGGGCCTCGATGGTCCGGCCCGCGTCCACGCTCTCGGTCAGGGACGCGGACACCGCCGCGTACCCGGCCGCCTCCGAGCGATAGGCGCTCGGCGCCCGCTTGAAGTACCAGCGGCAGCCGATCACCAGCACCGGGAGCGCCACCAGCACCGAGAGCCCCAGCGGCGGAGCCGTCACGGTCAGCGCGCCCAGCAGCAGGCCCGTCCAGACCACTCCGATGGAGAGCTGCGGGACCGCCTCGCGCATCGCGTTCGCCAGTCGGTCGATGTCGGTGGTGATCCGGGACAGCAGATCACCGGTCCCGGCCCGCTCCAGCACGCCCGGCGGCAGTCCCACCGACCGTACGAGGAAGTCCTCCCGCAGATCGGCGAGCATCTGTTCGCCCAGCACCGCACCGCGCAGCCGCACCATCCGCACGAACACGGTCTGCACCACGAGCGCCACCGCGAACAGTGCCACGGTGCGCTCGATATGGAGGTCGTCCTTGCCCTGCGACAGGTCCTCGACGACACCGCCCAGCAGCTGAGGGCCGACCATCGAGGCGAGCACGGCGGTGGCGTTCACCGCCATCAGCACGATGAAGGCCCTCCGATGCCGCCGCAGCAGCTCGCGCACATAATCCCGCACGGTGGCGGCCGTGCCGACCGGCAGTGTCGTCGCCGACTCCGGTGCGGCCGGGTCGTAGGCGGGTGGCGCCACGCCGATCATGCCGACTCCTCGATCTGTTCTTCGATGCGTTCCAGTTCCGTGATCCCGCCGCGGCCGTCGCCCTGCTCCCGGACGTCGTCCGGCTCCCGGGTGACCACCGCGCGATACGCGGGATCGGTGCTCAGCAGCTCGCGGTGGCTTCCCACGCCCGCCGCCACGCCGTCGTGCACGAACACCACCCGGTCGGCCTGGTCCAGCAGCAGCGGGCTGGAGGTGAACACGACCGTGGTCCGGTCCGCCCGGAGCCGCTTCACCCCCTCGCCGATCCGTGCCTCGGTGTGCGAGTCCACGGCGGACGTGGGTTCGTCCAGCACCAGCACCTCAGGGTCGGTCACCAGCGAGCGGGCCAGCGCCAGCCGCTGCCGCTGGCCGCCCGACAGCGAGCGGCCGCGTTCGGTGATCCGGGCGCCCATCGGGTCCCCGTCGCCGGAGTCGGCCATCGACGCCTGCTCCAGCGCCTCCAGCACATCCCCGCACTGCGCCGCCTCCAGCGCCTTCCGGGCCGGTACCGCGCCCGACTGCGGCACATCCAGCAGCTCGGTGAGCGTCCCCGACAGCAGCACCGGGTCCTTGTCCTGCACGAGTACCGCGGCGCGCGCGGCGGCCAGCGGCATCTCGTCCAGCGCGACGCCGCCCAGCAGCGCCGAGGGCGCCCCGTCAGCGTCCACGGAATCCGTACCGTCCACGGAATCCGTACCGTCCACGGAATCCGTACCGTCCACGGAATCCGCGCCGTCCTCGGTGGGGTGGCCGCCGAGCCGGTCCGCCATCCGTCCCGCCGTGTCAGGATCGCCGCACACCACCGCGGTGAGCTGCCCGCTCGGTGCCAGCATGCCGGTGGCCGGGTCGTACAGATCGCCGGTCGGCAGCTTCTCGCCGGACCCGGCCGCCCGTGTGTCCTTGATCTCGGCCGAGGGGCGCCGCAGCGCCAGCACCCGGGCCGCGCGGCGGGCCGAGGGCCGGGAGAAGGAGTAGGCCATCGCGATCTCCTCGAAGTGCCGCAGAGGAAACAGCAGAAACGTCACCGCGCTGTAGACGGTGACCAGCTCGCCCACCGTGATCCGCCCGCTCCCGGCCAGTACCACCCCGTACCAGACGACCCCGATCAGCAGCATCCCCGGCAGCGCGACCTGCACCGCCGCGATCAGCGACCACATGCGAGCGCTGCGCACCGCCGCGCTCCGCACCTCCTGGGAGACCCGCCGGTAGCGGCTCAGGAACAGGTCCTCGCCGCCGATACCGCGCAGCACCCGCAGCCCGGCCACGGTGTCCGACGCCAGCTCGGTCGCCCGGCCCGCCTTCTCCCGCTGCTCATCGGCCCGGCGCGCGGCCCTCGGCAGCAGCGGCAGCACCGCCAGCGCCAGCGCGGGTACGCCGAGCGCCACCACCGCGCCGAGCGCGGGCTGGTAGATCACCAGCCCCACGCACAGCCCGACGGTCGTGAGGGCGGCCGCGGTGAAGCGGGACAGCGCCTCCACGAACCAGCCGATCTTCTCGACATCGCCCGTGGACACGGCGACGACCTCGCCCGCCGCCACCCGCCGGGTCAGCGCCGAACCCAGCTCGACCGTCTTACGGGCCAGCAGCTGCTGCACCCGGGCCGCCGCCGTGATCCAGTTGGTGACCGCCGCCCGGTGCAGCATGGCGTCGCCGAGCGCGGTGAGCACGGTGAGCCCCACCATCAGCGCCCCGGCCAGGGCGAGCCGCGAACCGGAACGGTCGACGACCGCTTGCACGCCGAAGCCGATCGCGAGTGGGAAGCACACCAGGGCCGCCATGTGCAGCAGCCCCCACAGAGCGGCCTTGATCTGCCCGCCCAGCTGGTTCCGGCCCAGCCAGACGAGGAACCGGGTACCTGACCGTACGTCGGGTAGACCGGGATCGGAATACGGAAGATCGCGAATGCGCATGACGTTCCTGGGTGAGTGGCGGCGGCCGCGAAGGCAAAGAGACGTGAAAGGTTGGCCCTTCACGGGTGCGAATTTCAACTGGTTTTTCCGCAGAGGGGCGGAACACGCCAATCCCGGGCGCGCCGGGCCCACACCGGAGTGGGACGATGGGGCACATGCGAATTTCCGGCACGGTGTCCATGCGTACGGCGGTCGCGACCGCCGCTGCCCTCACCCTCCTCACCGCCTGCGGCGGAGGCGGCGACAGCGGTGGCGACAAGGGCGGCGGCCAGGGAAAGCACGCGATGAGCAGCAAGGCCCCGGCGTCGGACCCCACCCGCATCCCGGAGGTGGGAAACGCCCTCCAGGCCAAAATCCCCGGAAATGCACGGCAGGTTGTAGCGGTCTACGGCAAAGGAGTGAACTCCGCCGACGCGACCGTGGTGCTGTACACCAAGGAAGGCAAGGACTGGAAGCGCACCCGTAGTTGGGCCGGTCATAACGGCAAGCGCGGCTGGACGACACGTCATCACGAGGGCGACAAGCGCAGTCCGGTCGGTGTCTACACGCTCAGCGACGCGGGCGGAGTGCTCCCGGACCCCGGCGCCCGGCTGCCGTACACCGAAACGTCGGCCTTCGCCGCTCCCCATTACTGGCCCAAGTCGCACTGGACGGACTTCAACTACGTCATCGCCATCGACTACAACCGCGTCAAGGGCACCTCGCCGCTCGACTCGACCCGGCCCGAGGGGCAGCGCAAGGGCGGGAGCATCTGGCTGCACATGGACCACGGCAGCGGCACGTCGGCCTGTGTGAGCCTGCCCAAGTCCGGTATGGAGTATCTGCTGCGGAACCTCGACCCCGAGCGGCACCCGGCAGTGGTGATGGGGGACAAGGCGCACCTGGCCGCCTGAGCCCCGGCGGGGCGCGGGCGTAACACAACGACAGCAGGGTTTTCGCGGCTGTTACACGGAACTCATCGGCGGAAACGTGCACTCGGCAATATCGGCGCTGCGCGGAAGTAATTTTCCGCATCTCAGAAGTCTCTGGATGTCCCCGGGCATCCCTGCCGAGGAGTCTCCGTGCCGTACCCCTCACCCTCTGTCGTCCGGCGCGCAAGCCGAGTGCTGCGCACCTCGCTGTTCACGCAGGTCGCCTGCGCGCTCGTGCTCGGAGTCGCGGTCGGGAAGCTGTGGCCGGACGTGGGCACGGCCGTCCAGCCGCTCGGTGACGGCTTTGTGCGCCTGATCAAGGCGGTCATCGCGCCGCTCGTCTTCTGTGTGGTCGTCGCGGGCATCGCGAAGGCCGGTGATCTGAAGGCGTTCGGGCGGATCGGGCTGAAGGCGCTGATCTGGTTCGAGGTGGCCACGACGGCGGCGCTGATCCTCGGTCTGCTCGCCGCCAACCTGGTCGGGCCCGGCACCGGTATGCACGTCGACCCCGCCTCCCTGGACGGCTCGGCCGTGGACGGCCAGACCGCCGGTGGCCATCTGCCGTCGGCGTCCCAGTTCGTGCTGGACGCGCTGCCGGACAGCGCCGTCGGCGCCTTCGCCGAGAACTCCCTGCTCCAAGTCCTGGTGCTGGCCTGCCTGGTGGGCGCGGCCGTGCTGCACCTCGGCAAGACCAAGGTGCCCGCGATCCTCCCGGCCATCGAGCAGGCGCAGCAGGTCGTCTTCACCGTCGTCGGCTTCCTCATGAGGCTCGCGCCGCTCGCGGTCTTCGGCGCCATGGCCCATCTCGTCGGGCAGTACGGGCTGGGCGCCCTGTCGACGTACGGCAAGCTGATCGCGCTCTGCTACGGCGTCGCACTGCTCTTCCTCGCCCTGCTCGCCGTGGCCCTCAAGCTGGTCACCGGGCTGAGCCTGTGGAAGTTCGTCAGGTACACCCGCGAGGAGATGCTGCTCGCGCTCGGCACCGCCTCCAGCGAGAGCGTGCTGCCGCGCATGATGCAGAAGCTGCGCGCGGCCGGATGCCGCGAGGACGCGGTCGGGCTGGTGCTGCCCACCGGCTACTCCTTCAACCTGGACGGTGCGTCGATCTATCTGTCGATCGGCACGCTGTTCATCGCCCAGGCGGTCGGCGTCGACCTGAGCCTCGGCCAGCAGATCACCGTCATCCTCGTGCTGATGCTCACCAGCAAGGGCATGGCGGGCGTGCCCGGATCGGCCTTTCTCGCCCTGTCGGCGACGGCCTCGGCCCTCGGGGTGATCCCGGCCGCCGCCGTCGCGCTGCTGCTCGGGGTGGACCGGATCATGGACTCGATGCGGGTCGCCACCAACCTGCTCGGCAACTGTGTGGCGGTCTTCGCCGTCGCACGGTGGGAGGGCGCGCTGGACACCGAACGGGCCAAGCGGGTCCTCGCCGGGGAGAAGCCAGGTGACGAGCCGGGCGGCGAGCCGGGTGAGGAGTCCGGTGAGAAGGCCGCTGAGAAGGCCGTCCCGGCGTCGGTCCCGGCCGAGCCCGTGGCCGGTCCCGCCTCACACGGCTGACCGCTCCGGGCCCCCGCGTCAGCAGCGGCTGCCGGGGGGCCCGGAGAGGTTGTCGAGCAGATCGCCCAGGGCGTCCCGCTGCTGATCGTTCAGCGGTGCCAGCACGTCCTCGGCGGCGGCCCGGCGCGCTTCGCGCAGGGCACGCAACGTCGACTGGCCGGTCTCGGTCAGCTCGATCCGCACCACCCGGCGGTTGGACGGATCCGGCGCACGGCGCACCGAGCCGTGCGCCTCCAGCGCGTCCACCAGCGAGGTCACCGCCCGCGGGACCACCTCCAGGCGCTCGGCGAGGTCCGCCATCCGCGGCGGCGCGTCGTGGTGTGCCACGGTGCGCAGCAGCCGGGCCTGGGCCGGGGTGATGCCGAGCGGCTCCATATGGCGCTTCTGGGCACGCTGCAGTCGGCGGGTCAGGCGCAGCAGCTGCTCCGCGAGGCGGCCGGATGTCTCGGGGGTGGACATGATCGCAGTCTATCGGACCCTGTTCATTGTGAGTATAGGTAACAGTGAGCTATCCTCGATAAGTCCGTGCCGTCTGCCATCAGAAGGAGCCCATGCGTCACGACACACCACCATCGACGCCATCCGTCCCCGATCCGGAGCGGCCCGCGCAAGTGCGGCGCATCCTCCGGCTCTTCCGTCCCTACCGTGGTCGGCTCGCCCTGGTCGGGCTGCTGGTCGCCGCCTCCGCGCTGGTCTCGGTCGCCTCGCCGTTCCTGCTCCGCGAGATCCTCGACGACGCCATCCCCGAGCGGCGCACCGGTCTGCTGACCCTGCTCGCCCTCGGCATGATCGCGGCCGCCGTCGTCAACAGCGTCTTCGGCGTCCTGCAGACCCTCATCTCCACCACCGTCGGCCAGCGCGTCATGCACGACCTGCGGGCCGCGGTCTACGACCGGCTGCAGCGCATGCCGCTCGCGTTCTTCACCCGCACCCGCACCGGCGAGGTGCAGTCCCGGATCGCCAATGACATCGGCAGTATGCAGGCCACCGTCACCTCCACCGCGACCTCGCTGGTCTCCAACCTCACCAGCGTCGTGGCCACGGTGGTCGCCATGCTCGCCCTCGACTGGCGGCTGACCGTCGTCTCGCTGCTCCTGCTGCCGGTGTTCGTCTGGATCAGCCGCCGGGTCGGCAACGAGCGCAAGAAGATCACTTCACAGCGCCAGAAGCAGATGGCGGCCATGTCCGCGATGGTCACCGAGTCGCTGTCGGTGAGCGGCATCCTGCTCGGCCGCACCATGGGCCGCTCCGACTCGCTCACCCAGGATTTCACCCGGGAGTCCGAGCGCCTGGTCGGCCTCGAGGTGCGCGCCAGCATGGCGGGCCGCTGGCGCATGTCCACCATCGGCGTCGTGATGGCGGCCATGCCCGCCGTCATCTACTGGGCCGCCGGAATCGCCCTCCAGACCGGGGGCCCGGCCGTCTCCATCGGCACCCTGGTCGCCTTCGTCTCGCTCCAGCAGGGGCTGTTCCGGCCCACCGTCAGCCTGCTGTCCACCGGGGTGGACATGCAGACCTCCCTCGCCCTCTTCGCCCGCATCTTCGAATACCTCGACCTGCCGATCGACATCACCGAGCCCGACCGGCCGGTGCGGCTGGAGAAGGTGCGCGGCGAAGTCCGCTTCGACGGCGTCGACTTCGACTACGACGCCCGGGACCCGGCCTCGCCGCAGGGGACCCTGCGCGCCATCGACCTGACCATCCCGGCGGGCGGCAGCCTGGCCGTCGTCGGGTCGACCGGCTCCGGCAAGACGACCCTCAGCTACCTGGTGCCCCGGCTGTACGACGTGACCGGCGGCCGGGTGCTGATCGACGGGGTCGACGTCCGGGATCTCGACTTCGACAGCCTTGCCCGCGCGGTCGGCGTCGTCTCCCAGGAGACCTATCTCTTCCATGCCTCGATCGCCGACAACCTGCGCTTCGCCAAGCCCGACGCGACCGAGGCGGAGATCGTCGCGGCGGCCGAGGCAGCCCAGATCCACGACCACATCGCCGCCCTCCCCGACGGCTACGACACCCTGGTGGGGGAGCGGGGATACCGTTTCTCCGGCGGTGAGAAGCAGCGGCTGGCCATAGCCCGGACGATTCTGCGCGACCCGCCCGTCCTCGTCCTCGACGAGGCCACCAGCGCCCTCGACACCCGCACCGAGCAGGCCGTGCAGAAGGCCATCGACGGCCTGACGGCCGGTCGTACCACCATCACCATCGCCCACCGGCTCTCCACCGTGCGCGACGCCGACCGGATCGTCGTCCTCGACGGCGGCCGCATCGCCGAGCAGGGCACCCATGAGGAACTGCTCGTCCAGGACGGCCGCTACGCCGCCCTGGTGCGGCGCGACTCCGAGCTGCCGCCCGTCGTCCCTGCCGCGTAAGGCCCCTGTCACAGCGAGTCTCCCGGCGCACCGGCCCGTGCGGGGGCGTCAGGAGAACTCGGCGCGCACCGACTCCGTGTGCGCGCCCAGCCCGGGCACCGGCCGCAGCGCCGCCTGACGCCCCGCCACCTCGACCGGCGGCAGCAGGCCGCGCAGCGGCCCGACGGGCGAGCCGAACTCGCCCCATCGCTCCCGGGCGGCCAGCTGCGGATGGTCGGCCAGCCCCGCCACATCCCGCAGCCGGGCATTGGCGATGCCCGCCCCATCCAGCAGGGCCACCAGGCCGTCGGCCGTATGGTCGGCGAAGGTCCGCTCCAGCTCGGCCGTGAGCTCCTCGTCGTGGGTGCGGCGCAGCGGGTTGTCGGCGAAGCGCGGATCGCGGATCAGCTCCGGACGGCCCACGACGCGTTCGCACAAGGCGATCCACTCGCGGTCGTTCTGCACGCTCAGAAACACCTGGGCGCCGTCGCCGCAAGCGTAGGCCCCGTACGGGGAGATCGACGGATGGCGGGCCCCGCTGCGCACCACCCCGTCTCCGCCGTAGGCCTGCGCGAAGTACGGATGGCCCATCCACTCGCCCAGCGCGTCGAGGAGGCTGACGCTCAGGTCCGTCCCCGCGCCGGTGCGCTCCCGCTCGTACAGCGCGGTGAGGATGCCGGTGTACGCGTACATCCCGCCCGCGATATCGGCGATCGAGATACCGGGGCGGGCGGGTTCCTCGGGGCTGCCGGTGATCGACAGCAGCCCCGCCTCGCACTGGACGAGCAGGTCGTACGCCTTCTTGTCCCGGTACGGCCCGTGGCCCCCGTAGCCGGTGATCGCGCAGTTGATCAGGCGGGGATGCCCGGCCCGCAGCGCGTCCGCCGAGAGCCCGAGCCGGTCCACCGCACCGGGGCCGAGGTTGTGCACGAACACGTCGCTACGGGCCAGGAGTCGGTCGAGCAGGGCCCGGTCCGCGGCGTCCTTCACGTCGAGGACGACGCTCTCCTTGCCGCGGTTGACCCAGACGAAGTACGCCGACATGCCCTTGACCTCACGGTCGTACTCCCGGGCGAAGTCGCCCCGCCCCGGCCGCTCCACCTTGATGACCCGCGCGCCGAGATCGGCGAGCTGGCGGGTGGCGAACGGGGCGGCGACGGCCTGTTCGAGGGCGACGACGGTGATGCCGTTCAGGGGCTGTGCGGGCATGGGCGACTCCTTCGGTACGGGTAGCCCCTGTCTTCCCCGCGGTGAGCGGCTGCCGAACGCCGCTCACCGCGCCGGGTTCAGCCGAGCGGCTCCGGCGTCAGCCGAGGAGCCCGCGCAGGTAGGCGATCTGCTCGGCCTGCTGGTGGGGGCCGCCGCCCTCGTGGCCGTTGAAGGTCCACACCTTCAGCTCCTTCTCTCCCGCGTAGTGGTGGTACGCGGCGAAGCCGCACGAGGTCGGGGTGACGGGGTCGCGCAGGGCGGTCGAGAAGAGCGCGGGCGCGGTGGCCCGGGCCGCGAAGTTGAGGCCGTCGAAGTGGTCGAGGGTCGCGAAGACCCGCTCGGTGAGATCGCGCTGACCGGCGCAGAAGCGGACCAGCTCGCCGTACGGATCGGCGTCGGTGATCTCGACGGCCCGCCGGATGTGCGTCATGAACGGCACGTCCACCAGCGCCGCGGTCAGATCCGGCACCAGTCCGGCAGCCGCCAGCGCCATGCCGCCGCCCTGGCTGCCGCCGCTGACGACGATCCGGCCCGAGTCGACCAGCGGATGCGTGCGGGCGGCCTCCACCGCGCGCACGGCGTCGGTGTACAGCCGCCGGTAGTAGTAGTCGTCCGGGGAGAGGATTCCCTGCGTCATCTTGCCCGGCGCCTCGGGCCCGGTGCCGCCCGCCGGATCGGGGGTGGCGCCGGGGGAGTGCTGGCCCCAGCCCTGCCCGCGGGTGTCCATGACGAAGACCGCGTAGCCCACCGACGGCCACAGCAGCCAGTTGTGCGGCAACGCCCGGCCGCCGCTGTAGCCGATGTACTGCACCACGCACGGCAGCGGGCCCGCGGCCTCGCGCGGGGCCAGCAGCCAGCCGCGTATCCGGTGCCCGCCGAACCCGGAGAACTCCACGTCGTAGGTGTGCAGCCGGGCCAGGCCCGCGTCGGTCTCGGTGAAGACCGCGTCCAGGTCCGTGGTGCGGGCCTCGGCGAGGGTGCGCTCCCAGAAGGCGTCGAAGCCGTCCGGCTCGGGCAGCGGGGGCTGGTACGTGCGCAGCTGGTCCAGGGGCAGATCGACGAACACGGGGCGAAGACCTCCGGAGAATCGGTACGGCGACGGCCAGGGGCAACGTGGTACGAGTGATGCGCGGACCCTATGGGTCGTTCGGACATCCGATCAGCGTTCGACTTCTCGGTCAAGAGGAAGAAGGGGCCGGGGGAGCGGTACTGGAACGGACGATCAGCCGGGTGGACAGCTCGGTCCGCATCCCCTCCGGAACCTCGCCCGCCCGCAGCCGCAGCAGGGTCCGCAGCGCCGTCGCCGCCATCTCCGACAGCGGCTGACGGACCGTGGTGAGCGCCGGTGTGGTCCAGCGGGCCTGCGGCAGATCGTCGAAGCCCACCACGCTGACGTCCTCCGGCATCCGCAACCCCCGCTCCCGCAGCGCCCGGTACGCGCCGAGCGCCATCGGGTCGGAGCACACGAACACCGCCGTCGGTGGTTCGGGCAGCTCCAGCAGCTCCGTCATCCGCTGGTACGCACCGGCCTCCCGGAAGTCGCCGTGGCGTACGTACGAGGGCGGCACCCGCAGCCCGGCCGCGGCCATCGCCGAGCGGAACCCGGCCACCCGCCCACCGTTGCCCACATGACTCCGGTATCCGCCGATCACCGCGATCCGCCGGTGCCCCAGCCCGAGCAGATGCTCGGTCGCGCTCACCCCGCCCTGCCAGTCGGCGGCGCCCACGGACGGCACGCCCGGCGGCGGCACCGGCCCGGGATCGATCAGCACGAACGGAACCCGGTGCTCATCGAGCCAGGCGTACTGGGCGGACGTCAGCTCCGCGAGATGGAACAGCACCCCGGAACTGCCCCGGGCGCACAGCTTGTCCAGCCAGCCCCGCTCGGGCTGCCCGTCGCGGGCGCGCGGCAGCCCGGCCGACACCACCACCTCGAGCCCCGCGTCGTGCGCCGCCGCCTCCACACCGTGCAGCACCGCGCCCGACCGTGCGCCGTCCAGCGAACGCACCACCAGATCGACCAGGGCGGGCGGCCGGGGCGCCTCCGGGCGCGGTTTGCGGACGTACCCCAGGCGGTCCAGGACCTCGCTGACCCGGCGGCGGGTGTCGGGCGCCACATCCTCGCGGCCGTTGACCACCTTCGAAGCGGTCGGCACCGAAACCCCTGCCTCGCGGGCGATGACCGCCAGCGTAGGACCCGTCGATCCCGGGGAACGCGCCATCGAGATACCCCTTCCCGAACCCGCCCAAGCGCGATACCGACCGGGCAGAAACCGGTTACTACAGTAAGGCCGCCTCAACTCCGACGGGAAGACCCGGGAATTGAGGCGGCGGCGCACCCAACCCTTGAGTCCGCGGCGGCTACAGGCCGTAGCGGTTCTTCAGATGGCGCCAGAAGTCCCGGTACATCCACTTGTCGAATTCCGTGATGTGATCGGCGGTTCCCGCCTGCATGAGGAATCCGCCCACGCCGGTCGGGGTCCAGTCGTAGAAGTCGTCCAGACCGTAGGTGTGCCCGATCTCGTGGAGCAGGATGTGGATGTTGTCCTGGTTCAGCGTGCCCAGCATGTATTCACTGCCGATGCGCTGTCCCCAGTCGCCGCCCGCGCCGCCGCCGAAGCCCTTGGTCAGCCACAGCGACTGGTCGTAGTGGCGCGCCGCGCCACCGGGGCACTTGGAGTAGTTGCCGTCCTGGTGGAAGAAGCGGCCGCAGTCCGGGGCGCACTGCGGAGCGCCGCCGCCGTCCAGACCGGTGTAGATGTCGACCGAGTTGTCACTCCACTGCAGCGTGGAGCGGTTCTTGACCGCCCAGCCGACGATCTTGACCGGGACCTCCTTGTACGGGAAGTTCTCGAATCCCGCGACCTGGTCGATCCACTTCTTCGACTGGCGCTTGAGCGCCGTGTGGATCTGGTCGCGTAGCTGCGCCGTGACCGGCTGGTCGGATTCCCAGCGGACGCAGTAGTTCAGGCTGCCCTTGTTGGCCATCACCTGATCCCAGCCGTAGTTCTTGAAGCCGTACAGGTCGGGATAGGTGGACTCGACGTGCCGCCAGACCTCGTTCAGCGGCTGGACGAGATTGCTCGGCGGATTCCAGGTGTCCGACGCGCCCGTCCCGGCGGCGTCGGCGGGTGCGGTGAATCCGATGAGGGACAGCGCCCCGGCCGCGGTGGCGGTCAGGAGGGCGCGTAATCCGCGAAGTCTTCGTGCGCGCATGGCGGCTCTCTTCCGTGTGGGGAACGGGAGCGGGCGGCGCTCGCGCCAGGGAGTGGCCGTACGGGAACGCCGCCCGCACCCTCCAGTGGCCCCCGGGGCCCGGAAAGTTGCCGTCCCGCCCCGAATACGCGCGGACTGACAAAACGCGGTGTGCTCAGCGGCCGGTACGGGCGTCCCGCGGACCGTCGTCCGGGACCACCCGGGCCGCGGCCGGGTCCAGCACCCGGGTGAGGAACGCCTGGGTCCGGGGATGCCGTGGCGCGCCCACCACCTGCTCCGGACCGCCCTCCTCCACGATCGCCCCGTCGTCCATGAACACCACCCGGTCCGCGACCTCCCGCGCGAAGCTCATCTCATGCGTGACGACCAGCATCGTCATCCCCTCGTCGGCCAGCGCCCGCATGACGGCGAGCACATCCCCGACCAGCTCGGGGTCGAGGGCCGACGTCGGCTCGTCGAACAGCATCAGCTCCGGATCCATCACCAGCGCCCGCGCGATCGCCACCCGCTGCTGCTGTCCGCCCGACAGCTGCGCCGGATAGGCGGTCTCCTTGCCGGTCAGGCCCACGCGGCGCAGCGTGTCCCGGCCGATCCGCGCCGCCTCGGCTTTGTCGCGGCGCAGCACCCGCCGCTGGGGGACGGTCAGATTCTCCAGCGCCGTCAGATGCGGGAAGAGGTTGAACGCCTGGAACACCATGCCGATCCGCCGCCGCATCCGGTCGATGTCCACGTCCGGATCGGTGACCTCGCTCCCGCCCACGGTCACCGAGCCCGACGTCGGCTCCTCCAGCAGGTTCACACAGCGCAGCAGGGTCGACTTGCCGGAGCCGGACGGCCCGATGACACAGACCACTTCGCCCCGTTCCACCGCGAGGTCGATGCCCTTCAGCACCTCCAGCCCGCCGAAGGACTTGTGCAGCCCCCGGATCCGGATCACGGGTCCTCACCTCGCCTTCGCGGTACGGGCTTCGAGCCACCGGACCAACTGGCCCAGCGGAACCGTGATGAGCAGGTAGCACAGCCCGGCGACCAGGATCGGGGTGAGACTGCGGTGCTGATTGAGCGCGTCCCGGCCGAACTTGGACAGTTCGTACTGGTCCAGGGAGAGCCCGAGCAGATAGACCAGGGACGAGTCCTTGGTCAGCAGGATCAGTTCGTTGGTCAGCGGCGGCAGCACGATCCGGAACGCCTGCGGGATGATGATCGAGACCATCGCCCGGCCATGGGACATGCCCAGTGAACGCGCCGCCTCCATCTGCCCCTTGGGCACGGCCCGGATGCCCGCCCGGATCGTCTCCGCCATGTACGCGGCCCCGACCAGACCGAGCGCCAGCATGACCGTGACATACCGGTCCAGCGCCACCTGGAAGGCGAGCGGCACCCCGAAGCCCAGCGCGATGAAGACCAGCAGCGCCGGTACGCCGCGGAAGAACTCGATGTACGCCACCGACAGCCATCGGTACGGCGGCACCCGCGAGAGCCGCATCAGCGCGAGCACCAGCCCGGCCACGAGCCCGAAACCGAAGCCGAGCAGCGTGTAGACGACGGTGTTGACCAGGGCGGTGGTGATGATGTCGGGGAACAGGGACCGGGCGACGCCCGCGTCGAAGAACGCGCGGCGCAGTTCACCCCAGTCCGCGGCCAGGACGATGACGAGCAGCACGGCGGCGAGCACGGCGTACTGCACCGTCCGTACCGCCCGCGCCCGCTGCCGACGGGTGATGGCCATAGCTCACTTCCTGGGCGCGGTGCCGAACCACTTCCGGTAGATCTTGCTGTAGCGGCCGTCCGCCCTGGCGTCCCCCAGCACCTTGTTGATCTTCTTGCGCAGGGCGTCGTTGCCGGTGCGTACGGCGATGCCGTACTTCTCGCCGGTGCTGAACTCGGCCGTCACCTCGGTGTCCGGGTTGTCCTTGACGAAGTCGTACAGCACTCCGTTGTCGTTGATCCCCGCCGCGACCTGTCCGGTCTTGACCGCGGACACCAGCAGCCCGAGGTCCTCGAACTGGACCAGGGTGGCGCCCACGGCCCGCTTCTGGGCGTAGGTCTCCCCGGTGGTCCCCTGCTGGACCGCCAGCCGCTTGCCCTTGAGGTCGCCGAGGGCCCGGTACGGCTTGCCCTTCCGGGTGAGCAGCGCCTGCGTGGCCTCGAAGTAGGGGCGGGAGAAGTCCAGGTTCTTCTCGCGGACGGCGTTGATCGTCATCCCGGCCGCGGCGACATCGCAGGTGCTGGTGTTGAGGTCCTCACCGGACTGGATGCCCTCGAAGGGCGTGTCCACGATCTCCTGCTTCACCTTCAGCTCCGAGGCGACGAGATCGACCAGATCCACGTCGAAGCCGACGATCTTCTTGCCCTGCCGTGACTGGAAGGGCGGATAGGGCAGATGCGTGCAGGTGGTCAGCTTCCCGGACGTCACCAGGCTGATGTCCTGGCCGCCGGAGGCCGACGGTTCGGTGCTGGTACAGCCGCCGATGAGCAGCACGGCAGCGGTGGCGGTGGCTAAGGCGGGCAGCGCGGAGCGAGCGGACACGGCACCTCCGGGACGTGGTCGGCGAACGACCCCACGGGACACGTGATCAGTACGTCGGCCCGCATCCTGCCACTCTCCGTGCCACCGTGACCCCGCCGGGTGCGTTGCGAGCGCATAACGGCCGGGAAGCCGGTCGCCGCCCCGCCCCGGGAGAGATCCGCTAGCGCCGCCGTCGCCGCCTGCGGCGCTTGCTCCAGAACCAGCCCGCCGGCGGCTCGTCCGCCCGCCAGGGCTGGGGCTCGGGCGCACCGCGCCGCCGCCAGCGCGCGGTCAGCACGCGCGTGCGCGCGGCAGGCTCGGTGACGTCGGCGCCCCGGACGAAGTCCTCGTCGAGAACGACGTCGTCCCAGTCGTCCGCGCCGTCCGTGCCGCCCGCGTCGTCCCCCCGGTCTGTGGAGCCGGTGCTCAAGGGGCACCTCCCGTCCGCCGGTGTGCCGCTCGGGCACGAAGCGTGTTCCTGCAGCGGAAAACGCGCAGGACGCCCGCCGAGTTCCGGCGGGCGCTACGCGGGGATCCAGACGCGCATCGGTCCGGCCTCCCGGTTCGCCCAGGCGTAATAGGGGATCGCGGTGACGCGCACCGGGTCGCCCACGCTTCCGGCGTGGCCCCCGGTGCGCGGGTACGGCCACCAGCCGTCGGGCGTGGCCGTCCGGCACAGCGCCCGGGCCATGATCACGGTCACTCCGCCCAGCAGCCGCGGCCGGTGCTCGGCGATCAGCCCGGTGCCCGTGTCGAGCGTGATGCCGTCCAGCCGCAGCCCGGCGGGCTGATCCGGCTGTTCCAGGCAGTACACCAGCGGTCCGTGCTCGATCGCGGCGCAGCCGCGCACCGCGTCCACCCGCGGATCGGGGCGGGTCAGCCGGGGCGCCATCGGCAGCGTCAGGACCACGGTCTCGCCCGGCCGCCAGCGGCGCCGCAGCCGCAGCCAGCCTCCCTCCGTGCGGGCCGTCACCGGCTCGCCGCCGACCGTCGCCTCGTACCGTTCGGCCCACTGCGGGATGCGCAGCGACAGCGTCCAGTCCGCCTCTGCGGGAGCCTCGTCCACGACGACCGCGATCCGGCCCTCCCACGGGTAGCCGGTGCCCACGCGCACCGCCCCGCCGCCCGCCGCGTACACCCCCGACGCGTACTGGTGCAGCTGCAGGCCCCCGGCGTCACCGCTCGCCATGTAGTGCGGCAGCGAGGCCAGCAGCCGCATCACATTGGGCGGGCAGCAGGCGCAGCGGAACCAGGGCGTCCGCCGCGCCTCCTGGTCGCTGTGCGTCTGCGTACGGCCGTCCCTGACCTGAAGCGGATTCACGTACAGCCAGCGCTCACCGTCCAGCGAGACCCCGGACGCGAAGCCGTTGAACAGGGTCCGTTCGATCAGGTCGCTGTAGCGGGCGTCCCCCGTGAGCAGCGCCATCCGCCAGCTGAACTGGATGGCGGCGATGGCCGCGCAGGTCTCCGCGTACGCCCGGTCCGGCGGGAGTTCGTGAGCGTCGCCGAAGGACTCCAGATCGTGCCGGGAGCCCACCCCGCCCGTCACATAGGTCTTGGTGGCGGCCATGTCCTCCCACAGCCGCACCAGCGCCTCCACAAGCTCCCGGTCGCCGGTCTCGGCCGCCAGGTCCGCGGCCCCGGCCAGCAGATACAGCTGGCGCACCGCATGCCCGGCGACCGCCCTCGCGTCCCGCACCGGGACGTGGTCCTGCCAGTAGGGCGCCCCGGGGCGGGGGCCCGTCGCGCCCTCCGGCGGGCCGTCGCCGAGGGTGCCCGCACCGCGCCGGTCCACGAAGTACCCGGCCAGATCGAGATAGCGCCGCTCGCCGGTCTCCCGGTACAGCTCGACCAGCGCCGTCTCGATCTCCGGATGCCCGCACACCGCGTCCACGGCCTTGCCCGGGCCGAAGACCGCGTCGATGTGATCGGCGAACCGCACCGCCACGCCGAGCAGTCCGTCCTCGCCGGTGGCCCGCCGATGCGCGACGGCGGCCTGGAGGAGATGGCCCGCGCAGTACAGCTCGTGCCCCCAGTGCAGCTCCGTCCACCGCCGGGCATCCGGCCTGGCCTGGTAGTACGTCTGCAGATAGCCATCCGCGTCCTGAGCGTCCGACACCAGGGCCGCCAGCCGCGCCACCTGCCCGGCCAGCTCCCCGGCGGCCGGGCCGCCGGGCTCCTCGGCGAGCTGCCAGGACGCGGCCTCTAGCCACTTGTGCACATCGGAGTCCTGGAACGGAAAGTCCCCCGTGAACCCCTCCTCCGCCGTCCCGGCGGCGGCCCGCAGATTGGCCAGGTTGCCCGCCTCCTCCAGTCTCCCCGGCCCCTGCGCCACGCTGACCTCGGCGTTGACGCGCCGCTTCGCGGCCCAGAACCCTCCGGTGATGCGGGCCTTGACGGGCGGCCGGAGAGCGGTGTGCGCATCCTGCGAGAGCCGGATCGGTCCTACGGACATCTGCCTACCCCTTACCCGTACGTTCCGTGGCGGCCATGCCTTCCACGACCTGGTGAGCCGCACGCGCCATGTGGCCCATTCCACTGCACTTCGGCGCCGGAGTCAGGAGGGGCGACCGAGGTCCCTGCGAAGAGGCGACGGAACGTCAGGCGGCGGGCAGCTCCGTCCCGTCCACCACATGGGCCACGCCGCACGTGACGTTGTCGGGCCCGCCCGCGCGGTTGGCGAGGGCGATGAGTTCGAGCGCCGCCTTTCCCGGATCGGCCACCGAGCCCAGCACGCGCCGGATCTCCTCCGCGGCCACCACCCCGCTGAGCCCGTCCGAGCACAGCAGATACCGGTCACCGGCGAGGGCGTCCCGCAGCGCCAGATCGGGTTCGAACGCCGCCCCGCCGCCCACGGCCCGCAGCAGCAGCGCCCGCTGGGGGTGGGACGCGGCCTCCGCTACGGACATGCGCCCCTCGTCGATCAGCGACTGCACCACCGTGTGGTCGTGGGTGATCTGGAACAGCTCGCCGCCGCGCAGCAGATACGCCCGCGAATCGCCGATGTGCACCAGCCCCAGCCGGGAACCGGACCACACCATCGCGGTCAGCGTCGTCCCGACGTCGCGCAGCGCGGGGTCGGACGCGGCCAGTTCGCGCACCGAGGCGTGCGCCCGGCGCGCCGCCTCCTCCAGGGCACTCAGCAGCTCGGCCCCCGGAACCTCGGCCTCCAGCGGCTTGAGCGCCTCGATCGCCGCCTCGCTCGCGTGGCGGCCGCCGCCGAAGCCGTCGGCGACGGCGAGCAGCCGCGGACCGGCGTATCCGGAGTCCTCGTTGCGTTCCCGGACCGAGCCGCGGTCGGAGAGCACCGCGTAGCGGACTCCCAGGGTGCGGTGGGCAGAAGACATGGCGACGTCCTTTCCGGACAGCTGCGACAGCTGTGACAGCTCGTTGACGAGGAAGGCGGCCAGGTCGCGCCGGGCCGCCGTGTCGGCCTCGACTCGCGCCCAGTACGCGCGGACCTCCCGCGCCGCCGCGCCCGGGTCCAGCTCGCACACGGTACGGATCCGGGCCAGCGGCATCCCCAGCCGCCGCAGCCAGGCCACCAGCCGGGCCCGCTCCAGCTGCGCCGGGTCGTAGAGCCGGTAGCCGGAGTGCGGGTCGACGCGGGCGGGCGGCAGCAGCCCGAGTTCGTCGTACAGGCGCAGCGCCTTGGGGGACAGCTTCGATGCCCTCGCGAACGCGCCGATCGTCAGCAGTCCCATGGTCACCCTCCTCGCGCCGGGCGCCTCGCCCGGCCACCACGATGCTGGAGCTTCCCCTACGGAGAAGGTCAACCGGCGTCAATCAAGGCCAATGAAGAACAATCAGAGATCACATTCACAGCTGTATATCTCACTCATTTATATTTATCGGTCATATACTTTCATTCGGTCTTCTTTAGGTATTCGTTGTGCTTGGCACGGGAAATGACGGGGCATCCGCACAGACTCGTGGTGAGCCACGAGGCGAGGGAGGACCCATGTCCGTTTCCACCACGCCCGGAACCGTGTGGGGCACCTGGATCAATCTGCAAGGCGGCATCCACTCCGAGCCCGCGCCCGTGGCCCAGGCCGACGACCGGATCCAAGTCTTCATCCGGGGCGGGTCGAACGTCCTCTGGAGCAGACTCGAAACCCGCGACGGGGGGTGGGGACCCTGGCAGCAGTACGCGGGCCTGTCCGTCGACGGCATCCCCGCACCGATCCGCGGCAAGGACGGCAAGGTGCGGGTCTTCTACCGCACCCCGGGCAACAATCTGGAGGTCATCACCCAGACCTCCATCAACTCCGGGTACGGGGCACCCCAGACGCTGGCCACCGGCATCGGGGACGATCCGGCAGCGGCGCTCGGCGCCGACGGCCGCATCTACGTGTTCTTCCCCGGCACCGACAACGCCCTGTGGTACCTGCACAACCAGGACCTGCAGTACGAGACGTACACCGCCGCGGCGTCGCTGGGCGGCGCCATCTTCGCCACCCCGTCGCCCATCCTCGACGGGGGAGGGCGGATCGTGGTGGCGGTCAAGGGCAGCGGCGAAACGCTCTACACCATCCAGCAGCTGGCCGCGAACTCCGTCGTCTGGGAGCCCTTCTCGCTGAACGCCCCCAACGTGACCAGTCGCCCGTCGGTGTGTCTGGACGCGGCGGGCAGGGTGCAGATCTTCTTCCGGGGCGTCGACGGCTCCGTCCGCCGAGTCGGGCAGAGCGACGATTACGAGACCTTCGGCGCCCCCGTGAGCCTGGGCGCCCAGATCGTGTGGCGGCCCACCTGCGGCCTGGGCCAGGACGGCCGGGTCAACGTGTTCATCAGGGCCACCGACAATGCCCTGTGGGTCGCCGTCCAGAACACGGAGAACGGCAACACCTACACCGGCTTCCAGTCCCTCGGCGGGGTCATCGGCTCCGCCGGTATCAGCGTCCCCATCGCCAATGAGGAGAACCTGCTGTACGTGTTCCTGCAGGGCAACGGGGTCGTCAGGGACCTCTGGCTGCAGCGCCAGACGTTCGTCTGAGCGGGGTCCCGGGGGCTCCACGGTTTTCGAAACTTTCGCACCTGCTTCAGGGGCTGTCGGAAGTCATCAGAACCCTTAATCTCCGAACAAATTCGATCATCACAGAGGTTGATCGACGGAGAGCGCAGGAGCCCCCGCATGCCCACAGCAGGAGAGAGCCGCAGCGACGGACAGCCCAGCCGCCGACGGGTACTGATGGGTGCCCTGGTCCTGGGGGCGGCCGCAGGAACCCCCGGCCTCGCCGAGGCCGCCACCCCCTCCGCGCGGGAGACGGCCGCCAGGGCCCCCCGGTACACCAATCCGCTGGTCCGCCAGCGCGCCGATCCGCACATCTTCAAGCACACCGACGGCTACTACTACTTCACCGCCACCGCCCCTGAGTACGACCGCATCATCCTGCGCCGCTCCAGAACCCTGGCGGGCCTCACCACCGCGCCCGAATCGGTGATCTGGAAGAAGCACACCAGCGGCGACATGGGCGCCCACATCTGGGCCCCGGAAATCCACTTCATCGACGGCAAGTGGTACGTCTACTTCGCTTCCGCGCCAGCGAACGACGTCTGGAAGATCCGGATGTGGGTGCTGGAGAACGGCAGCGCCAACCCCTTCGCCGGGACCTGGACCGAGAAGGGCCGCATCGCCACCCCCATCGACTCGTTCTCGCTGGACGCCTCCACCTTCGTCCACCGCGGCACCCGCTATCTCATCTGGGCCCAGAGCAACCCGGACATCGGCAACAACTCGAGCATCTACCTCGCCAAGATGGCCAACCCCTGGACCATCACCGGGCCGCAGGTGGAGATCTCCCGCCCGACCTACGACTGGGAGACCCGCGGCTACAAGGTCAACGAGGGCCCGTCCGTGCTCCAGAAGAACGGGCGGCTCTTCCTCACGTACTCCGCGAGCGCCACCGACGCCAACTACTGCATGGGGCTGCTCACCGCCTCCGCGGACAGCGACCCGCTGGCCGCCGCCTCCTGGAAGAAGAGCCCGCAGCCGGTCTTCACCAGCAACGACACCACCAAGCAGTACGGCCCGGGCCACAACTCCTTCACCGTCGCCGAGGACGGCCGCACCGATGTCCTCGTCTACCACGCCCGCCAGTACAAGGACATCACCGGCGACCCGCTCAACGACCCCAACCGGCACACCCGTATCCAGTCCCTCGGCTGGAAGGCGGACGGCACCCCGGACTTCGGTGTCCCCGTGGCCGACGGGCCCGCCCCCGACACCAAGGCCACCACCCGCTACACCATGACCGCCTTCACCAACAGCAGCGAATCCAACATGTACGTGTACGAGTCGCCGGACGCGCTCACCTACACGCTGCTCAAGGGGCCGGCGTTCACCCCGCCCGCGGAGCTGATCCGCGACCCCAGCGTCATCAAGCACACCGACGGCTACTACTACATCGTCTACACCACCAACTGGACCGGGAACACCATCGGTTTCGCGCGCAGCCGGGACCGGGTCAACTGGACCTTCGTCCGCAACCACACCCTGCCGCTCCCGGGAGTCGAACGCACCTGGGCGCCCGAGTTCTTCGTCGACGAAGGCGGCAGCGTCCACATCATCGTGTCGCTGGACACCACGGCCACTCCCGATTACATCTTCCGCCCGCATCTGCTCACCGCCACCAACGCCTCGCTCTCGTCCTGGACCACCCCGAAGCCGCTCACCGGCCTGGACAAGGCGAACTACATCGACACCTTCGTGGTCCGGCACGGCGGGCAGTACCACGCCTTCACCAAGCAGGAGACGACGAAGTACATCGAGTACGCGACGGCCACCAGCCTCGGCGGCCCCTACACCTTCCGCGGCACCGGCGACTGGGCGGGCTGGGGCAGCTGGCGCGAGGGACCGGCGCTGGTACGGCTGGACAACGGCGGCTGGCGGATCTACTTCGACGGCTACGCGGAGAAGAAGTACTACTACAGCGACAGCCTCGACGGTTTCCGGACCTGGACCCCCATCCGGGAGCTGCCCCGGCTCTCCGGCGTCGCCCGCCACTTCACCGTAGTGAAGGAGAGCGTGTGATGCGCGGACGTCTGTGGGCCCTCGTCGTGGCCGCCGTCCTGGCGCTGCCCGCCCTGCTGGCAGGCGCCGGTACGGCGCAGGCGGCCCCCGCCACCGTCGTCAACGCGACACAGTTCACCACCACTTCGGGCGAGGCGGTGCACGCGCACGGCGGCGGAGTCATCAAAGTCGGCGCGTACTACTACTGGTTCGGCGAGAACCGCAACGCGGACAACACCTTCCGGTACGTGTCCGCCTACCGCTCCACGGACCTCAAGAGCTGGGAGTTCCGCCGCCACGTCCTCACCCAGGCCACGGATCCCGAGCTGGCCACCGCCAACATCGAACGGCCCAAGGTGCTCTACAACGAGCGGACCAGGCAGTTCGTGATGTGGATGCACAAGGAGAACGGCAGCGACTACAGCGAGGCGCGCGCGGCCGTCGCCACCTCCGCCACCGTCGACGGCGACTACACCTGGCGGGGCAGCTTCCGCCCGCTGGACCAGCACATGTCGCGCGACATCACCCTGTTCAAGGACAGCGACGGCACCGGCTACATGATCTCGGCCGCCCGGGAGAACTACGACCTGCAGATCTACCGGCTGACCGACGACTACACCGGTGTGGCGAGCCTGGTGGCCAACCCCTGGCCCGGCGGCCATCGCGAGGCCCCGGCGCTCTTCAAGCGCGGGAACGTGTACTTCATGCTGACCTCCGGCGCCACCGGCTGGAACCCCAACCAGCAGCAGTACGCCACCGCCACCAGCCTGGCCGGTCCCTGGAGCGCGATGCGCAACGTGGGCGACTCCACCGCCTACGGTTCGCAGACCGCGTACGTCCTGCCGGTGCAGGGCGCCCGGACGACCTCGTACCTGTACCTGGGCGACCGCTGGGGCAACTCCTTCGGCGGCAAGGTCAACGACTCGCGCTACGTCTGGCTGCCGCTGGCCTTCCCCACCGCGACGACCATGACCATGGACTGGTATCCGCAGCTCACCATCGACACCGAGGCGGGCACTGTGACCGGCTCCGGCGGCCCGTACACCACGCTGAAGGCCCGGCACAGCGGCAAGTGCGCCGACGTCGTCTCCGCCGCGCAGACCGACGGCACCGCGGTCGTGCAGTACACCTGCAACGGCGGCGGCAACCAGTTGTTCTGGTCCCGGAGCGCGGGGGACGGATACGTCCAGCTGATCGCCCGGCACAGCTCCCAGTGCCTGACCGTGGCCGGGGGCTCCACCGCCGACGGCGCGGCGGTCGTCCAGTCGGCCTGCGGCACGGGCGCGCACCAGCAGTGGCAGGTCACGGACACCGGCAGCGGGTACGTGCGGCTCACCGCCCGCTCCAGCGGTAAGTGCCTGGACGTGGCCGACTCCTCCACGGCGGACAAGGCCGCCCTCATCCAGTGGAACTGCACGGGCGGCACCAACCAGCAGTGGCAGCGCGGCTGACGGTCCTCACCGGCCGGTACGCGCGGGGCTGTTGACTTCCCCGGAAGGGCCGGTAGCTTCACGGTGCGCACGATGTCGGACATTGTTCGTAATTTCGAACCCCAGTGAGGGAAGACATGGACGAACCAGTCGACAGACGGCACTTCATCGCCACCACCGCCACAGGTGCCGCGGCCGTGATGCTCAGCGCGGCCGCCGGTGGCACCGCGGCGGCGGCCACGCCCGCCGCCGCCCCGGCAGCGGCCCCGCGAACGGGCCGGGCGCTGACCAGCGTCCGGCCCTTCCCGCTCACCGCCGTGACCCTGCTCCCCGGCGCCTTCAAGGACAACCAGTCCCGCAACACCGCCTATCTGCGCTTCGTCGACATCGACCGGCTGCTGCACACCTTCCGCCTCAACGTCGGCATCGCCAGCAGCGCCCGGCCCTGCGGCGGCTGGGAGAGCCCGACCACCGAGCTGCGCGGCCACAGCACCGGCCACCTCCTGTCCGGCCTCGCCCTGACCTACGCCAACACCGGCGACGCCGCGCTGCTCGACAAGAGCCGGAGCCTCGTCTCCGCCCTCACCGCCTGCCAGGCGAAATCCCCGGCCGCCGGGTACGGGACGGGCTATCTGTCGGCGTTTCCGGAGAGTTTCTTCGACCGGCTGGAGGCCGGGAGCGGGGTATGGGCCCCGTACTACACCATCCACAAGATCATGGCCGGGCTCGTCGACCAGTACCTGCTCGCGGACAACGACCAGGCCCTGGAGACCGTGCTGCGCCAGGCCGCCTGGGTCGACACCCGCACCGCGAAGCTCAGCTACGACCAGATGCAGCGCGTGCTGGAGACCGAGTACGGCGGCATGAACGACGTCCTCGCCGATCTGCACACGATCACCGGCGACAGCCGGTGGCTGAAGGCCGCCGAACGCTTCACCCACGCCCGCGTCTTCGACCCGCTCAGCCGGAACGAGGACCGGCTCGCCGGACTCCACGCCAACACCCAGATCCCGAAGATGGTCGGCGCCCTGCGGCTGTGGGAGGAGGGGCTGACCAGCCGCTACCGCACCATCGGCGAGAACTTCTGGAAGATCGTCACCGATCACCACACCTACGTCATCGGCGGGAACAGCAACGGCGAGGCCTTCCACGAACCCGACGCCATCGCCGCCCAGCTCAGCGGGAGCTGTTGCGAGAACTGCAACAGCTACAACATGCTCAAGCTCACCCGCCTGATCCACTTCCACGCGCCCGAGCGCACCGACCTGCTCGACTACTACGAGCGCACGCTCTTCAACCAGATGCTCGGCGAACAGGACCCCGACTCGGCCCACGGCTTCAACATCTACTACACGGGCCTCGCCCCCGGCTCCTTCAAACAGCAGCCGTCCTTCATGGGCCCCGACCCCAACCAGTACTCCACCGACTACGACAACTTCTCCTGCGACCACGGCAGCGGCATGGAGACCCACGCCAAGTTCGCCGACACCATCTACACCTACGGCGACCGCAGCCTCCTGGTGAACCTCTTCATCCCCTCCGAGCTGCGCTGGCAGGGGAAGGGCATCACCTGGCGCCAGACCACCGGCTTCCCCGACCAGCAGACCACCACCCTCACGGTCGCCTCCGGCGCGGCCTCCCTGGAGCTGCGGGTGCGGATCCCCTCATGGGCGTCCGGGGCGCGCGCCGCCCTCAACGGCACCGCCCTCCCCGACCAGCCGAAACCCGGGAGCTGGCTGATCATCGATCGGCAGTGGAAGACCGGCGACCGGGTCGAGGTGACCCTGCCGATGAAGCTGCGGCTCGACCCCACTCCTGACGACCCCGACATCCGGGCCGTGCTGTACGGGCCCGTCGTGCTGGCCGGGGCGTACGGCAACGCCAGCGGCATGACCATGCCGCGCCTCAAGCAGGACTCCGTCGTCCAGCAGGCCACCAGCCCGATGCGCTTCACCGCCACCGCGGACGGGCAGAGCGTCAGCCTGCTGCCCGTCGCCCGGGTCCACCACCAGCGCTACAACGTGTACTGGATGACGGGGCAGCCGCCCACCCCGCCGCCCGCCTTCGCCGCCTGGTACCGCTTCGACGACGCCTCCGGCACCACCGCCGCCGACGCCACCGGCCGCGGCAAGACCGCCCGGCTCACCGGCGGCACCACCTGGACCACGGGCCGGACCGGCGGCGCCGTCGCGCTGAACGGCACCGACGGCTATGTGACCCTCGCCGACGACCTTCTCGCGGGCGCCACCGCGTACACCGTCGCCACCTGGGTCCGGCTGGACGGCACCCCCGCCCAGTGGACCCGGATCTTCGACATCGGCACCGGCGTCACCGCCAACATGTTCCTCACCCCGGTCGCCGACTCCGGAAAGCTGCGCTTCGCCATCACCGCGGGCGGAGGCGGCGCGGAGCAGCGCATCGAGGCCGCGCCGCTGCCCACCGGCCAGTGGGCCCATGTCGCCGTCGCCTACGGCAGCGGCACCGCCGTCCTCTACGTCGGCGGACGCGAGGCCGGCCGCAACACCGCCGTCACCGTCGAGCCCAGCGACTTCGGCAACCACATCCGCGCCGCCTACCTCGGCAAGTCGCAGTACCCCGACCCGTACCTCAGGGCCGCGTTCGACGACTTCCGCGTGTACGGCCGGACACTCAGCGCGAATGAGGTCGCCACGCTCGCCGAAAGCTGATTAGCTCGGGCGGGCGGGCCACGGCCCGCCCGCCCCCGTACCGACCGGCATGGACAAGGACGACGTACATGGCCCACCTCGCGGCGGAGAACCGCTACGACTCCATGCAGTACCAGCGCTGCGGGCGCAGCGGCGTGCTGCTGCCGAAGGTCTCGCTCGGCCTGTGGCACAACTTCGGCGACACCCATCCGCTCGAGACCCAGCGCGCCGTGCTGCGCCGCGCCTTCGACCTCGGCGTCACCCACATCGACCTGGCCAACAACTACGGGCCCCCGCCCGGCAGCGCCGAGAGCAACTTCGGCACGGTCTTCGCCCAGGACTTCCGCCCCTACCGCGACGAGCTGTTCATCGCGAGCAAGGCCGGATATCTGATGTGGCCCGGCCCGTACGGCGAGTGGGGCTCGCGCAAGTACGTGCTGGCCAGCCTCGACCAGTCGCTGACCCGTATGGGTCTGGACTACGTCGACGTGTTCTATTCCCACCGCTTCGACCCGGACACTCCGCTCGAGGAGACGATGGGCGCGCTCGACAGCGCCGTACGGCAGGGCAAGGCCCTCTACGCCGGGCTGTCGAACTACCCGCCGGAGGCCATCGCGGAGGCGGCCGCGATCCTGAAGGAGCTGCGCACCCCGTATCTGATCAACCAGCATCCGTACTCGATGCTCCAGCGCGGGGTCGAGGGCGGGGTGCTGGAGGCGTCCGCCGCGGCCGGTGCCGGTGTCATCGCCTTCTCGCCGCTCGCCCAGGGCCAGCTCACCGACCGCTATCTGAACGGTGTGCCCGCCGACTCCCGCATGGCGCTCGGCCACTTCCTCAAGCGCGACGCGCTCACCGAGGAGCGCCTGACGCTGCTGCACGCCCTCAACAAGATCGCCGGGGAGCGCGGCCAGACCCTCGCCCAGCTGGCGCTCGCCTGGGTGCTGCGGGATCCGCGGGTGGTCTCCGTGCTGATCGGCGCGAGCAGCGTCGGCCAGCTGGAGCAGAACATCGCGGTCCTGGACTCGCCCGGCTTCAGCGACGCCGAGCTGGCCGAGATCGACCGCCTCTCCGCCGAGGCGGGCGTCGAGATCCCCTGATCGACCGCCGTGTCCCCGCTCCCGGCACCGGGGGCGGGGACCCAGCGCGCCCTTGCGTCAGCGGCCGGTGAAGCGCGGAGCGCGCTTCTCACGGAACGCGGCCATCCCCTCGGACTGGTCCTCGGTGGCGAACAGCGCGTGGAAGGAGCGCCGTTCGAACAGCAGCCCCTCGCGCAGCCCCACCTCGAGCGCCCGTTCCACCGCCTCGCGCGCCGCCATGACGGCCGGTTTGCCGTAGGCGGCGACCGTCGCGGCCACGGCCGCCGCCTCCGCCGTCAGCCGGTCGTCGGGGACCACCCGGGAGACCAGCCCGGCGCGCTCCGCCTCCTGCGCGCCCATGGTGCGCCCGGTCAGGATCAGGTCCATGGCCTTGGCCTTTCCGACCAGTTTCGTCAGCCGCTGGGTGCCGCCGATGCCCGGTATGACACCTAATTTGATCTCTGGCTGACCGAAGGTGGCCGATTCGGCGGCCAGGATGATGTCGCACATCATCGCCAGCTCGCAGCCGCCGCCCAGCGCGTAGCCGGAGACCGCCGCGATCTTGGGGGTGCGCAGCGCGGCGAAGGCGTCCCAGCCCGCGAAGTAGTCCTCGGCGAACATCTCGACGGAGGTCTTGGGCTCCATCTCCTTGATGTCGGCGCCCGCCGCGAACGCCCGCTCCGAGCCGCGGATCACGAAGCAGCCGGTCCCGGGATCGCGGTCCAGCGGCCGCAGCGCCTCGACCAGTTCGGCCAGTAGCCTGCTGCTGAGCGCGTTCAGCACCTCGGGGCGGTGCAGCGTCACGGTGACGACCCGGTCGTGTCGCTCGATCTTGATGAAGTTCACGGTGCCTCGCTTTCGGAAGTGATCGCTCTACGAGTCCCAGATGGCGCCGTACGCGGGGATCCCGCGGCACTCCATGCCGTGGACCACCTGCCAGGTGAGCTTCTTGTTGGAGATGCAGATGACGGCCTCGGCCCCGAAGTCCGCGTACGCGGCGTAGGCGAGCCGGACCATGTCGGGCTTGCCGTGTTCGGAGGTGTCCCAGATGACGGCGTCGGGCTGGACGGCCAGGATCTCGTCCACCAGGGCGTCGCCGTAGGTCGTACGGGGCGTGCGGGTCGCCCACACCAGCCGCGCCGGGACCTCCTGGGCCAGCAGATGGGGTAGACACGGACCGATGCCGCTGCCGGTGGCCACGTAGATCACCTTGCGGAACAGCGTCTCGATGTTGGCCACGCCCGCGGTGGTGATGCCCTTCACCCACACCCGGGACGGGGCGTCGTCGATGAACTTCCCGGTCCAGTCCCCGGCGCGGGAGATGGTGAGCCGGAACCCCGGCTCACCGGGCGCGGGCACATTGGCGAACGAGTGCCATTCCCGCAGCGGGCTGCGGCTGATCGCCGTCGAGGATCCGGCGAACGGCGTCACCCCGTGGTGGAAACGGGCGAGCGCCACATGAGGGGACGGCCGTTCGACGGCCACCGTCACCCGGCGCAGCCGCAGCCACGGCAGCGCGACACTGAAGGTGATCACGGCCAGCACCCAGACGCCCGGCGCCGTCAGCAGCCGCCCGGCGGCGGACTCCTCGCCCCGCCCGTCGAGCGTGGTCAGCACGGTCTGCGCCCAGAAGAGCGCGAGCGCCGCCCAGCCGCCGAAGCGGTGCACCCTCTCGAAGCGGTCGTGGAACCGCGCCCGGAAGGGCGGCAGCGCCGTGGCCGTGATCCCCAGCAGCAGGACGACCAGGGCGTACGAGACGGCGAGTGTCGCGGCCGGGGTGGCGTGCCGGGTCAGCGAGCCCACCAGGGCGAGGAACCAGAGCGTGCCCGCGACGGCCCCGCCGACGTGCACCCCGCCGAAGTGGTAGACCTTCGCCAGCGACCACCGGATCCTCAGCGGCCAGTTGACGGGCGGCGCGGTGGCGATGCGGAAGAGCAGATTGATGACGTACTGCTGGCGGATGACGATGGCGACCGCGAAGTTGACGAGCGCCGCGTCGGAGAGCGTACGAGGCGGGAGATCCTCGCCCGAACGGGACAGCAGGAAGGCCAGGTTGACCGCCAGGACCAGGGCGATGAGACGGTTGTAGTGCATCAGGCGCGGATGCTTCAGCAGCCCGCGCACCCCCGGTGTCCGGGGCGGCAGTGGCAGCTCCGCGGTGCGCGGCGGTGCTTCGGCGCGGGGTGTGGTCACGATGCGAGGTGTGGTCACGACGCCACCTCACCGGCCGTGCGGCGCTCGGCGGCCAGCGACAGCAGGGCCGATTTGTCGACCTTGCCGCGGCTGGTGAGCGGCAGCGCGGGGAGGGTGTGGACGGCGACCGGCACGCAGTAGTAGGGGAGCGCTCGGGCCACGGCCTGCCGCGCCGCCTCGGGGTCGACCCGCAGCGGGGCGGCGAAGGACACCAGGCTCCGGTCGTCCAGCTTGAGCGTGACCGCGCGGACGCAGCCGGGGACCGCTTCGAGGACGGCCGACACCGAGTCCAGTTCGACCCGGAAGCCCCGCACCTTGACCTGGTCGTCGGTGCGGCCCAGATGTTCCAGCTCGCCGTCGGGCGTCCAGCGGCCCAGGTCGCGGGTACGGAACATCAGCCGCCCGCCGCCGAGGAACGGGTCGGGCGCGTACCGCTCCGCGGTGAGCCGCGGATTGTGCAGATAGCCCGCCGACACACAGTCGCCACCGGCCCACATCTCGCCGGTCTCGCCGATGGCGCACGGGCGCCGCTCGGCGTCCAGGACGTACACGGTGTTGTTGGGCGTCGGCCGTCCGATGGTCAGCCGCAGCGCCGCCGGGTCATGGCGCTGCATGGTGTTGACGATGGTGGTCTCGGTCGGCCCGCACGCGTTGTAGAAGGCGCAGACCCGGGCCCAGCGGTCGGCGAGCGGGCGCGGACATGGCTCCCCGGCGACGGCCGCGACCTTGATCCGTCCGCATAGCTCCGGGTCGACCGCGCTGAGCACGGTGGGGGTCGCGATGACCACGTCCACCCGGCGTACGGTCTCGGCGATGTCGGCGCCGCGGATGACGAGGGTGGCGCCGTGGCTCAGGCAGCCGAGGATCTCCCACGCGGCCATGTCGAAGGCCACGTTGAGGATCTGGGACACGCGCATCCCGGGCCGCATCCCCAAGTTCCCCGGCTCGGTGAGCAGGAGGTTGCACACATTGCGATGGGTGACGGTGACCCCGTTGGGCGCCCCCGTGGTGCCGGAGGTGAAGAGCACATAGCAGCCGTCGTCCGGTGTCACGGGCCGGGCGGGGACGAAGGGCGGTTCGCCCGCCCCGGCGTTGAAGGGTTCGGCCATCGCGGTGTCGAGCGGGACGACGGTGTGGCCGGGTGGCGCCGGTATGCGGTCCGCGTAGCCGGACGTCGTCAGGATCACCCGGGTCGACGCCGTGCGGATGACATGGCCGAGCTGGGCCGGGGGCGCCAGCCCCGCGTCCTGCGGCACATAGGCCGCACCCGCCTTCAGAGTGGCCAGCAGGCCGACGAGCATGGGGATGGAGCGCCGGACGAACAGCGCGACGCTGTCACCGGGGCGTACGCCCAGGTGGGCGAGGCGGGCCGCCAGCCGCCCGGCCTGCCGGTCCAGCTCCCCGTACGTGATCGTCTCGCCGAGGTGCTCGGCCGCGACGGCGCGCGGGGACGCGGCGGCGTGCCGCTCGACGGCCCGGTGGATCAGGGCACAGGGCAGGGTGGCCACCGGCCCCTGGCCGAACCGCTGGAACAGCCGCCGGTCCGTGCCGGAGAGATGCCGGAGGGGATCGGCCGGTCGTGCGTCATGAAGCATGGTGTGTATCCGCATATGTCGCCCACTCTCGTTCGACAAGTCGGTCATCGTTCGGCTGGTGGAGCCGGGTGCGGGCATGAAGGAGCCCAGTGCGGGGGTGAAGGGTGAAAGTGATGAGCCGTATGAGGTGCGGTGGTGGCACTGCGGCGAGGAGATCAGGCCGCCGCCGACCGGTTCACATGCGTATCGTGTGGCACGTGGTCACCAGCCATCTCGCTTGCTTGAGAGCTTAAGGACCTGTGCGGTGCGCACGGAAGACGGGCGACGGGCGCAAGTTGGCCAGGATCCCACTAGAGTGCGCCCGCGCGGAAAAGTATGCCTTGTGGCCTTGATGCCGAACCTGGTAGCGGCCGAAGCGGGGCGGCGCCACCGAAACTGACAGTACGTCAGCCCATTCGCCGATGGCCGAGATCCGCCCCGGGCCGCCGCCCGGATAGCATGAACGGCCCGCCCGTACCGCCCACACACCGCCGCACGGAGACGACAGCCTTGGCCACACAACGGATCCCGGTCGTTCTCCTCACGGGTTTCCTGGGTTCCGGAAAAACCACGATGCTCAACCATCTGATGCGCGACAGCGTGGACACCCGGATCGGGGTCATCGTCAACGACTTCGGCAGCATCAACATCGACGCCATGGCCGTCGCCGGACAGGTCGACTCGATGATCCCCATCGAGAACGGCTGTCTGTGCTGCGCCGCGGACGCCTCCGAGATGGACGAGATGCTCGACCGGCTCACCGATCCCGAGCTGCGCATCGACGTCATCGTGATCGAGGCGAGCGGCCTGGCCGAACCGCAGAGCATGATCCGCACGCTGCTGTCCAGCGGCAACGAGCGCATCCGCTACGGGGGACTGGTGGAGGTCGTGGACGCCGCCGAGTTCGCGAGCACCCGCGACCGCCATCCCGAGCTGGACCGCCATGTGCGCGACGCCGATCTGATCGTGCTCAACAAGACCGACCGGGTGGGGGAGGACGAACGGTGGCGCGTGGCGGAAACCGTCGCCGAGATCGCCCCGGGCCTGCCCGTCCTCACCGCCGAACACGGCCGCGTCGACCCCGGCCTCCTCTTCGACCACGAGCCCCGGGAGACTCCCGAAGCGCGCTTCCAGCAGCTCTCGTTCGCCGATGTGTGCGCCGACGAGCACGACCACGGCCGCCATCTCCACGCCGCGTACGAGAGCGTCGAGTTCACCTCGGCCGAGCCGCTGGACCCGCGCCGCTTCATGGAATTCCTCGACGCCCGGCCCGCGGGCCTCTACCGCCTCAAGGGCTTCGTCCACTTCGCGGGCGCCGACCCGCAGCGGAAATACGGACTGCACACCGTCGGCGCGTACCTCCGGTTCGAGCCGGTGCCCTGGGAGCGCGGGGAACCCCGCACCACCCAGCTGGTGATGATCGGCACTGGCATCGACGCCGACACCCTCACCAAGCGGCTGACCGACTGCGTCGCGACCGGCCCGGAGGAGGCCGACGAGCGGCACATGATGGGGGTGCTGCGCTACGTGGACCAGGCGGCGGAGCAGGGCGCGCCCGGCCAGGCGTGAGCGCGGCTACCGGCTCCCGAAATCGGGAAGGGTGACCGAGCCGTCCTCGGCGAGGGGGAACCCGGGGTTGTACGCGACCTCCCAGGCGTGACCGTCGGGGTCGACGAAGGCGCTGGAGTAGAAGCCGATCGCGTTCACGGCCGCGGGCTTGGTGATCGTCCCACCGGCCCGCTCGGCCGCCGCGAGCAGAGCGTCGACCTCCGCCTCGGACCGAACGTTGTGCGCCAGGGCGATCCCGCCGAACCCGGCCGCGGGCCCGGGCTCCAGCCCGCAGTCCCGCGCGAGCTTGTCGCGGTCCCACAGGACCACCCCCAGGCCGCCTGCCTGGAAGAACACGGTCTCCTCGACTTCCTGCCCCCGCCAGCCCAGGGCCTCGTAGAAGACCTTGGCGCGGGCGAGATCGGAAACGCCCAGCGTGACCAACGTGATGCGCTGCTCCATGCGCTCACGATACGGCCTTCGGACGCCGTTCCGGCCTCCGTCGCGAACGCTCTGCGGCTGGACCCGGCGGCAGCGTCGGCTTCGTCGGCGTCCCCCACGGTGTGCGGATCGACGGCGGTGAGCTGTTCTTCTCGCACGTCGGTGTCCGCGGCGGCCCGGCCCCCGTCCGGGAGTTCCTGCCCGACCTGATCGACCGGGCCCTGTCCGGCCGCATCACCCCGGGCCGGTCATGGCGCGCCCCCGCCGAGGTCCACCCGGTCGGCCCCGCACCACGTCCCACTTTGGACCGGAGCGAAGGGGAAGTATCCGGACAGCACACCGCGGCTTGCCCCGCAGCGGTAATACCCTCGGCCGTCACTCATCCTCAGCCCCCATCGGAGCCTCTCTCATGACCACCATCGCCATCATCGGTGCCGGGCCCGGCCTGGGCGCGGCTGTCGCCCGCCGCTTCGGCCGGGAGGGCCTGGACATCGCCCTGATCTCCCGTAGCCCCGAGCGCCTGGATACCCTCGCCGCCGAACTGGGAAAGGAGGGACTGAACGCACGCGGGTTCGCCGCCGATGTCCGTGACCGGCAGGCGCTGGCCGCGGCGCTGGACGCCGCCGCTTCCTCGCTCGGGCCGATCGAGGTGCTGCAGTACAGCCCCGTCCCCCACCAGGACTTCATGAAGCCCGTCCTCGGGACCGGAGTGGACGACGTGCGTGGCCCGCTGGAGTTCTCGCTGTTCGGGCCGATGACGGCCCTCGAACGGGTGCTGCCGGACATGCGCCGACAGGGCCGGGGCACCGTGCTGCTGGTCAACGGCGGCAGTGCCGTCCAGCCGCATCCCGAGCGGGCGGGTACCTCGATCGCGTTCGCCGCCGAAGGCGCCTGGGGCCGCATGCTCCACGACACGCTCGCGAGTGACGGTATCCATGTCGCCCAGCTGGTCGTCCCCGGTGCCATCACGCCCGGCGATCCGCACACCGACCCCGTCATCCTCGCCGACACCCTGTGGGCCATCCACCAGCGGCGCGGCGACTTCCGGCACTACGCCGCCCCGATGGACACCTGAGGCGCGAGGGGGCGCTCACGTCGTCGGGGTAGTGCCCTGAAGCTGCTTGACGGCCTGAACGAGGGGTGCCAGCTCCGCTACGGAGGATGCCTGGTCGAGGGCTTCGCGCAGGGCGGTGTTGTGGGTGGGGCGGGCCTCTTCGAGCAGACGCAGTCCCTTGTCGCTGACGTCGACGTAGATGCCGCGGCGGTCGGTGGGGCAGAGGTAGCGAGAGAGCAGACCGCGGTCCTCCAGCCGGGTCACCAGCCGCGTGGTCGCGCTCTGGCTGAGGACGACGGATTCGGCGACCTGGCGCATCTGCAGATGCCCGCCCTCCCCGTCGTGCTGGCGGCTGAGCACGTCCAGCAGGGAGTACTCGCGCGCGCTGAGGCCGTGGGAGGCCAGCAGGGCGCGCTCGACGCGCCCTTCGATGCGGCCGTGCAGCAGCGACAGGGCCGACCAGCTGTGCGCCAGGGCGGTCATCGCCGGATCGGTGGCAGTCATGATCAGCGTCGCTCTCTTTCCGGATGTCGGGCTCTGGGATGTCGGGCTCTGAGGTGTCGGGCCGGGGCCACCTGCCCTTGTCGTCGGGCCCACTGTACCCGCGCTTGCAATTAACGAGCGTGTGCAATTATTGTCCAAGCGTGTAGTCGCCCTGCGGCGACTTTTGCTTCTCGCAACCCTCAAGACCCGCACCGAGAAGGGCCGTCACCCCATGCAGATCGATCTCTCCGGCCGGACCGCCCTGGTCACCGGCTCCACCCAGGGCATCGGAGCGGCCATCGCCACCGGCCTCGCCCGCTCCGGCGCCCACGTCGTCGTCAACGGCCGCAGCGAGGAGCGGGTCGAGCAGACGATCCGGGCCATCCGCACCGAGACCGGCAACGGGCACGTCACGGGCGCCGTGGGGGACCTGGCGACCGAGGACGGCACCCGCGCCGTCCTCGACGCCGTCCCCCGGGTGGACATCCTCGTCAACAACCTCGGCATCTTCGGCTCCGCGCCCCCGCTGGAGATCGACGACGCCGAGTGGCGTCGCTACTTCGAGGTCAACGTCCTCTCCGCCGTACGCCTCATCCGCGCCTACCTGCCCGGCATGAAGGAGCAGGGCTGGGGGCGCGTGCTCAGCCTCGCCAGCGACTCGGCCGTGGTGATCCCGGCGGAGATGATCCACTACGGCATGACGAAGACCTCGCTGCTCGCCGTCAGCCGCGGGTTCGCCAAGGACGCCGCCGGTACCGGTGTCACCGTCAACTCCGTGATCGCCGGACCGACTCACACCGGCGGCGTCGAAGGATTCGTCCGCGAGCTGGTCGGCGACGAGCTGCCCTGGGAGGAGGCGCAGCACGAGTTCATGTTCAAGCACCGCCCGCAGTCACTGATCCAGCGCCTCATCGAGCCCGAGGAGATCGCCAACCTCGTCGTCTACCTCGCCTCGCCGTACGCCTCCGCCACCACGGGCGGCGCCGTGCGCGTCGACGGCGGTTACGTCGACTCCATCCTTCCCTGAGCGCGGTTGGCGGACTTTACCGCCGCATCGGATCACCATAGGGTCCACGTCATGGACTGGTTGGGGCCGGTGAACACGCTGATCGGCGCGGGGGTCGGCGTCGGAGCGACCCTCCTCGCCGACCGGCTCCGCTGGCGCCGTGACCGTGAAGCGCTCCGCCAGGACACGCGTCGGCAGGCGTACGCGTCGTTCATGGCCGCCCTCTCGGAGGTGTACACGCGCCTCCACGCGGTCGCTCGCGAGGGAGGCCCGGCACCGGAGGCGGAGCGGGCGGCCCACGACGCGTTCACGTCCAGCAAGCTGTATCCGCTGCGCTATGAGCTGGCGCTGATCGCTCCCTGGGAAGTGATGGAACCGGCCAACCAGGTCTTCTGGAAGGTTCGCGACCTCCGTGACCTGGTGGCAACCGGCGCCACCACGCGGGATCCCGCCTTCGGGAATCATCTTCGCGACTACCTCGCGGCGGCCGAGACCGCGCAGACGGCCATGCGCCGGGATCTCGGTACCTCCTGGCCGCAACGCGACCCGGCGGCCACGCGCGCCGACGGTTCCTCTGTCTAGGGGATTTCCTCTGCCGGGGTGCGCAACCCTTCGGCGACTCCGGGTGTCCTGGTGGGTGTACAAGAGGTAAACGCTCATCAACGCTCACCAGCGAGCTGGAGGATATGTGCGGCCCCGTTCCCTTTCCACCGTCGCGCGCTGCGCGACGGTCGTCGCGCTCGTGACCACCCCCGCCTTACTCGTCGCCCCCTCCGCGGGTGCCGCCGAGGCCCGCCCCGCCGCCGCGGCTTCCGCGCCGCGGGCCGACTTCAACAAGGACGGATACGCCGACCTCGCCATCTCCGCGCCGACCGGCACCGTGGGCGGCAAGGCCAAGGCCGGTTATGTCGCCGTCGTCTACGGATCGGCCTCCGGTACGGACACCGCCCACCGGCAGATCGTCAGCCAGGCCACCGAGGGCGTCCCCGGTGACCCCGCCGCCTCGGCGTACTTCGGAGCCCGGACCGTCGCCCGCGACCTGGACGGCGACGGCTACACCGACCTGGCCAGCGAGACCGGCGACAAAGCGGCCATCACCGTCCTGTGGGGCTCGGCGAACGGCCTGACCGGCGGCACCCAGCTGCCCGAGGGCGACGGCGACAACTTCGGCTCCAGCATCATCGCCGGTGGCGACTTCAACGGCGACGGCCACGCCGACCTGGTCGATCAGGTCATCGTCAACAAGGGCTCGGACTTCGACGAGAGGACCGGGCTGCGCGTCCGGTTCGGACCGTTCGACCGCGCGGGCGAGGCGGCGGGCAGTGCCACCGTCGACACCGACAAGATCGACCGGCCGACCAGCCTGACCGCGGGCGACCTCAACGGCGACGGCAAGGACGAACTCGTCAGCACCCACGCCTTCGAGGAGATGTCCGAGGACACCCTCGTCTGGAAGGGTGGCACGGACGGGCTCGGAAAGACGCCCACCAAGCTCACCGACGCCGCCACCACCACGATCGGCGACGTCGACAAGGACGGCTACGGCGACCTGATCATGCGCACCGTCCCCGGCAACGTGGTCGAGAACCTGCCGGACGACCATGGCACCCTCAAGGTGATCTACGGCTCCGCGTCGGGGCCGAGCACCCGCACCAAGACCATCGACCAGAACACCGCCGGGGTGCCGGGCGTCAACGAGAACGGCGACCAGTTCGGCTACTCGCTCAGCGCCGACGACGTCAACGGCGACGGCTACGCGGACGTCGCGGTCGGCATCCCGTACGAGGACCTGGAGGCCGGCCAGGCGGACGCGGGCAGTGTCGTCCAGCTGTACGGCGGTTCGGGCGGTCTGTCCGGGACCGGCGCCCAGGCGTTCACCCAGGACACCGCCGGGGTCCCGGGCGCCGCGGAGGCGGGCGACCGCTTCGGCGCGGCGGTACAGCTGACCGACACCAACGGCGACGGCGTTGCGGACCTCTCCGCCGGTGCCCCCGACGAGGACGGCACCTACACCTCCAGCGGTGCCGCCTGGGTGCTCCGCGGCAAGGCGGCCGGTCTGACGACCGACGGCATCGTCTCCTTCGGGCCCGACACGCTCGGCGCCCCGGAAGCGGGTGCCTCCCTGGGCAATAGTTACTCGCGGTAACCCGAATGCCGTGACGGCTCGCCATCGCTGAACGATCCGCAGTGCACCGCTAGTTGACGATTCCTCATGTCTACTGGACGGTAGTGTCCATGGCGACGCATGCGGCGCGAGGCACCGCGACTTCAGGCATACGGAACGGCCGTCCCCGAGCGGGCCGCACAGGGCTGCTCGGGGCGGCCGTTCTGCTGGTGGCCGCGGTCGTCGCGGCCCCGGGCACCCCGGCGGCCGCCGCCGAGACGCCCTGGTTCGACGGGCGGGCCGCGGATGAGGTGACCACGGACGGGGCCCGGTTCGCCGACGGCCACGGCCGCGAGGTCGTGCTCCGCGGCTTCAACGTCTCCGGCGAGACCAAGCTGGAGGAGAACAACGGCCTCCCCTTCGCCAGCGTCGCCGACGCCCGGAAGTCCGCCGCCGCGATGCGCGACCTGACCGGGGCGAACTCGGTGCGCTTCCTGCTCTCCTGGGCCCACGCCGAACCCCGGCCCGGTGAGGTGGACACCGCCTATCTGGAGCAGGTCACCGCTCAGATCCGGGCCTTCCTCGACGCCGGAATCCGGGTCTTCCCCGACTTCCACCAGGACCTCTACTCCCGCCACCTCTTCGACAAGGACAGCTGGTACAGCGGCGACGGCGCCCCGAAGTGGGTTGTCGACGCGGGCGGTTACGGCAAGGAGTCCTGCGGCATCTGCGCCCACTGGGGCCAGAACATCACCCAGAACCAGGCCGTCATGAAGTCCACCCGCGACTTCTGGCACAACCGCGCCCTGACCACCAGCGCCGGGACCGTGCGCGTGCAGGACGCCTTCCTCGCCACCGCCGAGAAGACCATGTCCTACCTCGCCCAGCACCTCCCCGCCGACGCGTTCGCCCGCGTCACCGGCTTCGACCCGCTCAACGAGCCCTACGCGGGCGTCTACGACAACGGCGAGAAGAGCCGCACCTGGGAGAAGAACGTGCTGTGGCCGTTCTACGAGAAGTTCCGCGCCCGCATGGACGCCGCGGGCTGGCGGGACAAGCCCGCCTTCGTGGAACCCAACATGTTCTGGAACTCCAACCTGGACTTCCAGCGCCAGGAGGGCGGGCTGCTCGATGCGGGGAAACCCGGCTCCCGCTATGTCTTCAACACCCACTACTACGACCAGAAGGCCATCTCCGGCATCTTCATGCCCGGCAAGGCCGCCGACGGCCAGTACTCGACCGACTTCGGCGCCCTCCGCGACCGCGCCACCGCGCTGGGCACCCCGGCCGTCATGAGCGAGTTCGGCCACCCGCTCACCGGCTTCACCTCCGACAAGGCCCCCACCGTCCTCAAGGGCATGTACCAGGCGCTCGACTCCCGCCTGCCCGGCGCCACTTGGTGGACCAAGCCCGCCGCCTCCGGCCCCGCCCTCTCCTCCAACCAGTGGCAGTGGGACCTCTACAACGGCCGCCACCGCGAGGCGATGAACGGGAACACCTCGAAGATCCTCACCGAGGGCGATGCCTGGAACGACGAGGACCTCTCGGCCGTACGCCTCGACGACTCCGGCAACGCCCAACTGCGCCAGGACGCCCGGCTGCTCGACCGCCTCTACCCGCGGGCGGTGGCGGGCCGCACGCTCGCGTTCACCTTCGAGGACCGCTCACGCGACGGCGGCACCACCCTCAGCTGGGACCGCATCCCCAGCTCCCTGCCCAACGTCGCGAAGCTCACCGGCTCCGGCCGCTACGGTCTGCTGGTGTGGCGCTCCGACGGCGGCACCGACGCCCCCACCGAACTGCATCTGCCCCGCGACTTCGACCCCGCCGCCACCACCGTCGTCTCCGACCTGGGCACCGTCACCGGCCCGCCCGCGTACACCGCCCAGGGGCACACCGCCGACCACCCCATCGCCACCGCGGCCGAGCCAGGCGGCGCCGACGCCCGCCGCCTGGTGCTGTCCGCACCCGCCGACTCCGGCTCCGGCACCCTGCACTACGCCCTGGTCGCCGACGGCACCGCCGCCCCCTCCACGGAACTGCGCGCCGCCGCCCAGCGGGAACTGACCCGATGGGCGGCGGACGCGGGATTCTGAGGCCGCGGCGGCCTCGTCACCAGCGGTGATGCACCTGTGCCCGGATCCGCCGGTCGTACAGCTCGCCGATGGCGTCCAGGGTGGGCTGCGGCAGCGGCGGCAGCGCCGCTGCCGCCGCGTTCGCCCGCGCCTGCTCGGGCGACCGTGCGCCGGGGATGACCGACGTCACCCCCGGCTGCTGGACGATCCACCGCAGCGCCGTCTGGGCGGGCGTGACGCCCTCCGAGGCCAGCTTCCCGAACTCCACCGCCGCCTCGACGCCCTCCGCGAAGTCCACCCCCGAGAAGGTCTCGCCCTGGTCGAACATCTCGCCGTGCCGGTTGTACGTACGGTGGTCGTCGTCGGCGAACAGCGTGTCCTTGGTGTACCGGCCCGACAGCAGACCGGACGCCAGCGGCACCCGCGCGATGATCCCCACCCCGGCCTCTGCCGCCGCCGGAACCACCTTCTCCAGCGGCTTGAGCCGGAACGGGTTGAGGATGATCTGCACACTGGCCGTCCCCGGCCGGGCGATCGCGGTCAGCGCCTCCTCACAGGTCTCCACGCTGACCCCGTACGCCGCCACCCGCCCCTCGTCCACCAGCGTGTCCAGCGCGTCGAACACCGCGTCGGTGGCGTGCACCGAGGACGGCGGGCAGTGCAACTGCACCAGATCGAGGGTGTCCACGCCCAGATTGGCGCGGGAACGGTCGGTCCACGCACGGAAGTTGTCCAGCGTGTAGTTCTCCGCGACCTGCGGCACCCGCCGCCCCATCTTGGTGGCCACGAAGATCCCGGCGTCCGGCCGGTCCCGCAGAAACCGCCCGATGAGCTGCTCGCTGCGCCCGTCCCCGTACACATCGGCGGTGTCGAAGAACGTCACCCCCGACTCGACGGCCGTCTCCAGCACGGCCAGGGCGTCCGCCTCGCTGACATCGCCCCAGCCCGCGCCCAGTTGCCAGGTCCCCAGCCCGACGACGGAGACCTCGCGGCCGGTCCGGCCGCACACCCGCTGCTCCATGGTCACGCTCTCCTCCCGCGATTCCCGCGTTTCCCGCGATCTCCTGTGATGCGGCTCACCGTACCCTCACCGGCCGTGCGTCCCGGCCGCCCGCCCCCTCGCCAACGCCCCCGGCGCCGAGTAGCGTGGCGGACATGCTTTGACGCCTGCCCCGCGCCCGGGGCCCACCGGACACTCCTTCGCCTCAGCTCCCACAGCCGACGAAGGAGAAACCGTCATGACCACCCTGACCGTCGCCCTGCTCCAGCTCGCCCCTCCCGGGCGCGGCCTGCGGGCGAACCTCGCCACCGGTGAGGCCGCCTGCCGCCGGGCCAAGGCCATCGGCGCGGACATCGCGCTCTTCCCCGAGATGTGGAGCAACGGCTACCGCCCGACCGTTGCCGAAGAGACCACCGGGGACCTCTACCGCCACCCCCGGCTGTGGGACGGCACTCCGCCCGCACCGCCGCTGCCCGCGCCCGAGGCCGTATGGGGCGATGAGGCGATCACCCGTGACGGGCCCTTCGTCACCCATTTCCGCGAGCTGGCGGACGAACTCGACATGGCGATCGCGCTCACCTACCTGGAGCGCTGGGACGGGCCGCCGCGCAACACCGTCTCCCTCATCGACCGCCACGGCCGCCTCGCGCTCACCTACGCCAAGGTGCACACCTGCGCCTTCGACCTGCCCGAGGCCGTCCTCACCCCGGGGGACGGCTTCGAGGTGTGCACTCTGGACACGGCGGCGGGTGAGGTCGTGACGGGGGCGATGATCTGCTACGACCGGGAGTTCCCGGAGAGCGCCCGGGCCCTGATGCTCGCCGGGGCGGAACTCGTCCTCACCCCGAACGCCTGCGATCTGGAGATCAACCGGCTCAGCCAGTTCCGGGCGCGCGCGTCCGAGAACATGACCGCCTTCGCCATGGCCAACTACGCGGGCCCCGGCTGGGGGCACTCCATAGCCTTCGACGGCATCGCCTTCGCCGAGGGGCGCTCCCGGGACATGCTCGTGGTCGAGGCGGGCGAGGCCGAAGGCATCTACCCGGCGGTCTTCGACCTCGACGCGCTCCGCGACTACCGGCGCCGCGAGACCTGGGGGAACGCGTTCCGGCGCCCCGCCGCGTACCGCGCGCTGACGAGCCATGAGGTGCGCGAGCCGTTCGTCCGGGTCGACGGAAGCGGTGCCCGGCCGCCCGGTGCCTAGGCTCCTCAAGCCCTTGTCCAGTACCTACAAAAACATCATGTGAGCTGCGACGATTGATGTCGGGGTACCGGGCAAGTAGGGTGTGCGGCATGTCAGCACTCAACGTGGAATTCAGCGATCGGGAACTTGAGGACCTCCGCCAGATCGCCAAGGAACGCGGTACGACGATGAAGGCCCTCGTCCGCGAGGCGACCGTCGCCGACATCGCCCGCCACCGTGCCCTGGAGGAAGGCGCCGAGGTCTTCCGCCGCTTCTTCGCGGACAACGCGGACGCCTTCGCGGACGCGTTCCCGGACGACGAACACCGACACCCGGGACAGGCCGCCTGACGATGCCGCCGCTTCATATCGACGTCCCGTGGCTGCTCCAGCGCCATGAGGAAGTCCTCCCCGAACAGCCGGCCATCTCCGATTTCTCGGGGCTGGTCGCCGCCGTGGCCCGCCACCGTGTCGACCCGCCGCGCCTGGGCGTCGATCCCGACTCGGCGTGGCGGGCCGCCGCGCTGCTGCACACGCTCGCCATGCTCAGGCCGCTCCCGGCGAGCAACGCGCGCTTCGCCAGCGCGACCGCCGTGGCCTACATGCACGCGTCCGGCGAGGGCATCGACCCGCCGTACGGTGCGCTGATCGACCTGGTCCGCGACATCCTGTCCAGCAAGGCGGACGTCTTCGACGCGGCGGGCCGCATCCGCTCCTGGCGCATCTGACCACGGCGTTCCGCTCAGGCAGCGGGAACCGAGGCGGCCTCGGCCGTCGGCGCCTCCGCAGCCTGCGCCCGTTCCGCCTCGGCGAGCAGGGAGTGGCCGGTGGCCAGGACGGCGATACCGAGGACGACGGCGGCGGCGCCCACGTAGAACGGGGTGTGCACCCCGGTGCGCTCGGCCAGCTTGCCCGCGGCGTACGGGGCCAGCCCGCCGCCGATGAAGCGGACGAAGCCGTACGCGGCCGAGGCGACGGGCCGTTCGACGGGCGCGACGGTCATCACCGCCTGGGTGGTGATGGTGTTGTTCACGCCGATGAAGGCACCGGCCACGATGACCGCCGCGATCAGCGTCGCCCTGGAGGTGGTGAACACCGCGATGACGAGGATGTCGAGGGCGAACAGCGTCAGGTTCAGATACAGCGCGCGGGCTATGCCCAGCCGCGCCTGCAGCCAGGGCGCGCCGAAGACGGCGAAGAAGGCGACGAACACGCCCCAGCCGGTGAAGACATAGCCCAGCTCATGGGGGCCCAGGTCCATCGGGAAGGGCGCGTAGCCCAGCACCGTGAAGAAGCCCCAGTTGTAGAGAAGCGCGGTCAGTCCCATGGTGAGCAGTCCGCGGTGGCGCAGCGCCTTCAGCGGGTCCATGACCGAGGCGCGGCGCACCGGGGCGGGGGTGGGCTCGACGAGCACGATGGTCGCGATCAGGGCGAGGCTCATCAGGACCGACACCCCGAAGAACGGCCCGCGCCAGCTGATGCCGCCGAGTTCGCCGCCGAGCAGCGGGCCGACCGCGATGCCGACGCCCAGGGCGGTCTCGTAGAGGATGATGGCACCGGCGAAACCGCCGCTGGCCGAGCCGACGATGACGGCGAGCGAGGTGGCGATGAACAGGGCGTTGCCCAGCCCCCAGCCCGCGCGGAACCCGACGATCCCGTCGATGCCGCCGGACGCCCCCGCCGCCGCGCTGAAGAGCACGATGAGCACCAGACCGGCGACCAGGGTGCGCTTGGCGCCGATGCGGCTGGAGACGAAACCGGTGACCAGCATGGCCACCGCCGTGACCACCAGATAGCTGGTGAACAGCAGCGACACCTGACTGGGCGTGGCCCGCAGCTTGCTGGAGAGGGCGGGCAGGATCGGATCCACGAGGCCGATGCCCATGAAGGAGATGACGCAGGCGAAGGCGACCGCCCAGACGGCCTTGGGCTGTTTGAAGGGGCTGACGGTGCGGGGCTCGGCGGACAAGAAGGGCTCCGTTCAGGAGGCGGAACTCCCCGGGGGCCTGCGGGTCCGTCCCGCGCCTGCCGCCAGCCGATGGAGGGCGGGGGCGGCGGCGCGGACGGCGGCGGCGAGTGCCTGTTCGTCCTCGGGGGGCAGGGTGGCGAGCAGTCCGGCCAGCCGGGCGGTGCGGTCGTGGCGCCGTTCGGCGAGCAGCGCGCGCCCGCCATCGGTGATCGCCACCAGCACCACGCGCCCGTCGTGCGGATCGTCGACCCGGGTCACCAGGCCCTGCCGCTCCAGCCGCTGGATCAGCTGGGTCATCGAGGGCTGGGTGACGCCCTCGTCGGCGGCGAGTGCGGTGAGCCGGGCCGGGCCCTCCCGGTCCAGACGGCCGAGCGTGGAGGCGGCGGTGAAGCTGATGTCCCGGGTGGCCAGCTGGCGCACCGCGAGGAACGCCAGCTGCTCCAGCGCCTCCGCGACCTCCTCACGGGCCGCGGTGCCCTCGGTCTCCGGGGTTTCCGGTGAGCCGGACTGATGCATGTATTCCACACCTACATATGTATCACGGGTCTATATAGGCGGGCTATATACCGACCGGAAGTCCTTCGTCGAACCGCTCAGCGGAAGATGCCGGTGTGGCCGAGGGAGTAGCGGCCCGGCTGCGGATAGACCGCGAGCCCGTGCGGGCCCCCGCCCACCGGGACCCGGGCGCGGAGCCGACCGGTGCGGGTGTCGATCGCGTACACCTCGCCGTTGTAGCGGCCCGAGAGCCACAGCACCTTGCCGTCCGAGGACACCCCGCCCATGTCGGGGCTGGTGCCGCCGGGCAGCCGCCAGCGGTCGGTGAGCTTGCAGGTCTTGAAGGACAGCAGGGAGATGGTGCCCTCGCCGCGATTCGAGATGTACAGCGTGCGGGAGTCCCGGCTGACGTAGAGGCCATGGGTGCCCTTGCCGGTGGGCAGCAGCCGGGGGCGGCCGAAGGTGTCCCCGTTCAGGACCCACACCCCGTTCGCCACCATGTCGGCGACGTACCAGGTCTTCCCGTTCGGCGAGATCTTGACGTCCTGTGGCATGGCCCCCGCGAGCGGCAGCCGCTGGTGCGCCACCACTTTCATCCGGGCGGTGTCCACCTTCAGCAGCTCGCCCGAGAACTCGCAACTGACGATGAAGTAGCGCCCGTCGGGGGAGAAGTCCGCGTGGTTGACGCCGAAGCACGTCACCGGAACCGACTTCACCACCCGCATGGTGTGCGCGTCGCGGAAGACCAGGGCCCGGTCCTTGGAGGCCATCACCACCGCGTGCTTGCCGTCCGGGGTGAAGTAGAGGTTGTACGGATCGTGGACGTCCACCGGGCGGCCCACCCGGCCGGTCCTGGGATCGATCGGGGTGAGGCTGTTGCCGAGGTCGTTGTTGACCCACAGCGTCTTCAGGTCCCACGACGGCACCACATGCTGCGGCTGGTGGCCGACCCGGATGGTGCGGACCACCTTGTACGTCTTGGGGTCGATCACGCTCACCGTGTCCGACAGTGTGTTGGGCACGTAGATCCGCGGCGGAAAGCCCTTCACAGCGCGGGACAGCTTGCCCGGCCGGTCCGCCGCGTAGAGGTCGTGCGGATCGAGCGGCGGCGGCATCCCCGGAAGCAGACGGGCCCGGGCCGCCTTCTCGGCCTTCTCGGCCGCGGACTGCGCCCGGGCCGAATGCGGCGCCGCCGACTGGCGCGGGTGGGAGGCGTGCTCCGGGGAGGAGGCGCACGCGGACACCGCCGCACAGCACAGCAGCAGCGCCGTGACCGCATGCGCCGCGGTGCGGCCGCGCGCCGGCGAAGGCCGTGGCGCACGGCCCGGGATCGTGGGGCTCGGACGGGTCGGGCTGGCCACGGACATCCTCCAGCGGTGAGGTGAGCGCGGCCGTGCCCGGTCTGCGGCGGGGCCGTGGCCCAAGATTGTCACCGCCCCCGCCGACCGGCACGCGCCCGCGTCCAAGCAGGTGAGCGGCGTACCACCGGCGGCCGACGGCCCGCCCGGGGAGGCGGCATAGGATCGCGGCTGGCCGTGGGAGCGCCCCGCGGCGGACCGGGCGAAAGGGCGGTAAGGATGCGCTTCGGACTGCTGGGCACCGGACACTGGGCCGCGGAGACCCACGGCGCGGCTCTCGCCGCGCACCCCGGCGCGGAACTGGCCGGGATCTGGGGCCGCGACCCGGCCAAGGCGGCTGCACTGGCCGACCGCTACGGCACCCGCGCCTACCCGGACGCCGACGCGCTGATCGCCGACGTCGACGCGGTCGCCATCGCCCTCCCGCCGGACATCCAGAGCGGCCTCGCCGAGCGTGCCGCGCTGGCCGGACGCCATCTGCTGCTCGACAAGCCGGTGGCCTTCACCACCGCTGCCGCCGACCGGATCGTGACCGCCGTCGAAGAGCGCGCATTGGCCTCGGTGGTCTTCTTCACCCGGCGCTTCGCCGCGCCCGTCGCCTCGTTCCTGGACCATGCCGCGGCGGCCGGGGGCTGGGACGGCGGCCGGGCCACCGGCTTCGGTTCCATCTTCCGGTCCGGCAGCCCCTACGGCGGCTCACCCTGGCGCCGCGAACGCGGCGCGCTGTGGGACGTCGGCCCGCACGCCCTGTCCCTGCTGCTGCCGGTGCTGGGCCCGGTGGCCGAGGTCACCGCCCTCGACGGACCGCGCGGCGCCGCGCATGTACTGCTGCGGCACGACTCCGGCGCGGTCGGCAGCCTCGCGCTCACGCTGGACGCCCGGCCCGCCGCCGTCGGGTTCGGCTGCGACTTCTACGGGGAACAGGGGACGGCCGAGGTGCCCGACCCCGGAACCACGGCGGTCGAGGCGTTCACCACGGCCGTCGACCGGCTGCTGCTGAGCGCCCGGGACGGCGCGGCCGACTCCTGCGACGTGCGGTTCGGCCGCGAGGTGGTGGCCGTACTGGAGGCCGCCGAGCGCTCCCGCCGCGAGGGCCGCACCGCCGTACCCGACTAGGTCCTGTCCGGCGGATCTTCGTGGATCAGCCCGCGGCGTCTGGTGCAGGGGGCACCTCCCAGCGGTAGCTGGGGGAGCATCGCAAGGCGGAGGGGCGTCCTCGTACCGGGTCGTACTCGGGCGATCCCGCCAACGCGGCGAGGTGCCGTGCCAGGCGTCGTGGGCCCGCGAAGATCCGCCGGACAGGGCCTAGGTCTTCCGCCCGCCCCCGCCGGACCAACCGGGTGATCCGCCGCATATTCCGGCGGACGCGGGGGAATCGGGGGCCATGACGAAGCTCTGCCTCCCGGCGGGCATCCGGGCCTGCCTGTTCGACCTCGACGGCGTGCTGACCCGGACCGCGGTGGTGCACGCGGCGGCGTGGAAGCAGATGTTCGACGAGTTCCTGCGGCGCCGCGACGGCCCTTCCTTCCGCCCCTTCGACAAGGCCACCGACTACGACGAGTACGTCGACGGCCGCCCCCGCGCCGACGGCGTACGCACCTTCCTGGCCTCCCGGGACATCGGCCTCCCCGAGGGCGGCGCGGACGACCCGCCCGACAAGGACACCGTCCAGGGGCTCGGCAACCGGAAGAACGCGCTCGTGCTGGAGAAGATCCGGGAGGAGGGCGTCGAGGCGTATCCCGGATCGGTGCGCTTCGCCGAGGCCGCGCGCGCCGCCGGGCTGCGCACCGCCGTCGTCTCCTCCAGCGCCAACTGCCGCGACGTGCTGATCGCCGCCGGTATCGAGCGCCTCTTCGAGGTGCGGATCGACGGCCTGGTCGCCGCCGAGCGGGGGCTCCCGGGCAAACCGCGTCCGGACACCTTTCTGGAGGCCGCCCGGGACCTGGGCGCCGCCCCCGCCGAGGCGGCCGTCTTCGAGGACGCCCTGGCGGGCATGGAGGCGGGCCGCGCCGGACGGTTCGGCCGCGTCGTCGGCGTGGACCGGGCGGGCCAGGCCGACGCGCTGCGCGAACACGGCGCCGACATCGTCGTCAAGGATCTCGCCGAGCTGCTGGAGGACCCCACGTGATCACCGATTCCTCGTATGCCGTCGATCCCTGGCAGCTGCGCGAAACCGCGCTCCGCCTCGATCTGCTGCCGCAGAGCGAGTCCGTCTTCGCGCTCTCCAACGGCCATGTCGGCTGGCGCGCCAACCTCGACGAGGGCGAGCCGCACGGTCTGCCCGGCTCCTACCTCAACGGGGTGCACGAGTTGCGCCCGCTGCCGTACGCCGAGGCCGGATACGGCTATCCCGAAGCCGGTCAGACCATGATCAACGTCACCAACGGCAAGATCATCCGGCTGTTGGTGGACGACGAGCCCTTCGATCTGCGCTACGGGCGGCTGCGCTCCCACGAGCGCGTGCTCGACCTGCGGGCCGGGGTGCTGCACCGCAGCTGCGAATGGACCTCGCCCTCGGGAACCAGCGTGCGCGTGCGCTCGACCCGCCTGGTCTCGCTCACCCAGCGGTCCGTCGCCGCGATCGCCTACGAGGTGGAGGCGCTGGACGCCGAGATCCGGGTCGTCGTCCAGTCCGAACTGGTCGCCAACGAACAGCTGCCGGAGCATGCCGGGGACCCGCGGGTCGCCTCCGCGCTGGAGAGCCCGCTGGAGCCCGAGGAGAACGCCGCCGTCGACAAGCGGCTGCTGCTGATCCACTGCACCAAGGCCAGCCAGCTGCGGGTCGCCGCCGCCGCCGACCACCTGATCACCGGGCCGCCGCCCACCCGCCACGCCAGCGAAAGCGGCGACGACGTCGCCCGCCTCACCGTCACCTCCGTCCTCAAGCCGGGGGAGAAGCTGCGGCTGGAGAAGCTGGTCGCCTACGGCTGGTCAGGCGCGCGCTCGCTGCCCGCCGTACGCGACCAGGTCGAGGCGGCGCTCGCCGGAGCCGCTTCCACCGGCTGGCAGGGCCTGGTCGAACAGCAGCGCGCCTGGCTGGAGGACTTCTGGGCCCGCGCCGACGTCGAGGTCGAGGGCGACGCCGAGATCCAGCAGGCCGTGCGGTTCGGCATCTTCCACGTCCTGCAGGCCGGTGCGCGCGCCGAGGAACGGGCCATCCCCGCCAAGGGCCTCACCGGCTCCGGCTACGACGGGCACTCCTTCTGGGACGCCGACACCTTCGTCCTGCAACTGCTGACCTACACCTTCCCCGAGGCGGTCGCCCAGGCGCTGCGCTGGCGCCAGTCCACCCTGCCCGCCGCCCGGGAGCGGGCGCGCCAGCTGGGACATGAGGGCGCCACCTTCCCCTGGCGCACCATCGACGGCTCCGAGTGCTCCGCCTACTGGCCGGCGGGCACGGCCGCCTTCCACGTCAACGCCGATGTGGCCGATGCCGTGGTGCGCTACGTCGCCGCCACCGGCGACGAGGAGTTCGAACGCGAGACCGCGGTGGAGATCCTGGTGGAGACCGCCAGGCTGTGGCGCTCCCTGGGCCACCACGACCACCATGGCCGCTTCCACATCGACGGGGTGACCGGCCCGGACGAGTACAGCGCCATCGCGGACGACAACATCTACACCAACCTCATGGCCCAGTCGAACCTGCGCGCCGCGGCGGACATCGTGGAGCGCCACCCGGACAAGGGCTCGCTGCTGGGCGCCGACGACGAGGAGGCCGCGACGTGGCGGGACGCGGCCGAGGCCATGGCGGTCCCGTACAACAAGACGCTGGGCGTCCACGAACAGTCCGCCGACTTCACCGGCCACCAGGAGTGGGACTTCCAGAACACCCACCCCAGCCAGTACCCCCTGATGCTGCACTTCCCCTACTTCGACCTGTACCGCAAACAGGTCGTCAAACAGGCCGACCTGGTGCTGGCCCTGTATCTGCGCGGCGAGTGCTTCACCGACGAGGAGAAGGCCCGCGACTTCGCCTACTACGAGCCCCTGACCGTCCGGGACTCCTCCCTGTCCGCCTGCGCCCAGGCCGTCATGGCCGCCGAGGTCGGCCATCTGCGCCTCGCCTACGACTACCTGGGCGAGGCGGCCCTGATGGACCTCCGGGATCTGGAGCACAACACCCGCGACGGGCTGCACATCGCCTCGCTGGCGGGCACCTGGATGGCGCTGGTCGCCGGGTTCGGCGGGATGCGGTACCGCGAGGGCAGCCTGTGCTTCTCGCCCAAGCTGCCGGAGAAGCTGGCCCGGCTGGCCTTCAGCGTGCAGGTGCTGCGACGGCGGCTGCGGGTGGAGATCACCGACCTCACCGCCACCTACACCCTGGTCGAGGGCGCCCCGCTGGAGATCCAGCACTACGGACGGCCCATCACCGTCTCCGACAAGTCGCCGCAGACCTGTGACGTGCCCGAACAGACCGCCCGCGCCGAGCCCCGGCAGCCTCCGGGCCGCCGCCCGGACCGGCGCGCCTGAGGGACCGGCGCGCTCGAGGAAGGAGGCCCGCGGGTGGACCCGCTGACGGCCCTGGACCGCATCGCGTTCCTGCTGGAGCGCGAACAGGCACCGACGTACCGCGTGCGCGCCTTCCGTACCGCGCAGGCGGTACTCGCCGGACTGGCCCCGGAGGAGGTGGAGCGACGGGTGAGGTCGGGCACGCTGGCCTCGCTCAAGGGCCTCGGCCCCAAGACCTCACAGGTGGTCAAGGAGGCGCTGAGGGGCGAGGTGCCCGGTTATCTGCGGAAGCTGGAACCCGGCCCCGGAGCGGGCGGGGACCGGCCGCCCGACGCCGCCGCGCACGCGCTGCGAGCCGCGCTGCGCGGCGACTGCCATCTGCATTCGGACTGGTCCGACGGCGGTTCCCCGATCGAGCTGATGGCGCGTACCGCCGCCCGGCTGGGCCATGACTGGGCCGTGCTCACGGACCATTCCCCGCGGCTGACCGTCGCCCGGGGACTCTCGGCGGACCGGCTGCGCGAGCAGCTGGACGTGGTGGCGGCGCTCAACGAGACGCTGTCCCCGTTCCGGCTGCTGACCGGGATCGAGGTCGACATCCTGGCCGACGGCTCGCTGGACCAGGAGCCCGAGCTGCTGGACCGGCTGGACCTGGTGGTGGCCTCCGTCCACTCCAAGCTGCGGATGGACGCGCGCCCGATGACCCGCCGGATGGTGACCGCGGTCGGCTACCGCCACGTCGATGTGCTGGGGCACTGCACGGGACGGCTGCTGGGCGGCAAGCGGCCCGAGTCGTCGTTCGACGCCGCCCAGGTGTTCGCGGCCTGCGCGGAGTCGGGCACCGCAGTGGAGATCAACTGTCGGCCGGAGCGGCTGGACCCGCCGCGCCGGCTGCTCCGGGAGGCGGTTCAGGCGGGGACGTATCTCTCGGTCGATACCGACGCCCATGCGCCCGGCCAGCTCGACTGGCAGCTCAACGGATGCACCCGGGCGGTGGAATGCGGCGTGCCGAAGGAGCGCGTCATCAACACCTGGACGGCCCGGCAGCTGGGGGAGTGGACCCGCACGCGCAAGCCACCGGGCGGTTAGGTCCTGTCCGGCGGATCTTCGTGGATCAGCCCGCGGCGTCTGGTGCAGGGGGTACCTCCCAGCGGTAGCTGGGGGAGCATCGCAAGGCGGAGGGGCGTCCTCGTACCGGGTCGTACTCGGGCGATCCCGACAACGCGGCGAGGTGCCGTGCCAGGCGTCGTGGGCCCGCGAAGATCCGCCGGACAGGGCCTAGTGGTCCAGTCGCTCAGGAGCGCCCGCCCGCGGGGTCGAGAACGGCCTCGACGTCGATGGTGATGTCGACCATGTCGCTCACCACGACCCCGCCCCGGTCGACCGTGTCGTTCCAGGACACCCCGAAGTCATGCCGGTTGACCCGGCCCGTCGCGAGGAAGCCCGCCCGCTGCCGCGGCCCGAGATCCTGATCACCCTCCCACCAGGGCGTGCCCCACTGCCCCAGATAGGCCACATGCAGCGGCACCCGGCGGGTGACCCCGCGCACCATCAGATCGCCCGCGACCTCGAACTCGGTTTCGCTCAGCTGGGTGACGCCCGTGCCGGTGAACGTCCACGTCGGATGGTGCGCGACGTCGAAGAAGTCCGCGCTGCGCAGATGGGCGTCCCGCTGCGGCTGCCCCGTGTACACCTGCGTCGCGTCGATGGTCGCCTCGATCCGGGCGCCCTCCGGCTGGTCGAGATCGACCTCGATCGAGCCCTGAACGTTCTTGAACTGCCCACGCACGTACGTGACCATCATGTGCCTGGCCCTGAATTCGGCGGCCGTGTGGCCGGGCTCGAAGAACCATCTGGTGATCGCCATATCCGCTTCCTGACGTGTGATCCGCTCGGTCGCCCTGGAACGATCATGCGTCAGATGCGCGGAATCCGCCGCTCCGCGCCCTGCGCCGGATCCGGAGCGGATCCGGCGCAGGGCGCGGCCAGGTGTGTCAGGACCGGTCGCAGCTGGTGATGCCGGGACGCCAGCGGCAGGCGATGGCGGCGAAGCCGCCGTCCTTCACCACCGGGACGGACAGGGTGTCCCCGCCGCGCACCACCCGTGGCTCGCGCACCAGGCCGTCCGCTCCGTCGCGGACGAGATCGACCAGCCACTTCCCCTGGCCCAGCCGCAGCGGTACGGCGGTGGTGTGCGCGTCACCGGTGAAGATGCCGCCGATGAACCAGCGCCCGCCCTTCGCGCGTGCCAGCACCGCGCTCTCCCCGGGCCGCCCCGCCAGCAGCCGGGTGCGGTCCCAGGAGGCGGGTATCTGCTCCAGGAAGCGACGGGCCTGCGGACGGGCGTCGTACGACTCCGGGGTGCCCGCCAGGTTCTGGATCCCCGACTCGTAGAGCACCGACAGGCCCAGCTCGCCCGCGTCCGAGGCCGCGTTGGGCCGCTCGGCCCGCTGGAAGGCGCCCGGGGTGAAGTCCATCGAGCCGATGACGTTGCGGGTGAAGGGAAGCGTCGCCAGATGCTCCGGGGTGTTCACCCGCTTCTCCTCGCCGTTGACCCCCTCCATCGACATCACCTGCGGCCAGGTGCGCTGGATACCCTTGGGGATGGTCGAGCCATGGAAGTTGACGAGCAGATGGTGGGCGGCGGTGGCGGGGAGGATCTCGTCGTACCAGCGCAGCGTCTCCTGGGCCTCGGAGTCCATGAAGTCGATCTTCACCCCCTTCACGCCCCACTTCTCCAGGGTCGGCAGCCACTGCTCGCGCTCCTCCGCGGTGTCCAGATCGCGATGGTGGATCCAGACCTGGATGCCCACCTTGCGCTCTTTGGCGTACCGGACCAGCTCCGGAATCCAGCTGTTGCGCTGCCAGTCGGGGTTGGTGACGTCCCACTGCTCCGGGTCGAAGTACCAGCCCGCGTCCACCACCACATACGGCCAGCCGCGGCGTGCCGCGTAGTCCACGTACCCCTTCTGCATCGACAGGCTCTGCCCGGCCGGACGTCCGCCCGCGAGCCAGGTCCACAGCGCGGGCCCCGGCCGGATCCACGAGGTGTCGGCGACCTTCGAGGCGGGAGCCAGATCGTCGGTGAAGGTGGACTCGGTGACGGTCGCCAGATCGCCCACGACCATCGCGCGCCACGGGGTGCTGAGCGGACCGCTCGACTCGACCCGCTGGTCCCACAGCCCGATGCGGTACGTCGGGCGGCCCTCCTCGTGCACCAGGCGGGCGGCGGAGTAGCGGCCGGTGAGGTCCGACTCGGCGATCAGGGCGTAGGTGCCGCCCGTCTCGAACAGGGCCTGCGCCATGTACTCACCGGCGGGCGCCGTCGCCGCGGTGTACTGCTTGAACAGGTTCTCGTTGTCCTTGCGGTACGTGCCGAGCCACGCGTCCGCGTCCGCGGGCAGCGTGAACGCCGAGGTCTCGCCCAGCACATCACCGCTGCCGGACGGCAGGACGTAGCGGTAGGCGACCCCGTCGCCGGACGCCCGCACCAGTACGTCCAGCCGGGCGCCGCCGCTGCCCCGGAACCGGAAGCGCGCCTCGGTCATGCGGAACGCACGCGAGCGCTCCTTGCCGACCGTGGACCGGTACCGCCCGGCCACCGTACGGTCGCTGCGGCCCAGGAACCGCAGCCCCCGCGACAGGTCCGCCCGCTCGGTGACGATGCCCACGGGCGAGGGCTCGACCACCGTACGACCGGCTCGGGACACCTGAAGCGTCAGCGCACCCGAGGCCCGGTCGAGCCGTAGCCGGGCGAGCGGACCGGAGCCCTCCGTAGGGGACGGTCGACCGTTCGGCAAAGGACCGCTCACCGTCCACGCGGAGTCCTCTCCCTGCCCCTTCGCACCCGCCGGGCCCGTGACGAACAGCGTCATGGCCAGTGCGCCGCAGAGGAGCAGGACCAGTGTGGAGCGTCTGACAGATCTCTCCATGTTTGCCTCCCGAGGCGGACACGTTACCGAGTCATCCGATAACTGGGGAGGGGTGAGACCGAATGATGGCCCATCAAGCCGCCATTGCCCCACATAGATCCGACCTATCTGTCGCATGGGATCCTGATAACGCCAGCCAACGGCCCGGCGAGAGAGGGACACCGACGATGAGTGACACCGACCCCCGGCAGCCCTCGGACCGCGCCCCCGCCGAACCCGAGGGCGGGGACGCCGCCTGCTGGCTGGACCGCGTCTGCGCCACATGCGGCGCCCTCCAGGACACCGCCCCCTTCGACCGCTGCTGGCGCTGTGACGCGGCCGCGGAGGACGGCTGACTCACGTCCGCTCCGCGCCCCCGAGCCGCTCCGTCTCCCCGCCGAAGGCCAGATGCGTGGTCCGCGAGGCCAGCAGCCACCGCCCCTCCACCCGGTGGAACGCGTCCTCGTAGTGCCCCACGTTGACCGGCGGCCGCGCCGGGACGATGCCCCCGCGATAGCCGTCGACCCGGTACGTCGCGAAATAGGACGTCGCGCGGGCCGTCGTCGTGGAGTCCACGGTGACCAGGATGTTCGAACACACCCGACGCGACAGCCGATCCGAGGGCCGCGAGGCGAAGTACGTCCCCAGCGCCTCCCGCCCCCGCACCAGCCGGTCCCCGGCGGGCCACTCCCATGTCCCGTCGGCGGTGAACAACTCCGCCACTGTGCCGGGTTCCCCCAGATCGAGTCGCCGCAGGAACTCCACGATCAGACGCTCACAGGCACGCTCCGCGAGCAGCAGCTCCATCGGATCGACAATGCCGGTCTCCATCTCCGCCTCCTGTCCGCGGCCCGGAACCGGGCCGACAATCAGCGGCGATTATCGCGGGCCCTCGATCGCGCCGATGTCGGGTGCGCCGCGGTAGAGGGTTGTGCCCCGGTAGTCGCGGCCGCCGTTGTCGGGGGTGGCGGCTCCGGTGTCGATCAGGGGGGAGGCCGGACGGGGGGCGAAGGCCAGGCCGGTGCGCAGCCGCGGGCCGCTGGTGGGGGTGCCGTACGGGCCCGAAACGGCCGGGTTGACGAACAGCGGGTCCCCGGTGCGCGCGTGTGCGTCGGTGGCGGGTACCGGCAGCGGGGCGCCGCCGTAGAAGTTGCGGTCGTAGGTGATGGTCGGGCTGGTCGTCAGGGTCGCGTCGGCGACCCCCGAGGAGAACACGTTGTCGTGCAGGTTGTAGCGCGCGTTCAGTGAGGAGCCGTAGCCGTAGACGAGGTACTTGCTCGACGCGTTGTGCACCGTGTTGTTGTAGACCTCGGCCGACGCGGCCCTGTCCGAGTGCAGATACAGGGGATACCGCGAGTTTCCGTTCAGCACGTTGTACCGCACGACGACATCGCCGAAGGCGAACTGGCAGAGCAGGATCCCGTCGCCGTTGTCATGGGCGAAGTTGTACTGGATGACCACCCGCGTGGTGCCCTTGTCCGCGTCGATGCCGTTGGAGTCCGCGCCCCCGGCCTTCCGTTCCGTCCGGTACACCTCGTTGCGCTGGATCACCACGTCGTCGGCGTAGTACGCCTCGATGCCCGACGTTCCCGCCCGGTCGACCACATTGCGGTCGACCACCGCGCCGCGGACGTTGGTCAGATACATCGCGTTGCAGCCGTACGCGGTGCCGCCCTGGGAGACGTAGTTGTTCCGGATGGTGATGTCCGTATGCGGGGTGAACGTGGTGTCGGCCGCCGAGGTCCGGGTGCCCCAGCCGGTCGGCACGGCGACCGGATCGCCGTCGGCGTCCTTCAGATCGCCGGTGTACTGCTTCACGACGATGCCCGCGAACGAGGTGTTGCGCACCGTGGAGTTCTGCACCCGTACGTCGTGGAGCACGGTCGGATCGGCGGGCGGCGCGGTGACATCGGGAACCGTGGTGTCGAAGACGATGCCGCCGGTCTTCTTGGACCGGTCCCACCCGGTCTTGAAGCGCACGCCGGGGGCGTTGCCCGCGGTGTCGCCGCTGATCCAGTTCACCTCGCCCGTGACGTCGTGGACATCGACCCGGTCGATCACGAAGTGGTCCAGCTGCCGCGAGTCGTCCCCCGACACATGAATGCCGCGCAGATCGCGAAGATTCTCCCCGGGCGTCCCCGTGGCGGGCAGCGCGTTGCTGACGTCGAGGTCGCGGATCTCCCAGTACTCCTGGTTGAACAGCCGCACCGCGTCATCGACGGCGCCCTCCCCGAGGATCCGGGGCTTGGGCCCCGGACCGTAGCGCCCGATCGTGATGGGACGGTTCTTCTCGCCCGAGCCCTTCGGCCACAGCTGCCCCTTCCAGGAACCGCCTCCCTTCAGCAGGATGCGGTCACCGGGACGGAAGGCCGTCCGGCCGATCCGCTCCAGGCTGCGCCACGCCGCGCGGGTGCTGGTGCCGGACGCGTCGTCGTTCCCGGAGCGGGAGTCGACGTAATAGGTGGTGCCCACGGCCGAAGTGGTGGCCTGCCCAGGGGCGGAGGCGAGCGCGGGGGCGGGGAGCGCCGTGAGTGCGGCGGCGGCGCCGAGGGCGGCGGCCGTGAGCAGGCCGAGCGGCCGCCGACCGGGTCTGACGGATCGTCGTCCAGGAGTCATCACGCCATAGAAAGCGCTGTCATCAGTGGTGTCAAGGTGCGTGCCACGCGCCCGACTTGATGACGTAAAGCGCTTTCTCGCCTTCGGGCCGGGCCTTCACCGGCTCCAACTGCGCGGTAACGTACGAAAGTCCGCAATGACACCGGCCGAGTGCGGATGCGCCCATTTTTGGAAGAACGGCGAGGAACCTCATGTCGCACGAGATCAGCCCGGAGCCCATTCTGCAGGTGGGGCTCGGCTTCATGGCGTCCAAGACCCTGCTCACCGCCGTGGAACTCGACGTCTTCACCCGGCTCGCCCAAGGCCCTCGCGAAGGCGGCGAGCTGGCAGGGGCGCTGGGGCTGCATCCGCGCAGCGCGGCGGACTTCCTCGACGCGCTGGTCGCCCTGGGATTCCTGGAGAGAACGGGGAGCGAGTATCGCAACAGCGCCAGCGCCGACGCGTTCCTCGACCGGGAGAAGGACACCTACGTCGGCGGAGTCCTGGAGATGGCGAACAGCCGTCTCTATCCGTTCTGGGGATCGCTCACCGAGGCGTTGCGCACCGGAAAGCCGCAGAACGAGCAGAAGCACGGCGGAGACGCCTTCGGCGCCATCTATCACGACCAGGCCGGACTCGAACGATTCCTGCACGGCATGACCGGGCTCAGCATGGGAATGGCTCGGGTGATAGCCGAGAAATTTCCCTGGGCCGACTACCGGACGGTGCTCGACGTCGGCGGCGCCCAGGGCTGCGTCCCGGTGGCGGTCGCCCAGCGTCACCCCCACATCAGCGGCGGCGTCTACGAACTGCCCCGGGTGCGCCCGGCCTTCGACGCGTACGTGGCGTCCTTCGGCCTCGCCGACCGGCTCACCTTCCACGGCGGCGACTTCTTCGCGGGCGAACTGCCCACCGCGGATGTCCTCGTGCTGGGCCAGATCCTGCACGGCTGGGGCCTGGACGAGAAGCGGCTGCTGCTGAAGAAGGCGTACGACGCCCTGCCCGACGGGGGAGCGGTACTCGTCTACGACGCGATCATCGACGACGAGCGGCGGCACAACGCGTTCGGCTTGCTGGGCAGCCTGAACATGCTGATCGAATCCGTCGCCGGATTCGAATACACCGCCGCCGACGGCCGGTCCTGGATGGCGGAGGCGGGATTCGGCAGCATCCGGATCGAAGCCCTGATGGGCGGCTATTCCATGCTGGTCGGCATCAAATAGCGCCCCGGTGTCGGGCGCGATGCGGCCGGGGGCGGCCGGGCGCGGGGCCCTCGCCCGGGCGGGGCACGCCGACCGCGGGCGCTGACGCCGGACGCCCGCACTGCTCCGATAGAATGATCAAACTCACGACGAGCGCCCCCATCGCCCGCCCTTCACGGAGGACCATGCTATTCGGCGCGAAGAGTGACTTACTCACCCAATATCTAGCAAATCGGCTGACCAATTGATACCTAAAGCATCGCGGGTGTTTTCGCGAATAGACTCAGGAATGACTTTCGCCGCATGGCGCCGACCGCGGGTGATGCTGTGGGCCGCGGCAGGTGTGGCGCTCCTCGGCTTCCTCGTCGCGCTGGAGATCACCGCGCGTCGCTACGGTCTGCCGGGGCCGATCACCAGCCAGGCGCAAGAAGTGGTGGTCGCCCCCAAGTCGGGCTTCCTGCTGTACGCCGGTATGGCGTTGATGATGGTGGTTCTCACCTGGCGCCAGCGCTTCATCGCGGTGGGGGTCGCGATCGGCATCGACATCGTCTTCTTCCTGGTGCGGTGGGCGATCGACGCGAAGGTGACCGACGGCCACCCCTTCGGAAACGGCGCATTGTGGGTGATTCTGGGCTATGCGGTCATCGCCGTCACGCGCCGCACGGGCCGGGAACGCGTCCTGCTGCTGAAGGGCGTCGGGCTGGGCCTGGTGCTGGTGGCGGGCCGTAAGACCGGCGACACCTGGCTGCTCATCACGGCGAAGACCCGCCCGGTAGTGCTCGACCCGTACCTGGCGACCGCCGACCACGCGCTGGGCAACCCGTCGTGGCTGGCGGGCCGGATAGTCGAGGCCGCCGGACCGGTCGGCGCCCATGTTCTCGACTACGTCTATATCCAGCTTCCGGTGGCCGCGGTCATCGTCGCGCTGTACCAGCTGCGTCACGTGGCGGCCGAGCGTCGCTTCCCGGGCCACCATCTGGTGCGCACCTTCCTGGCCATCGGCCTCCTCGGGCCGGCCGTCTACATGATCTTCCCGGTGGTCGGACCGGTCTTCGCCTACGGAACCGGTGCCTTCGGTACCGGCGGAGAGCACTGGGCGCTGGCCAACCTGTGGCCGCACACGCCGCCGCCGCTCAACCCTCCGCACCCGTTCGCGTACGACAACGTCACCCCGCGCAACTGCATGCCCAGCCTGCACACGGCATGGGCTACCGCGATCTTCATCCATTCCCGCAAGGGGCCGCGAATTCTGCGATTCGCGGGCACGTTCTGGCTGGTTGCCACGCTCAGCGCGACCCTGGGATTCGGCTACCACTACGGCGTGGACCTCATCGCCGGTGTGGTGTTCGCGCTCACGATCGAGGGGGCGCTGCGCTCGATCGAACATGGCTGGGACCGGTCGGGAGTCCAGTTGGTCGCCCACGGTACGGCGGTCTTCGCCGCGCTCCTGGTGTCCTATCGCTATCTGCCGATGGAGATGGCGAAACATCCGTGGGTGTTCGGACCGCTTCTTCTGCTGGCGATGCTCTCAGTGGTTCTCGGCTATGTACGGGCCACCAGCCTCTGGGAACCGAAGATCACACCGGGGCCGCAACTGGAACCGCAGCCCGAACCGGTGTGAGTGCGGTGACGATGAGGATTTCTAGAAGCGGTAGCGCAGAATGCGGCCCACGTCCTTGAAGCCGGGCAGGTGGGCCATCACCTTCATGCTCACCCTGCCCGAGGTGGGCATCGCCTCCATGCCCGGCATGTCGACGCTGCGGACCGCGTCCATCAGCGTCAGCCCGTCGTGCCAGCCCTCGACCTCACGCGGGTCGTCCAGGCCCCAGTGCAGGGTGGCGCCCGCGTTGCGCACCGCCGGAACCATCTTCTGGAGGCGGATGCCCAGTGACCCGTAGACGTCGAAGAGCAGCTGGCCGCTGGGGAACCGGTCGGTGATCCGCTGGATGAGGCGCTTGCCCTCCTCCTTGCGCAGATACATCGTCAGCCCTTCGAAGACGGCCACGGTCGGCCGGTCGTCGGGCACCTCGCGGAGCCACGCCTCCTCGGTCACCGAGGAGGCGACCATCTCGTAGCTCCCCGACGGCTGGGGAAGCAGCTGCCGACGCAGCTCGATGACGTCGGGGTAGTCGACGTCGAGCCAGCGCACCGACGACGACGGGTCGAGCCGGTGGACCCGGGTGTCCAGCCCGCACGCCAGATGCAGCACCGTCGCCTTCTGGTGCTCGGCCAGGAACGCGGAGGTCCAGTCGTCGAGCTGCTTGGCCCGGAGCGCGATGCCGACCGCGGTGGTCTCCGTCATGCCCGTCTTGCCGAAGTCGTAGGCGACGCGCTCCACCGCCTCCTGGGCCGTGTGATCCCCCAGGACGGAGTGCGGTGAACGGCTGTCCACCGCCCTCCCGTACAGCGTGGCGAGCATCGTCTCCTGCGTACCGCTGAGAGTGATCTTTTCGCGATCCATGGTTCCTCGGTCGAGTGCGGGGGTACCGACGGCCATTTCCGGTGATTCCTCCGGGATGGGCGGAATCCGTGATGCGTACCGTCCCACGAGTACCCGGACCGAGGCGACCACGCCGTGGGCCATTCGTGTCCTTCACGCCGTAATCCGGGCCCGGCGGCTGCCGACGACGACCGAAAACGGCGGTCGGCCGTGAGCGTGTGCGGGCCGAGCCGGGATCAGCCCTGCGCGAGCCACAGATCGGGGCCGAAGACCTCGTAGTGGATGGCCGACGGCCGCACGCCGCGCTCCAGCAGCTGGGTGCGGACCGACCGCATGAACCCCAGCGGCCCGCAGAGATAGGCATGGACGCCGTCGGGGATCTCGATGCCGGACAGGTCCAACCGGCCGGTGCGCTCGGCCGGTCGGCCGTCCTCCGGCTGCTCGTACCAGACGTGCGCGGAGCCTTGGGCGAGCTTGGTGACCAGCCGTTCCTGATCGGCGCGCAGCGCGTGACCGTCGGGGGAGCGGTCGGCGTGGACCGTGATGACCGGGGCCTGGTGCCCCCGGTCGGCCAGGTCCTCCAGCATCGCGACGATCGGCGTGCAGCCGATACCGGCCGACGCCAGCAGCAGCGGTGTGTCCTCCGGGCCGAGCACGAGGTCGCCGTACGGGGCGGACACGCTGATCACATCGCCCTCCCGGAGGTGCTCGTGCAGATGCCCCGAGACCTCGCCGTCCGGCCCCGTGCCGCCGCGCACATGCTTGACGGTGATGGAGCGTACCGTGGCTCCCGGCGGGTTGGTCAGGCTGTACTGGCGTATCTGGCGCGCCCCGTCGGCCAGTTCGACCTGGACCGATACGTACTGGCCCGCCTTGAAGGCCGGTGCCGGGCGGCCGTCCGCGGGCCGCAGCCGGAAGGTGACGACGTCCGCGGTCTCCTGGACCCGCTCGATCACCTCCCACGGGCGCCAGGTGCCGCCCGCCAGGACCCCCTGCTCGGCGTACAGCCGCCGCTCGATCTCGATGAGCGCGTTCGCCATCAGCCAGTAGACCTCGTCCCAGGCGGCCGCGACCTCCTCGGTGACCGCGTCCCCGAGCACCTCCGCTATCGCGGCCGACAGATGACGGTGCACGAGCGGGTACTGGGCGGGGCTCACCCCGAGCGAGGCGTGCTTGTGCGCGATCCGGCTCAGCATCGCGTCGGGCCGGACCTCCGGGCGCTCCACCAAGGCGGTGGCGAACGCGGCCACGGCACCGGCGAGGGCCTGCCGCTGGACACCCGCGGCCTGGTTCCCCCGGTTGAACATGTGCCGCAGCAGCTCCGGGTGGGCCTCGAAGAGCTTCCGGTAGAACAGGTCGGTGATGGACCCGATGGCCGCGCCGACGGCGGGCAGGGTGGCACGGACGGTGTCAGCGGACTTCTGGGAGAGCATCACCGGCTCCTAAATGGTACGTAGGATTCGTATTCAACGGCGCGAAGAAACCCGGCGCGGCGAGCGTCGGCGCACCGGCGCGGGCGGACCCGGCCGGCGCTCCCGGCGGGGTCACCGGTCCGCCCCCGGGCCTCGGCCCACCAGCCCGAGCAGGACGGGCCCGGTGGGGGAGGCGACCAGATCGGTGACCGTCAGCGGGTCGAGCGAGGAGAAGAACGCCTCCTGTGCCTGCCGCAGCGCCATCCGAAGTCGGCAGCCCTGCCGGAGCGGGCATGGGGTGTCGCCCTCGCAGTCGACCACCTCATCTGCCCCTTCGAGCTCCCGGACCAGTTGGCCGACCGACGCGGTACGGCCGGTCTCGGTGAGCACCAGCCCGCCGCCGCGCCCCCGTCGCGTCTCGATGAGGCCGAGGTGCTGCAGACGGGCGGCCACCTTCGCCAAGTGGCTGTACTGCACCCGCATCTCCCCGGCGATCTGCCGTGCGGTGCACGGCTCGGCTCCGGCGACCGCCAGTCGCATGACGGCGCGGAGGGCCAGGTCGGTTGATTTCGTCAGCCGCATGACGTCAGGTTAGATAATGCGAATCTGAGATGCAATTTATCGGGGCGGGGTGCGCAGCGCACGCGTCACGGACCAGGCCACCGACACCATGGGCACGGCCACGATCGCGCCGACCACCCCCGCCACGATGCTTCCGGAGATCACCGAGATGGCCACCACCACCGGGTGCAGCCGTACCGCCCAGCTCATCACCAGCGGATGCAGCACATGCCCTTCGATCTGCCCGACCACGACGATGAGCACGAGCACCACCGCCGCGATGACCGGCCCCCGCCCCGCCAGGGCCACCACCGTGGCCACGGCCAGCGCGATCGGTGAGCCGATCAGCGGGATGAAGGTGGCGAAGAACACCAGCAGGGTCAGCGGCAGGGCCAGCGGCACCCGCAGCAGCAACAGGGCCAGGCCCACCAGAACCGCGTTGGCCGCCGCCACCACGATGATCCCCCGGGTGTACCCGGCGAAGGTGCTCCAGGCCGCCCGGCCCGCCCGGTCCCACGGGGAGCGGGCCGCCACCGGAAGCTGCTCGCGGAACCACCGCCACATCCCGTCGCCGGAATGCACGAAGAACAGCGAGCAGAACAGCGCCAGCACCGCCGCCGTCAGCGCCTCCACGACCCGGCCCGCACTGCTGAGCGCCCGGCTGATGAGCGTGGCGCGATGGGCCGAGACGAACGAGCTGATCCTGTCGTGCAGCCCGGTCAGCGTGCGGTGCCGGACATGGAACGGCGGCCCCTCCAGCCAGCGCGTGATCCGGCCGATCCCGCCGCGGAACTCGCCCAGGAGTCTGCCCGCCTCACCCGCCGCCGCATTGCCCACCAGCGCCAGCAGCCCCAGCACCACCAGCAGGCTCCCGAACACCGCCAGCGCCACCGCGAGCGGCCGCGGCAGTCCGCGCGCCAGTACGTCGGCCAACGGCCGCAGCAGCGCCGTGCCCACCAGCGCCAGGAACACCGCGACCGCCACCAGCTGAAAGCGCCCCAGCACGGTGAACGCCAGATAGACCGCCACCCCGACGGCCAGCAGCCGCCACGCGTACGCGGCGGCCAGCCGGAGCCCGGGATGCACCCGGTCGCCCGCGCCGTCCGCACCGCCCGCCCCGCGCCCGGTCCGCCTCCGCGCCGCAGCCCCCGTGCCCTGGCGCGGACGGCCGCCGCGCCGGGTGCCCGGACGCAGCCTGCCCTCCCGCCTCTGCGTCCGCTCCGGCGGAGGGGGAGACTCGCTGCTCACGCCGGTGCCACCACCCTCCGCGCCCCGGTCCCGCGTCCGGTCCGGCGCTCCGTCCCGCTCGACGGGGCGGGATGACCGTTCTTCCCGTTATATCCCTGATGGGATGATTCAATCAGGGCGGCCGGGCGCTCGCCTGATCACGCCTCCGCCCGGCTGTTGCGGTGTTCCCCCCCAGCCCCGGTGAACTCCATAATCGATCACCACGGTGCCTCATCCGCCGACCGCCCTCCGCACCGCAGCAAGGAGTTGCCGTGACGTACGACATCACCGCCATCCGCGCGCAGTTTCCCGCCCTGACGGCCGGTTCGGCCCACTTCGACGGCCCCGGCGGTACGCAGACCCCCGTACCCGTCATCGAGGCCATCACCGACGCACTGGCGCACCCGCTGGCCAACCGGGGCCGCACCACCGCGGGGGAGCGCAACGCCGAGGCGATCGTCGCGGCGGCCCGCCAGGCGATGGCCGACCTGCTCGGCGCGGACCCCACCGCGGTCGTCTTCGGCCGCAGCGCCACCCAACTGGCCTACGACTTCTCCCGTACGCTCGCCGCGACATGGTCGCCGGGCGACGAGATCGTGGTCACCCGCCTGGACCACGACTCCAACGTCCGCCCCTGGGTCCAGGCCGCGGACCGGGCCGGGGCCACCGTGCGCTGGGCCGACTTCGACCCGGCGACGGGCGAGCTGACCCCCGACGACATCAGTGCCGTCCTGAGCGACCGCACCCGGCTGGTCGCCGTCACCGCCGCCTCGAACCTCATCGGCACCCGCCCGGCGATACCGGAGATCGCCCGGCGCACCCACGACGCCGGGGCGCTGCTGTACGTCGACGGCGTGCACTACACCGCCCACTCCCTCGTCGACCTCGACCTGCTCGGCGCGGACTTCTTCACCTGCTCCCCGTACAAGTTCCTCGGCCCCCACCTCGGCGTCCTGGCGAGCCGCCCCGAACTCCTGGAAACCCTGCACCCCGACAAGCTGCTCCCCTCCCCGAACGCCATCCCCGAGCGGTTCGAGCTGGGCACCCTGCCGTACGAATTCCTCGCCGGGACCCGCGCCGCCGTCGACTTCCTCGCCCGCCTCGACCCACAGGCGCGCGGCAGCCGCCGCGAACGCCTGGCATCGGCGTACGCGGCCCTCGAAGAACACGAGGACGCGCTGCGGCTGCGCATCGACAAGGGGCTGGCCGCCCTCGGCCCGATCACGGTCCACTCCCGCGCCGCGGACCGCACCCCCACCCTCCTGCTGACCATCGAAGGGCGCGACACCACCGACGCCTACCGCCACCTGGCCGGCCGCGGCGTGAACGCACCCTCCGGATCCTTCTATGCGATCGAGACCTCCCGCAGGCTGGGCCTCGGCGACACCGGCGGACTCCGCGTCGGGCTGGCCCCGTACACCAGCACCGAGGACGTGGACCGGCTGCTGGAAGCCCTGTCGGACTTCCTGTCGTCAGACCGCGCCTAGCGCACGGAAGACGGCGCCGAGCCGGATAAGGCACCGCGTCCGGCGGCGCGCGGCTGGCACCCTCCCTCCATGGAACACACCGAAGTGCTCGTCATCGGAGGACGCGCGGGCGTCGGCAAGACGACGGTCGGCTGGGAGGTATCGGCACAGCTGCGCGCCGCGTCGGTGCCCCACGCGATCATGGAGGGAGACTTCATGGCCCAAGTGCACCCGGCCCCCGAGGACGACCCTCACCGCAGGAAGATCGCCGAACGCAACCTGACGGCCTTCTGGGCCAACTACGCCGAACTCGGCCACCGGCGCCTCGTCTACACGAACACCGTGAGCGTGCTGCCCGCGACCACGGACATGATCGAGCGCGCCACCGCGCCCTGCGCCCGGATCGTACGCGTCCTGCTCACCGCCTCGGACGCCACGACGGAGGAGCGGCTGACGGGCCGGGAAATCGGCTCGGAACTGGAGCACGAGCTGCGCGGCAGCGCCCGCAAGGCCCGTCTCCTGGACGAGCAGGCCCCCGCGGACACCCTGCGCGTGGCCACCGACGGACGGCTGGTGGTGGACATCGCACGGGAGCTGGTGGCCGCCACCGGCTGGGCCGACGGCGCGTAGCGACACCTCCCACCGGGGCGGCACCGGTCCCCTGTGCCCCCGTACACAACGGTCGGATCCCGCGCCCCGCCCGGCTAGGCTCAGCCGTGTGGTGTGATCACGCACTTGGAGGGAAGGCGCGGAGGACGTGAGGGACGGTCAGGAATCCATACGGGCGAAGCCCCCGATGCGCGCCGACGCCCGCCGGAACCAGCAGCGCATCCTGGACGCTGCCCGCGCGATGTTCAGCGAGCACGGCACCGCCGCGCCCCTGGACGACATCGCCCGCCGCGCCGGCGTCAGCATCGCCACGCTCTACCGCCGCTTCCCCGACCGCGCCGCACTCTGCCGACAGGTGGCCGTCGAGGGCTACGAAACCGTGCTGACCGAAGCGCGGGCCGCACTGGAAGTCGCCGAGGAGGGCGGTCCGGACGCCCCGCTCCGGGCCGTCGAACGCTTCCTGACCGGCATGGTCGAACAGCGCTCCCGCCTCGTCCTCCCGCTGTTCGGCGGCCCGGCCTTCCACGACGAGGAAGCCACCATCCTGCGCCACCGCGTCACCGGGTGCCTGGAGGCGGTGCTCGCCCGCGGCCGGGAGCGCGGCGCCGTGCGCGGCGACGTCAACTCCATCGACCTGCTGATGGCCGCCGCCATGATCAGCCGCCCCCTCCCCAACACCCCGCCCGAGTGGCTTGACATCACCGCCCGCCGCCACATCGCCGTCCACCTCGACGGCCTCCGCCCCGGCGCCACCCACCACCTCCCCGGCCCGGGCCCGGGCCACCCGGAACCGGAGCACGCCTTCAGCCGGGAGGCACCGACCGCGGCCGAGAGCCCGGGCGGCGCGCATCACCTGTGACGACGCACGACAACGGACCGTGGCCCCCACCCGAAGGGCGAGGGCCACGGTCCGTTGGCGTGCGGGTCCGTCAGGTGCGGTACGCGTAGTAGAGCGAGTTCGGGTTGGAGGCGATGATGCTCGCCACCGACTTCCGGTACGTGTTGACCGAGTGGTAGGTCATGTACGGGACGCCGCTGGAGGAGCGGTACGTGACCATCATGGTGTGGTCCTTGGACCCGTCCCGGTCGAAGTCCATCTGCATGACGTCGCCGACACCCATGTAGTACACGTTGGCCAGGTTGGTCGCCCGCTTGGCGTCCAGCGTGAACCACGACCACTCATTGGCGCCCACCCACGAGGTCGCCTGGGTGGAGGTGTCGTACCACCAGGTGCGGTAGTCCTGCCCGTCGCCCGGCGCGTGCTTCCACCCGCCCGCCTTCAGGGCCTGGCTGATGAAGTTGGTGCAGTCGCCTCCGGCCTCGTTGAACTTCCGGTAGGCGGGGTTGTAGTTGCTCCAGTACTTCTCCGCGTACGTGGCCATCGCCGTGTAGTTGTACGCCCCCGCGGGCTTGCTCACCGACTGGGACGGCTTCGACGTGGCCGCCGGAGTCGCGCTGGGCAGCGCCGCCGCCTTGACTGCCACCGTGGCGGGCTCGTTGATGGCCCTGGGCCCGTCGTCGGTGGGCCTGATGCCCGTCAGCTCCCACTTCCCGCCGGTCCCGGCGGTGAAGCTCAGCTCGTGGTGGGCCTCGAAGCGGGTGTTCGCGGGCTCGTCCCCGCGGATCTTCTTGTACGTCAGCGTTGTGGTCTCCGTGGCCTGGACGGTCGCATGCCCGTCCGCGACACGGGTCTTGCCCACGCTGACCTTGGTGTCGGCCTTCGTGTACGCCTCGCCCAGCGCGGCCAGCCGCGCCTTGCGGGTGCGCAGCGTGGACAGCGCCGAGTTCTGGGTCCGCGTCCACCCGGCCGACAGCCGCGCCTTCTTGGTGGCCGGTGCCGCCGTACGCCGCGCCTGCTGCCCGTCCAGCAGTGCCGCCGTACGCTCGGTGAGCACCGCGTCGGCCAACTGCCCGAAGGACGTGGCGGTCGCCCCGTCCACCACACCCGTCTGCGCCGCACTCGCGGCCGAGGCGGGCAGTGCCACGGCCGACAGCGCCACCGTCAGTGCCGCCCCGACAGCGGATCTGAAGGTCATTGATTTCACGATGGTTTCCCCTCCGCGTCCCGGGCCGGATCCGTCCCGGGGGGTCGGATCCTTGCATATGCGCCGCTTCTTTGGTGATTTTGTGCGCAGAATGCGAAGTGGTATCCACGGGTCCTTCACCTACGGCATAATGCACACTTTCGTAGACTGGCCCCTGTGCAGCAGCCTGAAGAGCAGCCGTTGTCCGGTGGCAATGTCAGCGACGGCGTCGTGCGCGTCGGCGATACAGTCCGCCGCCCCGCGGGGCCGTGGGCCCCGGCGGTGCACGCCCTCCTGACGCACCTCCACGAGGCGGGCTTCCGCGCGGCGCCTCGTCCGCTGGGGATCGATGAGCAGGGGCGGGAGGTGCTGACCTTCGTGCCGGGCCAGGTGGTGTGACCCGACCGGTTCGCCCTGCTGGAGCCCGCGCGAGGGCTGGCCCGTGTCGCACGTATGATCCGGGAATTCCATGACGCGGTACAGGACTTCACGCCGCCGCCGGACGCCCGCTGGCAGGTGCTCATCCCCGCCGAGGGGGCCGACATCATCGCCCATCAGGATCTGGCGCCGTGGAACCTGGTGGTCGGCGGCGAGGACGAGTGGGCCTTCATCGACTGGGACACCGCCGCCCCGGGCTCCCGCCTGTGGGATGTCGCCTATGCCCTGCACGGCTTCGTCCCGCTGTCCGCGCACCCCGAGTGGCAGCGCACCGACGCCGCGGACCGGGTGCGGATCTTCGCCGACGCCTATGGGCTCGACGAAGCCGAGCGCCGTGACCTGGTACCGCTGCTGGGCCGCCGCACCCGCGCCATGCACGACTTCCTGCGCGACCAGGCGGCCCTGGGCCATCAGCCCTGGGCAACCCTGTGGCGGGAAGGCCACGGCGACGCCTGGCGCGGCGACGCGGAATACATCGAGCGGCGAGCGGAACAGTGGGCGCACGCGCTGCTCACCGGCTGAGAGCCGACGCCCACGGCGTCTGAGGTCTCGGCGGGGTCTCGCGGGATCGCGTCGCGTCGCGTGTCTCCCCGGTGTGGAGCAGGGTAGGTAGTGAGCCGACCGTACACACGTCGGGCGGACATACACGCGCCGCCCGCTTCGGGAGGTAATCGAATTGAACCCCGCTGGCCAGGACACACCCCGTGACGAGAAGGAATTCACCCGGTCCGGGCCGCACTTCTCCGACCGGATCACGGCCGACGGCCGGGACGGCTGGCCGGTCGAGGCCGGGCGCTACCGGCTGGTCGTCTGCCGGGCCTGCCCCTGGGCCAGCCGGGCGCTGATCTCGCGACGGCTGCTCGGCCTGGAGTCGGCCCTGTCGCTGGCGGTCACGGACCCGATCCAGGACGAGCGGAGCTGGCGCTTCACCCTGGACGAGGGGGATCGGGACCCGGTGCTGGGCATCGCGTTCCTGAGCGAGGCGTACGACGCCCGCGAGAAGGAGTACCCGGGGGGCGTGAGCGTGCCCGCGATCGTCGACGTCCCCAGCGGCAGCCTGGTCACCAACGACTTCCAGCGCATCACCCTCGACCTCGCCACCGAGTGGACCGCGCTGCACCGGCAGGGGGCGCCGGACCTGTACCCCGAGAAGCACCGCGACGAGATCGACGAGGTGATGGAGGGGGTCTACCTCGATGTGAACAACGGCGTCTACCAGGCCGGTTTCGCCACCCATCAGCAGGCGTACGAGGACGCCTACCGGCCCCTCTTCGCCCGTCTGGACCGGCTGTCGGAACGTCTGGCCACGCGGCGTTATCTGGTGGGCGACACCCTCACCGAGGCCGACATCCGGCTGTTCACCACGCTCGTGCGCTTCGACGCCGTCTACCACGGCCACTTCAAGTGCAACCGCAACAAGCTGAGCGAGGACCGGGTGCTGTGGGGTTACGTACGCGACCTCTTCCAGACGCCCGGATTCGGCGACACCGTGGACTTCGACCACATCAAGCGGCACTACTACCAGGTGCACACCAGCGTCAATCCCACGGGCATCGTCCCGCTCGGCCCCGACCTCTCCGGCTGGTCCACCCCGCACGGACGCGAGGAACTGGGCGGGCGCCCGTTCGGCGACGGCACCCCTCCCGGCCCGGTGCCGCCCGGTGAGGCGGTCCCGGAGGCGGGTCGCGCCCGTTGACCTACGCCGCGGCGGTGTCGGCGGCGGTGTCCGCCGCCGTCAGCCCGAAGACGAGGGCTGACGCGATGCCACCCGCGTAGGCGCGGTGCCACAGCCCGCCGGTGTCCGACCCGGCGGCCAGGAGTCCCGGCAGCGGTTCCCCGCTTTCCGCCAGGACCCGGGCGCGGTCGTCGATGCGCACTCCGTGGAACGGGAAGGTGATGGCCGGTACCGTCTCGATGACGTAGTAGGGGGGTTCGTCCAGCGCCCGAGCATCCAGCTCTCGGCCGGGCGCCGCGGCGAGCCCCGCCGAGACGCGCTCGTTGAACCGCTCGACGCCGTCGCGGATGGCGTCGCCGCGGTACCCCCATTCCTCGGGCAGGAAGGCCAGTTCGTCGAGGTCCTCGGCCAGTCCTGTGCGGCCGCCCCGCTTGGTGGCCAGCGCGAACTTGTCGACGGCGACCGCGCCGTCGACGTAGGAGCCGACGATCCAGTCGCGGAAGACCCGGGCATCGGCGATGAGCAGACCCCGGCTCTCCGGCTGTTCCAGCAGTGCCATGGTGGTGAGGTGGTCGCCCAGCGTCTCGTCCACGAAGCGCTCGTTGCGCAGGTTGAACAGGAGCGCGTGCTCGCTGTAGTACAGCGACAGGTCGACGAAGTCCACCGGGTCGGCGAAGGGGACGCCGCTCGGAATGAGGTGGCCGTAGAAGCCCGCGTCGGCGTGGCCGGTGGCCGCGCCGACGCCGGTGGCCAGACGGTAGCCACCCCCGCGGCTGTGGGGGTTGGAGCGGAGCTCCATGCGGTCCGCGTGCGGGTGCACATGCGCGGCGCGGAGCGCGGGGTCGCCCTGGAATCCTCCGGTCGCGAGGAGGGTGGCGCGGGCGCCGACCTTCGTGCGTGTGCCGTCGGACGACCTGAGCAGGGCACCCACGACGGCACCGCCCTCGGTCAGCAGGTGTTCGGTGTGCGTGGCGAGCAGCATCCGGCCACCGCCGTCGAGGATGAGCCGACGGCAGGTGTCGAGGTAGTGGTTGGTGTCGAATTGGTGTCCGCGGCCGAAGCTGAGAATGCGCTGCGCGTCGTTGACCTGCACCCCGACCGAGCGGATCCATGACACGCCCTCGGCGAACCGGTCCACGAGGGCGCGCTTCAGCGCGAGGTCTCCTCGTGGATTGTGCCGGTCCATGATCTCGTGACTCGGGGCGGTCCACGCGTATCCGGCGAAGCGGGCCGAGCCGCCGACGTCCGTGCTGGTGTCCACGACCGCCACGGACAGGCCGTCGCGGGTCGCGCGGGCACCGGCGGTCAGCCCCGCCATGCCCGCCCCGATGATGAGCAGATCGACGACTTCTGCGTCCACGCGCCTCTCCTCTGGTCCGGTCAGCACAGTAAAACCGAATCCAATTCACATCTCAAGGCTGAGGTCTTGCCGGTGCCGGGACCGACGCGGTAAGAGAGGTGAAGTCAGTTCAAAGCACGGCGGTGTGTGCCGTCACCGATGTGGTGCGGCGGCACGGCAGGCTCGATCTTGTGGTGCCGCCTGAGAGTCAGACCTCTGAACTCAATTCAGCTCACTCTCTCCGCCTCCGTCGTCACTTCCCGGATTATCCGAGAAATCCCTACCTAAGGCTAGCTGTACTGAGTTCAGTTCTGTAGCGTCCCCGGCGTCGGCACGGCCCGGATCCGTGCCGTTCGAAAGGAGAGCCGGATCATGAGCACCACCGAGCAGCCAGCCCCGCCGGGGGCGGCGTCATCGCCGTACGATCCCCGCACAGTGCGCCGCGCGATGCTCGCCGGAAGCATCGGCACTTTGATCGAGTACTACGATTTCAGCGTCTACGGCTATCTCGCCGTGGTGATCGCTCCTCAGTTCTTCCCGAGCGACGATCCGACGGCCTCGGTGCTGGCGGCGCTCGCGGTGCTGGCCACCGGCCTTGTGGTGCGGCCGCTCGGCGGCATCTTCTTCGGACGGCTCGGCGACCGGTGGGGCCGCCGCAAGGCGCTGGTCTCCTCCGTGCTGTGCATGGGGGTGGCCAGCAGCGTCACAGGGCTGCTGCCGACCTATGACCAGATCGGTGTGCTCGCCGCGGTGCTGCTGTTCCTCACCCGGATGGTGCAGGGTATCTCCTCGGGCGGCGAGTCGGTCGGTGCGTACACCTACATCTACGAGTCGGCGCCGCCGCAGCGCAGGGCGTTCCTCGGTGCCGTCACGCCCATCGGGTCCAACCTCGGATTCATGTTCGCGGCCGCCACGGCCGGGGCGATTTCGGCCCTCACCACCTCGGGCCAGATGTCCGACTGGGGGTGGCGGCTGCCCTTCCTGATGGCGGTGCCGCTCACCCTGATCTGCCTGTGGGCCCGGCTGCGGATCGAGGACACCCCGGAGTTCGAGGAGGCGGCGCGGCGCGCCGACATCCCCGTCGCGCCGGTCCGGGAGGTGCTGTCCACCCACCGCACCGCCCTTCTGCAGTCCATCGGCCTGGCCATGGCGCAGGGCGGCGCCATCTTCCTGGGGCTGACGTACATCGGCATCTACCTGACCACGAACCTGGGGTACGACTCCACGCACGTGTTCTGGCTGACCGCGGGGGTCGTGCTCGTGACGGTGCTGCTCATGGTGCCGGCCGGCTGGCTCGCCGCCCGGTTCGGCTGCCGTCGCGTGCTGCTGGCCGGGCTGCTGGGCTTCCTGGTGACCGCCTACCCCGCGATGTCGCTCATGGGCGGGCACAACCTGACCGTGGCGGGTCTGGCCTATCTGCTCTTCATGGTGAGCAGCGCGTTCGTGCAGGTCCCGGCGGCCAGCCTGTGGCCGCATCTCTTCGAACGCCGGGTCCGGTACACCGGTATGGCGATCGGGTACAACATCGGCACCGTCCTCGCGGGCGGTACGGCTCCCTACATCGCGGCGTTCCTGGTCCAGCGGACGGGGAATCTGCTCTCCCCGTCGTTCTTCGTGATGGCGGTCTGCCTGATCGGGATCGGTGCCCTGTTCACCGTCCGCAAGGACGTGTAGCGGTGTGAGCGGCTGGCGGGGCGTACCGGCGGCGCTGGCCGCCGGTCACCCACCGGCCTCGTCCGCCGCGTGGTCGTGACCGCCGATGCCGATGGTCTGGCCGCCGTCGATGAGGAACTCCCCGCCCGTGGTGTACGAGGCGTCGTCGGAGGCGAGGAAGAGCACCATGCGGGTGACCTCGTCGGGCTCGCCCATGCGGGGAACGGGCTGATGGGCGAACAGCGCGGGTGAGACGTGCTCAGCCATGGGCGTGCGGATGACGCCCGGATGTACGGAGTTGACGCGCACCCCCGTACCCGCCATGTCCAGCGCGGCGGCCTTGGTCATCCCTCGTACCCCCCACTTGCTCGCCACATAGCCGACGCTGTTCGCGAAACCCGTCATGCCGGTGGCGGAGGAGAGGTTGACGACCGCCCCGTGGCCGCGGTCGCGCATGCCGGGGAGGACGGTGTGCATGCCGAGGAAGGCGCCCACCAGGTTGACGTCGAGGATCTGGCGGAACTGCTCGGGCGACTGCTCCTCCACGCCACCGAAGTGAATGATCCCGGCGTTGTTGACCAGGACGTCCACGGGGCCGAGGGTGTCCTCGACCGTGTGGGCGACGGACCGCCACCGCGTTTCGTCGGTGACGTCGAGGTGGCAGTACCGCGCCGCGTGGCCGAGCTCGCGGGCCAGTGCCTCGCCCTCGTCGTCCAGCAGGTCGCAGATGGCGACCCGGGCCCCTTCCGCGGCCAGTCCGCGGACATGTGAGGCGCCCATGCCCCGGGCCCCGCCGGTGACGATCGCGACCTTTCCGTCGAAGCGCATCCGGAGCTTCCCTTCCGTAGCCGTGAACAAGAACCCTCGCGCAGCGTGTGAGCGTGGTCAGTCGGGGACGAGCACGGCCCGCCCCCGCACCCGGCCCCGGCGCAGCCGGTCGATCGCCTCCGGCGCGGCGGACAGCGGGAAGCGCTCCGTCTCGACGTGCAGCGCTCCCGCGCGTGCCAGCGCGACCACCTCGGCGAGCTGGGGGCGGGTTCCCCAGAAGGGCAGGGAGAGCCTGAAGCCGGGCGGGAGGGCGCCCCGCTTGGAGACCGTGAGGTGGCCGCCTCCGCTGCCGACGACGGCGAGTTCGCCACCGGGCCGCAGGACGCCGACGGCGAGGTCCAGCGTTTCCTCGGTGCCGACGAAGTCGAGCACGGCGTCCGCCCCCGTGCCGCCGCCGCGCGTCCTCAGCACCCGGGCGGTGTCCGCCCGCATCAGGGTGCCGAAGTCCGCGCCGGAGCGGTCCGCGAGGGCCAGGGCCTCGTCCCGGACATCGACCGCCAGCACGCGGCTCGCCGTGGTGGCGCGCAGGATCTGCACCGCCAGATGACCGAGCCCGCCGATGCCGATGACGACGGCGGTGGTGCCCTCCGTAAGCGCGTGCCGGAGCCCGGCCACGGCGTGGTACGAGGTCAGACCGGCGTCCGAGAGCGGGGCCGTCTGCTCGGCCGGCAGATCTCCGGACGGCACCAGGTGGCGGGCGGACGGGACGAGTACGTACTCGGCCATTCCGCCGTCCCGGCCCAGGCCCGCGCCGTGCCAGGGGAGGGTGTCACGCCGGTCGCAGTAGTTGTCCCACCCCGCGGCGCAGCGGCCGCAGGTGCCGCAGCCCCACGGTCCGTAGAGCACCACGCGCTCGCCCGTCGCCACCCCGTCCGCGTCGGGCCCCAGGGCCGCGACCCGCCCGGCGACCTCGTGGCCGAGCGTGAACGGCAGCCGGTACGGGAGCGTCCCCGGAGCCGCGTCGATGACGTGCAGATCGGAGTGGCACAGCCCGGTGGCTTCGACCCGCACCAGGACCTGAGCGCCCTGGGGGACGGGCCGCTCGACATCGACCGCTGCCGGGGGTTCGCCCCACGCCATCAGCCGCAGTGCCCTCATCGTCACCGTCCCAGGTCTTGTCGTGCCGCGGCCGCCACGGTAACAGAGATGAAGTGAGTTCAATAGATGAACGGAGGGCGGGCCGGTGCGCGGAGGTCTTGCCCGGTCGTGATTCCCTGCCTACGGTCATGAATCGAGTTCACTTCTTACATCCGATCCCGTCGTACGAGCACGATGGAGCACCCATGCACCCTCGCCACCCCGAAATCGCCCCCCATCTGCTGTCCGAAACGGACGAACAGCGCCAGCTCCGAACCGTCCTGCGGGATCTCTGCACCGAAGCGAGCGGCCCCGAGGACGTCCGCAAACATCTGGCCACGCCGCGCGGATACGACGAAGCGCTCTGGGCGCGACTCGCGGGCGAGATCGGCGTCCACGGGCTGGCCGTTCCCGAGGAGTACGGCGGGTCGGGCTTCACCTTCGCCGAACTGTCGGTCGCCCTGGAGGAAACCGGGCGGGCCCTGTGCGGCGCCCCGCTGCTGTCCACGGTGGTCCTGGCCGCGCACGCCCTGCTGTCCAGCGGTGACCGCGCGGCATGCGAGCGCCATCTGCCCCGGATCGCCGACGGCACGCTGACCGCGACCGTGGCCGGGTTCGGCGACCGCGAGCCCGGGGTCGCCGCCGAGCGCGGGAGCGCCGGTTGGGTGCTGCGCGGGCGGACGGACTTCGTGCTCGACGGGTCCGGCGCGGAACTGATCCTGGTGCGGGCGGCCACCCCCGGCGGACCCCGGCTGTTCGCCTGTGAGCCGGACCCCGGCACCTGTCGGCGCACGGCGCGCCGCGTCCTGGACGAGACCCGCCGCCAGGCGCTGCTGGAGTTCCGGGGAGCACCGGCCACCCCCGTGGGCGCGGCGGAGGACGCCGAGGCCACGGTCGCGGTGACGCTGGACGCCGGGCGGGCCGCGCTGGCGGCCGAACAGGTCGGCGGCAGCGGTCACGCGCTGGATGCCACGGTCGAGTTCGTGGCCCAGCGCCACCAGTTCGGGCGCCCCATCGGTTCCTTCCAGGCCGTGAAGCACCGGCTGGCCGATGTGCTGGTCGCGCTGGAAGCGGCGCGCTCGGCATCCGCGTACGCGACGGCCTGCGCCGCCGTCGACCCGTCGCAGCTGCCGGTGGCCGCCTGCGCCGCCGCCGTTGTCTGCTCCGAGACCTTCCGCCTGGCCACGGCCGAGTACGTCCAGCTGCACGGCGGAATCGGCTTCACCTGGGAGCACCCGGCCCATCTGTATGTGCGCCGCGCCCGTAGTAGCGAGGTGCTCTTCGGTACCGCGGACCAGCACCGGACGCGGCTCGCCGGGCTCGCCGGACTGGCCCTTGAACCATGTTCGGTTTGATCGTCGCGCTTCCTGGCTCGATCAAGGGGTTGACAGCGCGGCCTCCTGCTTTCAGAGTTGTAGTGAATTCAGTTCAGTTACGAGGGGTGAGGTTATGACCGTGGAAGACGAGATCCAGTTCGAGCGTGACGGCCACATCGCCCGGGTGTGGCTCAACCGCCCGTGGAAGAAGAACTGCGTCACCGTGCCGATCCTGGACCGGCTGGACGAGATCATCACCGAGGTCGACGAGGACCCCGAGCTGCGGGTCCTGGTGGTCCGCGGCCGTGGCGGCACCTTCTGCTCGGGCTTCGACCTCGACAGCTTGAAGGCCGAATACGTCGGCAAGTCGAACGCGATCGACGTGGCGGTGAAGTCCGCGAAGGTCTGCGATCGCCTGTACTCGATGAAGACCCCCTCGGTCGCGGTGCTGGAGGGCCACGTCACCGCCGGTGGCTTCGAGATCATGATCTCCTGCGACTTCGCCATCTCCGCCGACGACGCCAAGATCGGCGACTTCCACATCCGCCGCGCGCTGTTCGGCGGGGCGGGCCCGATCTACCGGGTGCCGCGCATGATCGGCATCCGCAAGACCAAGGAGCTGATGCTCACCGGCAAGCTCCTCTCCGGCGTCGAGGCCGCCGACTTCGGGCTCATCAACATGTCCGCACCGGCCGAAGAGCTGGACGCGACGGTCGAGGACTTCATCGGGAACCTCACCGACAAGAGCCCCTTCACCATGTGGCTCACCAAGATGACGATCGACCGCAGTCTGGACGCCGACACCCAGTCGCTGATGGTGATGGAGCATCTCGCCGTGGGCGTGGCGCTCAACTCCGACGACGCGAACGAGGGCGTGTCGGCGTTCCTGGAGAAGCGTGAACCCAAGTGGCAGGGGCGCTGACCGGGATGGCCATGGATCCGCGGAGTCCGACGACCGCCGGGCTCCAGGGCTCACGCTGCTCCGGCTGCGCGGTGACGGTCCACCCCGCGGAGGACACGTGCCCGCGCTGCGGCGGGGCCGCCGATCCGGTGGCCCTCCGGGGCACGGGCACGCTGTGGACCTGGACGGTGCAGCGGTACGCCCCCAAGTCGCCGCCCTACCAGGCCCCGCCCGGAGGCTTCGTGCCCTTCGCACTCGGCTATGTCGAGCTGGCGGAGGGCGTGCGGGTGGCCGCCGTCCTCGACCTCGACGACCTCGAGGACATCCGTATCGGCATGCCCCTCACCGTGACCGCGGGCCCCGGCGTCCCGCGGGCTCGGCCCACCACTCACGGCGCGGAGGGAACATGAGCACCGACGTCCTGATCTGCGGCGCCGGGCGCACCCCGTTCGGCCGGTCCGAGGCAACGGGCCGCCAGCTGGCCGTCGGCGCGGTGAACGCCGCTCTGGCGGACGCCGGAATCGCGTGGTCGCGCGTGCGGGCCGCGTTCGGCGGCAGCGACAGCGCGGGTCTCGCCGACACCCTGGTGTCCCAACTCGGCCTCACCGGGCTGCCGTTCGTCAACGTCAAGAACGGCTGCGCCACCGGCGGCAGCGCGCTGATCTCCGCCGTCAACGCGATCCGCTCCGGCATGGCGGACGTCGTCCTCGCGGTCGGCTTCGACAAGCACCCGCGCGGCGCCTTCGACCCCAGGCCCGAGGACTGGGGCCTGGGCACGGAGTACGGCAGCGACGGGCTGATGGTGACCACCCAGTTCTTCGGCATGAAGATCCAGCGCTATATGCACGACCACAAGATCACCCCGCGGACGCTCGCCCTGGTCGCCGAGAAGGCGTACCGCAACGGTGTCCTGACCCCCGAGGCGTGGCGCCGGGCGCCGCTGTCCGCCGAGGAGATCCTCGACTCCGGCATGGTGAGCGATCCGCTGACCCGCTACATGTTCTGCTCACCCGGAGCGGGCGCGGCCGCGCTGGTGCTCTGCTCGCCCGAGGCCGCCCGTGCCATGGACGGCCCGCCGGTCACCCTGCGTTCGGCGGCGCTGCGTACCCGGCGCTTCGGCTCGTTCGAGGTCTTCAGCCCGTGGATCCCCGCGGGCGAGCTGACCAGCGTCAGCCGCGACGCCTCGGCGGCGGCCTTCGAGGAGGCGGGGGTCGGCCCCCGCGACATCGACGTCTGCCAGCTGCAGGACACCGAGAGCGGTGCGGAGGTCATGCACATGGCCGAGTGCGGATTCTGCGAGGACGGTGAGCAGGAGCAACTGGTCGCCTCCGGCGCCACCGGAATCGGCGGGGCGCTGCCGGTCAACACCGACGGCGGCTGCATCGCCAACGGCGAACCCATCGGAGCCTCGGGGCTGCGCCAGGTCTACGAGATCGTCCAGCAGCTGCGCGGACGAGCCGGTGAACGGCAGGTCCCCGGCTGGCCCCGGGTCGGCTTCACCCATGTGTACGGCGCCCCCGGCGTGAGCGCCTGCACCGTGCTGTCCCGCTGAACGACCCGCTGAGAGACCCGCTGAACATTCCGCCGAACGGAGGTGGCAGAGAGGTGGCCGAAGAGATGAGCGGCATCCTGGAACCCGAGGAGTTCCGCGCCGCGGCCCGGCAGTGGCTCGACACCGTCGCCCGGCCCCGCGCCGCCGACGGGGAATGGGGCAGCGGCTCCGACTCCGTCGCCGTGTTCGAGAACTGGACCGAGGAGCAGGAGCGCGAGCACACCGCACGCGTCCAGACGTGGGAACGCACCCGCTACGACCAGGGCTGGTCCGCCCTCAACTGGGCGGAGGACTACGGGGGACGGGGCCTGCCCGCGTACTACGAGCAGCTCTACCGCGCCGAGGAAGCGGCCTTCGACGTACCGCACCGCCCCGAGATCTTCCCCGTGACGCAGGCGCTCGTCGCCCCCGCGATCGGCATCTGGGGCACCGAGGAGCAGAAGGACCGCTGGCTGCGGCCCATGCTGCGCACCGACGAACTCGCCTGCCAGCTGTTCTCGGAGACCGAGGCCGGATCCGACCTCGCCGCGGTGCGCACCAGAGCGGTGCGCGACGGCGACTCCTGGGTGCTGACCGGGCACAAGGTGTGGACCTCCGGAGCCCGCGTCGCCACCTGGGGCGTCGCGGTGTGCCGCACCGATCCGGACGTGCGCAAGCACGCCGGTATCACCGTCTTCCTGGTGCGCATGGACGCGCCCGGCGTCACCGTACGGCCCATCCGGCAGATGACCGGCGGCACCAGCTTCAACGAGGTCTATCTCGACGGCGTGACCGTGCCCGACACCGACCGGCTCGGCCCGGTCGGCGAGGGCTGGCGGGTCACGCTCAGCGTGCTGGCCGCCGAGCGGCTCGACTCCGGCAGCCTCGGCCTCGACAACGCCGACCGGGCACTGGACCTCGCCGCGCACCTGCCCCGCCCCCTGACCGGCGGCGAACAGCAGCGGGCCGCCGACCTCCACATCCGCACCCTGATCCAGCGGCTCATCGGACTGCGGGTGACCGCCGCCCTCGTCGCCGGACGCGAACCCGGCGCGGAAGCCTCGGTCGGCAAGCTGTACGCCACCGAGACCATGCGCCGCACCGGCGACCTGGTGTCCGAGCTGCTGGGGCCGGGCCTCGTGGCGGACACGGGGGAGTGGGGCACCTACGCCTGGACGGAACATCTGCTCGGCGCCCCCGGCTACAGCATCGCGGGCGGCACCGACGAGATCCAGCGCAACATCCTCGCCGAACGCGTCCTCGGCCTGCCCAAGGAGCCCGTCCGATGAGCACGGCCACGCAAGGGACGGAGCTGGCCGCCCGGGTCCGCGACCGGCTCGCCCGCCACCACCCGGGCGCGGCGATCGGCGAGCTGACGGTGCTGCCGGGCGGCCACTCGGGGCTGACGTACTCGGTCACGGCGGGGGACGCCCGGTACGTCATCAAGGCGGTGCCGCCCGGACAGCGGCCCGTCGGACGCAACGACGTCCTGCGCCAGGCCCGGGTGCTGGGCGCGCTGGCCGGATCCCCGGTGCCGGTGCCCGGCGTCGTGGCCGTCGACGAGACCCAGCCCGCCTGGTTCGCCATGGACTTCGCGGCCGGGGAGGCCGTCGAACCGGTCCTCGACGAGCACGAGCTGTCCGCCGCCACGGCCCGCGCCCGGATGCTGGAGATCGCCACCGTTCTGCGGCGGCTGCACGCCACCGATACCGAAGCGCCCGGACTCGACGCGCCGGCACCCCTCGACGCCTCCGGCGAGCTGGAGCGATGGAGCCGCACCCTGCGTGCCGTTCCCGCCGAACTGCGGCCCGGCGGGGAGGAGTTGCTGGCACGCCTCGCCGACGGTGTGCCACGCGGCCTCCCGCCGGTGCTGCTGCACGGGGACTTCCGGCTCGGCAATGTGCTGTGCGTGGACGAGCGCGCCGTGGCCGTCGTGGACTGGGAGATCTGGAGCGTCGGCGACCCGCGGATCGACCTCGGCTGGTTCCTGCTCTTCGCCGACCACCGCAACTTCCCCCGGCTGGGACACCCCGTACCCGGCCTGCCCGGCGAGACCGACCTCCTGGCCGCCTACCGCGACGGCCGTCCCGCCCTGCCCGCGATGGACTGGTTCCGGGCGCTCGGCCGCATGAAGATGGCCGCGATCATGGGCCACAATCTGCGCCGCCACCGCGAGGGCAAGCACCACGACCCGGACCAGGAACGCCTGCCGCCCACCATCGCCGCGATGATCCGCACCGCGCGCGACATCCTCGGCTGATCCGGACCGGCCACCCGAACAGGAGCAATCGTGGATTTCGGATTCTCGCCCCGCGCGAGTGAACTCCAGGACCGCATGCGGTCGTTCATGGAGCAGCACGTCTTTCCCGCGGAAGCGACGTACGACAGGCAGCTGGCCGAGGGGGACGACCCGCACGCGCTGCCGCCGGTCATGGCCGGGCTGAAGGAGAAGGCTCGCGCCGAGGGCCTGTGGAACCTCTTCATGGCACACGGCGACTGGGGCGCGGGGCTCACCAACCTCGAATACGCGCCGCTCATGGAACTGGCCGGGCGATCCATCATCGGCCCCGAGGTGTTCAACTGCTCGGCGCCCGATACCGGCAACATGGAACTCCTCGCGCTGTACGGCACCCCCGAGCAGCAGAAGCGCTGGCTGCGGCCGCTGCTCGACGCGGAGATCCGCTCGTGCTTCGCCATGACCGAGCCCGAGGTCGCCAGCTCCGACGCCCGCAACATCCGCACCCGAATCACCCGCGACGGCGACGCCTACGTCGTCAACGGCCGCAAGTGGTACACCTCCGGGATCCTCGACCCCGACTGCGAGCTCATCATCCTGATGGGCAAGACGGATCCGGAAGCACGCACCTACCGGCAGCAGAGCATGCTGCTCATCCCCCGGCACACCCCGGGCGTCACGGTCCTGCGCGACCTGCCCATGTTCGGCTACACCGACCGGCTCGGACACGGCGACGTCCTCTTCGAAGACGTCCGGGTACCGGTCGAGAACATCCTCGGCGGCGAGGGCGAGGGCTTCGCGCTCGCCCAGGGACGGCTCGGCCCGGGGCGGATGCACTACGCGATGCGCGCCGTGGGGTTCGCCGAGCGCGCCCTGCAGCTGATGTGCGAGCGCGTCACCGCGCGCACCGCCTTCGGCGGGCCCCTCGCCGACCGTGGCGTGATCCGGGAGTGGATCGCCCGCAGCCGCATCGAGATCGAGCAGCTGCGGCTCCTCGTCCTCAAGTCGGCCTGGCTGATGGACACCGTCGGCAACGCCGCCGCCCGCATGGAGGTGGCCGCCATCAAGGTCGCGGCGCTGGACGTGGCCCACAAGGTGGTCGACCGCGCGGTGCAGGCCCACGGCGCGGCGGGCGTCAGCGACGACACCGTACTGGCCCGGCTGTACGCCATCACCCGGGCGCTGCGCATCGCCGACGGCCCCGACGAAGTACATCTGCGGACCGTGGCCCGCCAGGAACTCGCCAAGTACCGCACGACCGACCCGAAGACGGGGGCAGCGTGAGCGCCAACAGCCTCGACGGCAAGGTGGCCGTCATCACCGGCGGATCCCGCGGCATCGGCCTCGGCATCGCCACCGCCTACCGGGCGGCCGGAGCACACGTGGTGATCGCGGCCCGCAAACCGGCCGGACTCGACGGCGCGCGCGAAGAGCTGCTGCGGGTCAAGGGCGACGGCGACATCCACACCGTGGTGGCCAACGCCGGTGAGCCCGAGCAGGCGCAGGCGTGCGTCGAGGAGACCATGTCCCGCTTCGGCCGCCTCGACGTCCTCGTCAACAACGCGGCGACCAACCCGTACCACGGCGATCTGCTCGACCTGGACCTGCCACGCGCGGAGAAGACCGTACGCGTCAACCAGTACGGCATGATCGCGTGGACCCGGTACGCCTGGCGGGCCTGGATGGCCGAACACGGGGGAGCGGTGGTCAACATCTCCTCCGTCGGCGGGCTCGTCGTCGATCCGCACATCGGCTACTACAACGCCACCAAGGCCGCCATGCTGCACATGACCCGGCAGCTCGCCTACGAACTCGGGCCGCGCGCCCGCGTCAACGCCATCGCCCCCGGGCTGATCAAGACCGAGCTGGCGCGGGCGGTGTGGGAGGTCCGCGAACCGATCCTCACCGCCAAGCTCCCGCTGCGGCGCCTGGGCACGGTGGAGGACGTGGCCCACGCGGCACTGTTCCTGGCCTCCGACGCCTCCTCGTGGATGACGGGCCAGACCCTGGTGCTCGACGGCGGCGCGACCGCCCTGCCGATCGGGGTGGACGGATGAGCGCCCCCCGACCCGCCGCGGAGCTGTTCTCCCTCCAGGGCAGGACGGCCCTGGTCACCGGCGCCTCCGCCGGACTCGGCGCACGCTTCGCCGCAGTCCTCGCGCAGGCGGGCGCCACCGTGTTCGCCGCCGCCCGGCGCCTCGACCGGCTGAAGGAACTCGCCGACTCCGACGCGCGCATCCACCCCGTCGTCTGCGACGTCTCGCGGGAATCGGACCGTACGCGGCTCGTCGAGACCGCTCGGGACGCCACCGGACGCGTCGACATCCTCGTCAACAACGCCGCCAGCCCCGGCGAGACCCGCGCCCGGGACGAATCCCCGGACACCTTCGCCGACGTCCTCGGCGTCAACCTCACCGCCCCCTTCCATTTGGCACGTCTCGTGGCCGAGGCACCAGCCGAGGAAGGCGCGCCGGGCCGCAGCGTCATCAACGTCTCCTCCATCCTCGGCCTGGTCACCGGCGCCCCGCTCGGCGGCGCCAGCTACTCCGCGTCCAAGGCCGGACTGATCGGGCTGACCCGGGAACTGGCCGGACAGTGGGGCGCGGGCGGAACCCGCGTCAACGCGCTCGCCCCCGGCTGGTTCCGCACCGAGATGACCGCGGACCTCTTCGGCGACGAACGCTCCAGCCGCTGGGTCGAGCGCAACACCCTGCTGCGGCGCGGCGGCGAAGGCCAGGAACTCGACGGCGCGCTGCTGTTCCTCGCCTCGGACGCCTCCTCGTACTGCACCGGGCAGATCCTGACCGTCGACGGCGGATGGACCGCGCGATGACGGGCGGCATCGAGCTCCGCATCGACAACGGGCTGGCCCACCTCACCCTGCGCCGCGCCGAGGCGGGCAACGCCATCGATCTGAACCTGGCACGCGGACTGCTGGACGCGGCACGGACCTGCGTCGCGGAGGGCGTACGGGCCGTCCTGCTGACCGGCGAGGGGAAGTCCTTCTGCGTCGGCGGCGACCTCAGGGAGTTCTCCCGGTTCTCCGGCGCGGCGCTGGAGAGGCACCTCACCGAGGTGACCGACGCGCTGCACGACGCGCTGCGCACGTTCGCGGCGTACGACGCGCCCATGGTGGCCGCCGTCCACGGAGCCGTCGCGGGCGCGGGACTCGGCCTGGCCGCGTCCGCCGATGTGACCCTCGCCGCCGACACCGCTTCCTTCACCGCCGCCTACACCGGCATCGGCTACTCACCGGACGCCGGGGTCAGCTGGTTCCTGCCCCGCCTCATCGGCCCCAAGCGGGCCCTGGACCTGCTGCTGACCAACCGCCGTGTCACGGCCGCCGAAGCCGCGGACATCGGACTGGTGAGCCGGGTCGTCGCCCCCGACCGGCTGGTCGCGGAGGCCACGCGCACGGCCGAGGCGCTGCGCCGCGGCCCCACCGCAGCCTTCGGCGCCACCCGCCGTCTCGTCGCCGCCGGACTGACCGCCGACCTCGGTCCGCACCTGGACCGGGAGGCCCGCGCGATCGCCGCCGCGGCCGCCTCCGGCGCCGGGCAGGAGGGCGTCGCCGCCTTCCTGGGCAAGCGCACACCCGACTTCACGCGCACCGCCCCCAGCGCCTGACCCCCATGCAAATCCCCCGTGCCTGAAACCCGCAGCGCCTGAAACCCCCCAGGGCCTGCCCCCCCCTATGCCTGAAACCCGCACCCGAACCATGGAGCCCGCCATGTCCGAAGCGTTCATCGTCGGAGCCGTCCGTACTCCCGTCGGCCGCCGCAAGGGCGCGCTCAGCGGGGTGCACCCCGCCGACCTCGGCGCCCATGTGCTGCGCGCCCTGCTGGAGCGCACCGGGGCCGACCCGGGCGCCGTCGACGACGTGTACTTCGGGTGCGTCGGCCAGATCGGCGCCCAGACCGGCAACGTCGCACGCACCGCCTGGCTGTCCGCGGGACTGCCCCAGCACGTGCCCGGCACCACCATCGACCGCCAGTGCGGTTCCTCCCAGCAGGCCGTGCACTTCGCGGCTCAGGCGGTCGGCTCCGGCGCCGCCGACCTGGTGGTCGCGGGCGGGGTGGAGGTGATGAGCCTGGTGCCCATCGCCAGCCCCATGTACGTCGGGGAACAGGCGGGCCTCGGCAGCCCGTACGCGGGGGACGGCTGGCGCGACCACTTCGGCGACCAGGAGGTCTCACAGTTCCGCGGGGCCGAACTGATCGCCGGGAAATGGGGCATCTCCCGCACGGACATGGAGGAGTTCGCGCTCACCAGCCACCAGCGCGCCGTCGCCGCCCAGGCCGACGGCGCCTTCGATGACGAGATCACCCCGGCCTTCGGGCTCACCGCCGACGAGGGCCCGCGCGCCGACACCACGCTGGAGAAGATGGCCGGGCTGAAGCCCCTCACCGAGGACGGCAGGCTGACCGCCGCCGTTTCCAGCCAGATCTCCGACGGCGCCGCCGCCCTGCTGATCGCCTCCGGGGAGGCGGTGCGCCGCCACGGCCTGACCCCGCTGGCCCGGGTGCACACCATGGCCGTCGTCGGCTCCGACCCGATCCACATGCTGACCGGCCCGATCCCGGCCACCGAGAAGGTGCTGGACAAGGCCCGGCTGCCGATCGGCGCGATCGACCTGGTCGAGATCAACGAGGCGTTCGCCTCCGTCGTCCTCGCCTGGCAGAAGGAGACCGGCGCCGCCCCGGAGCGGGTCAACGCCTTCGGCGGGGCGATCGCGCTCGGGCATCCGCTCGGCGCCACCGGGGCCCGGCTCATGACGACGCTCGTCCACCAGCTGCGCAGGACCGGGGGCCGCTATGGCCTCCAGACGATGTGCGAGGGCGGCGGCATGGCGAACGCGACCGTACTGGAGCGGCTCTGACGCGGACCGGCCCGAGTCGAGCCGCGCTAGCCCGAGCCGATTGGCAACTGAGTTCAGGTTGGGGCTACTCTCGGGTACCGACGGGGTGGACGGCGGCCAGGAGACGGGGTCATGGCGACAAGGGTTGAACCGGAAGCGGGACCGAGGTCCAAGCGCGCGGCCATTCTGACGGCCGCCGTCGGCTGTTTCGGCGAGACGGGCTTCGAGGCCACCAAGTGGTCCACCGTGGCGGAGCGGGTCGGCATCGGGCAGACGGCGCTGTATCACTACTTCGAGTCCAAGACTCACTGTCTGCTCACCATCATGCGGCTGGAGCTGCAGCGGTCCCACGACAAGTTCACGGAGGCGACCGCGGACGCCACGGACCCGGTCGAGGCCCTTCGGGCGGCCGTCCGGGCGGCGTACGACGTCTCCGACCACGAGGTTCTGCAGATGCGCATCCTGCACAACCACATGGATCTGCTCTCCGGCCCGCGCAAGTCCAAGCGGGAGGAGGCCGAGCGCGTCGAGGCCCGCCAGCTGGTCCAGCTCGTTGAGCGGGACTGGACGAACCTGCTGGTCCGGGGCATGTCCCAGGGTGTGTTCCCGCTCCGTGACGCACAGCTGCTGGGCGCGGGCGTACTCGGCCTGATCGTCAGCGTCTGGCGCTGGTACCGGCCGTCGGGGCCGACCCCGCTGTCGGAGATCAGCGAGCTGATCGAGGGCGCCTGCGTGCGGATGGTCGCCACGTGACGCGCTGAGCGCCCTGTCGCTCCTGCCCCCGGCGGACCTCCGCCGGGGGCTTTGCCATGCCCGCGCCCTGCCCGCCGCCCGCACCCGCGCCAAAGCCGTGCCGACGGCGCAGGATGGTCTCGTACGGGCTCTTGTCAGCCGTGTTTCAGCGGGCTTACGATGCAAACTGAATTGAACTTGACTCAATTTGATCACCCTTAATGAGTGGCCGCCGACGGAAAGGGCCCCCTCATGGTGTTGCGCGCGTATCTGGCCGGCATGGACAGCCGGGATCCGGAACGGACGCTCGAACTGCTGGAACCCGATTTCCGGTTCCTCCTCGCCCTGCCGGGCAAGGAGGTCACCGGCACATCCAGGGAAGACTTCGCCGCGTACATCGCCGGTCGCAACCCCGTGGACCGGACACACGAGATCCTGCGCCACAGCCGGGACGGCGACCTGGAGACCGTATACGGAGTGGTGACCGAGGGCGGTCGCTACTCCGGCTCCTTCCACTCGGCCGCGGTGCTCTCGCCCGGCGGGCTCATGGCCCGCTACCAGGCCTTTTTCACGACAACCTTCCAGTTGGTCGACTGGGCCGGGGACAGGGGCCGGGTATGACGGGCACCCCGGCGGCGGCCCCCTTCCTCACCGCGTGGTTCGAGATCCTCGACGGGGACGAACCGTCCCGCATCCTCGACCTGATCAGCGACGACTTCTCGCTGTCCATCCTCTTCTCCACCGGCGGCGGCGACGCCACCGACTTCGCGGGGGGCCGCGACGCCCTGGTCGGCTACCTCGAACAGCGCGAAAAAGGCACCCGCACCCACCACCGGCTCGCGGCGACCACGCTCGGCCGGGACGAATTCTTCCTGGGCGAGGTGCGGCGCGCGGGCATCCCCGAGGCGAGCTTCGTCGCCGCCGGGCGGGTGAACGGGGACGGGCGGCTTCAGCGCCTGCTGATCGGGCGCTCGTCCGAGATCCGCTTCACCTGACCCTGCCTGCCTCACCCAGTGTCCATGGAAGCGACCACGTGCGGAGGACCGCCATGTACAACCTCGTCCTGCTGGCAGCCCGGCCCCCGGAGTGGACACACGAGCAGTTCATCGCGTGGTGGCGCGGCGACCACGCGGAGCTGACCCGCCACCTGCCCGGACTGCGCAGCTGGCGGCACACCGAGATCGACGCCGCCCTGGAGCCGCGCTCCGACGGCTGGGACGGCCTCTCCGTCCTCGGCTTCGACTCCCCCGAGGACCTGAAGAAGGCCCTCGCGAGCCCCGAATGGGCCGCTGCCGTCGCCCAGGTGGGCGACATGAAGGGCCGCCGCATCGCGGTCATGGGGTACGAGGCGGAGCTGTTCGCCGCCTGAGGAGGGACGAGATGCGACAGGTAGTGCGGGAGTTCCAACGGCAGGCCGACGAGGCCGACTTCGTCGCCGTCATCGACGATACGGGCAGCCATACCGCCCGGCAGCTCCTCGAGGAGGCCACGCGGCTGGCCGGAGCACTGTCCGCCGGGACGGCCGACGGAGCCGTCGGCACCGTCCTGATCCAGGCGGACAACTCGTGGCGCACGGTCGCCGCCACCCTCGCCGCGGGCCTCAGCACCGGGGACGGCGGGGTCATCGCGCTGGTCAACCGGCACACCACCCAGGCCGAATTCGCCACCGCCTGGGAGGACATCCGCCCGGACGCCGTCGTCGCCGAACCCTCGGCGATCGCCGAGTGGGGAGTGGCGGAACGGCTGCCCGGCCCGGTGCGGACCGTGCTCGACGGCTGGACGTGCCTGTCCGCCCCGGACAAACGCGAGGTGTCCCGGTGGTCGGGCGGCGTCCTCATCGGCCTGACCTCCGGGTCGACCGGGCGGCCCAAGGGCGTCGTACAGTCTGAGCAGGCCCTGCGCTACGCCGCGTCGACCACCATCAGCGTCAACGGCCTGTCGCCGGGCGACGCCGTCGCCGCGATCGTCCCGCTGTCGTCGACGGCCGCGTACTGCTTCGGCGTCTATCTCTCCCTCCTGCTGCGCGGACCGCTCGTCATGACGGGGAAGTGGGACCGGGCTCGCGCGCTGCGCCGGATGGCCGACAACGAGGTCCGCTGGACCATGTGCGTACCGACCATGGCGCTCCAGATGGGCGACGAGGCGGCCGGTTCCGGAATCCTCCGGGGCGTCCGGTCGATCACCGTCGGCGGCGGGCCCATGGACCGCCGAGCCCTGGCCCGGGCCGAACGGTCCCTGGGCACAAGGATCCTGCGGGTCTTCGGCATGTCCGAGTGTCTCGGCCACACCTCGCCGGGCCCCGACGACCCGGAGGAGATCAGGCTCGGCAGAGACGGCCGCCCCTTCCCGGGCACGGACGTGCGCGCGCTCACTCCCGACGGTCAGGTGGCGGGCCCCGGGGTGACCGGCCGGGCGCAGGTGCGCGGTCCTTCCCTCTTCCTCGGCTATGCCGGTGACGGAAGGGCCGTTCCCCCGGCGCTGACGGAGGACGGCTATCTGCCCACCGGCGATCTGCTGATCGTCCACGAGGACGGCACCATCACCATCATGGGCCGGGAGAAGGACATCATCATCCGGGGCGGCCGCAACATCGACATCACCGAGATCGAGCGCGCGGTCGCCGGTCACCCGCGGGTGGCCCGGGCGTGTGTGGCGCCCGTTCCTGACGACGTCCTCGGTGAACGCGTGGCCCTGCTCGTCGTCACCACGGACGGGAGGCCCGTCGACCTGGCCGAGATGACCGGCCACTTGGAGAACATCGGACTGTCCAAGACCAAGTGGCCCGAATACGTGTACGGTACCGACGAGTTGCCCCAGACGAAGGTCGGCAAGCTCGACCGGGGCGGGGCCCGGGACCTGGCCGTCAGACTGCACGCCGACGAGGCCGGCCGGTCCTGACGAGCCCCCGCGGGGGTGCGCGAGAGCGTGCCACCGCGGACGCCATCCGGCGTGGTCCGGGCAGCACACCGATGAGGAGGATCATGACAGCGCGGTTCGACCAGGGTCCGTGGGCAGCGGCCGGAGTCCAGACCGTCCAGCCCGGGGTGCACCGCGTGCCCCTGCCGCTGCCCAACGACGGCCTGCACGCCGTGAACGTCTACCTCCTGGAGGACCTGGACGACGACGGCGGCATCGTCATGATCGACGGCGGCTGGGCCATCCCCGAGGCGCGCAAGACGCTCGAGGAGGCCCTGGCCGCCATCGGCCGCGACCCCGGCGACATCAGCCACATTCTCGTCACCCACATCCACCGCGACCACTACACCCACGCCGTGGAGCTGCGCCGACTGCTGGGCTCACGCGTCTACCTCGGCGCGGGGGAACGCCCGGGACTGGAGATGCTCGACCGGCTGCGCAGCGACCAGCCCGTCGGGTCGCTGCGCACCCTGCGCGCTTCGGGAGCCGGGGAACTCGCCGACCGCATCGAGGCGATGGACCACGGCGGCTACGACCCGAGCGTGTGGGAGGCCCCCGACCGCTGGCTCGGCGCCGAAACCCTCCGCTTCGGCGACCGCGAGCTGCGGGTCGTCCCCACCCCCGGACACACCAAGGGCCATGTGGTCTTCCTGGACGAGCAGCGCGGACTGATGTTCTCCGGGGACCACGTCCTGCCGCACATTACCCCCTCCATCGGCTTCGAACTGGCCGAACCGGGCGGCCGTCCGCTCGCCGACTACCTGGACTCGCTGCGGCTGATGACCCGCTACGGCGACGCCCGCCTGCTGCCCGCGCACGGGCCCGTCACTGACAGCGCCCACACCCGGGTCGCCGAACTGCTCACCCACCACGACGACCGGCTCGCCGGGAGCCTGGCCGCACTGGGCGAGGACACGCTCGACGCCCACGCGGTGGCACGGGGCCTCGGCTGGACGCGCCGGGCCGTGCCGTTCGGAGACCTGAGCGCCTTCAACCAGATGCTCGCGGTCAACGAGACGGCCGCACATCTGGACGTCCTGGTCCTCCGCGGGCAGGTGACGGTGGCGTTCACCGACGGCGTGAACCAGTACACGCGCGTACGGTGATGAGCCCCGGTCAGTGGGTGCGCAGGCCCTGCTTCACCGCGTCGAAGACGGGACGGTGGGTGTCCCACTGGTCGTCGGGCGCCGAGAGGTAGACGTCGTACTCCTTGCCGCCCTCCCGCCCGAAGCCGAGGTCGATGGCGCGGAACGTGCGCACTCTGCCCTGGAACGTGCACTCCCAGACCGCCGCGGGCTGGCCCCGGAAGGTGGTCCGGTCCAGGCGCAGCCGCCGGTACACGTCGTAGTTCTTCTTCGTGTTCGCCTCGATGTCCCGGAAGTGCGCCACGGGTGTCGGCCCTGCGGGGTCCACCGTGCCGATGATGATGCCGACCAGGTTGTCGGGGGCGTTGTAGCTGACGCTCTCGGACGTGCGATCTTTCAGCTTCCACCCGTTCGGTACGGGGAAGGAGACGCCGAGCTTCTTCTCCTCGACCAGGTGGTAGCCGCGGGGCACCGGTGGGGGCGTGGATGCGGGGGCCTTCGCCTTGCCGTCGCCACCGTCCCGCTGCCCGCCGTCGTTCGGCCAGATGTAGGCGGCACCGGCCACGGCCACGGTCGTGAGCGCCACCACCGCGGCGCTCCATATGACCCGGCGCCGCTTACGGCGCCCGCCGCCGGACGGCGGCGGGGCCGCGGCCGTGTCCGGGGCATCCTGCCGTGGGGCCCGGACCCGGGTCGGCGCCTCCGCCGCCACGGCGCGCAGTTCCCGCTCCGTCTCCTCCGCCGACGGCCGCGCGTCGGGGTCCTTGGCGAGCAGCGCCTCGATCAGAGGTCCCAGCGGCCCGGCGTGCCGCATCGGCGGCAGCGGGTCGGCGGCGTTGGCGTAGGCCGTCTCGATCGCCGTATCCCGCCGGAAGGGCGGCTGCCCCTCCACCGCCTGGTAGAGCGTCGCGCCCAGCGCCCAGAGGTCCGAGAAGGGGCCGGGCTTGCGGCCCCTGACGCGCTCCGGCGCCATGTACTCGATGGAGCCGATCATCTCCCCGGTCCGGGTCAGCGTCGACGTTCCGCTGGTCACGGCAATGCCGAAGTCGGTGAGGACGATCCTGTCGTCGCCGCTGAGCAGCACATTGCCGGGCTTGACGTCACGGTGCAGCACTCCGGCCGCGTGCGCGGCCCGGAGCGCGGCGACCATGCCCCGGCCGATCCGCGCCGCCTCCTGGGGCGGGAGGGTGCCGCGCTCCTTGAGCAACGCGCCGAGGGTGGTGGACGGTACGTACTCCATGACGATGCACGGCAGCCCCTCGTCGTCGTCCACGACGTCATGGACGACGACCACGTTGGGGTGCGTGATGCGGGCGGCGCTCCGCGCCTCGCGGCGGGTGCGCTCGTACAGCGTGGCGAGTTCGTCGTCGGAGAGATGGTGTGGAGCGTGAATCCGCTTGAGCGCCACCTGGCGGCCCAGGACATCGTCCTCGGCCCGCCACACCGTGCCCATGCCGCCGCTGCCGATCCGCTCGGTCAGCCGGTACCGCCTGGCGACCAGCCGCCCCTTGTCCGACACCGCATCCCTCTTCGTTCTGACCGTGCTCGATGTGCCTCGACACGATAACCGGCGCGAGTACGCAGGCCACCATGGGCCTCCCGGCGTGGCGGGGTACTGTCCCGCGCATGGCGATGATGACTCTCGCGGACGGCCAGTGGCTCGACCGTGCACTGCAGTTCGTGGGGCTGGCCTGGACGTATCCGGCCTATGAGGACCTTTTCGTACGCAACGGCTGGCAGCTGTCCGGGAGCGAGGGCGAGCCCGTCATCCCGGAGATGGAGGTATTGCCACCGCCCGGCGAGGAGGGCGGCCAGGGCTGGCATCTGTGGATCGGCGACCATCCCGGCTGCGAGGAGGCAGGACCGGAGGTGGCGTGTGCCCACCCCGGCTGCCTGGACACCGTCGGGGTGCTGATGCCGCTCGCCTACGGCGCGTTCGAGGTGACCGACCCGGCGGGGGAGCCGCTGCCCCCGGAGGAGGTCTGGGAGTTCGACGCGTTCACGGGATGGCGGTGGCAGCCGGAGGCCACCGAGGACGACTGGGCCTCCGCCTTCCGGGCGGCCGAGGAACTGCTGCGCGCGCGGCTGGGCGAACCGGTGCCGCGGGCGCCGGACGAGGCGCTGGCGGCGGAGCGGGCTGTGGTCTGGGAGTACGGCGACTCCGCGGTGACCCTCTTCGAAGGCGCCGAGCTGCTGCATTACGGCCAGTACGACTGGATCTGCGTCGATGTGCGCCCCCGGGGCACACCGTGAGCCGGGGGCGCCGACGCCTCCGTCTCAGCAGGCGCTGTTGGTCTGGGTGAGCAGCCCCAGTCGCCACGGGAGCTGGGAGTCGTCGCCGCTCGCCGACGGGTTCATGCCCTGGTAGAGGAATTGGAGGCGGCACGGGTCGATGGTCATGGTCTGGTCGTTTCCGGTCCGGATGAGTTCGCCGTGGCTGATGTCGCGGGTCCAGGCGCCTGCGGGGAAGGTGACGTTGTTGCCGCGGGCGAAGGGATTGGACTCGGTGGCGGCCAGCGGCTGCCACTGGCCGGTGAGGTCCTGGGCGGTGAAGGAGCGGTAGTAGCGCCTGCCGTCGCTGCCGATGGCCTCCATCATCAGCAGATAGGTGTCGCTCCCCTGCACACGGTAGACCGCCCCACCCTCGAACAGGGCGAACTTGGAGTCCTGCAGGACGAGTTGAGTGTTCCGGAAGCCGCCCGGGAACTCCCCGACCGTGGTCTCCGAGCGGAAAACGTGGCCGTTGTCATCCGCGGAGAAGAGATAGCACTTGGCGGTGTCGCAGATGACCCAGTAGTCCAGGGTGCCCGAGCCCGCCGCATTGTCGAAGGTCTTGGGCGCCGACCAGCTGCGCGGGTTGCCGGGGTCGGTGCTGGTGGAGTACGAGGGCGGGCCGGTCTGATGCACGAGGTACCACAGGCGCTTGGGCGCGAAGTAGAAGACCTGGGGTGCGGCCGCGTACCGGCTGCCGATATTGGGATTGGTGCCCAGATACGTCAGCGGCGCCGAACCCGCCTGCGACCAGTCGGTGAAGCTGGTGTAGGCCAGGCTCCAGGCGCCCTGGGTGTTGGCGGTCGTCATGAAGACATGCCACTTGCCGCCCGCCCGCACCACCGTCGGGTCCTTGACGGACACGACGGGATACGTGGCATCGGGCTGGGGCGCGATCAGCGGTCCGCTGGAGGACCACTGGGAGCTGCCCGGCAGCCGGACGGCGGAACCTGCGGCCGTCCGGGCGTTCGGGGTCGGCGCGGAGGACTGATCGGCGGGGAGGGCGAACAGTGACATCGCCAGACCCAGCAGGAGCACCGCGGCCGCGTGGAACGCGCGCGGGTGGAGCTGTCGTCCTGGAAGCATGAGGGCTCCAAGGGGCATGCCGCACGAACACCAGGTACGCCCTTGCGGATCCGGAACGGTGGCGCGTGAGGAGGGCCTTACCGGAACGGATGGTGCGGGTGTGCATGCGTGTGCCGCCCAGCCTGATTCGACATACCGAACATCGGCCGGGCTCTCGGATGCCCTTGGAGCATAGAAGCCTCACGAAGAGCGTCAATACCTCGCGCACCGACAACCGGCGTCCCGCCACGGCGTGTCGGCGGACCGCAGCCTGTCGGGGCGGGCCCGGGTGGGGCAGGCTGGCTCCGCCGGCCCTCCGGGGGCCGGCGGGGGACGGACGAAGGGGCGTGGGGACATGAGAAGACAAGCCGTCGAGGACGTGCGCGGAATCGGCACCGCCGACGGACGCGGCCGCTGATGGCGGGCGGCGAGCGGGCCGGGCTGTGGGGGCGCTTGGTGGACGCGTTACGCGGGCGGGAACCCGGGCGCGTAAGGGAGGAGGGGGAGGTCTGGGCGTACACCCCGCCCGGCGTCCCGGCCGGATACCGGCAACTGCGGGTGTGCCAGGTGCCGGACGGGGACGACTTCGCCCGGCTCAGCTGGCAGGTGTGCGGCGTGTGCCGGAGGGGCCTGGTCAGGAAGATCCGGGTCACCGAGCGATGGCAGCGGCGGGGCTACGGGAGCCGCATGATGATGCGGGCCCTGCGCGACTGCGAGACATACAACTGGACGACCACCAAGCAGTCGGAGTTCGGCGAGAGCTTCTTCGGGGCACTCGCGGCCGCCACCGGCATCGACTTCAGCCCCGACTCCCGGGCCTGCGACCACATGCGGGCCGCGCGCGGCGCCGCCCGCGGCGAGTCCAGGAGAGAGCCCCCGCAGCCGTACGACAGCCCTGGTGAGCCCCGTTGGTCCCACCAGGAAGGGCTGGGCTGAGCGGCCGACCGGGCTACCTTCCGCCCGCGCCTTCGACCAGGACATCGCCCGCCGGGCGGCGCACGACGACGCGCCGGGATTTCGGGGGCGCCGCCCCCTCGGGCTCGGACGGATGACGCGGGTGAGGCGGGCGGGACGGGTGGGACGGGTGGGACGGCACCAGGCTTCGCAGTGCCGGGGAAGGCTCGAGGCCCAGTTCGTCGAGCAGCACACGGCGGCACTGCTCGAACTGCCGCAGGGCCGCGACCCTGTTGCCCGCGGCGAGATGCGCGGTGATCAGCACACGGTGCGCGCTCTCCCGCAGGGGCTCCGCACGGACGGCGGCCAGCCCGGAGGCGACCGCCTCACCGTGGCGGTCCGCCGCCGTCAGCCGCTCGGTCATCGCCTCCAGGGCGTACAGCCGGAGTTCGTGGTACTGCTCCTGCTCGACCAGCACCCACTCGTTCTCCGACCACTCCGGTAACAGATCGGACGAGAGGTCCGCCCGGGTCCGGGCGGTCAGGATGTCGTCGCACGGGCGGGACATGTCGAGCAGCTGGTGCGCACGCGTCGACGCCGTGTGGATGTCCACGTCGATGTGTTTGGCGATCGCCAGTTCCTGGGTGCACGCGTCGATGACCTGATGTCCCGTCCGGGTCGCGCGCCACAAAGACGATCTGAGGTTGGCGTTGGCGCGGGAAGCCGTCACGTCGGGCCACAGCATTCCGGCCACATACGTCCGGGTGCGCGGCATGTCCTGCAGGGCGAGGAACGCGAGGAGGCGTTGGGCGCTGGAAGAAAGGGGAACACGTTTGTGATCGACCGATAGTGCGAAGCTTTTGAGCAGCCTCAACGTTATGACGTGGCCTTCTGCGCTCATCGGCCCCCCGGGCGATATTGGCTTCAGTGAATGATCCCAAACCGGCAATCGGGATGCTGCCCAGCCATGTTACGAGCAATTCATGATCGTGCGCCCTGCCCTTCGGTGGACAACGTTATATGGCCGGGCATCACCGGGACGTCGCGGAAACGTCACCTGTCGGGTTCGAGTAACTGATCGAGCCACACGCGTACGGCGGTGAGGACGTCGTCCACCGCGCTCACCGCGGTCGGAGGCGCCTCGTGCCGTCCGCCCGTTCGCACAATGCGCGCCCGGAAGCCGTCCGGCCTTCCCTCTTCCACCCACACTCGGAGGATCAGGACACCGGCCTGCTCTGAGTGGATTTCCATGGAAGAAAAATATGCCTTATCGGTGTCACCCCGGCGTTGTCGGCGCGTGACCGCCAACGTCATCGCCGTGCGGCGGAAACGGGCTGGTGACGCTCGTGTGATGGGTGAATCGCGATTGGGTCACGCCGGGCCCTGCATCCTCGTCGAGGCACGCTTTCGGGCGCGGAGCGCGGGGAGGATTCGCATGGGTGACTTCGGCGTCATCGCCGATGTCTCGACGGTCATCGTGGAGACCTTGACCCAGTCCCTGCGCGGACTCAGCCAGGTGGAACCGCCGATCGCGGAACTCAACGATCTCTCCGAGACGGTGCAGACACCGCCGCCGAAACTCACGGTGTTCCTTTACGAAATCGCCGAGGACCCGACATCGCGGAACCGGCCACCGGTGCGCTCCCAGCCACCCGACCCGCCGGTCACCCGCAAGCCGCCGATGGCTCTGCTGCTGCGCTACCTGATCACCCCCTGGGGCGGTGACCAGGAGACCCAGCACCGCATGCTCGGCCGGGCGATGCAGACGTTCTACGACGACGCGATCCTGGACGGCACACAGCTGTCCGGCAGCCTGGCGGCGAGCACCGACTCGCTGCACCTGAGCCTGACCCCGCTCACCCTCGATCAGAAGTCCTGGGTCTGGTACGCGATCCAGAAGCCGTACCGGCTCTCGCTGAACTACGAGGTCCGCGTCGTCAATCTGGACTCCGCCACCGGGACGGCGGTCCGCCCGGTGCACAGCCGGGTCATCAGCGGGGCGGCGACGCCATGAGCCGCTTCCTGCCGCTGGCACGCTCCGCCCTCCACAGCCCCGCCTGGTTCATCCCGTTCGACGACTACGCCCGGCGGGTGCGCGGCGCCGGGGTGACGGTCCAGCTGGACCGGTTCGAGGACGGCGGCTGGCTGCCGCTGGACGACGCGGCGGTGCGCACGCCCAGCGCCGCCTTCGCCTATCCGGGGCTGGGCCGCCGCGGCGAGCCGTGGGCGGCCGTGCCGCGGCGCCACCGGGCCCGGTTCGCGGCCGCCGGGTACCAACCGCTGTACCCGGCCGACGGCCAGCCGTTCTCGGCCGCTCTGGTGGGCGTCGAGTTCCTGGTGCACCCGTACGACGACGCCCACCCGCCCGCGGTGGCGGCCGAACCGCGGCTGGTCCGGCTGCTGCCCGGCACCTCCTTCCCCTATCCGCCGGGCGTGCGCACGGTGCACGGCGCCGTGGTCGACGCGGCCACCGCCGAGCCGATCGCCAATGTGCTGGTGGAGGCCGAGGGGCGGACCAGCCGGGACCTGACGCCATGGCACGAGCGCACCCTGTCCGACGCCACGGGCGCCTTCCGGCTGGCCCTGCGGTGGGAGGGCGAGAAGGCCGGTGAGCACGCCGTCGAGGAGACATTCCGTCTGCGGGCCACCGAGCGGCCGGGCCGGTCCGGATCGCTGGTCGTGCGGCTGCCGCAGGACATCGAGCACCGGCACGTCATAGAGATCCGCGAGAGTTAAGGAGCCGTCCATGGCGGAGTATCTGAGCCCCGGGGTCTACATCGAGGAGGTCGATGCGGGCCCACGGCCGATCGCGGGGGTGAGCACCAGTACGGCCGGAATGGCCGGGGTCACCGTACGCGGCCCGTACACCGGCAAGCCCAAGCTGGTCACCAACTTCCTGGAGTTCCAGAACACGTTCGGCGGGTTCGTCCCCGAGCCGGACCCCCTCATCCGGGACACCTGGGCCAACGACCCGGCCGAAGGCGGCCGTTGGTGGCTGTTCCCGCTGGCGGTCAAGGGCTTCTTCGACAACGGCGGCCAGCGTCTGTACATCAAGCGGGTCGCCAGCAGGCAGGCGACCCCGGCCGCGGGCGTCGTGGGCCACGGCCTGGTGAGCCCGGTCGCCGGTGACGCGGCCAAGGGCGCCACCCGGCTGGAGCTCGGCCACCTCATCGGATTCACCGGTGTGGGTCAGCAGATCCAGATCTTCCGCGGCGACGATCAGCAGTCGATCCACACCGCCGGTGTCGCCGCCTACGACGCGACCGCCCGCCGGATCGAACTGGACGCCGCGCTGCCCGCGGAGGTCAGGACGGCCCGCGGCGACTATGTGCAGATCGGGACGCGCAGCGCGGAAGAGACGCTGGAGTTCACCGCCGTCAGCCCCGGCTCATGGGGCAGCGGCGTTCAGGTCCGGATCCAGCCGATGAGCGGGGCCGCGCTGCCGGTGCTGCCGGATCCGCAGGAGGGCGCGCTGTTCGTCACGCAGCTGGCCGCGGACGCCGCCGCGGACAGCGAAACGGTCGAGGTCGCCGCGCGGACCGGGCTCGACCCCGACGACCTGCCCGCCGACGTCTGGGTGCAGATCGGCTCCGGCCGGTTCAAGGTCCAGCTCAGTCAGCCGGCGGACGGGAAGGTGACGCTGACCCTGCCGTCCGGCACGTCCCATGAGGCGTGGCGCAAGGGGCTGCTGGTGCGCCGCGTGCGCCGGGGCAACACCTCGGCGGGACCGGCGCTGCGGGTCGGCGGGGCGAGCAGGCTGTACAAGGGCGCCGTGGTCCAGCTCGACGACGGCACCAGCCTGACCATCCGCACCGTCCAGTCGGTCGCCGCGGATGTCGTCACCCTCGACGGGAACGTGCCCGGAACGCTCTTCGAAACCGACCGGCTGCAGCTGGTCGAGGCGCAGGTCGACGCCCGGTTCACCGCCCCTTCCGGGGGCGTGGTGACGGAGTCGTACCGCAACCTGCGGCTGACCGGCGACGCGCCGTCGAACCTGGTGACCACCCTGGCCGGCCGCTCGCAGCTGGTGCGGGCGACGGCGCTGTCCGGGCTGTCCACCGACCCGACGAAGTTCCCCCTGCCCGCGGTCGGATCCTGGCTGACCCTGGAGCCCGGCGACGACGCCTATGGAAGCCTCAGCGTCGCCGACTTCGTCGGCGAGGACGGCGGCAGCGGCAAGCGCACCGGCATCGCCGCGCTGGAGGACATCGACGAGGTGGCCGTCTGCGCCGTGCCCGGAGTGTGGTCGGGGACCGTCGAATCGGCCCTGGTCACCCACTGCGAACTGCTCAGGGACCGGTTCGCGATCCTCGACCCCCAGGACGGTCTGGACACCGAGGGCATCCAGGCGTTCCGCGAGCCGTTCGACACCAAGTACGCGGCGCTCTACCACCCGTGGCTCGTCACCCGCGACCCGTCCACGGGCCGCGACACCGAGGTGCCGCCGTCCGGCCACATGGCGGGGATCTACGCCCGTACGGACGTGGAGCGCGGAGTGCACAAGGCACCGGCCAACGCGGTCATCCGGGGCATCCGGCTCACCGACGGCATCGCCCAGGACGTCACCAAGCGCCATCAGGACCTGCTCAACCCCAAGGGCATCAACGCGCTGCGGTTCTTCCCCGGGATGGGCCACCGGGTGTGGGGCGCGCGCACGCTCTCCTCGGACAGCTCATGGAAGTACGTCAACGTCCGGCGGCTGTTCCTCTATCTGGAGGAGTCGATCGACGAGGGCACCCAGTGGGTGGTGTTCGAGCCGAACGACGAGGCGCTGTGGGCCCTGGTCCGCCAGACCGTCACCAACTTCCTCACCACCGTCTGGCGCAGCGGCGCGCTCGCCGGTACCACCGCCGACGAGGCGTTCTTCGTCGCCTGCGACCGCACCACGATGACCGAGGACGACCTGGCCAACGGTCGGCTCATCTGCGTCATCGGCGTCGCGCCGGTCTTCCCGGCGGAGTTCGTGATCTTCCGGATCCAGCAGAAGACCCGCGAGACCCAACTCGCCTGAGCAGCCCGACCGAGGACTGAGGAGGGGCCACCATGCCGCCCGTAACCAGGGACGATCCGTACGCGTCCTACAACTTCCAGATCATCGTCACCAACGTCAGCGACGACGGGGTCGCGGTGAGCGGGTCCTTCACCGAGGTGAGCGGGCTGGAGCTGGAGATTCCGCCGATCGAGTACCGCACCGGGAGCGAGGACATCACCGTCCGCAAGATCCCGGGACTGAAGAAGTTCACCAACCTCACCTTCAAGCGCGGCGTCACCGGCCACGTCGGCTTCTGGAACTGGATCGTCGAAGCGCTCAACGGCAAGGTACGGCGCACCTCCGGGTCGATCGTGCTGCTGGACGAGAACCGCCAGGAGGCCATGCGCTGGAACTTCGACCGCGGCTGGCCGACCAAGTACACCGGCCCGACGCTCAGCGCCACCAAGAACGAGATCGCCATGGAGACCCTCGTCCTGGCGGTCGAGAAGCTGGAGATCGACGCCTGACATGGCCGGCGAAGCGCTTCCCGGCGTATCCCTGACGTCCGCGGTCCGCGGCCCCGACCCGGAGCCGCTGCGCACGGACGTGGCGGTGTTCCTCGGCCGGCTCCGCCGGGGCCCGGTCGGCACTCCCGTGCGCGTGGAGAGCTGGAACGACGTCGTGGCCGCCTTCGGACCGCCGGACGGCGCCTTCGCCACCCCGTACGCACTGCGCGGCTTCTTCGAGAACGGCGGCCGCACCGCCTGGGTGCTCCGCGTGTCCGGACCGGCCACCACGGCCCAAACCCGGTGGGCGGCCGGTCCGCTGAGCGGACTGGCCGCCACCGGCTACCGGGTGGTGGCCACCAGCCCCGGCGCCTGGGCCAACGGCGCGCGCGTCGCCATCCGCTACCAGGCCAGCACGGTCGCCGGTCCGCCCACCGTGGGCGTACGGGTCATGCTGCCCGGCGAGCCGCCCGAGACCTTCCCCGGGCTGCCGCTCGCCGAGGTGGCCGACCGGCTGGCCGCGTCCCGCTACATCCGGCTCGTCCCGGACGGGCCGCCACCACCGCCGGACCTGCCCGGCCCGATCACGCTGTCCTGGGACCTCAACCTCGCGGGCGGCACCGACGCGGCACCGGCCCGCGACGCGTACGCGGACGCCGTGACCACCCAGGCCGAGCTGCCGGAACCGGCGCTGGTGGCGCTGCCCGACCTCGGCACCGACCTGACCGGCACCACCCACACCGACCTGGTGCTCGAACTGCTCCGCACCATCGAGCCGTTGCACGACCGCCTCGCCGTACTCGACGTACCGCCCCGGCTGTCCTCCGTGGACGAGGCGGCCGCCTGGGCGGGCTCCCTGGCGGCCACCGGCGACGGCGGGCTGCTCGGCTGCGCCGCCGTCCACCACCCGCCGCTGCGCGTCCCCGACGGGCACGACCTGCGGACCGTCCCGGCGTCCGGGCACGTCCTGGGCGTCATCGCCCGCCTCGACGGCGAGCGCGGCGCACACCACACGCCCGCGAACGCCGTGATTCTGGAGGCCGTCGACCTCGCGGCCGAGTACCCCGAACCGCAGCAGGTCCGGCTGTTCGACGCGGGGATAGACCTGATCCGGTGCACCCGCGGGCGGGGCCTGATGGTGTGGGGCGGGCGCACCCTGTCCGCCGACCCGAGCACCCGCTACATCGCGCACCGCAGGCTGACGCACCTGCTGGTGCGGGCCATCCGGCGGGCGGCGAGCCCGCTGGTGTTCGACGTCAACTCGCCGGAGCTGCGGCTGACCCTGGTGCGGGCGCTGACCTCCGTCTTGCTGTCGGCCTTCCGCGCCGGGGCGCTCGCCGGGGCCCGGCCCGAGCAGGCGTTCCGGGTGGTGTGCGACGACACCAACAACCCGCCCGAACAGGACCCGGGGCAGTTGGTCTGCGAGATCGAGGTCGCCCCGGCCGTCCCCATGGAGTTCATCCGGCTCCGTCTCGTACTCGGCCAGGACCGAGACCTGGAGGTAATCGAGGCATGACCCTGGATCCCCTGCCCAAATACCGCTTCCTGGTCACCCTCGACCCCGGCGACGCCTATCTGCCGCCCGCGCAGGCACTGCTGCTGCCGCTGGCCGCGTCCGGCGCGTTCCAGGAGGTCACCGGGCTCGGCGCGCAGCTGGAGGTGACCAGCTACCCGGAGGGCGGGCGCAACGACTCGGTCCACCAGCTGCCGCTGCGCCACTCATGGAACCGGATCACGCTCAAGCGCGGAGTGGTGCGCGACCCGGGGCTGTGGTCCTGGTACCAGGCCGGGCTCGCCGACTCCCTCGGCGCCCGCCGCGATGGCGCGGTGATCGTGCTCGGCCCGGACGGGGTGCCCGGTGCGGCGTGGGCCTTCCACGGCGGCCTCGCCGCCAAGTGGAGCGGCCCGGACCTGCACGGGGAGCAGAACGCGATCGCCATCGAGTCGCTGGAGATCGCCCACGAGGGGCTGACGAAGGTCCTGCAGGACACCGCGGCGAACGCCCTGTCGCGCCTGAGCCAGGGGAGGTGACCGGCGTGCCGAAGGTGACCATTCACCAGCTGGAGGTCCGGTTCCAGGTGGACGGCGACGACGGCGCCGTGTTCACCCAGCTGTTCAACAAGCACATCCAGGCCTGGGCGAAGCTGTACGAGGATCAGTGCGCCCGCGCCCGACGCACCGATACCGAGCGGAGCTTCGGCGACGGGGAGGGCCACCAATGAGCGTGACGCCTGTGTCCTTCGCCCGGCAGGGCGCCGCCCGGGCCCGTCTGGAGATCGTCCGGCCGGTGATCGCGGACGAGCGGCAGCGGCGGATCCCGCTGCGGTTCAACCCCACCGACTACAAGCTGAGCAAGAGCAACACGTTCGCCGAGATCACCATCCCCGGCCTGGAGACACCGCCCCTGCAGTACGTCCGCGGCGGCACGGAAACCCTCACCGTCCAAGCCCTGGTGGACACCTCCGACACCCTGGAGAACGTACGAACCGCCTACGTCAACGCGCTGCGCGACCTGCTGCGGCCCGACAGCCGCGAACACGCGCCCCCGGTCGTCCGCTTCGTCTGGGACGAGGAGGTCTTCACCGGCGTCGTGGAGAAGCTGGACGTCAATTACCAGCTGTTCCGGCCGGACGGGGTGCCGCTGCGCGCCATGCTGGACCTCTCCCTCAAGGAGTTCCGTACGGCCGCCGTGCAGGTCGCCCAGACGCCGCGTTCCTCGCCCACGGTGGAGAAGAGCTATGTGGTGCGCCGCGGCGACACGCTCAGCTCCATCTCCGCCGCGCTGTACCGGCGGCCCGACGCCTGGCGGGAGCTGGCGCGCGCCAACGGCATCAGCGACCCGCGCGACCTGCGGCCGGGCCGGGTGCTGACCGTGCCCCGGCTGCCGTGAGGAGGGCGCGATGAGCACCCCCGCGCCCGAGGTGGCCCCGCCCGACCGGTACGCGCCCGAGTTCGAGGTGCGCATCGAGGGACTGGAGCTGGACCCGTCGACCAAGAACGACATCATCGACATCAAGGTGAACCGGGACATCGACGAGATGTCCGGCTTCGATCTCACCCTGAACAACTGGGACGACGCGAACCTGCGGTTCAAGCACAGCGATTCGGCGAGCTTCCGGCTCGGCGGCCGGGTCTCGGTGCGGCTCGGCTACGCCGACAAGCTGCTCACCGTCGCCACCGGGACCATCTCCACGCTCAGCCCGAAGTTCACCGACGGCGCCTCGCCCACCGTCCAGGTCAGCGGCGTGGACGGGCTGCTGCGGCTCAAGGACCGCAAGCCCACCGAGAACGAGACCAAGACCTACCGCAATCTGCCCGACTGGCGCATCGCCGAGCAGATCGCCCAGCGCAACCACCTGCGCATCGAGGTCACCAGGGAAGGGCCCACCCACGACCTGGTGGTGCAGAAGAACCAGGACGATGCCACGTTCCTGCTGGAGCGGGCCAAGCGGCTGGACTTCGACTGCTACATCCTCCCCGACGCGAAGACCGGCGAGGACACCCTGTACTTCATCAAGCCGACCGACGGCCGCGACGGCCGCCCGATCCGGGTGTACCGGCTGGCGTACGCACCGGGCTTGAGCACCGGCCCCACCGGCCAGCCCGCGGGGCTGATCCCCAACCTGATCGAGTTCACCCCGACGCTGACGGTGTCCCAGCAGGTCAGCAAGGTCACCGTGCGCGGCTGGGACCCCCGTACCAAACAGGCCATCGCGTTCACCGCGACCGCCGAGAACCTTCCCGCCGGGCAGAACACGGCCGACGGGCAGAGCGGGCCGCAGGTCGCCGAGTCCACCCTGCAGGGCCGCCAGGAGGTCATGGTCGACGCGCCGGTCGGCAGCGACCAGGAGGCCCGCGAACTGGCGATCAGCCTGCTGCGCGAGCGGGCCTACGAGTTCATCACCGCCACCGGCAAGGTGGCGGGCCTGCCCGAACTGCGGCCCGGCGACAACCTGGAGATCTACGGCCTCGGCCGCCGCTTCTCCGGCACCTACTTCGTCAAACGCGTCGAGCACACCCTCAACACCAGCGGTTTCTTCACGCAGTTCACCGCACGGCGGATCCATCAGGGGGACCAGTGACCATGAGGGGCACGCCACGGGCCCGCTCCACCGACAAGCGCTACTACGGCGTCGTCCAAGCGCTCGTCGTGGAGAACGAGGGCGACGACGAGGGCCAGGTCAAGCTGAAGTTCCCCTGGTTCGACGACACCACCGTCACCGACTGGGTCCGGGTCGGCCAGCTGTACGCCGGAAACGGCTACGGCTCGGTGTTCGTGCCCGAGAAGGGCGACGAGGTGATCGTCGCCTTCGTGCACGGCGACATGCGGTACCCGATCGTCCTGGGCGGCCTCTACAACGGCGAGGACAAACCGCCGACCGCCCGCACCGACGGCCGCGACCAGAAGATGATCCGGACCCGGCACGGCCACGAAGTGCTCCTGGACGACACCGAGTCCAAGGCGGCGTTGAGGATCACCTCCGCCGCCGGGCACGTGGTGGAACTGGACGACCAGGGCAAGGCGATCCGGATCACCGCGGCCGAGGGAGGCAGCGTCACCGTGACCGCCCAGGGCGACATCACCCTCAAGGCGCCCAAGGTGACCGTCGACTCACCCTCCATCGACCTCGGCGGCGGCGCCACCGAACCCCTCGTCCTCGGCAACGCGCTGCTCCAGGCGTTCAACACCCACACCCACCCCTCCGCCGCCGGACCGACCGGTCCGCCGACCCCGCCGCTCACCCCCGCCGTGCTGGCCAAGAAGGCGAGGACGGCATGAGCGAGGAGTTCCTCGGAACCGGCTGGCGGTTCCCGATCCTGCCCGACGCGTCCGGGCGGCTCGGCTACGCCACCGGCGAGGAGAGCATCGAGCACTGCCTGCGGGCGCTGCTGCTCACCGGCACCGGCGAACGCGTCATGCAGCCCGAACTGGGCACCCGCGCCAACGAGTTGCTCTTCGCGCCCGGCAGTGTGCAGAACCTGCGCGACCTGGAACATTCGATCGCCGCCGCCGTCCGCGACCACGAGCCGCGCGTCGAACTGGAGGAGGTCCGCGCGGAGGCCGACCCGGCCGACGAGTCGCGGATCACCGTCTCGGTCGTCTACCGCATCCGGCGCAGCAACACCAAGGCGAACCTGGTGTTCCCGTTCTACACCGGACTCACGGGCCTCACCGGGGGGACACCATGACCCTGCCCGCGCCCAAGCTGGACGACCTCACCTGGGCCGACATGATGGCGGCCATCCGCCGCCGCATCCCCGCCGAGTCGGACGGCACCTGGACGCTGCACGCGCCCGTCGACCCCGGCGTCACCCTCCTCGAACTCTTCGCCTACCTCCTCGAACAGCGGCTGTACTGGCTCGACCAGGTGCCGGACGCGCTCGTGGTCGCCATACTGCGGCTGCTCGGCCTCGAACCGCCGCGTCCCGCCCGGCCCGCCGCCACCGTGCTGCGCCTCGCCGCACAGCGGGAGGACACCGCCGTACCCGTCGTCCCCGCGGGCACGGCGCTGACCCGGGACCCCATGGGCCGGATCGCGTTCACCCTCGACGACGACGTGGCCGTGCTCCCGCTCGCCGAGGACGGTGAGATCACCGTGTGGACCGACCGCGACCGCACGGCCGACCTGCGCGCCCGCCGCGGCATCGCCCTGCTCGCGAGCGACCGAGCCCCGGCAGAGGTCCGGTTCACCCTGCCGCTCACCGGAGCGCACGCCGCGACCGGCCCGATCGGTCTGCTCGTGGAACTGGACGCGCCCGCCGCGTGCGTACCGTCGTGGCTGCCCGGGGCGGTCGACGGTGTACCGCCGCCCGCCGAGCTGACCTGGTCCTGGTTCCGGCCGGGCACGGACATCTCCGGCACATATCAGAAGGTCGAGGACGGCACGGCCGGACTCAGACGCTCCGGTGTCGTCCGGCTGCACCCACCGGCCGACTGGACCACACAGGACACCGGGCTCCTGGTGTCGACCCCGGCCGCCACCTACGCGGCCCCGCCCCGCCTCCGCCAGCTCGCCGTCAACGTGTCCGCCGCACACCACCGCACGTACCGCACCGCGGACGGTGCCACCCTCCACGAGCAGATCGACGCCTGGCTCAGGCTGCCCGGCCAGCACCTCTTCCTGCCGGACGCCGCCGACCGCCTCCTGGAGGCCACCCTGCGCCTGGCGGACCAGGAGTGGCAGCCGGTGCCGGACTTCACCTTTGGCGCACCGGCCGACCGGATCTTCGTGCTCGACCGGGCCGAGGGCGCGCTGGTGTTCGGCGACGGACTCACCGGGCGCGTTCCCCGCCCGGACCCCGACGTGCGCGTCGCCTACGTGACCGGCGGCGGCAGGGACGGCAACGGCGGGATGACCGGCAACTGGCTCCCGGCAGCCGACGATCCGGCCGGGCTCGGTGCGGTCTCGGCCGCCAACCTCGTACGGGCCGAAGGCGGCACGGACCCGGAGACGGTCGCCGAGGCGCGGCAGCGCGCGGCCGCGTCCCTGGGAGAGGTGACCCGCGCGGTCACCGCCGACGACTTCGTCACCCTGGCCTGTACGACCCCGGGCGTCGCCGTGGCCCGCGCCTACCCGGCCCTCGGCGAGCACCCCGGCTTCCCGTGCGCCACGGTGCCCGGCGCGGTGACCGTGCACATCGTCCCGGCCGCCCCCCGGGACGACCTCGCCCGCGAGGACTTCGCCGCCGCGCCGCTGCCCGACCCGGGCATGCTGCGCGCGGTGGCCACCCGCCTCGACCAGGCGCGGCTGCTCACCTCCGAGGTCTTCGTCCGCGCGCCCCGCTACCGCGACGTCGCCCTGCGCGTCGACCTCTCCGGCGACCCGGCCGACCGCACCCGCGTGGCCACCGCGGTCACCGCGGCGCTGCGCCGCTTCCTCGACCCGCTGGTGGGCGGCGACGACCAGGACGGCTGGCCCTTCGGACAGCCGCTGCGGCCCTCGGCCCTGCTGCGGGCCGCGCAACGCGCGCTGGGGGACCTCGCGGACATCGCCGCCGTCGGCGTCGGCCTCGACGGGGCCGACCCGGACGAAGCCTGCGACGAGGTGCCGCTCGCCGCCGGGGAGCTGCCCGTCCTGCGCACGGTCCGCACCCGGATCGTGCCCGCCGTCGAACCGGGGGAGGGGCTGACATGACCGGCGACGTGTGGTGGGAGCGGGACGCCCGGGAAGAGGACCGGGCGGACGGGCGGACCGTGCCCGGCCCCGGACCCACCGGCGCCCAGCCCGAAGTCCTCGACGCCACCCGCGAGGCGGTCCGCACCGCCGTCCGCGGCCGCATCGCGGGCTACACCCCGGACTGGACCGACCCCGACCGCCAGGACGCGGGGGTCGCGCTCGTCCGCCTCTTCGGCACCCTCGCCGAACCCGTACTCGGCCGCGTCAACCGGCTCCCGGAGAAGGTGCTCGCCGAACACCTGGCGACGGCGGGCGTGCGGCGGCGCCCGGCCGGAGCGGCGGCCGCGCTCCTCGAATTCACCGTCAACCCGCCCGACGGCTCCTCCGTACTCGTCCCCGCCGGATTCCAGAGCGCGGCCTCCACCCCGGCGGGACAGGTCGTCTACGAGACGGACCAGGACCTGTACGCCACCCCCGCCACCCTCGGCGCCCTCGCCGTCCAGGAGGCCGGACGGCTGGAGACCCTGCCGCTGGGACCGTCCGGGCCCAGCCGCCCCTTCGCGCCCTTCGGCCGGGACCCGGAGCCCGGCAACGGGCTGTGGATCGGACTCGCCGGGCCGACCGGCCCCTACCCGCGGCTGTCGCTGGGCTTCGTGGTCGTCGCCGCGCCCCCCGCGCCCGCGGCCTCCGGCGGGGCGGTGCCCCTCCCGCTGCCGCCCGCGCCGCTGCTGCGCTGGGACGTGCTGGACGGCAACCGGCTCGTCCCCGCCGAGGTGCTGCGGGACTCCACCGCCGGGCTCGGCGCGGACGGGACCGTCGAGCTGAGAGTGCCGCGCTCCTGGCAGCCGGGCAGCCCGCCCGGCACCCGGCCCCGCCCCCTGCTGCGCTGGCTGCGCCTGCGGATCGCGCACGGCGCCTTCCCCGGCCCGGCGCCGGTCCTGTCCGGACTGCGGCTGAACGTGGTCACCGCCACCGCCGCCCGCACCATTCGCGACGAGCCGCTGCAGCCCGTCCAGGACGGTACGGCGGCCGGGCGGCGGCGCATGAAGCTCAGCCAGGTGCCCATCCTCGCCGGATCGGTGGTCATCGAGGTCGACGACGACACCGGCGGCGACGTGTTCGGCACCACCGCCGGAACCTCCACCCGGTGGCGCGAGGTGGAGAGCCTGGCCGGATACGGCGCCGACGACCGCGTGTTCACCGTGGACCACGAAAGCGGCGAAGTGACCTTCGGGGACGGCGTCAACGGCACGGCCGTCCCGCCCGGCTTCCGCAACGTCCGCGCCGTGCGCTACCGCGTGGGCGGCGGCAGCGCCGGAGCCGTACGGGCGGGAGCCGTCAGCGGGGTGGTGACCGCGCTGCCGTTCGTCACCCGAGTGGGCAACCCCTTCCCGGCCTCCGGCGGCTCGGACGCCGAACCCGACGCCGACGCCATGCGCCGCGGCGTCGGCGAACTGCGCGCCCGCGGCCGGGCCGTGGCCCCCGCCGACTACGGTCAGCTCGCCCTCCGCGCGCCCGGCGCCTCGGTGGCCCGCGCCCGGGGCGTACCCGGCCTGCACCCCGACTTCGCGGGCAAGCCGATCCCCGGCGTCGTCGGCGTCCTCGTCGTACCCCCCGTACCGCCGGGCGACGACCCCGGCGAACCGCCCGTCCCCACCGCCGCCACCCTGCGGGCCGTCGCCGACTTCCTGTCGCGCGAAGCCGCACCCGCCGGGGTCACGGTCGTCGCCGCCCCCACCCCGTACGCACGCGTCGGGGTGGAGTCCTGGGTCACGCTCGACCCGGACCTCGACCGGGCCGCGGTCCTGGCCCGGGCGGGCGAAGCGGTGCGCACCTACCTGGATCCGCTGCGCGGCGGGGAGGACGGCGCGGGCTGGCCGTTCGGCGGCGCGCTGCGGCACACGGCGCTGGTCCGGCGGCTCCTGGCGGTCGACGGGGTGCTGGCCGTCACCCGGCTCTCGCTGACCGTCGATGGCATGCGCCTGCCGCCCTGCACCGACCACGCTCTCCCGCCCCACACCCTCGTCTGGCCGGAGCGCCCGCTGCTGATCCCCGTAGGAGACCAGCCATGACGTGCACACCACACCCCGCGACCTTCCGGCTGCTCGACGCCTACGTCGGCTGGGACCAGCAGGAGACCGACGGCATCGCCGGTTTCGACGACCCGTCCGGCCTCCGCCTCGCCCACCGCGGCACCGCGCCCGAAGGCCCCACCAGGGGCCAACTGCTGCCCTGGTTCCCCGATTCCCGCCTGGCGCCGGGGTGCGGGCCCTGCGCCTGGTACCTGCTGATCCCCGGCGAGCGGCGGCTGCTGCGCCGCGACTCCTGCGGCGCGTTCACCCCTCTCTGGCCGCCCGGCTGCGACCCCGGCCTGCTGCGCGCCCCGGTCTCGGTCGCCGCGCGCGGACACCGGCTGACGGTCGTGGACTCCGGCCGGGTTCTGGTGTGGCACCGCGAGGGGGCGCAACTCGCCGGGGTGATCCGGGCCGAGCGGCCCCGCCACGCCACCCCTGCCCCCGGCGGCGAGATCCTGGTGGCCTGTCAGGGCAGCACGGCCCTGCGGCGGTACGACCAGGCGGGCCGCTTCCGCGGCGTACTGCGCACCGGCGCGCAAGGCGAGGTCATCGGCCTGCGCACCGGACCGGAGCGGACCGTGTGGCTGCTCACCGACGACGGCGGACGGCTCACGATCCACCGGGGCGGCAACCACCATTCCTTCCGCACCGCCACCCTGGACGAACTGGCCGCGGCCCTCCCGCCGTCCGCACTCGCCTCGGCCGACGACGACGGGTTCTGCCTGAGCGAGCAGGGTCCCGACGGCCCCGCGACCACCTGCCACACCTGGCAGGGCCTGCCCCGGGACCCCGTGCCGCCCGCCACCGACGCGTACGTGACCAGCGGGTCGTACGTCACCGCCCTGATCGACAGCGGCATCTCGCGGTGCCGCTGGCACCGCGTCCGCGTGGACGCCGACGTGCCCGACGGGACGGCGGTCGCCGTGCGGATCGTGGTGAGCGAGGACGGCCGGTACGACGACAGCGACTGGCAGGCGTCGGCCCCGGGAACCACGGACTTCCTCGTGGACCAGCCGCCCGGCCGCTTCCTGCGGCTGCGGCTGCGGCTCTCCGGCGACGGTGCGGCCACTCCGGTCGTCCGCCGGATCCGGCTGGACTTCCCCCGGGTCACCAGCGCCGATCTGCTGCCGCCCGCTTTCCGCCAGGACCCCGCGGCCGACGACTTCACCGAACGCTTCCTGTCGCTGTTCGACGCCACGCTCGCCCAGCTCGACCGGGTCATCGAGCGGTACCCGGCACTCCTCGACCCGGTCGGCGTCCCCGACCGGGTGCTGCCCTGGCTGGCCGGGCTGCTGGGCCTGTCGTTCGAGGCGGGCTGGGACGCCCGTACCCGGCGCGCGCTGCTGGCCGCCGCCCCGGAGCTGTACCGGCGCCGGGGCACGCCATGGGCGCTGCGGGAGGCGGTACGCATCGTGTTCGGGGTGACCCCGGTCGTCGACGAACTGGCGACGGACCGCCGCTGGGCGCACCTGCGCGGGGCTACCGGCTGCGCGGGGCCGGGACGGGACCAAGGACTGGGCGCCATAAGGCTGTTCGGCCGGTCGGCGAGCCGGTTCCGGGTCGGCGGCTCGGCGCTGGGCGCGGCGCCGCTGCGCGCGTTCGGCGCCCCCGACAGCGACCCGTTCACCGCGCACGCGCACCGGTTCCGGCTGGCCCTGCCCGCCGGATCGGCGGACGGGACGGCGCTCGCGCGGCTGGTGGAGCGGCAGGCGCCCGCGCACACGGTGGGTTCGGTACGGACCGGTGGCGCGGGGTTCGTGGTCGGCTCGCGGTCCACGGTCGGCGTGGACACCGCGTTCGTACCCCTGCCCGCGCCCGTACTGGGCGGCGCACAGCCCCTGCGGCTGGGCCGCGACGGGGTGCTGAGGCCGGGACCGAGAGGGTTGCGCCGAGGGGTGGGCGTGGGAGTCGTCTCCGCCGTCGGTGTGCATACACAGGTGTCGTGAGAGGACGGGGCGGATGACGGAGACAGAGACATCACGGTCGGGTGCGGAGGAGTTCGACGCGCCACCCTTGCGCAGGCTGCGGTACTTCCACGGCCAGATGCTGGGCGCACGCGACTTCCAGCGCGAACAGGACTACCACCGCGAGAAGCTGAAGCTGCGCATGCGCGCGCTGCTCGGCTACGGCGTGGTGTGCGGCCTGTACGTGAAACCGGCACCGCGGGACGAGGACGACTGCCCGCCGGACACCGGCGAGGAGACGCCATCCGCCGAACAGAGCGATGGCGAAACACCGCGGAGCACCCGGCGCAGGGCCAAGGTGACGATCACCCCCGGCCTCGGCGTCGACTGCGACGGCAACGAGGTCGTGGTGCGCGGCGGCTGCGCGATCGACCTGTGGAAGGCGCTGCCCCCGCACGAACGGGACACCGACACCGTCTGGGTCGGCATCGAGTACGCCGAACGGCCCGTCGAGCCCACCCGCGCCGTCTACAACGACGCCTGCGCGGACACGTCCGACTGCGAGTTCGGCTGGACGGAGGAGTGCTACACAGTGCGCGTCACCGGGTGCGAGCCCCCGGCGGACGAGCGCTGCGACACCTGCTGCGCGGCCTGTGAGCACAAGGTGCTGTGGCTGGCCAGGATCGACTGCCCGGACTGGTACGAGCCGGTGCGCCGCGACCAGATCCACATGAACGTACGCCGCACGTTCGGCCGCCATGTGCCCACCGTGATCACCGGCGTCAACTGGATCCACGGACACACCTACACCATCGACGAGGCCAAGGCCCTCCTCGGCACCCAGGACGAGGACGGCGGCCTCGTGGTGCGGTTCTCCTCCGGCGTACGGACCGACACGCTGCGGCCCGGCGTGGTGGAGCTGCAGGTCATCGAGGGCGGCAGCGGACGCAACGCCTCCACCTGGTACATGGGCGGCAGGTTCGCCGAACCGGACCCCGAAGCGGAGGACGGGTGTGAGGAGTTCACCCAGGAGTTCCGCTACCGCCAGACCACCCGCGAGACGCTGCAGGACGGCGACCGCGTACTGATCACCGTCCGCGCCGCGTTCCTCCTCGACCGCTGCTGCCGCCCGGTCGACGGCACCCACGTCGGCGGACGCGTACCGACCATCGGTCACCACAACACCCGGTCCGCCGCGCACGGCGGCTGCGACCTCCCGCCCTCCGGCATCGGCCCCTGGACGTCCGGCACCGGTGCGGGCGGGGACGTGTTCGAGAGCTGGTTCTTCGTGAAGGAGCGCTGATCATGCGAACAGACTGCGGATGCGGCTGCGGTGGCGACGCCACCCGGACCTCCGCCTTCGTACGTCCTCGCTTCTTCGCAGGGCAACTGCTGACCGAGGACGACCTCAGCCTGCTGGTCGAGTACACGACGGCGAAGCGCAGACTCCACAACCGGTCCCTGTACGGGCCGGGCGTCATCTGCGGCCTCGGCGTCACCTGCGACCCGTGCGGCGGCGGAACCGTGGCCGTTCATCCCGGACACGCCCTCGACTGCGCCGGGAACGACATCGTCGTCGCCTGCACCGAACGCGTCGACGTCACCGCCCTGGTGCAGGAACGGCGCGTGCAAGCCCTCGGCGTGGACTGCGGGGAGAACTGCGGCAACGACGCCGACGAGGGCGGCCGCCGCTACGGGCTCTACGTGCGCTACCAGGAGCTTCCCGTCGAGCCGGTGGCACCGTACGCCACGGAGGAGCCCTGCCCCTCACCGGGCTGCGTGCCCTCCAGGGTCCAGGAAGGATTCCGCTTCGTCGTCAAATGCGATGACTCCGAGGACCACCGCCACAACCCCGGCACCCGGCTTCTCGCGAACATCGGCGACCTCCCACGGGCGGACCGGGCCCGCACCCGCGACCGGCGGCTCGGCCACTACGCCGACGCCCTCACCCTCGCGTCGACCGGCACCGGACGCACCTTCCGCTTCGACGCCGCCGACGCGCAGCGCTACGCCACCGCCTTCGCGTGGCTGCGCGAGAACGCGGGCGGAGAGAGCCCGCCGCCTCCGCCGACGGCCCGTGAGATGACCGAGCACGTACGCGGGCTCGCCGCCGCCGTCGCCCGCTTCGACACCTACGACCCGGCCGGGCAGGACCGGCTCAGGCAGGACTACCCGGACCTCGCCACCGTGCGGGAGGCCCGCGGCGCCCTCGGCACGGCATGCGAACGGCTCCGCGGCGCCGATATGGAAGCCGCATGGCCCGACCCGCTGCGCGCCGCGATCGCCCACGCCGTCGTCACCGAGACCGCTGCCCGGGTCGTACCGGAGCGGGGCGACCCGGACGCGCCACTGGAAGTGCGCATGCTCGCCCAGGGCACCCCGCTCGGCCACGCCCTGCGGGTGGAGTTCCGCGCGGACCTCGGCCTGATCCGCGAGTGGCTGCTGTGCCGCCTGGACCTGGCCACCGACCTCGCCGACTGCGCGCTGCGCCAGGAGGTCGCCGCCGCCGACGTACCGCCACCGCTGCCCGCCCCGCCGCCGGACAGCACCGAGAAGGCCACCATCGCCGAGGTACAGCAGATCGCACAAGCGGCCACCACGCTGGCCACCGCCGTGCGCCGCTTCCTGACCGACGCGGCATGCGCCACGCTGAACCCGCCGTGCGGCGACTGCACCGACACCGACGTCCTGCTCGCTCAAGTGGAGCTGGACGGCTGCGATGTCGTACGGGTCTGCTCCGCCACCCGGGAACAGGTGCTGCCGGGCGGCTCGGCCTACGGCGAATGGCTGCCCAAGCTCTACCGGCTGCGCGAACTCGCCGAGCGCGTGTGCTGCGAGCCCCTGCCCGTCCACCACACGCTGCCGCTCCCGACCGAGGGCCCGGTGGCGCGCCCGTACGCCGACGGACTGCTCGGCGACTGGCCGCGCGGCGGGGACCTGGAGGAGATGCTGTCCCTGCTGCTGACTCCCGCCCCCGGCGAGACACCGCCCAAGGCGCTGCACGAACAGGTCTACACGACCCCCAGCGAAGTCACCGACAGCATGCAGGAACTCGCCCGGCTCAGGACACAGGTCGCCGACCTCACCGCCGCCGTGGAGGGCCTGCGCGCCCACATGGGCAGCGCCGAGACGCAGGTCACGCACTTGGAGCAACGCTTAGCAGAACGCGAAGGCACACCGGATCCGGCCCCGGACCCGGACGCGGGCGGGGAGGCGGACCCGGCGCCTGACCAGGCACCGGCCCGTGGGGACGGCGAGCCGCCCAAGCCCCCGGTCAAACGCACCCGGTCGCCCCGCTCCCGTCCCCAGAAGCCCGGTGAGACGCCATGACGGGCCCGCTGCGTCCCGCCTTCCACGAGGGCCAGGTACTGGCCGCCGCCGACCTGTCCGCCACGGTGGAGTACGCGCGCGGCGGCGCCGCCCGGCACGCGCGCCATCTGCACGAGTGGGGCATCGTCGAAGGGCTCGGCCTCGCCACCGAGCCCCGCACCGACCCGCTGACCAACACCCGTTACACCGAGGTGAGCATCTCGGCGGGCATCGCCGTCGACGGGACCGGCCGCGAGATGGTCCTCACCGAGCCGGTCGTACTGCGCGAGAGCGACTTCGAAGAGGTCAACGGCGCGGACCAGCTGACGGACGAGCCCTATCCGGTCTTCCTCACCTCCGCCGACCGGGAACCGGCCCAGCCGGCCGGGCCCGTCTCCTGCTCCGGCAGCGCCGCCAAGACCCGCGTGGAGGAGTCGTACCAGATCCTCTTCGGCCGCCGCGGCGACGAACGGCTGGTCGCGGAGCAGCGGCCGCCCGCGATCGGCGACCCACCGGCCGACCCGCCCGCCCGCTGGCTGGTCCTCCTCGGCTACGTCCACTGGACGGAGGGCCACTTCAGCGGCGTCGGGACCACGGCGCGCGGTGTCGCGGTGCGCTACGCGGGCGTGCGGGCGGACACCGTAGCGGCCCGGTCGGGCGCGCTGACCCTGCGGACCGGCCCGGAAGCAGAGGAGGGCAAGCCCGCGCTCGTCCTGTCCGGAGGCGACACCCCGAACCTGGTCTTCGGCCTCTACCAGGGCAGCGGCACTGTCGCCCCGCTGATGACCGTGGCCGCCAACGGCAACCTGACGATCGAGGGCAGCTTCAGCGGCCGGATGCCCGCCGGGAGCACGCTGGTGGCCTCCGGGACCGCCACCGACGGGATGCTGCTGCCCCTGCCGTCCGGCATCACCCCCGAACAGGTCGCGGACGGCCGGGTCGTGATCCACGTCCAGCTGACCCCGCGCACACCACCCCTGCCGGAGGCGACGCTGTACAGCCCGGTGGAGGCCACCGTGGACGCCGACCGGCGGGTCCGGTGCCGGATGCGTCTGTACAACCCCCTGGCGTCCCCGGCCAAGGTCGTCGAACAGCCCGGGGCGGTCGACTTCCTCGTCGTGGCGACGGTCGCACCAACGAACGGCGGTGGCTGACGATGGCTCTTTCCGTGGTGTACACGGCCGACACCGGCCACGTCGTGGGCGCACTGGCCCTGACCGGCGCCGCCACCGGTACCGGCACCGGCGCCCCGGCTCCCGAGGTGGCCGACCTCGTCGGGTCCGCGCTGCCGCTGCGCGTACCCCTGGGCGAAGGCCGTATCGCGACCCTTCCGCTGAGCGCCAGGGAACTGGCCGTGGCGGCCGTGGACGACGAACCGGGCGCCCTCGCCGATCCGCTGGCCTTCGGCGTCGAGGTGACCGACGGCAAACCCAAACCGGCGCTGGTGCGCCTCGCGTCGTGGACCGAAGGCGTCGCGCTGGCCACGGACGGGCTCATCCTCACGGTGCAGGTCGCCGTGGCACGCCCCACACCCGTGGTCGCCCTGGTGTCCGACGAGCAGAACACCCATGTGCTCGCCGGGGAGATCGCCGCCCAGCAGACCCAGACGAAACTGCCGGTCACCCTCGTCGCGGGCAGTGTGCACGGGGTGCTGGTGCTCGCGGCGGGCTGGACGGGCCACCTGGGGATGGTGAAGGTGACGTGAGCACCCCCACCGCGCCGGACACCGGCGAGACCGGCGACATCACGGTGCACCGATGCACCGTGACGGTGGTCCGGCGCGGTGGGTGGAGCTGGGGACCCGATCCGCGCGGTCTGGTCCGCCACGTCGTGGACTCCCTCCCGGAGCTGCTGGCGGACCACTTCGCCGAGCGGCTGGCGGCCGACGGACCCGACGTGGAGATCACCGAACCGCTGACCGTCACCGTCCGGCCCGGCCGGATGGCCGGTCCCGGCCGGGCGACGAGCGGCGGGCCGCCCGTCGAGGTCCACTTCGCGCCCGTGCCGGTCGTGGAGATCCCCGCCGACCCGCCCGACGCCGCTGCGGACGCCGACACAGACACCGGCGCCGTGTCCTTCGAGGAGTCCTTCGCGGCGGCGCCCGACCCGTGGACCGCCCCGAGCGCCGCCGCGCTCTTCGCCGAACTCGCCGAGCGCGGCGAACTGGACGCGCTGCTCGCGCTGCTGCCGGACGAGTCCGTACGGGCGTATCTGCCCGCCCTCCTCGGCGCCGACGACACGACAGCCGCCCGGCTGCTCGCCGAACTCCTCGCGCGGGCGCGGGCCGCCGGACCCACCGGGACATTGCCCGAACCGCTGCGCACCGCGGTCGCGGGCACCGACCCCGCCGACCTGCCCCGGGCACTCGCCGCCCACCTGGCGGCCGTGGATCCCGAGGAGGCCGTACGGCTGGCCCGGACCCTGACCGCGCCGCCCGACCGGCCCGCGCCCGAACCGCCCGGCACCCCGCCCGCCACCGCCGCCGCGCCGCCCGGCGCGCCCGGCGATACCACCGCGATGCCGCCCGGGACCGAGGGCCGCACCCTCGCGCCGCGCACCAGCGGCGAAGTACGGGTGTGGTCCGCGCTGCCGTTCCTCCTCGCCGGACCCCTGGCACGCATCGGATACCTCGACGCCATCGGCCCCGCCCTGGTGGGCATCGACCTCGCCGAGGACGCACCGCTGTTCGCGGCGTCCCTCGCCTACAAAGTGCTGGGCGCCACCGCGCGGGGCTGGCGCCGCACCGAACGCGACACCGAGGCCGCGGCCGCCTTCGCGGGCCTTCGCCCACCCGTCGCCGACGACCACCTGACCGCCTTCGCCCGCCGGGCGCGCCCCGCGCTCCCGGTCCTCGACGGCGTCCTGGCGCTCTCGGTGTGCCGCGGCCACGACCCCGCCGACCCGCTCCTGCTCACCGGCGCCGACGACGCGCTGCTCCTCGTCGACGCCCAGGGCATGTTCCCCATCGCCTGGGCCCCGGACGCCGCCGGGCTGCTGCCGTACTGGCAGGCGTGCGGGCGGCCGGCCGTACTGCTCTGCGACGGGCCCCTGCCGCCCGGCACCCTGCGCGACCTGGCCTCGGCAGGCGTGCCGTTCCTCACCGGCATACGGCCGCTGCGCGGCGACCCGGTGGCGCGGCTGCCCTGGCGCACACCGCTGTGGACCGCCACGGGCACGGCACCGGACCTGCGCCTCGCCGCCGAACTGCCCGCCCACGCCGAGCGGTTCGCGGGCCTGGTCACGGCCCTGGTCACCGAGCGCCGGGCGGTACCGCTCGCGCGGGACGGCGGGCTGGAGCGCACCGTCACCCTGGCCGCGGCGCTCGGCCTGTCCACGGTCGCCTGGACGCTGTGGCGCGACCGCGAGACACCGGATCCGCTCCTGGCCCTGCACCGCTTCGCCGACCTGGAGGCCACGGTGCGCTTCGAGCCCGCGGCCGTCCGGGTCCGCGTACCGATGGGACGGCGTCACGCGGACCTCCTGCGCGGCGGCCTGCTCGCCGACGTGCCCGACGTGGTCTGGCTGGGCGGCCGGACCCTGACCTTCTCGGCAGGGTGAGACATATGGGCGAATCAGCGGTGGAGCACCTGCGGATCCGGCTGGCCGACACCCACCGGGCACTGCGCGCCGCCGTCGAACGGCAGGCCCGGCTCGCGGCCCGGCTCACCAGGCCGGACCTCACCCCGTACTGCGTCACCGACGAACAGGTCGGCGTACTCCTCGGCGAGGTGCACACCTTCACCGACACCATGGCCGAACCGTACGTCCCCCGGCAGCCGGAGCCGGACGCCGAACGCGACCTGCGGCGGCGCGCGTCCGCCGACGGCACCACCCTGCCGCTGGACGCCCTCGCCACCCGGTTCGGCCTGACCCGCGCGGAGCAGGACGCGCTGCTGCTGGTCGCCGCGCCCGAACTGGACCGCGGCTACGAGCGGATCTACGCCTACATCGTGGACAACCTGAACCGCCGCCTCCCCAGCGTCGAACTGCTGCTGAGCGTGGGCGCGGGCACCGGCGCGGACAGCGCTCCGGCCCGGCTCGCCCTGCGCCGCTCCCTCGGCCCGGCCGCGCCCCTGCGCCGGTACGGTCTGCTGCGCGCGTACGGCGAGGCCGCCGTCGAGCTGGCCCAGGAACTGATCCTCGGCCCCGGAGTGCTGGACTTCCTGCTGGGCTGGGGCGGCGACGTCGGACTCCTCGGCCACGACCCCGGCGAGGTCGCCCCGCCCGAACGGCGCGTCCTGTCCCCGCACCTGTCCTCGGACCGGCTCACCCGGCTGGGCCGCGCCCTCGGCTCCGGCGACATCGACCTGGCCGGGCTGTGGGGCTGCCCGCCCGACGGCCAGCTCGACGCCGCCCAGGCGCTGGCCCGGGCCGCGCAGGCACCGCTGCGTACCCTGGCCGCCGACGCCATCGATCCCGAAGCGGAGCTGCGGACGGCCGCCGCGCTGGGCGCGGTGCTGTGGATCCCCACCGACGACCTGCACGGCGAGCAGCGGCGGCCCCACGCCGACGCGCTCTGCGCCGCCCTGCTGCGCTCCCGCGTGCCGGTGTGCCTGACCGGCCTGAAGCCCTGGCGCCCCGCGGGGCTGCTCGCCGCGCGCGCCTACGCCGAACTCACCGTGCCCGCACCGGGGTTCACCGACCGCCGGGCGATGTGGTCGGCCGCGCTCCCGGATCTGGACGGGCCGCTCCTCGAAGACCTCGCCGTCCGGTACCGGATGAGCGGCGGCGAACTGCGCGCCGTCGCCGCGGTCGCGGACGCCGGGGCGCGCGTGGCCGGAAACGGACACCCGGAGCCGGTCGCCGACCACGTCGAGCCCGCCATCGCCACCGTCACCCGCGGCCGCAGCGGCAGCGCCGTCCACTCCATCGTGCCCCGCCGCACCGTCGACGACCTGGTCCTGCCCGACGTCCAGTTCCGCCAGATCCTGGAGATCGCCTCGGCCTTCCGCGCCTGGCCCCGGATCGCCGAGAGCTGGGGCTTCGCCCGCCGCACGGGGCACGGCGGAGTCAAGGCGCTCTTCACCGGAGAGCCCGGAACGGGCAAGACCATGTCCGCCGAGATCGTCACCGGCATGCTGGGCCTGGAACTGCTCAAGGTGGACCTCGCCCAGGTCGTCTCCAAATGGGTGGGGGAGACGGAGAAGAACATGGAGACCGCGTTCCGGCAGGCCGAGGAGAGCCACGCGGTGCTGCTCTTCGACGAGGCCGACGCCCTGTTCGGCAAGCGCGGCGAGGTCAAGCACGGCACCGACCGGTACGCCAACCTCGAAGTCGGCTACCTCCTGCAACGGCTGGAGGCCAGCGACGGCCTGGTGATCCTGACCAGCAACCTGAAGGACAACATCGACCCGGCGTTCACCCGCCGCTTCCACTTCGTCGTCCACTTCCCCCGCCCGGCCGCCGCCGAACGCCGCAGACTCTGGCGCGTCGCCTTCCCCCAAGAGGCCCCGCTCGCCCCCGACGTGGACCTGGACGCCCTGGCCCGCCTCGACATGACCGGCGCGGGCATCACCGCGGCGGCCCGCACCGCCGCCCTCTCCGCAGCGGACGGCGACAGCGCTACGATCGGCATGCGCCACATCGTCCGCGGCGTGGCGCGCCAGTTCCAGCGCGAGGCCCGCCTGCTCCGCCCGGCCGAACTGGGCCCCCACGCCCACCTCCTCGACGACGCGACCCAGGGGTGAAGCCGATGCTGCCCACCGAACCCCCGCTCTCCCTGCACCGCCTGGTGGCCCCGGTCCCACCGGCCCGGCCGCAGGACACCGCCACGGCCACCCGCCAGACCCCGGCCCCCGCCCCCGCACCGGCCCCCGTGGCGTCGCCGCAGTCGCCCACCGCGCTCGAACATCTCCTGGCGGCGGGCCAGAACCAGGTGGGCAACGCGGCCGTGGCGGGCGCGGCGGCCCGGACGACTCCCGTCCCGCCCCCGCCGGTCGTGGTGGCGGTCGTGGCACCGAAGCCGAAGGCCGCTCAGCCCTCCTGACGCCCGGCCGTCTTACGCCGCAACTCCTCGACCAGCTTCAGGGACGCGCGCGCCTGCTCCACCTCCCCGTGGTCCACCGACCCGGCGCCCCGGTTCCACGGCTGGTGCAGTTCCCCCTCCAGCCGGCGGACGTCGTCGGCGTGCACCTCGTACAACACGTCGAGCAGCGAATCCCCGCAGCGCACCGCCTCGGCGTCCCGCACCTCGCTGTACGGGTAGGCCGCCGCGCGGAGGCAGAAGACCGTGGGGCGGCCCGCCCGCAGTTCCTCGGTCCGGTAGCACACGACGTGGTCGTCCCCGGCGGACGTGGCCGCGGGGATCTGCACCAGCGGCACCAAACCGGGGTCCAGGGCCAGGACCAGCAGTTCGGTGTCGGCCAGCGGGCCGGGGACCTCGGCGGGGCCGCCCTGTTCGGGCGGGACGGCCAGCTGCCAGGGCTGATTGGCGAAGTAGGCCAGCAGGTCGAGGGAGGACAGCCCGGCGCCGACGATGACGAAGACCTCTTCGGGGAAGTCCGCGCCGTAAGCCTCGCGCAGCACCTCGCGCGGTCCGAGCCCGCTCTCGTACAGCGCCCGCGCCAGGCGCGCCATCGAGGCGTAGTCGTCGCGCGACGCCTCGTCCCGCAGCCTGCCGACGGTCTCCGGGTTCACCGCGTCTCTCCTCCGCTCTCCGGTGCGTCCTTCATGGCCTCGTCGAGGGCCGTGCGGACACTCTCCCAGTAGGTGTGCAGTTCGGGGGCGGTCATCGCCTTGATGATGTCCGAGGTCAGATCGCGGGCCCTTTGGACGGCCTGTTTGCGCCGCTGGTCGCCGCCCGAGCCGCGGACGAGCCGGTCCACGGCTTCCGACAGCCGCTGAAGCTCCGCCTGGATGCTCGCGCTCTGCGCGGTCAGCCTGGGATTGTCGGCCATGAGCATCGCCACGTTCTCGACATGGACGAATACCGTGTCCCGCAGGGTGAACCGCAGCCTCTTGGACAGCCCGGGATTCGCGTGGAAGTACTCCCGGGAGAGGGTGTGGGCGCTGGCGTAGGACTGCGACTGGATGATGAGCGCGTACATCCGGTGCGCGACGCGGATGGCCTCCTCCGCGCCGCCCTTGCCCCGCATCCTGCCCCGGCCGGCCAGCTGGACGTCCGACGGTTCCCTGATCAGTCCGCGGTCCCGGTCTCCCGGCTCCGGGCTCGTGGTGGTGGATGCCCCGGGGGCGTAGGCGATGGGCAGCTCCTCGCCGAAGACCTCCATGTACCGGATCCGCAGGGTGCGCCCCTCCGCACTGCCGACCCCGTAGAGCCCGCCCTGGATCCGGCGCAGGGCGCCCAGCCTGCTGTTCTGGAAGAGGCCGTCCGGCCGGTGCCGGTCCCACGCCTTGATCAGCATGTTCGGCTCGGTCGGGTAGAGCATCTGCGGGAACCGCTTGCCGATGGCGACCCGGATCGCCCGGTCCAGCTCGTTGGCGAGCAGCGTGAGCTGCTTGGGGCGCTGGTCGCCCGCCGGGCTCCAGTTGAAGCCCTTGAAGTGGTAGCCGCCGATCGTGATCTGCGGATGGCTCTCCAGCGCGTCCAGAATCCGCTTGTACGCGGCCAGGACCCCCGTCGTCTCGGACACCGCGACCCCGGTGTCGGCGTCCTGGCCCAGGATGTGCACCTGGTCGTTGGCGTGCGACAGGATGGCCGTCGCCTCGCGGGTGTACGAGGAGTTCGTCACCTCCTCGCGGAACAGGCCGTAGGGGAGCGCGCCCTTGTCGCGCAGGCCCTTCTCCTGCTTCTCGGCGACGCGCTTCTCGTCGCCGGTCAGGGCCCGGTACTTCTTGCGGACCTCCGCCATGGGGACTTCATGGCCGTCCTTGGCGTGGAGCCACTTGGGCGTCCAGATGAAGCCGAACACGGCCATGATGAGCTTGACCGGCCGCTTGACCGTGTCGATGGCCTTGTTGAGGACCTTGCTGTCGTTCTTCTGGTCGAGGTGCTCGAAGGTGTTGACGCCGATCACGACGGCGGTGCTCACCGGCCCGAAGTGCTTGGTCTCGGGGCTCTTCCAGGCGTCGTGGAGGTAGCGGGCGGCCATGCCCGCGTTCACCTGGCTCGGAATGGTCGCGATGTTGACGACGAAGCCGGTCCGCTGGTCGCGCCCCGCCATGGGAAGGTTCTTGATCGGGTTGAGCTGGTCGACCACCTTCCCATGCTTCCTGATCTTGAAGTTGCCCTCGGCAGGGCCGACCTTGTACGGGAACTTGTCCCCCAGGTCCTCGACCGGGGTCTCCGCCTCCGGGTTGATGGCCACCTTGATGCGGTACTTGTCCCCGGTCACCTTCTTGAGCCGGATCCGCGTGAGGTGGTGCCGCCGTTTGATGGCCGGGAGCCCGCGCCGTACGGACTTGACCGTCGCCGACTCCTCGTTGAGCAGGGCCGTCGCGTCCCGCACGGCGGCGTCGAGGGCGCGCTTCTTGTCCGCCGGGGACCGCTTGTCCGGCCGCTTCTTCTTCGGGTCGCGCTTCCGCTTCGGCCTGCGCCGGCCGGGTTTGCGCCGCTGGTCCGGGCGCTTCCTCCGGCGCGGCCTGCCGGGCCGCTTCCGGTCCGGCCGCCGCTTCGGCTTGGGCTTCTTCTTGCCGAACGTCAGCTTGAGCTTGGCCCAGAGCTTCTTCACCAGGCCGACGATCTTGTCGATGACCCAGTCCACCGCCCGGTTCACCGGCTTGGACATCGCCTGGACGATCTGCTTCACGCGGGAGGCGATACCACCGACGCCCAGGATCGCGGCCAGCACGCCCAGCAGGACCGGGATGGACCGGGCCAGCGCGCGTTCGATCAGGCCCGGCACGCCGCCGCTGCCGCCCTTCGCGATGGCGATGACCGCGTCCAGCACGGCGTTCACGAACTCGAAGATCTGGCGCGCCTGGGTGACGATGAAGCGCACGATGTCGATGATCAGTTTCACCGCCCGCACAAACGCGGAAGCGGGGTTGAGCAGCGAGAGCACCCACATGATCCCGGCCTCGATGATCGTGGGCGTCACATACGCGATGACCTTGTCGAGCAGCTCCTTCTTCAGGTCGCCCACGCGCGCCTTGAGGTCGTCCCACATTCCCGCGACGCCCCGCTTGCGGACCTCCGCGACCAGCGGCACCGACGTCTCGGCCGCGGCGACCGCCGGTTCCATCTTCGGTACCTTGCGGACGATCCGCGCGCGGATGTTCTGCCAGGTCAGCCCGAGCACCGAGGCGAGCATCCGCAGGACGCCCCGCACGTCGAACTTCGACGGCACCTCGATGCCCGCCTCGGCCGTCTTTCCCAACAGCCACGACAGGATGCCCTGCTGCAGATGGCGGCCGATGTTCGCCAGGAACTGCTTGAGACCGGCGCCGACGGCCGAGACCAGATTGCGCAGGAAGCCGATCGGATCCTTGAGGATCAGCATGACCGCCGACGCGGCCTTGGCGAGGACCGACAGCAGCAGCCGCTTCAGCTCCAGGATGGTGTTGATCACGGCCTTGACCGCGCTCACGGCCTTGGCCACGAGGCCCTTGTTCTTCTCCTTCTCCGCGGCGATCTCGTCGTCGACCGACTTCAGCGCATCGGTGTACTTGGTGGCCAGCGTGTCGACGAGCTGGGTGCCCTTGTCGTCCACGGCCTGGGTGAGTTCGTCGAACCTGTCGGTGAACTCGGCGGCCGCCTGCTGCCCGATGGACCGCAGGTCGGCCGGGAGCGCCCGTACCGCGGCCTGCAACTCGCCCCGGCCCTCGGCGATGCGCCGCTTCGCCCGGTTCAGCTCCGCGCCGATGGTGTCCGCGACATCGGAGATCACCTGCCGCATCCGGCGGACGTAGTGGGCGCGGGCCTCGTCGAAGATCTTGTCGGCTTCCGCGGGCAGCCCCGCGAACAGGTCCCGCACCCAGCGCAGTTTGCCTGTCGCGCCCGAGTACCGCCGGTCCTTGTACTCCTCCATCTTCCGCTTGTGCTCGGCGGTGAAGTCGTCCCGTGCTGCCTTCTCACCTCTGCCGAACTGGTCGTCGACCAGCTTGTCGAGGCCGTCGAGGATGGTCTCGACGTCCTTCTTCATCGTGTCGAAGACGCCTTGCAGGGTCGCCGTGACCTGGGCCCGCTTGTCCTCGTCCCGGCCCTTGGCACCGGACTTGCCCGCGCCGACCTGCTGCCCGGTGCGCACCCGCTGGGCGCCCATCGCGCCCATGGCCGCGGCGCCGAGCCGCTTCGCCCGCGCGGTGGACGCGCGCAGCTGGCCCGCCTCGTGCTTCCGCAGCCGTCCCGGGGCCGCCGAGGAATGCCGTTCGGCGGCCTTCTTCTCGCCCAACGCGCCCTTGAACGTAGGCTCGTTGGACTTCTGCAGCTGCGCCTCGGTGACCTGTGCGTCCGCCATCCGCTGGTCGACCTGGGCAGGCCCCGCGGACATGTCGGTGGCGGACGGCGGCAGCCTGTCCGGTACGGCGTCCGCCGGGTTCGGCGCCCCCGGGGTCCCGGGCGGCCGGTCGGCGGCCAGCGGGACGACCTCCTTGGGCACCGCCGCCGAGGTGTCCGGCGGCGCCGCGGTCGTCGTGGCGATCTGCTCGGCCGAGTCCGTCCTGCCCTGACCGACCTGGCCCTGCACCTCCGCCCGTACCTCGTCGGCCTTGCCGGAGTCGGCGAACTTGTCCGCCTCGTCCAGGTTCTTCGGCGCCTTCTCGGCGATCGCCTTCTCGACCGCCCTGATGAACGCGCCCTTGTCGAACTCCTTCGGCTCGGCCTCGTTCATCTTCTCGGCGTTGGCGGTCTTGCCCTGCGCCTCTTCGTCGTCCTTGGGCGGCAGGGCCGCGTCCTGTGCCGCCGCCGCTTCGGTCCTCGGAGGCGGGTGCGAGGCCGCCACGGAGCGCTTCTTGCGCCGTACGTCCTTCTTCAGCGCCGCGAACTTCGGATCCGCTTCCGGCCCGGGCCGTGCCGTCACCTCCGGCGCGTCCGGCCCGCCGCCGGACGCCGCGGCGGCCTCCGCCTCCACCGGCGCTGGTGCCGGTTCGGGCGCGGGCGGCCGCCGGTCGGCGGGCTCGGCGCGGCGGGCAGCCGCGACCGCGCCATTGCCGACCGTGTTCTGCCCGGCGGGCGGCGGCTTGGCCGGCAGCGGCGGACGCGGCGCCGGTCCGCGCCCGCCGGTCAACGCCACCGATACCGCGGCGTTGGACGGAGGGAACGGGGAGTGTGCGGGGCCGGTCGCGTCCGGCCGCTCCTGTGCCGGGGCGGGAGCCTTCTTCGCCGCCCGCGGCCGCAGCGCGAGAGCCTTTGGCGGTGGCATCGGACGAACCCTTCCCACGGCACATTCTTGCTGGTGAAGGGTGGCAGCACGGGCGTGACGAGGCCGTCACCCACCTGTCCCCGAAGCTGTTCCCGAGGCGTCTCCAGCCGCCCGGGCCGCGTAACCACGGGCCCGCGGGGAACGCGGAGAACGAGGAAAGGAGTTGTCGTGCCCGTCACCTTCCGCAAGAGCTTCCGCATACTTCCCGGCGTCCGGCTCAACATCAACCGCAAGTCCGTTTCCGTCACGGTCGGAAAGGGCGACGCCAAGCGCACCTACTCCTCCACCGGCCGCAGGACGACCTCGGTGGACCTGCCCGGCCCCTTCGGCTACCGCAAGACCACCAAGACCGGCTCACGCCGCTGACGTGCCCTCGACCGGGACGCCCGGCACGCCGAGACGTGTGACGGTGTCCTGTACGTCGCCCACCGCCTTCGGCGCCGTCGAGCGGTGCGGGTGCGGGGTGCCGATGTACAGCCAGCCGAGCAGCTGTTCGCCGGGCCGGAGGTGCAACGCGTGGTACACCGCGGGGGACTCCAGCCCCTGCCCGGTGCGCCAGATGCTTCCCCAGCCATGATCGTGGAGCAGTAGTTCCAGGCAGTGCACCAGCGCCGCGGTCGCGGCGAGCTGCTCCCACCGCGGAACTCTGGTGTGCTGCCGGGGGACGAAGACGATCGAGGCGAGCAGGGGCGCGCGCAAGGGCTTGAGCGCCGCGCGGGCCCGTGCGTCGTCGGGGCCCGCCGTGGCCAGGGCCCGTCCCAGCGCGTGGCGCTGCCCGCCCCGGAGGAGGACCCACCGCCAGGGCCGCAGCCGTCCGTGGTCCGGCGCGGCGGAGGCCGTCCTGAGGAGCTGGGTGAACTGCTCGTCGTCCGGTGCGGGATCCGTCAGCCGCTGCTGGCTTCGGCGGGTGAGGACTGCTTCGGTCAGTTCCATGTCGTCGCTGCTTCCTGGTCGGAGGCCGCCGGACGCGTGCGAAGGCAGGCTGCCCGCGCCGGACGGCTGTACGGGGCGGGCAGCCTGCCTTCGGAGCGTTTCAGCCGGGTTCGGCGTGTACCGGATCGGGGAGGGCATGGGCGAACGAGGTACGGCTTCGCCGGATCTCGTCGGCGATGATCTCGCCCACGTGGTGGCTGTGCGGCGGGGCGTGGACCTCCGTTTCCCAGCTGGACCACCAGGTGCCGCCCGCGGGCTTGTTCTCCCGGAACGTGGCGCAGAAGCTCAGCACCGTGCCGTCTCCCATTGGGGTGGGCCGCAGCTGGATGCGGAGATCGGCTTCGGGCGCCTCGATGCGGATGATGTCGTCGACGCAGGAGACGCGGACGGCGTCGGGGACGACATCGTTGATCAGAAGCCGTGCGTGATGGATGGCGGAGCCCTGCACGCTCATCGTGGCGGGCCGGACCCGGGCAACGGCAACGGTCATCGCCAGCTCCCCGGGGTGTGAGGCTCGGGCGTCTTCCTCAGATTGTGCTGGGCGGCCGCGGCCGTCTTCCTGAAGAAGTCGAGATAGCTGCGCTCGACATGGGCGGCGTGCTCCCGGGCCTCGGCATGCCGCTCCGGCAGCCGGTTGATCGGCACGGTCATCGCCGCGTGGTGCTCGATGTGCAGGTTGTTGCCGTTGGTGAACCAGGTGGTCAGCCGACTGCCGCGGATGGAGCGGGTGTTGTGCAGCACATCGGTGGTGTCGCTGTCGCACAGCAGATGTTCGGGCAGTTCGACCAGGAAGTGCATCGGAATGGCGAACAGCAGCGGCACCATCCACAGCCGCAGCAGGAGGTCCCCGTACCCGGCCAGGGCCACGGCGGCCGCACCGGCCAGGACCACTCCCAGCAGCCGGTATTCGGCGATGATGTCCCGGCGGCGGCGTTCGGCTATCTGCCCCAGATCGTAGGTCCAGCGGCCGGTGTAGCTCTGGCCGATTTCCTTGAGGACGGTGAGGAGACGCGGGTAGTCCAGGAGCCCGCGCAGCAGCAGGCCCCAGGTGAGCGGTTTGCGGGTGTCGAAGCCGAAGAATTCGGAGTCCTGCGGTGTGCCGAGGTAACGGTGGTGCTGCAGATGGCGGACCCGGTAGTGGCTGTAGGACACCAGCAGGGGGACGCCCAGCGGAATGCCGATGAGCCTGTGGGGCTTTGCGGCGCGGAACGCCGAGTGGTGCAGGCACTGGTGCTGGAGTTCGACCATGTGCGTGTAGACGGCGCCGAGCAGAACCGATCCGGCGAGTGCGACGGGCAGCGAAGGAGCGAGGGCGAGGTATCCGGCCAGGCCCGCCAGGCCGAGGGCCACGAGGAGCTTGGCGAGGAAGACGGCTTCGTCCCGCCGGGCGACCCGGGCCTTCTGGAACAGAAGCCGGGGCTGTGCTGGAGAGGGGGCGGACATCTCAGGTCCCTTCAGTCGCGGAGGGCGCGCATGGCCTGCCAGATGTGCCGGTAGTAGCCATTGGCCACGCGGACGCGGGTGGCCACGCCGAGGGAGATCGCCCGCAGAAGGGCGGGGGAGCGGTCGACGAGCGGTATGAAGACGCCTTCGAACCATTCGGCGCCGTGGTCGGCGTCCACATGGACATGGACGCGCTGGTAGTCGATGACGTCGGAGGGCACTCCCAGCCGGTCGCAGCCGTCGACCATGGCCTGGAAACGGGGTGAGGCACTCTGCTCCAGGACCCCCATCGCGCCCAGGGCGCGGGGGTTGAGATGGCGGTGGATCCCGTACATCAGCAGCAGGCAGGCGTTCTCATAGGCCTCGGGGCAGTACAGCTGACTGCGGTCGACACCGGCTTTGTCCAGGCGGTCGCGCATGTAGACGGCCGAGTGTTCGAACATGCGGGTGTGGACGCCGTTGATGTCGCCCTCGCCCATCTCGTCCCAGTAGTTTTCCGCGATGGTGAGCTTGGTGTGGCCCTCGGTGCCGATCTGGACCATGGCCATGAGGTCGTCGAACTTGCTGTCGACGAGTTCTTCGCCCATGAAGAAGAGGGCCATCTCCTCCAGGTTCGCCTCGTGGGCCAGGTAGTCGCAGAACTCCGGCTGCGTATGGGCGTCCGCGACCGAGAGGAACCAGTCGTGGAAGGCGGCTCCGTCGGTGGGCAGATCCGCGGTGTCGACCTGGGCGTCCTCCCAGGCGAGCCAGGCGTCCTCGATGGCGGTGATCTGCGGGTCGGTGTTGAGCCGGGGAACGGTCGCGAACTCTTCCGGCCCGGCCATGTAGGCCACGTAGTGCTGGTGCAGCCGCCCCAGCAGGGACAGCCGGGTCCGCGGATCGGGGGTGCCGTGGTCGGGGAAGGCCGAGCTGAGCTGGTCGGCGAACGTTGCGGTGGGCGCGTCACGGAAAGTGGTGAGCGTCATGTGCGGTGTTTCCTTCCTTGAGTTGAGCGCCGTGAGCCCGGCGCCTCGGGCGCGGCGGCGTCGCACGGCTCAGCGGGGTTGCGTACCGCGGGTGATGACGTCGATGAACACGTCCCGGTGGCCGGGGCGGTCCGGATGCGCGGGCGTGATGGGGGTGGCATCGTGCAGCGTCTCCTCGTCGTCGGCGAGCAGCATGTCGCCGGGGGCGGTGAGCGTCTCGGAGTGGATCCGGCGGCGCGTCACCGCGTCGTACAGACCGCTGCGGCCGCCCTCGATGCCGTACCGGCGGACCAGGAGGGTGACGACGTAGTCCACGCCGTCGCGGTGCACGCCCTCAGGGGTCGGGCTGCCGGTCTGTTCGCCGCTGGTGGTTATCCGGTTCTGGAAGCACTGGTGGTGCCATACGTCGAAGCCGTGGACTTCGGTGAGGACGGCGGTGAGACCGGCCAGGAGACCGTGGAACAGGGAACCGGATGTGATCGCGGTCTCGATCGGCTCATAGGTCCGCAGCACGCCCCCGTTGAGGTGGTTGATGTCCGGGCTCTGCAGATAGGGACGGGGCTGTAATTCGTCGATGAGGCCGTCCGCGTACACGTTGAACACGGAGTGCCGCCGCCTGCGGTATGTCTCGCCGTGCGCCATGAACGCGTCCACCGGCAGCCGCGACCAGCTGTCGGCGAACGTGTCCCACTCGGCCGGAGCGCTGCCGTCCTCGTCCAGCAGCGTGAACACGCTGCCGCTGGTGAATCGATTCTCGGTGAGTTCCTTCGCCCATAGTTCTCTGTCATGTGCGGTGACCATGACCGACAGCGTTCCCTCGCTCCCGGAGCGGACTCACCACGATGAAGAACCACGGAATGATCGACATTCGCTTCCGCGGAAGCATGGCCACGGCATTGATCCAGGAGAGCGGCATTCTTCGGCGGCGGGCGGACGGCTAATACGGCGACGAGAGATCCTGACCACCGCGAATGGCAATGTCCGCGATATGCGCACGGTCATTGCACCTCGTGCGGACCGGATTCAACGATGGGCCGACCGTGATGTCGCCTGAAAGAGGACGATCATGTCTGCACCCGGTCACGACTTCTATGGCCAGGGCCCGCGCCGCGTCCAGGACCTCCTGGGGACCCGGAAGCTGGCGGATCACATCGCACAGCGCTATGTGGCCGACCGGCTGGACGACACGGCGGCCCGGATCATCGAGGCGGCGGACTGCTTCTACCTCGCCACCGCGAACGCCGAAGGGGCCCCCGACTGCTCCTACAAAGGAGGACTCCCCGGTTTCCTGAAGATCCTCGCCCCCGATGTTCTGATGTTTCCCAGCTATGACGGAAACGGCATGTTCCGCAGCCTGGGAAACATCCTGGAGAATCCCCGCGTGGGGATCCTCATCATCGACTACGAGAAGCCGATAAAGCTGCGCATCAACGGCGAGGCACAGGTGTCACGAAACCCCGAACAGCTGGAGGTCTTCCCGGAAGCGGACGCCGTCGTATGCGTCACGATGACGGAGGTGTTCGAGAACTGCCCCCGTTATCTGCACGACGTCGGACAGCGTCGCCATTCCGACTACGTCCCGCGTCCCGGCCATGTTCCACCGGACCCCGAGTGGAAGCTGAAGAGCGAATACGAAGGGCTGGTGCGCCTGCGGAACGCACACCCGGATCAGGTGCCGTAAGCGACGCCCGCGGTGCGCGTATAGGCCTGCTGGAGGCGTTGCTGCAAAATGGTGAACCAGCCGGTCGCCGCGGCGGCGGCCTCGGCGACCAGCACCACGGTGCGCGCGGGCGCGGAGATCTCTCCGGCCTGAAGACAGCGGGCGAGGTCGCTGCGCGTGGCGAGCGCCGAGGACGGCACGAAGGCCAGCGCGTTCAGGGCGATCGCCATCTCCTGGGCGAGCACCCAGTCGTCGGTGCGGCCCACCGGGCGTGCGGTGATCTCGTGCCGTGCGAGGTGGGTGGCGATGAGGCGGTCACAGTCCGACCCCGCCCGGGGCAGCACCCAGCGCACCGCCGACAGCGGTTGCCCGGCGCCGGGGCGGGCCACCGAGGAAATGAGGTCCGGCGGGCCCACGAACAAGAACGGGTCGTGCCGTAAGGGCACGACCCGTAGCAGATCTCTTGGCTCTTCGCCTGCCTCCTGGAGCGAGACGGCCGCCTCAAGGACGCCTTCCCCCACCAGCCTCCGCCCCTCATACGGGGCGGTTTCGAATAAGTGCATGTCGAACGGCAGGTCCCCGGAGCAGCTGATCGCGGGCAGTACGCACCGCACCAGCGCCGAGGGGAAGGCGCCGACCTTGATGCAGCGTCTCCGCGCGGCCGCCATCGCTCCCTCCGCGGGACGCCGGGAGACGGAAGACTCCCACAGGTCCGCGATCTGGGAGGCGATCTGGGCGATCCGCGAGCCGTCCTCGGTGAGTTTGATCCCTCTCCCGTCCGGCTCCACCAGAGGAAACCCGCACTCCGAGCCGAGGGCCTTGATCTGCTGGGAGACCGCTGACGGCGACAGGTGAAGCGCCTTGGCCGCGGCATGGATACCACCGTGTGACCGTACGGAGTGCAGAGTGCGGAACTGCTGCAAGCTGACCATGTTCGCCTTCCGTTGACTGTCCGAAGCAGGCGCGGGAGTGCGTGGATGCCTGTCCCTGTGAACTCCTTCGCCGTTACATCCACCGATTCCAGGTCGCGAAGGCACGGACCGGGAAGGTACCCATTCCCGAGACCTTCACCGGCACGGCGGTGAACCGCACACCGGACGACGGCAGCTCGGCCAGGTGGGTCAAGTGCTCCACCAGGGGAATGCCCGCGCCCAGCAGCAGGGAGTGGGCGGGGCGTTCGCCGGTGTGGGTGCCGTCGATGTTCAGGGAGTCGATGCCCACGACAGCCGGGCCCGCTTGCGCCAGGAGCGCGGCGGCCTCGGCCGACAGGTGCGGATGATGCCCGTTGCCGTAGCGGTCGGTTCCCCAGTGCCGGGACCAGCCGGTACGGATGAGCACGGCCCGGCCCGCGAGGTCATGGCCGGTCAGACACTCGGGGCCGATCTCCTCCTCGTCGGTGTCGATCAGACAGGCCGGTACGTTGGCGACCTGGCGGAGATCCAGCCGGGTCAGGTCGTAGCCGTCCGCATAACGGTGGAAGGGCACGTCGAGGTAGGTTCCGGACTGCCCTACCAGGCACAGCCGTGCGCTGTGGAACTCCGTGCCGGGGGCGTACATCTTCCGTGACTGCTCGCGGGAGATGTAGTCCTCCAGCACCGGCTGCGCCATCCCCGGATAGGCCGTCGCTCCCGATGTGATCTCGTGGCTGAGGTCGACGAAGGCGCTTCCGCTCCCGCTGCTGCGGGTCTTTCCGGTGGACTGTGACGTGATGGCCATCGAACTGCCTTCCTGTTCGCTGGAATGTGTAGCGTGAGTGCCGGGAACGCCCACGGCAAGTCGGCTTGCCACGTTCCGGCCAACTGCCGGTTCAGCAGGTCTCGCCCACCGGAACCGGGGTATCCCGCCGGGCGGTCTCATGGCTGCGCTCGTGCCGGGCGAGCGGCCCCACCAGCACGATCAGGGCGGCCGCCGCCGCGAAGGCACCGTCCATGCCGAGCACTTGGGAGACCACGCCCACGGCCACGGCGCCCACCCCGGTGCCTGCGTCGTACGCCATGTTCCACGCCGTACTGGCCATGCCGTGCCCCCGCGGACCCGCCCGGCGGAACATCATCACCAGGGTGTCGTTCTGCAGGGCGCCGAACCCGAGCCCGTACAGCCCCGCCGCCACCGAGGCCAGTACGGCGGGAGCGGGCAGACCGGCGGCCGCCCCCGCGACCCCCGCCGTACCGAAGGCGCACGCCAGCACCCCGGGCACCAGCAGCCGCCCCGACCCGGCGCGATCGCTGAACGATCCGGCTGCCGAGCGGCCGACGATCACCGCCGCGGACAGCACGAACAGCGCGGTCGGGGCGGCCGCCTCCCCCTTCAGGGCGAGCGGGAGGAAGGAGGTCATCCCGCCCAGAGCACACGCGGAGACGATGAGCATCGCCCACGGCCCGGCCAGCGGGCGCAGACCCCCCGCGGGACGGCTCGTGCCGCCCTGCTCGGTCCGCTCCCGCCCGGACGACGCCTCCGCATCCCCCTCCTCGTGCTCCGCCACCCGCCGCCCCGACATCAGCCCCGCCAGGGGAGCCGCCAGCACGCTCGCGGCTCCGGTGACGACGAAGACGGCGGTGAAGCCGAACTGCTGCGCACACCACACCCCCGCCGGGAGACAGACGACCTGCGGCAGACCCACCGCGACCCCGTACCGGCCCACCGCCCGGCCACGCTGGCCCGGTGGCACCAGCTCGGCCACCAGGGCGCTGCCCGCCACCGCGACCATGCCGAAGCCCACGCCCCGCACCGCCGAGACGGCGAGGACCCACTCCAGACCGGAGGAGACCGGATAGGCGAACGTGGGCAGGCCCAGCAGCAGGGCACCGGCCGCCAGGATGCGCCGCAGCCCGTACCGGCGCAGCAGCCCGCTCATCACCAGCTGAACGCCCACCGTGGTCGCCATCGTCACTCCGGTGGCCGCACCCACCCCGCCGTGCCCGGAGCCACCCTCGGCCGACCACAGGGAGACCACGGACAGCAGGGGCGCGTAATTGGAGAACGTCCCCAGCGTGGCGACGAGCAGCAGGAGGAAGTCCCGCCCCGCCAGTCCGGTGGGGGAGCGCCGCTGTGCCGGGTCGGTCCGGCGCGAGGTGAAGAGGACCATGACTCAAGTTGTAGGTGCTCGGACCCATCGGGTCCAACGAACATATCCGATCCATACCATCACTGATTACGATGAGTGAATGGAGCTGAAGCACCTCACGACGTTCCTCGCCGTCGCCCGCCACATGAGCTTCACCCGAGCCGCCCAGGACCTGGACTACGTCCAGTCGAGCGTCACCGCACACATCAAGGCCCTCGAGCAGGACCTGGACGCCGCACTCTTCGAGCGCCTGGGGCGGCGCATCACCCTCACTCACGCCGGTCGCGAGCTACTGCCCCACGCGCGGCAACTCGCCCACCAGGCGGAACAGGCCCGCCAGGCCGTCCAAGGCGTCAGCGGTGACCCCCGCACCATCCGCGGCACCCTGCGCATCGCCGCCCCCGAAAGCCTCTGCGCTCACCTCCTGCCACCCGTCCTCCGGGCCCTGATGGACCACTTCCCCCACCTCCGCGTGGCCTTCGGCCCCGCAGACCGGAACACCCTGCTCGCCTCCCTCAACGAAGGGACCCTCGATGCCGGATTCCTCCTCGAAGAACAGATCACCGCCCCCATGGCCACCAGCGAACTCCTCGCCCGGCAGCCCCTGCGACTGATCGCCCACCCCGGCCACCCGCTTCTGCGCCGCCGCCACGTCACCACCGCCGACCTCGCCGACGAAACCCTGCTCCTCATCGAGCCCGGCTGCGCCCAACGCGACGTCATGGAACGCGAACTGGGCGACGCGGTCATCCAGCCCACCACCATGGAATTCGTCAGCGTGGAAGCACTCAAACGCTGCGCCGCGGCAGGTCTGGGCATCGCCCTGCTCCCCGCGGCGGCCGTCGCCGACGAACTCGCCCGCGGCGAGGTGGCACCCCTGCCCTGGACCAGCAAACCCGTCCTGGGCATCCACTATCTGCGCCACAAGGACCGCCTGCCCAGCACTGTCCTCACCACTCTGGCCGACCTGGCCCGTCATCACTGGACCGGGTAGCCGCCGAAGGGCCGGGCCCGAGGGGGGACGGGCCCGGCTCTTTCCGCTCCTTCCGCCGGCAGGCGGGCGGTCAGACGCGGTCGGCTGCGATCAGCAGGTACTGGAAGGAGCCGTCCTTGTAGGAGTTGATGAACGCCTCCTCGATGCCGGTCACCAGCGAGGACGTGGCCCGCAGCTCCCAGTAGGGCAGGGTTGCCGCGGTGAGGTCGACGACCGCCTGCGGGACGAGGCGATTGTCGGCCATGGCGCGCAGGTACTCCCGGCGGGAGTGGATGTTGCACTCGAAATGCGCGTTGATCTGCGAGACCCACTTCGACGGCTGGCCGTAACGCGGGTTCCAGCAGCCGGTGATGGTCACGTAGCGGCCGCCGACCGCGAGGATGCGGGAGTGCTCGGCGAACAGGTCGTGCAGGTCCACGTACATGGTCGACTCGTTGTTCCACGAGGCCGCGGCCTGCCCGGTCTCGAAGGGCATACCGAGCATGTTGCACACGTGGGCGCGGACGTGGTCCTCGATCCCGAGTTCGCGTGCCCGCCGGTTGGCGAAGTCGGCCTGCTTGGCCGACAGCGTCACGCCCTCCACCGTGCACCCGAAGCGCTGGTGGGCCATCACCATGGACCCGCCGCGGCCGCATCCGGCATCCACGAGCGTGTCGTCGCGCTCGATGGGACCGAGATGGTGCAGGAGAAGTTCGGCCTGCGCGGACTCCAGGCGGTGCAACTCGGCGATCAGCTTCTTCTCGTACTCGCTGTCGCCGTCGTCGCCGAGGGCGGCGTGGTCGACGTCACCGATGCCGTAGTGGTGGTGGTACAGGCCGTCCACATCGCCGAGCCGCAGGTTCACGGGCCTGGCCTCGCGATCCCAGTAGCGGGCGATGTCCCCCTGGTAGGGCGTCGCCGGGGCGGGGATGAACATGGAGGAGGGATCGGCGATTTCGGTGGTGTACTCGGTGCTGGTCATCGACAAGTCCATTTCTCTTACCAGAAGTCGGGCAGGCTGTAGCGGTAGGTATTGGTCTGGTGCCAGTAGTGGTTGCCGTCGACCCACACGGCCACGCCGCGCAGAAAGCGCTGCACGGTCGGAACGGGGAGGGCGACGGCCAGGGCCGCTGCCTCGGCCTCGAAGTCGTGCATGAGGTCGTTGTGGACCTCGACCGCCTTCAGATAGGCCTCGCGCTCGGAGAGCCCCTCACGCTCGGCGAGCACCACGGGCAGGTTCAGATGGCGGCCGGGGCTGGCCAGTTCCTTGGTGTACGAGTACAGGTCGTTCACGATGGTGGTCGCGTTCCCGGCGAGCGCGATGACCCGCTGCATCGCGGGCCGGGCGTGCAGGTCGGCGGGCAGTTCGTAGCCCCCGACGGTGTCGGTGATGGTGGGGCAGGGCCGGAAGTTGTTGAACTGGCGCATCGCCAGGTATTCCCACACCTCGGGGACGTGGTCCGTCTGCGCCCAGGCCGCCTCGGCGAGGTACCCCATGTGCAGACGCGCCATGTCGTGCCGGAACCGGTCGGCCTGGGAGGCGCTGGACTCCCGGAGGAAGTACTCCATGGCCGAGCGGTAGGCGCGCCGGGGCGCGTCGGAGTGCAGCGACTCCGCCCACTGCGGCTGGTACTCCTTCGCCGTGTGCAACGGGTCGAGGGCGGTGTGCGCCAGCAGAAGGCGGCCGCCGAGGCCGATGGGCGAGCCGCCGTGGTCCTCGCAGTAGCAGTCGTCCACCGCGTTCTCGGCGACCATCATGCGCGTGGCGAGCATCAAGTGGTCGACGGTGGGGGCGTCCGGATGGCAGGCGACCATGTAGCGCCCCACGGAGAACCCGTCGAACTGGTCCTCCCAGTCGTCGGGGTACAGGTCGACCTCGTCCAGCGCCCAGGCCTTGATCCGGCGGCTGACCTCCTCCACCCGCCCGGGGTCGGGCTCCGGCACCGGGTGGTAGTAGAGCCCCGGGACCGGGTGGCCCTCGGCCGGATCCTCCGGCGGCGCGGGCGGCGTCGGCTCCTCGCGCGGGGCCAGGTGCAGGCTCGCCGTGCCCAGGCCGCTGGGACCACGCAGGATCCGTTCCATGCCGACGCTCGCGGTGCGCACCTCGACGGCGGCGACATCGGCGGGAGCGGCGTCGAGGGCGGCGATGTCCGCAGACGGCGGGGCGGGCAAGGGAGGCGGCGGGGAAAACTCAGGCGCGGGCATCCATGGCTCCTCGGTGGGGTGGGTGGCTGTCCCGGACGGACCCCGGGCATGCGCGACCTGCCCGGGATCCGGGCCGTCGTGGCCGTGGGGCCGTCGTAGCCGTCGGGCAGGGGAGGGGAACTAGTCGCGGCTGCGGGCGATCTGCACGTTCTCCAGCACGCCGAGGGCGTCCGGCACCAGGATGGCGGCGGAGTAGTAGGCGCTGACGAGGTAGGAGATGATCGCCTTCTCGTCGATGCCCATGAAGCGCACCGACAGGCCCGGTTCGTACTCCTCCGGCAGACCGGTCTGCCGGAGGCCGACGACCCCCTGGTTGTCCTCGCCGGTGCGCATGACGAGGACCGAGCTGGTGTTCTCCTTGCTGATGGGGATCTTGTTGCACGGCAGGATCGGGACGCCGCGCCAGGCCGGGACCTGCTGCCCGCCCAGGTCGACATGGGTCGGATACAGCCCGCGGGAGTTGAACTCCCGCCCGATCGCCGCGATCGTCCGCGGATGGGCCAGGAAGAACTTGGAGCCGCGGCGGCGGCAGAGCAGTTCGTCGAGGTCGTCCGGGGTGGGCGGGCCGGAGTGGGTCTGGATGCGCTGCTTGAAGTCGGCGTTGTGGAGCAGACCGAACTCCCGGTTGTTGACCAGCTCGTGCTCCTGGCGCTCCCGCAGCGCCTCGATGATGAGCCTCAGCTGCTCCTTGGTCTGGTCCATCGGCTCGTTGTAGAGGTCGGCGACCCGCGTGTGGATCCGCAGCACGGTCTGCGCGACGGAGAGTTCGTACTCGCGCGGCTTCAGCTCGTAGTCGACGAACGTGCCGGGCAGCGCGGGTTCGCCGTTGTGACCGGCCGACAAGGCGATCTCGGCCTCGCCGCGATGGTTCTGCCGCCGGTCGCCGAGCGAACGGAACACCCGCACATGGGTTTGGAGGCTCGGCGCCGCCGACAGCACGGCGGCGAAGTCGGCGCGGGACAGGGTGAGCAGGGTGCCGCTGGTCTCGGCGGTGGCGGTGGAATCCCACCGGGCGTCCTCGTCCAGCAGGGCGTCCTCACCGAACCGGTCGCCGTCGGCGAGCACGGCGACGCCGACCTCGTCTCCGTACTTGCCGACCGTGGTCCGCTTGACCCGGCCATGGGCGATCATGTGGAACTGCTCGGCGGGCGCACCGCGCTCGACCAGCGTTTCACCGGCCCGGAAGTCGCGCTGGACGCACCGGTCGGCGATGGCCGTCAGCACCTCCACGTCCTCGAAGCCGCGCAGCAGGGCCAGTTCGCCGAGTTCGCGGGGGATCACCCGGACCGTGGCACCGTCCTGCACGAATTCCACGCGCCCGTCGCCGACGGTGTAGGTCAGCCGACGGTTCACCCGGTAGGTGCCGCCCTTGACCTCGACCCAGGGGAGCGACCGCAGCAGCCACCGCGAGGTGATCCCCTGCATCTGCGGCGCGGACTTGGTCGTGGTCGCAAGGTTACGGGCAGCCGCCGTGCTCAGGCTGGACTGCCGAGTCGGCTCCTGAGGTGCTTCCGGGCTGGTACCAACAGTCATCGGGCGAGCTCTCCTTCGGAACGGCGATGGCCTCGCGCACGTGCGCGACACCGGAAAAGAGGAAGGGAGGGGTAGGCGTCCGGGTATCCGCCCGGACCCGGGGAACAGTAGTGGCCGGTGCGCCCGATTGGCCGTAGGGAGTCGCCACTATTAACTCGATAAGATGATCGTGAGCCGCGTGGGGTTTGGGCCGGGCTCAGCGGGGTTCAGGACATCCGGCAGTCCTGGGCCGAGAAGCGAATGGACCAGGCAGAACCGCGGTAGCGGATGCGGGGCCGTACGGATGATCCCGTACGGCCCCGCGGCAGTGTGTGGCGCGTGTGCTTGCGCTACGCGTCCTCGTCGGCGTCCTTGATCGGCGTACCCGTGGGCGGGGTACCCCCAGTCGTACGCGTCGCAGTGGCCGACGGCGGCCGCTCATGCCCTGATGCGCGGAACTGGGTGCACTCCGGCAGCCGTTGACGAAGCGGAACAGTGTTCCGTATATTAATCGGAACAGCGCTCCGTTTTTCGTGTGGCCGGAGCCATCGAAGGGAAACCCGCATCATGAGTGAACCGACGTACACAGCCGACCCGTTCAGCTCGCCCGCTCCCGTCCTCTCGGTCAGCCCGGTCGTGCTCCCCGCCCCCGGGCGGCCCGTGGATCTGGAGATGCGCGTCTCGGCGCCCGTGACCGGGAGCGACCTGCCGGTCATCCTCCTCTCGCACGGCCAGGGCTACTCGCACCACCTCTCCTCGCTGAACGGCTACGCCCCCCTCGCCAACTTCTGGGCGGCGCACGGCTTCGTCGTCATCCAGCCCACCCACCTGAGCTCCCGGACGCTGAGCCTGGACCCCGGTACCCCCGGGGCGCCGCTGTTCTGGCGATCACGGGCCGAGGACATGAAGCGCATCCTCGACCAGCTCGATGTCATCGAGGCCGCCGTCCCGCAGCTCCTCGGGCGCCTGGACCACAGCAGGGTCGCCGTAGCCGGGCACTCGATGGGCGGGCACACCGCGAGCCTGCTGCTCGGCGCCCGGCTCACCGATCCGGACGACGGTACGGAGGTGAACCTGGCCGAGCCCCGCATCACGGCGGGCATCCTGCTCGCCGCGCCCGGCAGGGGCGGCGATGCCCTCAGCCCGTCCGCGGCCGAGATCCTTTCCTTCGCCTCGACCATGGACTTCTCCACGATGACGACACCCACGCTCGTGGTCGCCGGTGAAAAGGACGCCTCCGCCCATCTGACGGTCATGGGCCCGGACTGGCACGCCGACCCGTACACCCTCTCTACGGGCCCCAAGGCCCTGCTCACCCTGTTCGACGCGGAGCACGGCCTCGGCGGGATCTCCGGATACGACGTCGCCGAGACCACCGACGACAACCCCGAGCGCGTGTCCGCCGTCCAGCGGCTCACCTGGGCCTACCTCCGCACCGAGCTGTACCCCGGGGATCCCGCGTGGCAGGCGGCACGCGACGCGCTGACGGCGGACCCCGACCCGCTCGGACGAGTGGAATCCAAGTAACCCACGCGGCACCGTAGCCCGACTGGGCTCGGATCAGGTCTGCGCGGCCACGCCATCGGTGGAGGCGCCCGAGGCGGCTCCGTAGGCGGGCTCGGGCACCGACTCCGGGGCGAGCAGCACCGAGCGGCGGCCGTCGACGCCGACCGGTACGTCGCCGTCGATGGTGATGCGGCGCAGGGTGCGCTCGTGGTCGTCGGAGTCGTCGGTGCCGTAGTGCTGGGTGGCGCGGTTGTCCCAGATGGCGACGTCACCGGCGCGCCACTGCCAGCGGATGGTGTTCTCCGGACGTTCGATGTGCGACTGGAGGATGTCGATGAGGGCGCGCGAGTCGTGGCCGTTGAAGCCGGTGAGCTTCTGCACGACTGCTGGCCGCCGTGCCCCGGCTGTCGTCCCCCTCCGGCACCCGGCTCACCGGCATCCCCGGCGCACCGCCCGACCTGTCACTGCCACTCGCCGGCTGCGCCTTCGCGCAGCGGTGCGCGGCGGCCGACCAGCAGTGCCGGACCGAGGCGCCGCCCCTGGCCGACGGCGTGGCGTGCTGGCACCAGGACACCCAGCCGGTCACGGCGGCCCCGCCCGCCGAACACACCGCCCCCGCCCCCGCCGAAGGAGCCGCACCGCTGCTGGAGGCCACCGCCCTGCGCAAGGAGTTCCGGGGACGCCGCCACGCCCCGCTCGTCGCCGTCGACGCCATCTCGCTCACCCTGCACGCGGGCGAAACCCTCGGCATCGTCGGAGAGTCCGGGTCCGGCAAATCCACCCTCGCCCGGCTCCTCGCCCACGCCCACCCCGCCGACGGCGGCACGATCCGGCTCCGCGGCGAGGACGTCACCCGGCCTCCCGCACGGCGCTACGGGCGCTGCGCCGCCAGGTGCAGATGGTGTTCCAGGACCCGTACGCCTCCCTCAACCCCCGGATGACCGTGGGCGACATCGTCGGTGAGCCCCTCCTCGTTCACGGGATCCACCCGGACCGCGCGGCACGCCGAAGGCGGGTCGCCGAGCTGCTGGAACTGGTCGGTCTGGACCCGGCCGTCGCCGACCGGCTGCCCCGCGCGTTCTCCGGCGGCCAGCGCCAGCGCATCGGAATCGCCCGCGCCCTCGCCCCGGAGCCCTCCGTGCTGCTGTGCGACGAACCCGTCTCGGCGCTCGACGTCTCCGTACAGGCCCAGATCGTCAACCTGCTGGCCGACCTTCAGCGCGACATCGGCCTGGCACTGCTGTTCATCGCCCATGACCTGGCCGTCGTACGGCAGGTCAGCCACCGCATCGCGGTCATGCACCGGGGCCGGATCGTCGAGACGGGAGCCGCGGACGAGGTGTGCGTCAACCCGCAACACCCCTACACCAGCGCCCTGCTGGCCGCCGCGCCCGAACCCGCCCCGATCGCCGCGGCGGCGATACTGGAGACTCCTGCCGTATGACGACACACACGCGGGCGCCGGTGAGCCCCAAACCTCTGCGGAAGCTCGGCTTCCTGACCATCGGGCTGTTCGACGAAGCCGACCCGCGCCCGGGCCACGAGTCCACACTGGAGATCATCGAACGGGGCGAACGTCTGGGGTTCGACAGCGCCTGGGTGCGCCACCGCCATCTGCAATACGGCATCTCCTCACCCATCGCCGTCCTGGCGGCGGCTTCGCAGCGCACCAGCCGCATCGAACTGGGCACGGCCGTCATACCCACGGGATGGGAGAATCCGCTGCGGCTGGCCGAAGACCTGGCGACGGTCGACATCCTGTCCCGGGGCCGCCTCAATCCGGGCGTCAGCGTCGGCCCGCCGAACCACTACGACCAGGTCAAGGGCGCGCTCTACCCGGACACGGCCGATGCCGAGGACTTCAGCCACGAGCGCGTCCGACGGCTGCTGGACTTCGTACGCGGCGAGCCCGTCACCGGCTTCAGCGGTGTCGAGGGCTTCGAAGTGTTCTCCGACCGGGTCCAGCCGCACTCCCCGGGACTCGGCCGCCGCATGTGGTACGGCGGCGGCAGCCTGCGGTCGGCCCGGTGGGCCGGTGAGCACGGAATGAACCTGCTCACCAGCAGCGTCGTGAAGGCGGAGGAGTCCGAGGACTTCGCCGAGATCCAGCTCTCGCACATCCGGACCTTCCGCGCCCACCACCCCGACGGCGACCGTGCCCGAGTCTCCCAAGGACTCGTCGTCATCCCCACCGACACCGCCTCGCCCGAGCAGCGCGCGAAGTACGAGCAATACGCCCGCGAGCGGCTGCCACGGACCGCCACGCCGCAGGGACCGGCGCGCATGATGTTCGCCCCCGACCTCGTCGGCACCTCGGAGGAGATCGCCGAACGGCTCGCCTCCCACGCCGCCTTCCGGGAGGTCGAGGAGGTCGCGTTCGCGCTGCCGTTCACCTTCGGCCACGAGGACTACGTCCAGATCCTCACCGACATCGCCACCAGGCTCGGCCCGGCACTGGGCTGGCGACCGGCCACCTGACCCACAAGGCAGACCCGGCCACTTCGGACAGCCCCGACGAGGCCGTCGTCAGCCGGAACGCGTGTCCGCGGCCCCGCCCGGCTCCCGGCGGCGGGGCAGCAGCGCCACCGCGAGGGCGGGAACGACGGCGAGAACGAGCCACGGCACGGCGGGCGGCAGACCCAGGTCGAGCAGGGAGCCGGTGGCCGAGCTGCCGATGAGGACGATCACGCCGGACACGGAGGACAGCGCGCCCGTGTAGAGGCCGAGCCGTCCGTCCTCGGCGAGGTCGGGCACCCAGGCGCGGGCGGCCGGGACGACCAGCATCTGGCCCAGAGTGAGCAGGACGACGAACCCCGCGGCGGGCAGCAGCCCCACGGCCCCCGACCACCCGGCCGGGCGCGCGGCGGCCACCACCGCGAAACCCGCCGCGATGAGCAGCAGCCCGCCCGTCATCGAGCGGCGCAGGCCGAACCGGTCGCCCGCCCAGCGGGTCACCGGGAGCTGGGCGCACACCACCAGCAGCGAGGACAGCGCGAACAGCCAGGACAGCGGAGTCTGGGAACCCGTCGCGCGCTCCACCTCCTCCGGCAGCGCGAGGTAGAGCTGGTTGTAGGCGAGCAGATAGGTGCCGTACGCGCAGCACAGGGCGAGGAAGCGGCGGTTCGCCAGCATGGCGCGCACCCCGCCCCGCTCCCGGGTGCGGGCCCGGCCGGGGATGTGCTGCGGCATCAGCCGCACGTGCCCGGCCAGGACGAGGACGAAGACCCCCGCTCCCGCGAGGCACGCGGTACGGAAGTCCACCACCAGCAGCAGGCCGCCGAGCAGCGGTCCGACGAACGCCCCGGCCTGCCCCGCCGCGCTGAACAGGGCCAGCACCCGGGTACGAGGGCCACGGCCCTCCTCCTCCCAGATCACCGCCTGCCGGGCCACCTCGGACTCCACCGCGGGGGAGAACAGCGCGGCGGCGAAACCGATCAGCAGCACCGCGCCGACCACGGCCCAGACCGACCCCGCGTACCCCAGCCAGGCGAACCCGGCGATCCGCAGCACGCACCCGGCCAGCACGACCGGCCGCACGCCGTGCCGGTCCACCAGCCAGCCGCCGACCACGAACAGACCCTGCTGGCTGAAGGTCCGCAGGCCCAGGACGAAGCCGACCAGCCAGCCCGCCATGCCGATCGCGGTCCCGAGGTGCTCGGCGAGGAACGGCAGCACGGCGTAGAAACCGACGTTGAAGGCGAGCTGGGTCAGGATCAGCAGCCGCAGCAGCGGCGACAGGTCCTTCCAGGTCCGTTCGCGTGGCGGCTTGGGGACCCGGGCGGTCCGGCCGGTCCGGGCCGGGGCCTGGGAGAGGGGATCGGTCACGGGTCCATCCTGGTGCACAGGGGCCACTCGCCTCCGCGCGGGTCCCCGCCGCCGGGGCCGGTGTGCCGCTAGGCGGCCTGGGCCTTGTCGTAGAGGGCCTTGGCCACGTCACCGAAGTACGGACCGAACATCTGGTTCGGCAGGAAGACATAGCCGAAGCTGTTCACGGAGACCTGCAGCCCGGTGCCGGTGGCCTCGCTGAAGCCGGTGAGCCAGGGACCGCCGCTGGAGCCGCCCGTCATGTTGCAGGCGAGGCCGTGGTCCTGCGTGAAGAGGAAGTCCTTCGAGCTGTTGCCGCTGCAGTAGATGAGCTTCGTACCGTCGTACGGCGAGGCGGCGGGGAAGCCGAAGGAGTACATCTGCTTGTTGTAGCCGCCGTTGAACTGGATTCCCTGCGCACCGACGACCGAGGCGAGCTTCTGGCCGTTCAGCGGGGCGACGACCGCGGCGCCGATGTCGTTGTTGATGTCCTCGGTGGCTTCCCACTGCGGGGTGGTGAGTGTCGTGGCGGCGGTCCACTGCCCGTACGGCGCGCTGCCGTTGTCGTAGGCGGGCACGAAGACCCAGTTGGTGTGCCAGCTGCCCTGGTACTTCACACAGTGCCCGGCTGTGATGACGGTACTGGCGTTCTGGCTGGTCACGGCATTGCCGGTGCACGAAGCGGTACGCCCCTGGAAGGTGAAGAACACCCGGCCCGAGGTGGTGACCACATCCCCGCCGCCGGTCCACGGGCCACCGGCCTGCGGGAAGGAGGCGGGCGCGGCGGTGGGCTCGACGCTGGTCGACGGCCCACCGGGCTCGGGGGTCTTCAGGCGTTTGGCGGCCTCCCGGGTCAGCAGCAGATCGAGCGGGGTGGCCGCGCGCATCCGCTCGGCGGTCCAGAAGGTGCGGGCCCGGTGCTGTTCTGCGGACGAGGCGGTGTGGGCCGCTGCCGACGGCCCGGGGGCCGGTTCGGCGGGGGATGACGCGCTGGCCGCGGCCCCATTGACGAGGCCGCCGGTGAGCAGGGCTCCGACGGCCAGCAGAATGCCCGCGGCGGTGCGATGGCGTCTCACGCATGTCTCCTTCTGCCGTGCCCGGACTGGTGGGCCCGGGCAGGGTGGGGGAACGAAGAGCGGTGCGGATAGACGTGCGTGAGGCAGCGTGCCACGGGAATCTTGAGTTGTCAGGGGCGCGTTGAGGCAATTCTCGGCCGGACGCCGACGCTGCGGCGTTCACCCGGTGGCGAGGGACACCTCCGTCGACTTCACCAGGGCGATGACGGAGGAACCGGCCTCCAGACGGAGGTCGGTGACGGCGTCCTTGGTGATCGCGGCGGTCAGCTCACCGCCGTCGACCGTGACCTTGACCGAGGCCATGGCGCCGCCCATGGTGACGCCGGTGACCGTACCGGGCAGCCGGTTGCGGATCGACAGCCCCGCCACCGGCTCGGTGGCCAGCGAGACCTCCGTCGACTTGATCAGCGCGCGGACGGCGGAGCCCTCGGCGAGCCCGAGGTCCTCGACGGCTTCCACCGTGATCGCCGCCGTGAGTTCCTGGCCGCCCGTGAGACGGACCTTGACCGCGGCCATGGCCTCGCCGGGCGTGATGGCGGTGACGGTGCCGGGGATCTGGTTGCGGATGCTCAGGCTCATCGCGGAACGCCTCCCGGGGGAGAGGTGGGATTGTCCTGGTTTGGGACTGCTGTGGGTTCACGGTAGTCGGCCCGGGCGCGACCGTCGCGGGCGCGGTCGCACGCGCGAGGCAAAAGGCGTACGAAGGCTCGCGGACCGGTGGCGGCGCCCCCGGGCCGACAGACGGGCATACGCCGACGCCCCCGCCGCACATGCGGGGAGACAGGCGCCGGACGCATCGCAGGAGCCGGAGTGGTGACCGGCAAGGTTGGCATGTGCGTTTGTACGCGACCCGGGCCCGGGTACGGTCATCCGGGAGGTGGCAGCCCGTGCCGAGCGGCAGCCGTGCGGCGACGACGAAGGGTGACGTGTGAGCTGGACCGAACCGACGGACGTCCTGGTCGTCCAGCACCTGCCGCACGAGGGCCCCTACGCGATCCGCGCCCCACTGGAAGCCGCCGGGCTGCCCGTACGGGTATGCCGGATCTGGGCCGGGGACCCGGTACCGGAGTCGCCCGACGGACTGGCCGCGCTGGTGGTCATGGGCGGACCGATGGCGGCGTACGACGGCCCCTCGGCGTTTCCGACCCGCGCCGCCGAGCTGGCACTGCTGCGGGCCGCCCTGGACGCAGGGACCCCCGTGCTCGGCGTGTGCCTCGGCGCGCAACTCCTGGCCGTGGCGGCGGGCGGCGTGGCCCGGCCCGGCGACGGCCAGCAGATCGGATGGGGAGCGGTACGGACCACCCCGGCCGCGCCCGCGGACCCGCTGTTCGCCCCCGCACCCGACCGCCTGCGCGTACTGCACTGGCACGGCGACACCATGGACCTCCCGGCCGGTGTCACCCTGCTTGCCTCCTGCGACCGCTACCCGGCCCAGGCGTTCCGGATCGGTCGCTCGGCCTGGGGGCTGCAATTCCACCTGGAGGTGGACCAGGAAGCCGTCGACGCCTTCGTCACCGCCTTCCCGGACGAGGCGGCCACCGCACCGGACCTCCAGGAGTCCACCCCCGCCGAACTGGCCGCCCTGGCACCGCACCGCGACGGCCTCTTCGAGCGCTTCGCCACCCTCGTGGCATCCCGAGCCGCCCGGACCACCACCCGCGCCCACTTCACCCCGCTGGCCGCCACCTGGGAGGAACACTTCGCCGCCGACGGCCCCCGGTACGCGACAGCCATCACCCGGATGGAGCTGCTCCCGGGGCAGCGGGTCATGGACATCGGCTGCGGAAGCGGCCTCGCCCTGCCCGCGCTGCGCGACGAAGTCGGTCCCAAGGGGGTCGTATTCGGCGTGGACCTCACCCCGGCCATGCTCACGGCCGCCGCCCGCGAAGGACGCGCGGACCTCGCCCGCCTGCTGGTCGCCGACGCCTGCCGACTGCCGCTGCCGACGGGGTCGTTGGACGGCGTATTCAGCGCGGGCCTCGTCGACCACGTCCCCGACTCCGCGGCCGCCCTGCGGGAATGGGCCCGCGTCACCACCCCCGGCGGCACCCTGCTGCTCTTCCACCGCTCCGGCCGCGCCGAACGCGCCGCCCGCCACGGCCGCCCCCTGGCCCCCGACGACCTGCTGGCCGAGAAGAACCTGCGCCCCACGCTCCACGCGGCGGGCTGGGACCTGCTCTGCTACGAGGACGCGGCGCACCACTTCCTGGCCCGGGCGGTGCGCACCGGCTGAGCCCGGACGGTGCGGGGGCGATTTTCCTTCTTTCGGGTGGTCTTCCCCGACTGCGCCGCCATGCACGGGTCCGTCCCTGGAGACTCGGACACCACAGGGGCGTGCAGACGGAGGAGGGGGATATGGCGGGCGACACCGTTCTGTTCGCGGTCCGGGAGCACCCGGGCGGCGACACGGCCGGGGCCGAACAACTGCGCAGGATCCGCGAGGCGGTCGAGGCCGCCGGATTCGCGGTCCGATGGGCCGGTACCGGCGCCGAGGCCCGGACAGTGCTGCGCACCGAAGCCGGGCTGGCAGCGGCATTGGTGGACTGGGAGCTCGATCCCAACGGCGAACCAGCCGGCGAACCGGGCGGCGCCGCCGTCCTGCGTGACATCGGGCGACGGTTCCAGAGCCTGCCGGTCTTCCTCGTCACGGCCGACGAAGGCTTCGAAGACCTGCCGCTATGGGTGTCGGAAACCGTGGTCGGATACGTCTGGCCGGAGGAGGACACCGCTGCCTTCATCGCCGGACGGATTTCCAGCGCCGCCCGCACCTACCGCGAAGCCGTACTGCCACCGTTCTTCAAGGCGCTGCGCCACTTCGACGACACACACGAGTACTCCTGGCACACCCCGGCCCACTCCGGCGGCGTCGCCTTTCTGAAGTCACCGGTGGGCCGGGCCTTCCACGACTACTTCGGGGAGCGGCTGTTCCGCAGCGATCTGTCGATCTCGGTCGAAGCACTCGGCTCCCTCTTCGAGCACACCGGGCCCATCGGCGAGGCGGAGCGGAACGCCGCCCGGGTCTTCGGCGCCGACCTCACGTACTTCGTCCTCCACGGCGATTCGACCTGCGACCGCCTCGTCGGCCACTTCAGCGTGACCCGTGACGAGATCGCCCTCGTGGACCGGAACTGCCACAAGTCGGTCCTGCACGGCCTGGTCATCTCCGGCTCACGGCCGGTGTATCTGATCCCCACGCGCAACGGCTACGGCCTCTCCGGACCGCTGCCCCCGGGCGAGGTCCAGGCCGATACCGTGGCCGCCCGCGTCGGGGGAAACCCACTGACGCGCGAAGCGCTCTCCCCCCGAGCCCAGTATGCGGTCTTCACCAACTCCACCTACGACGGCCTGTGTTACGACGCCGTCCAGGTCGCCCGGGCGTTCGCGGCCAGCACCCCCCGAGTCCACTTCGACGAGGCGTGGTTCGCCTACGCCCGCTTCCACCCCCTCTACGCCGGGCGCTACGGGATGTCCGTAGGACCCGACACCTTCCCCGGCCCGGACCGGCCCACCGTCTTCGCCACCCAGTCCACCCACAAGCTGCTGGCCGCGCTGTCGCAGAGCGCCATGGTGCACATCAAGCCCGCGCCCCGAGCCCCGGTGGAGCACGACCGGTTCAACGAGGCGCTGATGATGCACGGCACCACCTCCCCGCTGTATCCGATGATCGCCTCCCTGGACGTCGCCACCGCGATGATGGACGGCCCACAGGGACGCTGGCTGATCGACGAGGCCGTGACCGAGGCGATCCGCTTCCGCCAGGCGGTGGTGCGGATCGGCCGTCGCATCAAGACCGCGGGCGACCGGCCCGCCTGGTTCTTCGGGGTCTGGCAGCCGGAGACGGTGACCGACCCGTCCAGCGGCGAGCGGCTGCCCTTCGACGAGGCCCCGGCCGAGCTGCTCCGCACGGAACCGTCGTGCTGGGAGCTGGAGCCCGACGCGGAATGGCATGGATTCCCCGGGCTCGGACAGGGCTACTGCATGCTCGACCCGCTCAAGGTGACCGTCACCTGCCCGGGGATCGACGCAACGGGTCACATGGCCGATGCGGGCATCCCCGCCCGCGTCCTCACGTCCTACCTGGCCACCCGGAACGTCGTCGTGGAGAAGACCGACAGCTACACCACCCTGGTCCTGTTCTCCATGGGCATCACCAAGGGCAAGTGGGGCACCCTCCTGGACGCCCTGATGGACTTCAAGGCCCACTACGACGAGGACGCACCGCTCGACCGCGTCCTGCCCGGGCTGGTCACCGCGTACCCGAACCGCTATACCGGCGGCACACTGCGCGGTCTGTGCCAGGAGATGCACGACTATCTGCGCGAGGTGGACCTGGTCCGGCTGCTGGACACCGCGTTCCAGGAGCTGCCGGAGCCGGTCGCACCTCCGCAGCTGTGCTACCAGCGCCTGATCCGAGGCGGCACGGAGCGGGTACGGCTCGGCGACGCGGCGGGCCGGGTGGCCGCGGCCATGGTCACCGTCACGCCACCCGGCATCCCGGTGCTGATGCCCGGCGAGGGCATCGGCACCGTGAACGGTCCGCTGCTGCGCTATCTGACCGCCCTTGAGTCGTTCGACCGCCGCTTCCCCGGATTCCGCAGCGAGACCCACGGCGTGACCATCGACCCCGAAACCGGCGACTACCTGATCGAGTGTCTGTCCCGGGAGGAGGAAGCCCACCACGATGCGGTGCCCGAAAAGATCACCGTCCCGGCCCCGGCCCTGAGCGACGGACCAGCGGCTCAGCCGAGATAGAAGTCCCTGCGAGCGGCCACGAACGACTCGACGGACTGGGCGGGCGTGCCCGTCACGCGAGCGACATCGCCCGTCGCGCGGTCGTAGCGGTTCTCCCGGTGCAACCGGGCCATGGTGGCGATGTGCTCTTCGGTGTGCTGCGGCAGGCCCGCCTTGGCGAGCACCCCGGCCCGCCACCGGTCGAGCGGCACGTCCGCGTACGACACCGGCCGCCCCAGCGCCCGTGAGAACTCCTCAGCCACCTCCGTCATGGGGAGCGAGCGTGGCCCGGTCAGCTCGTAGACCTGCCCGATGTGCGGAGCCGGGTCGCGGAGCACGGTGGCCACCACCCGGGCCACGTCGTCCAGGGCGACCGGCGACGTACGCCCGGTACCGAACGGCAGCGCGATCGTGCCGTTCTCCCGGATCGATTCCGCCGCCAGTGACGTGAACAGCGGATTGTCCAGGAACGACGTCGGCCGGATATGCACCACCGGCAGCCCCGACCAGTTCAGCACCTGCTCCGCCAGCCAGTGCAACCGCTGCTGGTGGGACTCCCCGGTGCTGGTGGCCGTCATCTGCGACACCGTCATCTGTGACATGCCGACCAGCGCGGCCAACCGCCCGTACTCGTGCGCCACGGTGGCCACCACCGTCGCGGCCAGCAGATGGTCCGGCGACACGGGCATCGCGAAATACATCCGCGCGACCCCCTCCAACGCGGCCGCGACGGTCTCGGGCCGGGTCAGGTCGCCGACCACGACCTCCGCGCCGAGCGCGCGCAACTCGGCCGCACGATCGTCGTCACGACGCACCATCGCTCGCACCGGCACGTCCTGCGCGCGCAATTGGCCGAGGACGGTACGGCCCACGCCACCCGCGCCCGCGATGAGGACAAGGTTGCTGACAACCATCGGTGGATCTCCTGAAGCAGACCAGTGGAGTGCGCGGCCGACCGCCTACGGAGAGTAGCGACGGGTCCGGGGCGTTCCACCGCCGACACGCCGCGGGCCACCGGGACGTCAGACCACGTACAGCTCCACGGCACGCCCATCCGGATCCTCCACGACGTGGCGCCCAGGAGCCAACGACGCAGCCACCGTTCGGCTGTCGACGGTGAAGCCCAGCCGCGCACTGGACGCGGGCCGCTCGGCGGTGGCGGGATAGAGTTCGAACACCGTGCTGTCCGGCAGGGTGGCTGCGTAGTGAACGGGGCCGCGCCCGTGCTGCTCCCGGACGAAGGGCAGCCCCAGGCCGGTGTAGAACGCGCGCGACTCCTCCAAGCGGTCGGTGTAGAGGACCACGAGGGCGATGCGGGTGGCGGTGACGGGCACGGCGGACATGAGACTCCCAACTGGTCGTTCGAGAAGCACACCGGTCCGGCGCGCGACCCCGCGGAAGACGCGTCAGAGCTCGGACTCGCCCCACGAGGTGACGTGCACGTCGTCACCCACGGACAGTTTGCCGGGGCCCAGCACGGCGTACTTCGTGCCGAAGGCGACACCGCCCTCGGCGGCTCGGCGGTAGGTGGCCAGGGTACGCAGTGGTTCGGGGCCCGCCTTGGCGCCGGACTCCTGGTCGACCAGGGTGACGGCGCAGCGGATGGCGAGCTTGGCGTAGCCGAGTGCCGTGTCGCCGATGGTGATCCGGTGGGCGCGGTCCTCGGTGTGCGGGGTGTTCCAGCCGCCGACGACGATGTTCGGGCGGAAGCGGTCCATGGGGAGGGGCGGGGTGCCCTGCTCGCCCAGCCGCTCGTTCAGCAGATCCAGGGTGGACCGGGAGAGGACGTGGACGGCGCAGCTGTCGGCGTATCCGGACGTGCCGGGCGTCCGGCCGTCGGTCACCCGGTCATGGTCGGCCGGTACGCGCACCAGGCGGCTCGGGGCGCCGAGGACGTCGGATAACCACGCGGCGGCCTCGTCGCCCTGGTCGATGCCCCGGAACGGCGCCCCGAACAGCTCGACTTCCCCAGGCCGACCGGAGGTGTCGACGTCGATCCCGACCGGGCCCGCGCCCGGCGCGTGCAGCGTGAGCCGCTGCCCGTCAGCGTCGACCTCCGGGCGGATCAAAGCCAGCCGCGGGTCGCGCCGTTGGCTGCGGAAGACACCCTCCTCGCTGGTGACCATGAAACTGCGGTCATGGGCGAGACCCGCGGGCGTCAGCACCCCGGTGTGCGTCGGCATTCCCGCGCACCCCTTGATGGGATAGGTCAGCAACTCGACAACCCTGGCCACATGCTCCCCCTGTCTGTGTGCCTGCCATCACGCCGCGATCCTATGGGCGTGCGGCCCCGCGGCGATTCAGTTTTCGCGGGCGGCCCGTCCCGTCTCACCCGGACGACGAGTCGCTGTCGGCCGGCGGAGTGCTCGCCCGTCACGCGGCCGCGGGCGCTCGTACCGCACGAGGCGGTGCGGCGGTTGGTGGCCCACATCCGGGAATTCCGCCCGGACATCATGGTCACCCACGATGCCTACGGCGGCTCCCCGGGCACCCGGATCACGTGCACACCCACCGGGTGACCATGCTCGCGGACGCACACATCACCGCAACCGTCGATGTCGGCCCGTGGATGGAGCAGAAGATCGCCGCCGTACTGGCGCACCGCTCCGAGGTGGAGCGGGGAGCCCTGCCAGGGGTGATCGCCGACCTCCCACCGCAGGAACGGGAGCGGCTGTTCGCCACCGAGTGGTTCATCCGCCACGCCCCCATCCCAGGTGACGCAAGCGCGAGCCTCCCTGTCGTACCCGCGCCGTCCCTATGATGTTTGCGTGAACATCCGACGGGACGGGGATACGCGGGCGATGCCCGCCGGGCTGGTCGCGCTCGCACTCGGCAGTTTCGGGATCGGCCTGACCGAGTTCGTGATCGCGGGCCTGCTGCCCCAGGTGAGCCAGGACCTGGACGTCTCCGAGGCCGCGGCCGGGTGGCTCATCTCGGGATACGCCCTGAGCGTCGCGGTCGGCGCGATCCTGCTGACCGCCGCCACCACCCGCATCCACCGCAAGGCCGTCCTCGTCGGATTGGTGGTGCTGTTCGTCCTCGGCAACCTGCTCTCCGCCGTGGCGCCCACCTACGCCATCGCGCTGCTCGGCCGGGTCGTCGCCGCCCTGTGCCACGGTTCCTTCTTCGGCATCGGCTCCCTCGTCGCCCGCCGCATGGTCCCGCCGGAACGGGCCTCGCGCGCCGTCGCCGTGATGTTCGCCGGGCTGACGGTCGCCAACGTGCTGGGCGTGCCGTTCGGCGCCCTCGTCGGCGAACGCTTCGGCTGGCGCGCCACGTTCTGGGCGGTCACCGGGATCGGCGTGCTGGCCGTGGCCGCCATCGCCGTGTGGGTCCCGGCCTGGGCGGGCGCCGTCGACGAGGCCCACCGGACGGCCGGTCTGCGCCCCCAGCTGCGCGCCTTCCGCTCCCGCCAGGTCTGGCTGACCCTCACCGCCACCGCCCTCGGCTACGGCGGCATGTTCGGGGCGTTCAGCTACATCGCGTACACGTTCACCGAGGTCACCGGCTTCTCCAGCACCGACGTCGCCTGGCTGCTCGTCGTCTACGGCACCGGCCTGGTCATCGGCAACGTCGCCGGAGGCCGGGCGGCCGACCGTGACCGCGACCGTACGCTGATCGCCTCCCTGGCCGGGCTCGCCGCCACCCTCGCCGCGTTCGGGCTGCTGGCCGAGGGGCGGGTGGCGTCGGTGGTCCTGGTCTTCCTGATGGGTGTCTTCGGGTTCGCCGCCGTCCCCGGCATGATCACCCGCGTCACGGACGCCGCGGGCGGCGCGCCACTCGCCGCCAGCGCCAACGTCTCGGCCTCCAACGTCGGCAACGCCCTGGGCGCCTGGCTCGGCGGCCTCGCGATCAGCGCGGGCCTGGGCTACACCGCCCCGCTGTACATGGGCGCCGCGGTCGCGGCACTCGGCCTCGCCGTGATGGTGATCACCGCACGCACCAGCCCCGCCATCCCACCTCCGCCGACCGGCCCCCACCAGGCGGGCCCCGCCTGGCCGGACCAGGAACCCCGGCCCACCACGCCTGGGGTCAGCCGCCGGTCTTGACCTTGGTGGCCTTGGCGACCTCGCACGTCTTCGGCATGGCGGCGGAGTCGCCCTTCCACTCGGTGGACGCCAGCATGCTCTGCATGACTCCGGCCCGGACGGGCCGGTGGGCGAGGGTGGTGTAGACCGCCTTGTCGGGGTGCGCGGAGTTCAGGAAGCGGACCTTGACGGTGTAGGCGTAGTCCGCCGGGCCGTTCGCGTTGTTCAGCTGGACGACCGCGAACAGCTTGGACGCGTCGCGCAACTGGCACGACTTGATGCTGACTTCAACCTTGGACGTGACGGCCTGGGCGGGGCCCGACCCGCCGGTCCCCCCGTCCGCCGCGGCGGACTTCGACGGCGCGCCCGTCGCGCTCGGCGAGCCGCTGCCGCTGGCGCCGCTCTTCCCCTTCCCGTCCTTGCCGTCCTTCCCGGTGGCGGACGACGCGTCGCCCGACCCGCTGCCGGAGCAGGCCGTCAGGGCGAGGAGGGCAGAGGCGGCGAGCGCGCCGAACGCGGCGACGCGAGGAAGGCGGTGCATGGTGAAAGAGTCCCCCGTCAGGACACGGATTCGCCGGACGGACCGGCCCAGTCCGCTTACGCTAGCACCCGCCGCCGCGCCGGTTTGAGGGGCCGCGACAGGCGCGGAAGAGCCCCTGACGGCCTCGGCGATCCACCCCTGATTCGAGAGAGCCAAGAAATTTTTCGGCGACGATGTCGAGAACCCGTGGCCTGCTCCGTCCCAGGGATGAACGCGACCACAATGGGTCGCACCAGCATCGAGGAGAACCATCATGGCCAAGTACCTGCTGCTGAAGCACTACCGCGGCGCTCCGGCCGCGGTCAACGACGTGCCCATGGACCAGTGGAAGCCGGAAGAGGTCTCGGCGCACATCCAGTACATGCAGGACTTCGCGGACCGGCTGGAGGGGACCGGCGAGTTCGTCGACGGCCAGGCGCTCGCCCCCGAGGGGACGTGGGTCCGGTACGACGGTGAGGGGCGCCCGCCGGTCACCGACGGCCCCTTCGCCGAGACCAAGGACCTCATCGCGGGCTGGATGGTGATCGACGTCGACAGCTACGAGCGCGCCGTCGAACTGGCCGGAGAGCTGTCGGCCGCCCCCGGAGCGGACGGCAAGCCGATCCACGAGTGGCTCGAACTGCGCCCCTTCATGGGCTCGCATCCCACCACCACCGAATGACCACACCGATGAACGAGGCCCTGATCCGGAGCCTCACGCCGGGTGTCCTCGGAATTCTCGTCCGCCGCGGAGCCGACTTCGCGGCGGCCGAGGACGCCGTACAGGACGCGCTCATCGAGGCGGTCCGCGTCTGGCCCGCCGACCCGCCACGGGACGCGAAGGGCTGGCTGGTCACCGTGGCCTGGCGCCGGTTCCTCGACCAGTCCCGGGCGGACGCCGCCCGGCGCCGACGCGAGGACCTCCTCGACGAGGAACCGGCCCCCGGCCCCACCCCCACGGCGGACGACACCCTCCAGCTCTACTTCCTGTGCGCCCACCCCTCACTGACCCCCTCGTCCGCGGTCGCGCTCACCCTGCGCGCCGTCGGTGGCCTCACCACCCGCCAGATCGCCCAGGCGTACCTGGTGCCGGAGGCGACCATGGCGCAGCGCATCAGCCGCGCCAAGCGCACCGTCTCCGGCGTGCGGTTCGACCAGCACGGCGACGTCGCCACCGTGCTGCGCGTCCTCTATCTGGTCTTCAACGAGGGCTACTCCGGCGACATCGACCTCTCCGCCGAGGCCATCCGCCTCACCCGGCAGCTCGCGGCCGCCTACGACCACCCCGAGGTGGCGGGCCTCCTCGCCCTCATGCTGCTCCACCACGCCCGCCGCGCCACCCGCACCGCGCCCGACGGCGGCCTGGTGCCGCTCGCCGAACAGGACCGCACCCGCTGGGACACCGAGTCGATCGCCGAGGGCGTCCGGATCCTGCAGGCCGCCCTCGCCCGCGACCGGCTGGGCGAGTTCCAGGCCCAGGCCGCCATCGCGGCCCTCCACGCCGACGCGCCCACCGCCGAGGAGACCGACTGGGTGCAGATCGTCGAGTGGTACGACGAACTCGCGCGCCTGACCGACAGCCCCATCGTCCGCCTCAACCGTGCCGTGGCCGTCGGCGAGGCCGACGGCCCCCGCGCTGGTCTGACGGCGCTCGCGGAGCTGGACGACTCGCTGCCCCGCCATACGGCGGTAGCGGCGTACCTCCACGAACGCGACGGCGACCTGACGACCGCGGCACGCCTCTACGCCGAGGCCGCCCACAAGGCGTCCAACCTGGCCGAGCGCGACTACTTGACCCTCCAGGCCGCCCGGCTCAACACCCACCGGCGCGGCTGAGGGCGTCCCGCGCCATATCGCGCGAGAACCCGGTCGGCGGCGCGCAGCCAATGGAGTTTGGCGGCCTTCAGTGCGCGGAAGCTGCGGGCGTGAGCGCGGATCGTCTCCGTCTGCAGGCGTGCCTCGGCGGTGCGCCAGATCTCGACGAGCCGGGTCCTGCCCTTGCACCGTACGTCGGCGACCGCGGTACGGATCTCCTCGGGAGACGGCCGGGACGACCTCGCCCAGCCCCGATGGCCGGCGGCGCTCAGCGGATCGGCGTGACGGAAGCCCTCCTTCCGCAGGCAGGCGCTCCACGCGCGCGTGCCGTGGCGGACGGCGGCCTCGCGCCGGGACCGCTCGAAGGTGAGCGTGACCAGCCGGTTGAACGACGAGTGATCGGACTTCGGCGCGCCGCGCAGCAGATCCGCGTGCGCCGCCTTCCAGCACCCTCCCGTGCCGTTGCTCCCGTACGCGGCCCGGCGCTGCCGGGCTTTCAGGGCGGCGTCCCGAGACGTGCCCGCCGCCTCGCGCCGCGCGACGGTCGGCGGGGCGGGCGGAACGTGGTACCCGAAGCGGCGGGCGACCTCGGCCTCGACCAGCCCGTAGCGGCTGCGGTTCGGCGGGGCCAGGTCCTTGCCCGCCGCGCGGGGGAGCAGTGTCCAGCCCATGCCCCGCCCTCGCATACAACGGCGCAGGAGGAGGTCTTCGGCCGACTCGATCGTGTGGATGTCCCGGTCGGACAACTCGTAGGCGTCGAAGGGCAGTGTGATGCTCCGGGCCTCGGCGCCGATGGCCGGAGCGGTTACCTCGTCGCGGGGCGGCCGCTGAGCCGGTGCCGGGGAGGCGCACCCTGCCGCGACGGTACACAGCAGCAGGAGGCCCGCGCCCGAGCGGGCGGCGCTGGAACGGATGGTCATGGCCCCTCCTGTCTCCCTTCCGGTGCGCTCGTCGCGGTGGGGGTGGCGCCCGCCGGTCGGTCCGGGCGCCACCCCCACTCGCGGCCTAGCGGAAGATGACGCAGCTCAGCCGGTTGTCCTTGATCGCGTCGTTGCTCAGGTTCGGGTCATTGGTGCCCGGGTACGACGTCGTGTGCGCACCCGTGCACCGGCCCCGGGCGTTGGCGACGTTCTGGTACAGGTCCACGTAGCTGCGCGTCTGGTTCTTCACCGAGCTGGTGCCGTTGTCGACCTTCCCTCCCCTGTCCCAGGTGTTGTTCCGCAGGTCCTTGTCGGTGCGCGTGACGTACGCCCAGCCGCCGTTGCGGCCCTGGTTGTACTTGTCGTGCTGGTACATGTGGAAGCCACCGGCCTGGGCGCTACGGGCCGTGGGCGCGGAGTCGGCGGCGGACGCCACCGGCACCGCGGCGAGAGCGGACCCGGCGACGAGCGCGGCAGCCGCCAGGGCGGTGCGGATCGAGATCGACATGATGATGATTCCCTTCGGTTCCAGCCCCCGGACCGGCGCGGTGCGGGGGAGCGGCGGATCTCCGTACGACGTGCCGCCCGGCCCGCTGTGAGCCGGGCGACGACGCCGTACGCCACCGACTCTCCGTGGCGCCCGCCTTGTTGCGCAGCCCCGATCCGCGGCCCGCAACAACCACCTCGCCACAGGTGAGACGGTCACCGAGCGCGATGTCCTGCCCTCGGCGCGGCCTTGCCCGGCCCTTTTGCCGCTCCGTAGGTTGTGGAGGACGGGGAAGCGGGGAGAGGGGGCCCAGTGGGCCGACCGGAAGCGCCACTGGACCCGGGCGCCGGGCCCGTACAGCGGTTCGCGTGGGAACTGCGCAAGCTGCGCCAGGAAGCCGACGGGATCACCTACCGCGTGCTGGCCCAGCGCACGCCGTATACGGTCTCCACCCTCTCCAGAGCCGCCTCGGGCGAACAACTGCCCTCGCTGCAGGTCACCTTGGCCTATGTCGAGGGGTGCGGAGGGGACCCGGAGGAATGGGAGCGGCGCTGGCGGCGGACGGCCGAGGAAACGGCGGCCGAGGCCACCGAACACGACGACGCCGAGCCGCCGTACCAGGGTCTCGCCCGGTTCGAACCCCGCGACCAGGAGCGGTTCTTCGGCCGCGACGAACTGGTCGCCGATCTGCTCCAGCTGATGCGCACCCACCGCCTGACCGCCGTCGTCGGCGCCTCCGGCAGCGGGAAGTCCTCACTGCTGCGCGCCGGGCTGATCCCCGCCCTCCAGCATGCCGTCCCGCACGAGGAACGCCCCGCGGCCATCCGCATCCTCACCCCCGGCGCACACCCCGCCCGCACCCACGCCGGACTGCTCGCCCCCAAGGACACCGAAGGCGACACGGTGGTCGTGGTCGACCAGTTCGAGGAGGTCTTCACGCTGTGCGCCGACCCCGCGGAGCGGACGGCGTTCACCGACCTGCTGCGGACGGCGCGTCAGCCCGGGAGCCGATTACGCGTGATCATCGCGGTGCGCGCCGACTTCCTCGGGCGCTGCGCCGAGCACCGCGGGCTCACCGATGCCCTGCGGACCGCCACCCTGCTGGTCGGGCCGATGACCCCGAACGAGCTGCGCGAGGCGATCGTGAAACCGGCCGCCGCCGCGGGACTGATCGTGGAACGGGCCCTGACCGCCCGGCTCGTCGAGGAGGTCACGGACGAGCCCGGGGGACTGCCCCTGCTGTCCCACGTACTGCTGGAGACATGGCGCCGCCGCTGCGGCCGCGCCCTCACCGAGGCGGCCTACGAGGCGACGGGCGGCCTGCACGGCGCCATCGCCCGCACCGCGGAGCACACCTACGCCGACCTCACCCCCGAACGTGCCGAGATCGCCCGCCGCGTACTGCTCAGACTGATCACTCCGGGGGAGGGCGCCCAGGACACCCGCCGCCCCGTCGACCGGTCCGAACTGGACAGCACCGCCACCCCCGAGGACCTCTCCGCCGTCCTCGAACGGCTCACCCGCGCCCGGCTGATCACCCTGGACGACGACGCCGTCGACCTCGCACACGAGGCGCTGATCAACGGCTGGCCGCGGCTGCGCACCTGGGTCGAGGAGGACCGCGAGCGGCTGCGCGTCCACCGGCAGCTGACCGAGGCCGCCCAGGCATGGACGGACCTCGAACGCGACTCCGGCGCACTGTACCGGGGCACGCGGCTCGCGGTCCTCCGCGACTGGGCATCCCACGACGGCAGCGGGGACGAGCTCAACGCGGCGGAGCGCGAGTTCCTCGACGCGAGCGTCGGCCTGGCGGACGACGAACGAGCCGCGGCCGTACGGCGCCACCGTCATCTGCGCTTCCTCGCCGCGGGTCTCGCACTGCTGCTGATCGTGGTCACCGGCGTCAGCGTGGTCGCCCTGCGACAGCGCCAGGAGGCCCTGAGAGCCCACCGGGTCGCCGTATCACGGCAACTGGCCGCCGAGGCGCTCGGCCTCGTCGAGTCCCGTCCGGCCGCGGCCATGCTGCTGAGCGTGGAGGCGTTCCGTACCGCGCGGACCTACGAAGCGCGCAGCGCCATGCTGACCATCTCGGCACATCAGTACTACCGCGCCGAGCTGTCCGGCCACGACGATGCCGTCTCCGAAGCCGCCTTCAGCCCCGACGGAACGCTCGCCACCGTCAGCCGCGACCGTACGGTGATGCTGTGGGACACCGGCGCACGGCGGCGGCTCGCCACCCTGACCGGACACCCCACCTGGCTGCGTGCGGTGGCGTACAGCCCGGACGGCCGCACCCTGGCAACGGGAGGCAACGACGGGAAGCTGGTGCTCTGGGACGCTGCCGCGCGCACGCCCTCGGCTGCCCTGACCGGCCACAAAGGGCAGATCAAAAGCATCGCCTTCAGCCCGGACAGCCGAACCGCGGCCACTGCGGGCGCCGATCACACCGTCATGCTCTGGGACACCAGACGCCGCGCCCGGCGCCTCACCCTCTCCGGCCACACCGGCATCGTCTGGGCGGTGGCCTTCAGCCCGGACGGCCGCACCCTGGCCACCGCCAGTGCGGACCACACCGTGAAGCTGTGGAACACCACGACGGGGAAGCCGATCGCCACGCTCACCGGCCACACCGAGTCCGTCGGCGCCGTCGCCTTCAGCCCGGACGGCCGCACCCTCGCCACCGCCGGTGACGACTGGACGGCCAGGCTGTGGAACGTCCGGCGCCACACCCGCGTGGCCACGCTGCACGGTCACAGCGGGGAGGTCAGGGCGGTGGCCTTCAGCCCCGACGGGCACACCCTCGCCACGGGAGGCCACGACAAGTCGGTCATGCTGTGGGACGTCGGCAGCGCCACCCGCCTGACCACGCTCACCGGGCAGACCACCAACGTCTATACGCTCGCTTTCAGCCCGCGGAGCTCTCTTCTCGCCTCCGCGGGCGAGGACGGCAAGGTCGTGCTCTGGGACACGGCCCGGGTTCCGCTCTCCGGCCACCGCGACCGGGTCAACGATGTCGCCTTCAGCCCGGACGGCCGCACCCTCGCCACCGCTGGAAGCGACGACACCCTCGTGCTCTGGGACATCGGACGCCGCACCCGTCGCACCACTTTCACCAGCGGATCCGGGTCCGTCCACGCCGTGGCGTTCGCCCCCGACGGGCGTACGGTCGCTACCGTGAGCGGTTCCGACGCCCAGCCCGCGAGCGCCCGCAACCACATCCTCACCTTCTGGAACCTCTCGGGCCACGGCCCGCCCGTCAGGCGCACCGGGCACACCGGCCGCGTCACCGATATCGCGTACAGCCCCGACGGGCGCCTCGTCGCGACGGGCGGCGCCGACAGGAAAGTCATCCTGTGGGACGCCGCCCGCCGCACTCGCCTGGCCTCTCTGCTGGCGGCGTCCGGAGATGCCGAAACCGCCGTCGACGCCGTCGCCTTCAGCCCCGACGGCCGACTCCTCGCCGCCGGCAGCCACGATCACAAAGTCACGCTCTGGGACGTCGCACGACGGACCAGGCTGGCCACCCTGACAGGGCATGCGGGACAGATCAGAACCGTGGCCTTCAGCCCGGACGGCCGCACCCTCGCCACGGCGGGCATCGATCAGAAAGTGATCCTGTGGGACGTGGCCAAGCGCACCCGCGTGGCCGACCTCGCCGACAGCACCGGGCCCGCCTTCGCCCTGGCGTTCAGCCCGGACGGCCGCACGCTCGCCACGGCCAACGCGAACAAGTCGGTGATGCTGTGGGACATCTCCCGCCGCAGCCCACTGGCCCTGTTGACCGGACACACCAAGCAGGTCCGGTCGCTCGCCTTCAGCCCGGACGGCCGTACGCTGGCCACCGGCGGCGACGACCAGTCCGTCATGCTGTGGACCGTCGACCCCCGGCACACCTCGGCGGAGTTGTGCCGCACCGCCGGCCGCAACCTCACGTCACAGGAGTGGCGGCAGCTGATACCAGGCACGGCGTACCGCAAGACATGCCCCACGGCCTGACCGCGTACGACTCAGCAGCGGATATCGACGATCTGGATCTTCTGGCCGTTGCGCACCTTGTGCCAGCCGGGCCCGATCGTCCTCAGCCCCAGTGAACGCTTGACCTTGCACCCGGGGCCGACCCAGTACCCGTCGACATCCTTCACGCCCACGTGGTGCCCGTTCTGGCCGGGCTTGAGAGTGTGCCAGGTCGCGGAGTTGCGATACTTCCCCCAGTCGTCGGTGATCAGAAGTGTGTACCGGTTGTCGCGGTTGTAGACGTTGCCGCAGATATGGCCGCCGACCCAGCAGACGCCAAGGGGACGGACCTCAGCCCCCGTGTGCGCCGCGCCGCCCGAGCCCCCACCGGCCGCGGCGGGGCCAGCGGCCGCCCCCGAGAGCGCGATGGCGGTCCCCGCCGCCAGGGCCACGATGACTGACTGCCTCGATCGCAAGATTCCTCCACTGATCGCGAGTCGCTGTACTTGTCCTGCCGTCCGGCCGTGTTGCTGTCCTGCCGTTCTCCGCGCAAGGCGCGTGTCGGGCCCTCCCCCGTTCCGACCTGCTGTCCGGGCCCGCGTCCTACGAGGCTGGCGCCTGCCCGCGTTGTTGCGCAGCCCGTTTCGCCGCGCGAAACAATCGACCAGGGCCCGAGTGCCGGGTGCCCGGTCTGAGTACGTACCTGAGTATCCGAACGGATACGGGGCCGATCGCGACCGTCGATCCTTTGCCCATGAGTGAGACACCGGTCAAGCAGCAGAGCACGACCGCGTTCTACGGTCAGGCGGTCGCTTCCTTCTCCATCGCCATGGCGGCCACCGCCATCGGCATCTTCCGGCTTGACGCCAACGCATGGGTGCGCGGCTTCCTGGCCATCGCCGTGCTCTACCTGGTGACTTCCGCCTTCACCCTGGCCAAGGTGATCCGGGACCGGCAGGAGGCCGGGCAGCTCGTCAGCCGGGTCGATCAGGCCCGGGTGGACAAGCTGCTCTCCGGGCACGACCCCTTCGAAAAGCTGTGACCGCAGTGGGGGTGCGGTGTGTATCAACTTTGTGTGGTGTGTCACGAGTAGGTGTACGTCTCGCAGCAGGGCGCCCACCTGGGGGAATGGCGGCAGCGCAGTTGGCTTAGAGTGCCGATCATGTCTCAGTCAAAGATCCTTGAACCCATTGCCCAGCAGCACCCGCAGTCCATCCGGATACCATCCCGACGAACGAAGAAGACCCTGATCGCGGCCCTCGGCATCGGCATGGCCGTCGCTTTGAGCGGGTGCAACGAGGACACGGGCACGGCCACGGACAAGAAGACCGACGCCGCGGGGTCGAAGGCGCCCTCGGCGGGATCGTCCCAGTCCTCCGCCCCGGCGAGCCCCGCGGGGGATCAGCCGTCGGTCCCGGGATGGCAGACGCAGACCGCACAGAAGCACCACTTCCGCTACGACGTGCCCGCCAAGGCCAAGAAGTGGAAGCTCATCGACGAGGGCACGGCCCTGTCCTACACGGACAAGGCCGGCCAGCCGATCGTCGTCATGACCGGGGCCGCCAGCTACCGCGAGGGCGGGTGCTCTTCGAGTCCCAACCCGAAGGCCATGGGCGAGGCGGGCAAGGGGCAGCTCGCCACCGTCGGCACCACGGGCGGTGGCAAGGACGGCTCCCTCCAGGAGAACGCCCGTAACTGGGCGGGCAACTGGGGCTTCGCCGCGTACGGCGGTGAGGACCACAAGCCCAAGATCAAGGTCACCCCGGCCAAGCCGGTGAAGCTGGGAGGCATCGACGGCTACACCGCGACCGCCGAGGTCACCGTCACCAACCGCCCCAGCTCGTGCGTCCCGCCGAAGGCGATCGTGCACAGCATCGCGCAGAAGCTCCCCGACGGGACCATGCACGGCTGGGTGATCTACGCGGACCAAGGGGTTCCGAACGCGCTGACGGCCGCCGAGATCAAGAAGATCATGAGCTCAGTCCGGTCCACGGACAGCTGACACCATCCGGCCGGTGAGGCGGCGGCGATCGCGTACTCCCCGGGACGCTCAAGCCCGACTGATCAGGCGGAAGTTGGGGGTGTGATCGAGATCAAATCGCTGCTTTAATTGGGTAGATGATCTTGAGTCCCGGCCCCTCGGAAAGGCAATCATGATGTCCCCCGTCCTCTACCAGTCCCGCTCCCGTTCCGAGGTCCCGTTCGACGCCGCCGAGGCCGGTGTTCTCCGCATCATGTCCGACTCCCGTACCCCGGTGTTTCTCACCGTGCACGCGAGTGGGCGACGCCGGTACGGCTACTGGCAGCCGTACAACTCCCTCACCAACAGGGGAGGCTGCTACGTAGCCCTGCCCACCCCTGAATGCGACAGGCTGTACTCCGAAGGGCGTATCGCTCTCGGCGAGCCCCTCGTGGATCCGGCGAAGACCACCTACCGTGTGTGGCCCGCCCGTTCCCCGGTCGTGCCGGTACGCATCCCGGTGGCACCCGTGCCCGCGGTGGCCGTGGCGCAGACGCTCGCCGCGTGAGCTGAGGTTCCGGGGAGCGGCTGGCCCCGAAGCCGCTGAGGGGTTCATCCAGAAATACCGGCACCACACGGACATGCCGGACTTGGGGCACGCCATACCGTTCGGCCATGGCGTGTTCACCTTGCCCGCGGACCATATGGGCGATCACTGAGCGATCCCCCGACCTTCCGCGAGCAGAACGGTCCGCCCATGAGACGCATCACCCCCGCCCTGGTCCTCGGGCTCGGTGCCCTGCTGACCGCTCCGCTGTCGGCGCAGGCATCCGGCAGCGTCCACGGCAACGGGACGGAGGCCACGTACAGCTACGGGACGAAGGCCACGTACGAGCCCCAGCAGAACGCTCACTCGTACCAGCGCCCGCCTGCCGGTTTCGCCCCGGTGTTCACGGAGAACGTGTCCCGGCACGGCTCGCGCTCCGCGACCGACGGCGCCGACGGCGACCTGATCCTCGCGCTGTGGGACAAGGCCGAGGCCGAGGGCCTGCTCACCGCCCGCGGGCAGAAGTTCGACCCCGAGGTGCGCGCCCTCCAGGCCGCCATGGCCAAGGTGGGATACGGCAACCTCAGCGGGCGCGGCGAGCGCGAGATGCGCGACACGGCGGTACGGCTGGAGAAGCGGCTGCCGGGCCTGTTCCAGCGGATCGCCAGGGCATCCGAGAAGATCGACGTGGTCAGCTCCGGGCAGGGGCGGGCCGTCGACAGCGGCGACGAGTTCGCCACCTCCCTCGGCGACACCGACCCCGCCCTCAAACCGCTCATCGGCCCGGCCCGCACCGACAAGGACCTGCTCTACTTCCACAAGTCCACGGGCGCCGCCGCCTACCAGGACTGGCTGGAGAACGACCCGCGGCTCGCCGCCACCCTGAAGAGCATCAAGGACCAGCCGGCCACACACCGCGCCGCCGAGAACGTACTGAAGAAAATCTTCAAGCCCTCGTTCGTGCAGCGGATCTCCGACGGCGAGTTCGCCTCCATCGGCAGCGACGTCGACGCGGCCGAGGCCGTCTACAACCTCTACGCCATCGCCCCGGCGATGAGCGACGAGAGCCCCGACGGCAAGGGCTGGCACCTGGACCAGTACATCGCCCCGCGCGACGCCGCCTGGTTCGGCTACCTCGGCGACACCGAGGACTTCTACGAGAAGGGCCCGAGCTTCGCCGACAGCGACATCACCTACAAGATGGCCGACGTGCTGCTCGACGACCTCTTCAAGCAGGTCGAGGCCAAGCGCGACGGCACGAGCAAGCTCGGCGCGGAACTGCGGTTCACCCACGCCGAGGAGATCATCCCGCTCGCCACGCTGATGAAGCTCCCCGGAAGCACGAAGGCCGCCACCGCCGACAAGCCGTACACCTACGCCGACAACCCCTGGCGCGGCGCGTCCGTGGCGCCGCTGGGCGCGAACATCCAGTGGGACGTCTTCCGCAAGGGCAACAAGTACCTCGTGCGGATGCTCTACAACGAGAAGGAAACCTCGTTCAAGACCGGGTGCCGGCCGGTCTCCCGCGGCAGCGAGTTCTACGACCTGAACGAACTGGAGCGCTGCTTCGGGCGCACCACACCGGCGTCCTAGGGCCGGTCCTGTTTCGCGGGTACGCACAACCAGGCGAGGACTGCGGCGATGAGGTAGGCGAGCGCGCCGATGGCCATGCTGGTCCGCAGCCCGGTGGAGTAGTCGGTGGCCGTCGCGAGGAGGCTGCCGCCGAGCGCCACCCCGGCCGCGCTGCCGATCTGACGGGTGGTGTTGAACAGGGCGGAGGCGGTCCCCGAATACGCCCCGGGCGCGGCGTTCATCACGGTGGTGGTCCCCCCGGTGAGGGCGAAGGACGTGCCGAAACCCGCGGCCATGAGCGGGGCGATCAGCAGGGGATAGGCGGGATGGGATCCCGCGGCGGCCCAACCGGCCAGTCCCGCGGCGGCCAGGAGCATGCCGGAAGTCACCAGTGGGCGGTCGCCGGTCTGGCGGGCCAGCCGCCCGGACAGGGCGGACGCGAACATGGTCATCGCCACCGCGGGGAGCAGCGCGAGCCCGGTGTCCAGTGCGCTGTAGCCGCGCTGGTGCTGGAATTCCAGACTCGCGGTGAAGATCATGCCGTAGAAGCCGAAGTTGAACAGCAGACCGATGGCGGTTCCACCGCTCATCCCACGCGAGCGCAGCAGACGAAGCGGCAGGGCAGGCGACCGAGCCAGCCGCTCACGCACCGCGAACCCGGCGGCGGCCCCCACGGCCAGGCCCCCCGCGGTGAGGACAGCCGGATCGGTCCAGCCCCGCCGCCCGGCTTCGTTGAGCGCCGCGATCAGCAACGCCACCGCCGCCACGACGGCACACTGCGCGGGCCAGTCCAGAGCCCGCGCGGTGCGCCGCGGCGAGCGCCCTACGTGCCGCAGTGTCAGCGCCAGGCAGGCCGCCCCGGCGGGCAGGTTGATGAGGAACACCCACCGCCAGCCGACCGTGTCCACCAGCAGCCCGCCCAGCAGCGGCCCGGCACAGGCCGCGATGCCCGCCATCGACCCCCACAACCCGAAGGCCCGCGAGCGGACGGCCGGTGCCGGATAGGACTGCTGGAGCAGTGCCAACGACCCGGGCACGATCAGCGCCGCCCCCAGCCCTTCCACCAGCCGCGCCGAGACCAGGGCGGGAGCACTGGGCGCGAGCGCGCACGCGGCCGAGGACACCGTGAACACCCCCACGCCCCAGCAGAAGACCCGGCGATTGCCCAGCCGGTCGCCCAGCGCGCCCCCGGTCAGCAGGAGCCCGGCGAAGACGAGGGTGTACCCGTCGGTGATCCACTGGATGCCGGTCAGCGACGCCGGGAGTTCCCGGCCGATCACCGGCACGGCGACGTTGATGACCGTCACATCCAGGATCACCATGAAGTACCCGGTGCACACCGCCAGCAGCGGCGCCCACGACCGCCCCCCGGCGGGCACGGACTCACGGCCCCCACCGGTCTCCGCGAACGCCACGGCCTCAACTCCGTCCCGTCCGCGAATGCCATACGCCAAAGGCCATAATGAGGAACATATACCCCGCATCGGCGAAGCCGGGCGACACACCACCTCCGGTCGATTCCCCTGGCTGAGCTGAACGGGTGGTCCCAACGAGAGGCCCGCACGCCCTCGTGCCGGGCAGGCCCGCGCCGCTTCACCTCCGGCAGCCCCAACACCCCAACCCCTCAGGCGACTCGCGCGGCCCGGTCACGCGACCAGGCGCAGCCAGGCCGCCGCGAGCGCGGCATGACCGGCGGGCGTCGGGTGCACGCCGTCCGCGGCCCAGTACTCCGGCCCGGTCGTCGCGGCGAGTTCGGCCAACATGCCGTCGGCGGCGAGCAGCTACACGCGTGAACACTTCGACGGTCAGGCCCAATCAACTCCCAGCTCTGTCAGCGCGGTTCGTTGTGGGGGAGTGAGCTTGTCCCGGCGGCTTTTGGTGTTGGAGATCCACACTCCCAGCTTCACGACCACCGGCTCGGCCTCACCCGCAATCATGATCTCTTCGCCGTGCCCACGTGGTACCGCCCGGCCTGCACCTTCTCGCTCGATCCACTGCGCGAGGGCCGCCAGGCCCCGCTGAAAGCCTGCCTGCACCCTGTACGGCCCCTCCGGGCACGTGGTCACCTGGGCGGCGGACGGTGCCTCAAACGGCTTCACACCCAGCCCGGTGAGCCGGTCCCGCTGTTCGGTGGACAGCCGGGTCCAGGTGCCCGGCTGTTTCTGCCGCTCCAGCCACCGTCCGATGTCGTCGCCCTCGAAACACACCCCGGGCGGGATCTCGGGCAGGACACCGTCGGCGTCGACGAGGTCGGCGAGGACTCGGTAGTGCCGCTGCCAGTCCAGTGGCCACGGGCATTTCCAGTCCGGGTCGATCGCCGTCAGTTGTTTCGCCCGCTTCACGGCTCGTTCCTGGTCTTTGCCCAGGCCCCCTTTACGGCGGAGGTTGGCCACGTGCTGCCCGATGGGCGCTCTCGCCCCGCCCGTCTCCCAGACCGTGTCCTGACGGGGGGCCAGGTGCCCGGCAGCGCGCCGGTAGGAGCGCAACACGGCGAGCTTGTTCTCCCATGCCTCGTCGCCGGGCTCCCAGACCATGCCCGCCTCCGGCGCGTCCAGCAGCTCTTTGCGCCGTGCTTCCAGCTCGCCTGCCCGCAGTGCTTTGCGCTGCTGGTGCACCCACCGCCCCAGCGGGAAGTCCTTGATCACGCCCACGGCCGTCGCGGTGTCGTAGGGAACCGCGTGCAGACCGGTGATGTCCCTCTCCGCCCGCCAGCGCAGCAGGGCCTGGTAGCCCTCCAGCCATACCAGCGACTCCGGCCGGTAGACCCGGGTGCGCAGGAACGCCGCGATCGTCGCCGCGTCCTTGGGGCTGGAGAAACGCAGCAGCGCCGACCCGGCACCACCACCGTCCCTCACCTCCACCTGCTCTTCCCCGTCACCGTTGCCACCGGTCCCGACGATCCGGCCACCCGCCTCACGCCGGACATACGCACCCTCCCGCCGGTCCCGTGAGAGCGCACGGGAGGCGAGCTGCTCCACCAGACGCTCATCGTGGGAACGCAGGCCCTGGAGCACCGCCACGAGCGGCTTGAAACTGGCGGAGGCGACCATGTCGGCCGGGTCCTCATCCGGTTCCAGGAAAACGGGCACGATGATGCGCGCAACCTTGGCGGAACCGTCGCGGTTCACCCGCAGCGCCCGGCCGATGTTCTGCACGATCTCTACCTGTGAGCCACGGGTGTCGGCGAAGCACACCGCCTCCACGCCCCGCTCGCCCGTGATGTCGACACCCTCTCCCAGCACACGCACGGAGGCCAGGAACGCCCGGTGCACCCGGCGCCCGGCCGCATCGGTGCCGTCCGCGAACTGCCGGATCACCTCGCGCCGCTCACCGACGAGGTGGTCTCCGCACAGCCACGCCGACCACACTCGGTCCGGCGGGACATGACGCCCGGCCTCCAGCGCGTACAACCCGGCACCGATCGACGACGCCGCCAGCTCCTCCGCCGCCGCGAGCGCGTCATCCGGGGCCTCGGTGACGTACAGCTCCGCGGCCGTCTCCGGCAGCTTCTGCGCGAACGCGGCCGCTTCTTCCACTCGCTGGTGGAACGTCATCACGGTCTTGAGATTGTGCCGGGCAGCGTGCTCCAAAAGCGCGGTCTGCAACAGCGCCAGGCGTCGGCCTCGCAGCGCTTCCTCCGACAGCCCCGGCACGGGCGAGGGGTCTCGGATCTCCAGAACATCGATCTCGAACCCGGCGAGGATCCCGCGCTCGATCGCTTCACTCAGTCCCAGCTCAGCCAGCCACCGGCCGTACGTGCCCTCCGGGTCGTCGGCCATGCTCGCGAGCTCCAGCTCCTGGCCGTCCGTGCCTTTCTGCGGCCGGGGCGAGGCCAGGATGCGCGGTGTCGCGGTGAGGTAGAGCCGGAAGTCGGCCGGGATGCGGGTGTTGTCGTGGATCGCTGCCCATGGCCGCCCGAGATCACCAGCGGTCCCGTGGGCTTCATCCACGACTGCGAGGTCGAAACCGTCCATCGACTGCCCGTACAGCCGCTCCCCGCCTGCCAGAGCGGCCTCCAGCGGCCCGCGGACCGTCGGCTGGCCCACCTGGCCCACCGGCGCGTCGATGTCCTCACGGTCTACGAGAGAGGCGTAGGTGGCGAACACCACCACCGGCCCCTTCCCGGCCCACATCGCGAGCCGGATCGGATTGGTGGTGGTACGCACCCCCAACCCGTTCAGTACCGCGTCGTTTTCCAGCGAGCACACCGCGACCATGGAGCAGGTATGTCCCACCAGGCGCCATACCTGGGCGGTCTGCACCAGCAGATCCAGGGTCGGTACGGTGACCAGGATCCGGCCGCCGGTGAAGCACTCCAGCGCGCTCGCGGCAGCGGTGACCGTCTTTCCCGAACCGGTTGCGGACACGATCGTGCCCCGCGCCCCTCGCTGAGGCACAGAAGATTTTGCAGGAAATCCAACCCACTTACGGAAACTCGCTTTTTGGGCTACCTGGTGTTCCCTGAGCTGAATAGCAGACAATTCCCAGCTTCCTCTGATGCCTTATCCCGCTGACTTCCGTGACTGTCCACTCCAGAATGTCACCACGCGGCCTGCCGGATCGAGCTCGCGCGGGAAGAGTCACGTATCTCCGCCGACGGACTGCCTGGTGTCCGCTCTTCCGGCGTCGTGTGCCGGGAAGTTCTATGCGGGGGCGGCGCGTTCCCAGATCTGTCGGGATGCTTCCAGCGGGTAGGCGGCGTCGGCGGGTGGGAGGTTCCAGAGTCTGGTGGTCGGCTGGTCGGGGGTGAAGCGTGGCCAGCCCGGGTCGCCGGTTGCGGCGAAGGAGGCCCAGGCGGCTCGCAACCGCCCGGACAGGTCGGCGAAGTCGGAGGGCGGCAACGATCCCAGAAACCGGGCGGCGTAGCGGCTGGTGGCGTTGCCGAAGGTGAACGGGACGTCGATGCCGTGGGCAGCGCCCAGGGTGGGGCCTTGCCAGGTGAAGTCGTACAGCCAGGTGAGGCCGCCTGCGCGGGTGTGGGCCCAGGCGACCCGGGAGGCCGGCATCCGGACGAGGGCGTCGGACAGCATGACCGTGAACAGGCCGGTGTCGGTGAGCCCTGGGTGGGTCCGGCGGTAGGCGGTTGCCGCCTCCTTGCCCAGGCCGACCGCCTCGGCGACCAGCTCCAGGTCGACTCCCGCAGCGGGGGCCGGTCCCTGGCCGCGGTACTCCTCGTGGGTGAAGCCGCAGACGAGGTCGACATCGCGGCCTGCGCCCGCTTCCAGGGCGGCCCAGGGGTGCCCGGTCACCAAGTCCCCGTCGACGACGGGACCGAATGCGGTGAAGCCGTCCTCGCGAGCGCGAAGCGGCGCGTCCTGGACCGCCAGGATGTCCTCGGGCGGCAGGTCGGCCATGGCGTCCCACGTCGCCGGGACGCCTGCGGCCTGCGCGATCACGGCAGTGATCGTCTCTGCCTCGGTCCGGGTGCGGGCGCCTGCCGGGACGCTCTGGGCGATCGCACGCCGGAACAGCCCCCGCGCTGCGGGCGCGGCCATCAGCAGGACGGCTGAGGCAGCACCGGCGGACTGGCCGAAGACGGTCACATTGTCGCCGTCGCCGCCGAAAGCGTCGATGTTGTCCCGGACCCACTCCAGGGCGGCGACCTGGTCGCGCAGACCGCGGTTGTCCGGCACGCCGGGCAGGTGCCCGAAGCCCTCGAAGCCGACCCGGTAGTTGAAGGTCACCACGACGACTCCGGAGCCCGCGAGCGTGGTGGCGTCGTAGTGGGGCATGCTCGCCGAGCCGTGCTTCCACAGGCCCCCGTAGATCCACACCATGACCGGCAGGTTGGCCGCCCCGGGGTCGGGGGTCCACACGTTCAGTGTCAGGCAGTCCAGCCCGTCGCTGGGCTGCCACATGGCCGGGGCGCCGGGTGCCGGGGCCAGCTGCGGGGGCGCCGCGCCGAATGCGAGAGCGTTCCGGGTGCCGTCCCACGCCGGAGGCGGAGCCGGGGGCCGGAACCTCAGTGGGCCCTCGGGCGGCGCGGCGAAGGGGATCCCACGGAAACACGAGATCCCGTCCCCGCTGGTGCCTCGCACCTTCCCCGCGGACGTCACCACCACTGGATTCATACGGCCCTCCTCAGCCAAGCCACCAGCGGCACAAGTGTCAGGTCAGCATGTGCTGAACGAGCTGGAGAAGGTCGCCGGTGGCGTCGGCGGCGCCCAGGGCCGGGAGGATGCCGAGGACGAGGACGGTCGTGGTGAGAGGCCACAGGTGTGGGGGAGGGGCGGTCTGGAGGGCGGCGACGCGGCGGGTGACCGCGCGGTCGGTGAAGTTCAGCGCGCAGGACGGCCCGGGTCGGCCCGAGGTGAGAGCGGCGCGCGCCAGGGCGCGGGCGGTGGTGCCGCGGTCGCCGACGGCGTCGGCTGCCTGCTCGTCGGCCCAGCGTTCGACGAGGAAGGAGACCGTGCGGCGCACGGGGACGAGCAGCGGGTTGGCCGCGGCGGCGAGAGTGACGGCGGTGGAGATGAACGCGTGCCGGTGGGTGAGGTGGGCGCGTTCATGGGCGAGCAGCACGTGGCGTTCTGCGGGGTCGAGGGCGCTCAGCATGGCCGAGGTGACGAGGATCCGGCCCGGTGAGCCCGCCCTGCCCGGGATGGCGAAGGCCCGGGGCGCCGACGAGGCGGCGACGATCAGTTCGGTGTCGGCCGGATGCCCGTCGCACAGGGCCGTCAGGGCGCGGCGGGTGGCGTGTTCGACCCGGGCGGCGCGGTACACGCGGTGCGCGAGGACGGCGAGCGCCAGGAGCGCGCCGAAGGCGATGGTTTCGGGAACGGGGTCCGGCAGTGGCCAGCCGTCGTCGCGGGCGTCCGCGACGACGGGCGGGGCCTCCCCGATCAGAGTGATCGCCAGGAGGAGCAGCGACCATACTGTGGTGGCGGCGGTGCAGACGGCGGCCGCGGTCAGCACACGGGCGGCGAGGGCGGGGGCCACCCGCCTGCCGGTCAGGGGGCTGACCGCGCTGAGCAGCAGGGACAGCAGGAACGGGGTGTAGACGTCGATCCTCACGACTCGCCTCTCTCCAGCAGTTCCCGCAGTGCCGTTTCCTCCTCGGGGCTGAGGCCGGTCACGAACTGCTGGAGCGTGGCGATCGGGTCCGGCCCGCGGTCGAGCGCCTGGTGCATGGCTTCGGCGGTGAGCTCGGCGGCGTTCTTGACCGGCCCGTACGCGCCGCGCCGCCCGTCCACGTCGCGCAGGACCAGGCCCTTGTCGTACAGGCGCTTGAGGATGGTGTGCACGGTGTTGTAGGCGAGACCGCCGCCGATCTCCCTCTGGATCTCTGCGGGCGTCAGGGCCTGGTCCGTGGCCCACAGCGTGGCCAGGACTTCGCTTTCCAGCTCGCCGGCGCTGCGTCGTACCGTCCTGCGGGGGTCGGTTCCTGCCATGCTCGTCACCTTACAGCGCGTAGGGGGCGCGGGGGAGGGGAGCGAGTCACCGTTTGGCAGCCGTCACCGTTTGGCGGCCGTCAACTCGGCGAAAAGGGCTTCCCAGCGGGTGCGGATGCGATCCGGTGCGTACCGCGAGGACGAGGCCAGGGCATGCTCGCCCAGCGATCTGCGCACGTCGGGCCGTTCGATCAGCAGGGTGAGGCCCTTGGTCAGGGCGGCGGTGTCACCGGGCGTGATGAGCAGGCCGTCGTCGCCGGTGATGATCTCGCGGGGCCCGTGCGGGCAGTCGAAGCTGACCGGTGGGACGCCGTGGCTCATCGCCTCGGACAACACCATGCCGAACCCTTCGTGGCGGGAGGCGAGCGCGAAGATGGACGCTTTGGCGAGTTCCTCGTCCAGGTGCGGCGTACTGCCCATGAGGTAGACGTGGTTGTAGAGGTGTCGTTCGTGGATGAGGGCGCGCAGGGCGTCGCGTTCGGGACCGGAGCCGTATATCCGCAGCTGCCAGTCGGGATGGTCCCGGACGATGGGCGCGAACGCCTCGATGAGGGTGTCGAAGCCCTTGGCCTTCACGAGGCGACCGGCGCCGACCACGAGCGGCCGGTCCAGCGTGGAGCGAACGGCGGTGGCGGTCGGCAGCGGGTTGGGGATGTGCTCGACACGGACGCGGCTGAGGCCGAGACGCGAAGCGTACGTCCGCCGGTCGGTCTCGGTCAGCGTCGTGACGGCGTCCAGCCGCCGGTACCAGTGGTCTATCTGCGCGGCCAGGGCGGGCTTGTGGTGGGTGTAATGCAGGTGTTCCTGGCCGATGGTGACGACGTTCGCGGGGGTGAAGCGGGCCGAGAGCAGGTTGAGGGCAGGCCGGGTGGACACGAGGATGCCGTTGTCGAGGGAGCGCAGGTACTGGACGATACGGCGGTCGGTGAGCCGGTTGAAGCGGTCGTATCTCACCTCTGTGCGCTCCACGAGTGAGCTGGGCCGCCCCGCCTGCCACTCCTCGATGTGGCGTCGCCCCCAGGGCGCGGTGGACGTGGCGTCCACGAGGGCCCGCATGTGGACGTTCGGGTGGAGATGGAATACCGGGGCGGCGCGGTGCCGGTGGACGCTGATGATCTCCACCCGGTGGCCGGCGTCGGCGAGCGCGTTGGCCTGATTGACGACGGTGCGGACAGTGCCGCCGACCGCGTAGACGTTGAGGAGAAGGAAACGGATGTTCACTTGCCCTCCTCCCGGCGGCAGCGGATGGAAAGGTTGTCCTTGACCGTGTAGTACGGCGCCGCCCAGAGGCCGGCCGCGCGCTGGGCCGGATAGACGAAGACCTTCTTCTTGCCGGTGATGTCGTCCAGGTGCGTGCCCAGACGCAAGGGCTCGTCTCCGGCGCCGACGTCGAGGTAGAGATCCCAGCACCACTCGTCCGCGATGCGGGGGGCGGCAAGGAGACGCAGCGGGATGCGGACTTCGTACCCCCGGCCGGTACTGTCGGCCGGCAGGCGCAGCTCGCCGCCGTCCTCGCCCCGGACCCGCAGAACGACGGTGGCCTGTTGGGCCTCGGCACCGACCAGCGAAAGGCGCAGCGTGATGCGCGCGTCACGCGGCCAGACCTCCTCGACCTCCGCGCTGCACTTCCGGGTGAAAGGGGGTGTTTTATTCATCTTTGCCTCATACCTCCTCCTCCGGCCCTACGCTTTGTAGGATGGCGGAGACCCTACATCCCGTAGGGGTAAGGAGTGGATAATGACCGCGAGCCTGCACACCACGCTGTCCAGCGCCACGCGGCACGCGCCGCCGCCGGTTGCCCGCGCGGTGTGGGGTCCTCGAGGCAGAAACCTTCTCGCGGTGGTGGCGGGCGGGTTCGTGCTGGCCCAACTGGCGCTCGTAGGGACCGGGATGGGGCTGGGCTGGGATGAGACGGTGTACGTCAGCCAGGTCAGCTCCCACGCTCCGGCGGCGTTCTTCAGCGCGCCCCGAGCCCGTGGCATCTCGCTGCTGGTGGCACCGGTCGCCTCGTGGTCGTCGTCGACGCCGCTGCTGCGGATCTATCTGGCCGTGCTGGCCGGGCTCGGCCTCTTCCTGGCGCTGCGCAGCTGGCGGGGGCTGTTCCCGGCACGTGTGCTGGCGCTGGCCGGTGCGCTGTTCGCGACGCTGTGGGTGACGGTGTTCTACGGGCCGCAGGCGATGCCCAACTTCTGGGTCGCGATCGGCGCTCTCGCGGCCGTGGGGAACTTCCTGCGCGCCCAGGCGGATCGCTTCGACCGGGCGGCGGTGTGGGGGCTGGCGGCGAGTGCGGCCCTGATGGCGTGGATGCGGCCCACCGACGCGGTCTGGGCGACACTGCCTCTGTTCGCCGCCCTGGCGTGCGTACGCCGATGGCGGCGACCCGCGCTGTGGGGCGCGCTCGGCGTCGGGCTGGCGGCCGGGGCGGCGGAATGGATCGTCGAGGCGTACGTCGGTTACGGCGGCCTGGGCGCACGGCTCGCCGGCGCTTCCCGGATCCAGGGCGGACTGGGCTGGCACATCGCCGTCGGCGACCAGCTGCGGAGCCTGGGCGGGCGCGTCCTGTGCCGCCCCTGCACCACACCGATGCCATCCCCGGTGATCACCGCGTGGTGGTTCGCCCTCCCCGTAATGGCGGCCCTCGGCCTGGTGATCGCGGTCAGGGCCCGGCGCGTGGCCGACACGCTCCTGCCCATGGCCTGTGCCACGACAGCGGCGCTTCCGTACCTGTTCCTGATCGGGTACGCCGCGCCGCGCTTCCTGCTGCCCGCTTACGGGCTGCTGGCGATTCCGGTCGCCTGCGCACTCACTCACCTGGTCACCGCGTCGAGAGGATGGTGGCGACCAGCAGCCGTGACCCTGGCCTCGGTGGGTCTCGCCGGGCATCTGGCGGTGCAGTACGCCGTGTTGGAGCACACCGTGGACCGCACCACCGCCACCCACCGCGACTGGGCCCGTACGGCGGCCGAACTGCACCGTCTCGGCGTACGGCCACCGTGCCTGCTGACGGGACACGAGGCCATCCCGATCGCCTTCTACGCCGGCTGCTCCTCCGCCCAGACCCAGGGCCACAACGCCGACACCACCCGGGCGGACCTCCTGCGGACCGCGCGTCAGACGCCGGTGGCCGCTCTCACCACGGCGAACGGCGAGCCACCGGCGTACGTCCTGGGCTGGCCCCTCCACCGGTTCGACGGGCAGCGCCTCTACGTGGCCCGGCCGCTGACCACCTGGCTTCGAGGCCGTCAAGGCGGTGAGGCTGCACGGCAGTCAGGATGTGTTCAGGTATTCGGTGGCACGGTCAGGCCTCATGACATCCGAGACTTCTGAGACCTCCACGGTCCGCGACCCTGCCGCTGCCTCGCCCGGTCACCGCCTCCGCTGGAACAAGGTGCCCGAAGTCACCGTGTACTTCTGGGTGATCAAGGTGCTGTGCACGACTGTGGGCGAGACCGCGGCGGACATGTTGAACGAGAAGCTGGGCCTGGGCCTGACCGGTGTGTCGCTGCTGATGAGCGGGCTGTTGGCGGTTGTGCTCGCCGTCCAGTTCCGCACCACCGCGTACCGGCCGGGCGTGTACTGGCTCGCCGTGGCACTGATCAGCATCGTCGGCACTCTGATCAGTGACAACCTCACGGACAACATGGGCGTACCCCTGACGACGAGCACCACGGTGTTCGCGGCCGTCCTCGCGATCGTGTTCACCGCCTGGTATCGCCGCGAGCGGACCCTGTCCATCCACAGCGTCGACTCCCTGAGCCGCGAGTCCTTCTACTGGCTCGCGGTGCTGTTCACCTTCGCGCTGGGCACCGCGGCGGGCGACCTGGTGGCCGAGCGCATGGCTCTGGGCTACTGGGTGTCCGCGGTGCTGTTCGCCCTGGCGATCGCCGCCGTCGCGGTGGCGCACTTCGCGCTCGGCCTGAACGCGGTGTGGAGCTTCTGGATCGCGTACGTCCTGACCCGCCCGCTCGGCGCCTCGGTCGGCGACTACCTCTCCCAGCCGTCCGGCGGTGGCGGCCTGGGCCTTGGCACCGTGGTCACCAGCGTGCTGTTCCTCGCGGTCATCCTCGGCCTGGTCGTCTATCTGGCGGTGACACGGAAGGACGTCATCGAGCCGGAGCGGCTCGGCGAGCGGGCGGCATGAGCGGGCGGCGGCCGTTCCGTATGCGTGCGACCGCCGGTCGCCGGGGACGGGGCCGCCGGGTCAGCCGGTCGGCAGGCTGACCATGAACCTCGCCCCGGGCCCGTGACCGCTGTCATAGGACACCTCACCACCGGCCGAGCGGGCCAGGCGTCGTGCGAGCGGCAGCCCGAGGCCCGCTCCGCCGTGTCCGTCACCGGGATCGGCACGTCGGCCCGGCTGGAAGAGCTGCTCGACGAACGGCCCCGGTACGCCGGGCCCGTCGTCGGTGATCTCGATGCGTACGCTGCCGGGTTCGCGGACTGTGCGCACGACGACGCTGGACCGGGCGTACCGCGAGGCGTTGGCGAGCAGCGGGCTCACGATGCGTTCGAGGAGGGCCGGAGGGACTCCGGCTTCCAGGCACAGGGCGGGGTCGCCGCCGTGGTGATTGTCGAGATGGATGGTCACGTGGTCCGGGACGTCGAGGTGTGCGACGAGACGGCGCAGCACGGGCCGGACCTCGGCCGTGCCCGCGGTGTGCGTGCCGCCGCGGGCGTCGTCCAGGAGCGTGTCGCAGATCGTGCGCATGGACCGCGCGGCGTCGGCGACGACCTGGTGGGTGGCGCGGGTCTCGGCGGACGAGCGCGGCCGGGCCTGCCACCAGTCCAGCTCGGCGACGATCCGGCTGAGCGGGGTGCGCAGTTCGTGCGAGAGCTCCCCGGTGAGTTGCCGCTCGTGGCGCAGTGCCGCGCGGATGCGGTCCAGAAGCGTGTCCAGGGAGGTGCCCAGACGGGCGAGCTCGACTGGTTGCCGTACCGTGCCGAAGCGCTCCGCAGAGGCGACGGAGCTCCGCTGGGTGGCCTGGTCGGTCATGGTGCGTACGGGACGCAGCGCGCGGCCCACCGCGAGCCGGGTGAGGACGTAGGTGCAGCCGAGCATCGTCGCGTCCAGGGCGAGCGAACCCAGAAGCAGGGTGTCCGCGGAACTGCGGTACGGGGCCAGGTCCAGGGCCGTGACCACCGTGGCCGGGCTGTGGCCGCTCCGCAGGGGCTGAGCACAGAGCCGTATACGTCCGGGGCTGTGGCCGGTGGCGGTGATGGCGGTGCACTCCCGCCCGCCGTGTGCGACGAGCCGTTCGGCGGCGTGGGTCAGCGAAACGGCGGGTGACGGCGGCTGTTCGAGCAGCCGGGTGCCCGCGTAGATCCACACGTTCGCATCGAGGAGCCCGTCGTTGGAGGACTCCAGGACCCGTACCGTCGGACCGCTCGTGTCGACGGTCGTGGCGACGGCGGCCGCCCGCGTGCGCAACTCGTCGTCGGCCTGGCGCTGGAGGTGGTGGCGGACCACGGTATTGAACACCACGGTCAGGAACGTCATCAGCAACGCGGCGGTGGTCAGGGCGACCAGGGAGAGGCGGCCGCGCAAGGTGCGTGGCGCGAGCCGGGCGAACACGGTGGTCATGAGAGGCGGTGCCCGATCCCGCGGGCGGTGCCGATCGTCAGCTCACTGCGGGCTTCGCTCAGTTTGCGGCGCAGCCGGGTCATGTACTGGTCCAGGGTGTTGTCGCTGACCTGCGCGCCCTCGGGCCAGCCCGCCCGGATTAGCTCACGCCGGAGCACGATGCCGCCGGACGCCGCCATGAGGGTGGCCAGCAGACGGAACTCCGTCGGGGTCAGGTCGACTTGTGCGCCACCGACGGTGACGCTGTGCCGGACAGGGTCGAGGACCAGGTTCCCGGCGGTGGCAGCGGGGCCGGGCCCGGCGCGCTTGAGGGCGGCGCGCAGCCGGGCGGCGAGTTCGGCGAGGTGGAACGGCTTGGGCAGATAGTCGTCGCCCCCGGCGGAGAACCCGGACAACCGGTCCGTGAGCCCGTGACGGGCGGTCAGGAAGATGACGGGGGACAGGAATCCGCCAGCCCGCATCGCCTGGCACACATCCCGCCCGTCCGCGTCGGGCAGCCCGACGTCGAGCACGGCCGCGGCGATGTCTCCGGCGGCCAGGCGCAGGGCGGTGGCACCGTCGGCGGCCGGCAACGTGTCGAAACCTTCCTCGCACAGCCCGCGCAGCAGTACGTCACGCAGGGCATGATCATCCTCGACGACCAGGATGCTGTGGCGCATGATCCTCCAACGCTCCTTCGTCCCTGAGTGCGGTCTCCGTGATGAACGTGTGGGCGGCCACCAGACAGACCGGCGTTCTCCCGCGCGGGGCTCGCACACATACCGCGAGGATCACCAGTCCTGCGGCGAGAGCCCCCGTGGTGGCGTGACCGGACGGGAACGCCCAGCCCGAGGCGTGCGCGGCCCAGTCTGTATGCGGCGGGCGTGCCCGCTCGATCAGCGTCATCACGCCGTACCGGACGGCGGCGTCCGTCCCACGACGACTCCGGCCACGGCGACGAGCACGTACGGGGCCACCCCGGTTCCGGTCGCGGTCAGCCCGCGGGCCAGGGCCACCACCACATCGGAGCGGTGGCCCATGGACCAGGACAGCAGGCCATGGTCCATGAGCGGCGGGGCACCGTCGTGGCCGATGACGACCATGCTCAGCACGCCGAACCCCGCCCACGCGGCCAGGCCCGTGCCCCCGGCCAGTCCGGCGGCGTCTTCGCGCTTCATGGCATCAGCAGCGGCCGCAGCCACGTGGCCGCCATCCGCCGGGCCAGGGTCTCCGGAGCCCGCTTGAGCACGCCTGCCGCGCCCAGCGCGACGAGTGCGCCGACCACGGCACCGGCCACCACGTCGTGCGGATAGTGGACACCGACCCAGACCCGGGAGGCCGCTATCGTGGCCGCGGCCACGGCGGCGAGAGCGCCGAGCCGACGGGATACGAGGAACAGGGCGACCGCGGCCGCGGCGGCGATGGTCGCGTGGTTGCTGGGGAAGGACCAGTCGCCCGGCGCCGGACATGGATCCAGAGTGCTCACGTGCAGGCTCTGGCAGGGACGGTCCTCGCGCACGACCAGCTTCAGCAGGGAGTCCACGGCGTATGCCAGCACGGCGACCACCGGCACGGCCAGCGCCGTCACCGCGGCCACGACATCGTCCCGGTGCGCTCGCCACCAGCCCAGGACCATGAGCACGGCGAAAACCACGAGCCCGTATGCCGACCACACCGAGACCATGCCGTTCAGCCAGCCGGGGGCGCGATGCGCCAGGCCCACGACATCCGTGTAGGCCGATCCGTCGAGGAACGATCCGTCGAGCGCGAGGATCACCGCCGAGCCGCCTTGGCCTTGCGGGAACGGGACAGCTCCGCGGCGAGCGGGATCAGTGACACGATCACCATGAGCGCGATCACCGGCAGCAGGTACGTGTCGATGCCGGGGACGGAGGAGCCGAGCCCGTACCCGGCGAGCGTCAGTCCCAGACTCCAGACGAGCCCGCCGGAGACCTGCCACACCGTGAACCTCCGCGCCGGGACACCAAGGGCGCCCGCCAGCGGATTCAGCACCGTACGCACCACCGGCACGAAACGCGCCAGCACGATCGCCTTCGCGTATCCGTACCGCTCCAACAGCGCCTCGGCCCGTTCGGCGCCTTCGTGCAGCCGGGGCGAACGGATACGGGCGAGCAGCGCCCCGCCCGCCTTCCGGCCGAGCAGATACCCGCACTGCGCACCGGCGAGCGCGCCCACCGCGGTGGCGATCAGCAGCGGGCCGAGGGAAAACCGCACACCCCCGTCGGCGGTCCCGGTGCACAGCAGGCCGGCCGTGAACAGCAGTGAGTCACCCGGCAGGAAGAAGCCGACCAGCAGGCCCGTCTCGGCGAACAGCACCACGCCGACCCCCAGCACGCCGAAGGCGGACAGCAGGGACCGGGCACTGAGGATGTTCACCGCGAGCTGTGATGCTTCGGCGAAGGGAGGTGCGGCCATCGGCACGAGCCCTCTCATACTGGACGGACGGGCGCCGCCGAGACGGCACCCGAACGACTACTATCCTGTAGACGGTCTACTGAACTGTAGACGATGGCGGGGTGAGGAACGTTCCCATGACCGATGAGAAGGACGAACGGCGTCCGGCCGGCGAGCTCGAAGCCGCCGTCATGGCCGCTCTGTGGGCCGCTGACGCGCCGCTCACCCCGGGCCGCGTGCAGCTCGACCTCGGTGTCGCCCTGGCGCGTACGACGGTGACGACGATCCTGTCCCGCCTGCACGAAAAGGGCATCGTGGGCCGCGAGCGGCAGGGTCGCGGCTACGCCTACTTCGCCGTCCAGGACGCCCCCGGGCTCACTGCCCGCCGCATGCACGGGGAACTGGCGCGGGACACCGACCGGGAGACGGTTCTGGCCCGGTTCGTCGCCCAGCTCAGTGCCGACGACGAGCAGGTGCTGCGGCGGCTGCTGGAAGCGGATGAACAGTGATCGCCCTGCTCATGGTTCCCTTGCTGCTGCCCTTCGCGGCACCGCCCTCGGCCCGGCGCGCCCTCGCCCGCCTGGCCCCGGTCACCGCGCTGTGGGTACTGACCGCCTCCGCCCTGGTGCTGGCCGGCGCGTGCGTGGCCGCCCTCGGCGCCCTCGTACTGACCGGACTGCTCAGGCTTCCCCTCTTCGCGGCGCTCGGCGAGCTCGTCCACCCCCTGCGTACGCCCTCTGACCTGCTTACTCTGCCCGCAGCCGCGCTGGCCACCGGCGCCCTCACCGTCGGCGCCTGGACCCTCGGGCGTTCGACCCTCCGCCAGGCCCGCACCTTCCGCACCGCCCGCACCCAGGCCGAAGCCCGCCCTGCGGCGGGCGACCTGTGCGTCATCGACTCGCCGCATCCGGACGCCTACGCCCTGCCCGGCCGCCCGCAGCGCATCGTCGTCACCACCGCCATGCTGCGCAGCCTCGGCCCAGCCGAACGCGAGGCACTCTTCGCCCACGAACGCGCCCACAACCGGGCCGGCCACCACTACTTCCTCGCCGCCGCCGAACTCGCCGCCCACTGCCACCCCGCCCTGCGCGCACTGCGCTCCGGCATCCGGCTCGCCGCCGAACGCGCCGCCGACGAGGCCGCCGCCGACGCCGTCGGCGACCGGCGCCTCACGGCCAAGGCCATCGCCCGTGCCGCGCTGGCCGGCCATGGCTCCCGTTCCGCCCGCCCGGACTTCGCCTCCGGCGCGACCACCGGCCCGGTCCCGCAGCGCGTCGCCGCGCTCCTGGCCCCCGCGGAACGGCCGGCCCCGGCCAGACGCTGGACTGCCCTGCTCCTGGCCGTCTGCGCACTTCTGTCCGCGGGCGCAGCGACGACCGATGTGCTCACCTTCCACCACGAGGTCGAAGTCGCCCAAGGCGAGGAGAGCCCCTGACCAACGCCCGGCACGTGGAGGTGGTGGTGGGACCAGACCTCAGAGGTTGGACAGTTGGGCGAGTCGAAGCGCGGCGTGGATTCGGAACCGTGCGGGACCGTTGAGATCTTGGCCGATGAGGCTGGCGACTTGGTTGAGGCGGTAGTAAAGGGTGGTGCGATGCACGTTCAAGGCTGCCGCGGTCGCGTTGACGTCTCCCCGGCGATCGAGGTAGGCGAGCACGGTCTGGGCCAGGCGAGCACGGTCTGGGCCAAGGGGGAGCGTTCTTGGCCGACGATTACGGCGACGCCTGGATCAATCGCGGCGACGCCGTCGGAGTTCCATTCGCACGAGTAGAACAGACGGTATTCGCCAAGTGTTTCCCAGCAAGCTTGCTGTTCCATCTCCGGCACTCGTGCCTCCACCTTCCACTCAGGTCCGGGAAAGCCAACCCACGAACAAAAAATGCTCTACAAAGTCGCGTATGAGCAGCTTCACCACAACATGTCCATCCTGCGCCCGGGTATGAACTTTCGGGACTACGCGAGGGAAGCCTGGGACATTCCGGAAGAGTATTACGCGAACAGGTACTACCTGTCGGCGCATGGCTGCGGTATGACGGGAGAGTACCCGTATCTGTACCATGAAGGCGATTTCCCCGATTCTGGATACGACGGCGAGATCGTGCCCGGTGTGACGATCTGTGTGGAGCTATATCGGCCTGGAACCCGACCTGTCACGGATCCCGACAGCGATGGCCGGGGCCGTCGGCACCTACCCGCCTGGCTCGGAACACGCCTTCGAGCTGCACGCCTTTGCCCCCAGCGTCGGGGTGGCCGAGGATCCGGTCTGCGGCAGGCTTGTCAGCGGTAACGGCCGCCGTCAGGCGGGTCACCGGGCGCTCGATGCGCCGTGGCCGCATCCAGGCCGTGTTCGGCGCCGGTAACCCGCTGGAGACGGTCGCCCCGCACCCGCGCCACCCCGTCTGGGGACGACATGACCGCCGAGCTCCGCCGCGCGATCTTCGCTCACGTTCCACGTCATCTTCCGGCCGGTGAGGTCGCCGGACGTTCCATCTGGCCGGGCCTGGTCGGGCCATTCGTTCAGCGCGACCTAGGTGTTGACATGAGTTCAATTAGGTTTGATGCTAGTCGACACCCACCTCGGCAGATCAACTACAAGACGAGATGCATACCTGAGTTCAGTTAAATTTGATCTCGCCAGAGCGTTTACGCGCTGGCTGGCACGCACCCGGCCTCTCGGCGGATGCCATTCCCTGAGAAGGACCATCGATGAAGATGGCTGTCGATTCCCCAAGGCGCAGACCAGCAGAGGCGCAGAAGGCCTTGCGCAGGTCACTGTCCGGTCACGTGATCGATGGTGTGGCCGTGGAGTCCGTTGGTGGGGTCACGAGTCCGACCATCGACCCGGCTACGGGCAAGCAGGTCGTCCACGAGGTGCCTGGCTCCGGCGGCGACGTGGTGTTTCTTCTCGACGGAGCCGAGATAGGAAAGGGCGAGGTTCCGCGTACGGTTCCGTACCGGTATTCCTGCAGTGAGACCCTGGACGTCGGATGCAACACCGGAACGCCGGTATCCGACCTCTATGAAGGGCGGTTCGCCTACTCCGGCAGCATCGATTCGATCAGCATGGAATCATCGCGGGTTTAGCGTGCGACATTGCGTGATGTAGGCCTCGGGATCGAGCGAAGGAACCAAAGCGCGGATACGCATGGCCGTGGGGATGGCAGCACCTCTGTACGAGATCTAGGAGATAGCCAAATGGCAACGATCCATGAGCGACGCTTCGCGGGGCAGGTCGCCCTCGTTACAGGGGGCGGGTCAGGAATCGGGGCCGCAGTGGCCCGCCTGCTTGCTGCTGAAGGATGCGCGGCTGTGCACGTGGGTGACCTCAATGCGGACGGTGTTCGCACCGTCGCGTCCGCCATCAAAGGGGTTGCTCACGTTGTCGACGTAACCGATCCGCAGGCTGTCGATGCCGTCGTGTCGTCCGTACTCGAATCCGAAGGCCGCATCGACGTGGTCATCCACACGGCCGGGGTCGACGACCCTGACGCCAAGGCGCGGATCCTCGAGGCTCAGGAGACGGGCGAGCCAGTGGACGTGCTGACTCAACTCGATGACGCCGCCTGGCGACGGGTGATGGCCGTGAACCTCGACGGCACGTTCCACGTTCTGCGAGCTGCTGTGCGAGCCATGCGTACCCGCGGCAGGGGCGCCATCGTGACTGTTGGCTCGTCCGCGGCGTTCGATACGCTCACGGGATATCCGCACTACGCCGCTTCCAAAGCCGGCGTACACGCGCTGTCCCAGGCCGTGGCAAAAGAGGCCATCGCTTTCGGTGTACGCGTCAACACCGTCGCTCCGGGGCCAGTGGACACGCCGATGGCGGCACGTACTCCGGATGCCGTCCGCCAGAGGATGGCCGAGTCGGGTGCATTGGGATACGCGACGCCGGAGGAACTCGCCGACAACATCTGCTACCTGGCGTCGCCTGCCGCATCAAATGTCGTTGGTGCAGTACTGCTGAGCAACGGAGGCCGATTCACAGCCTGACCGGATGAAAGTCCTCATCCTCGCCGCAGGCATCCGACAAGGCTGGCAACCCTGAAGCTTGCGTTGCTTATCCGTCACGTCAGCAGCCGAACGATTCTCCGGTCGGGTCCGCTGCGCCGGAGTCCCGTTCGGATTCGACCTTGCCGGCATGATCGGTACGGCGCCGAGGGTTGGTCGCCGACATGGGTGATCGCGTTCACGGAACGGGAGACGGCGGGCGGAGACCGCTTTCTCCGCGGTGAGGCGGCTATGTGGCCCTCGTCTGCAGAACCGTCAAACCCCGCCAGAGAAAGGGATTGCCGGGGTGGGGCTGTTGGACGGGAAGGTCTTCTTCATCACCGGGCCGGAGGCGGCCAGGGGCGCAGCCACGCGGTACACCTGGCTCGCGAAGGAGCGGACATCGTCGCGGTTGACTCGTGTGGCCGACACAGAACCCGCCCTCGTGAAGGTCGAGCTGATTCGGGGCGCAGGCTCGCGACGGTGTGGTCGGCGCCGAGAACGCGATTCCGTGGCGAGTGCCTGAGGACATGGCACATTTCAAGGCGATCACCCTCGGTCATCCGGAGTGATGGGGCGCAAGACATGGGATTCTTTCCACCTCCGCGATTCCGTCCGCTGTCCGGCAGGCGCAACATCGTGGTGACTCGCGACGCCCGGTGGATGGCCGAAGGTACGGACGCGCTGGTTCCCCAGGCGCTGGAACTCGCAACCGAGCCACTCCGGAGTGGCCGGAGCCCCGAACCACACTCTCGCGCGGCAGCCGTCGAAGCCTCCGGCCAGCGGACCGCGCCCATCGCGCCCCTCGGTGTGCCACCACCGGGAGGCGCCCCTGCGCCAGGCGGAGTCAGGTCTCCACCTCCCTCACCGTGTCCCCGCCGCCGCCTCGGCGGAGGCGGTGGGTCAGTTCCTGGCACGACGCGCACGGTCCGATCTGCTCAACGGCGCAGCCCAGCCGCAGGGCGGCGGTGAGCCGGTCTTGCTGCGCGCGGGGCCGCGGAGTCGGTGGCGTTCGGTGCGGGGCTGCTGCGGCGGGACCGCGTCGCTGCGGCGGCAGGGCGGGGGTGGCCCCGCCGGGCCGGGAAGCCGATGCTGCCTGAGGATGTTCCCCGACGCGGCGCGCTTCCGAAGTGGCTGGCCGAACTGGCGACTGCCCGGGCGGATGAGACAGACGCCGACACCATCAGCCGCGAACTGTCTATCGCGCGCCATGCGATCGGCTGGTGGCAGCGCCAGGGCTGGATCAGTTCCGAACGCCGAAGCTTCCTGTCCGCTTCCCGTCAGCAGGGACCGGCCGGGCGGCAGCCGACGGCCGAGCGCGGCGGCCACGCCTGCGGATCGAGGATGCCCAGTACATACGCCCGGCTGACCAGCGCCAGCCGGGTGGGTGCCGCCAGCAACTCCCGCAGCCGGCCGAGGTGGTAGTCCAGGGTCTGCCGGGAGAGCCGGAGCGAGGCGGCGATCTCGTTGTTGCCGTGTCCGGCGGACAGCAGGGTGAGGATGCGCAACTGCGCCGCGGTGAGCGGTGGCAGCGGCGGGTGCGGCAGGGTGTGGTGGGGCAGTACCGCCCAGACGCCGCGGGCCCGCCGTGAACCGCTGCTGACGGCGGTGAGCAGCACCCGGGCCCGCCACTCGTCGCCACGGGAGTCGAGGAAGACCGCGGAGGTCTGGAACCGGTGCCGGCGCCGGTTCACCAGATCCCACCAGGCGTGGCGCAGTCCGGCCAGATCGTCGGCGGGGGTCAGATAGCGGTGGGCGGGGCGGCCGAGTAGATCGGGCACATGGACCCGGAGCAGTTCCGCGGCCGAGGCGCTGACCCGGCGTATCCGGCCGCCCGGCGAGAGCAGGGCGCAGGGCAGGCCGCTGTGTTCGCTGAGTGCCTGGAGGTCCTCCTCGGCGGCGCGCCGCTGGCTCAGGGCGAGGGTGTAGTCGGTGATGTCGATGTAGATCCCGGCCACACAGGTCTGGCCACCCTCGGCCACCGGGAAGCGGTGGCCGACCGCGCGCCCGGGTGAGCCGTCGGGGCGGTGGTAGCCGATGGTGTGCCGCACCGGCTTGCCCGAGCTGATCACCTGCCGGTCCAGGGTCTGGAAGGTCGCCACGTCCTCGGGGGCGTCGACATCGGTGACGCTGCTGCCGATCACGGCGTTGGGGGTGGTGCCGTACAGATGGGCGTAGGCGTGGTTGGCCCACAGGTAGCGGCCGTGGGCGTCACGGATGAACGCCGCGGCGGGCGCGAAGGCGGCGAAGTCGGTGAACGCGGCGTAGCCGTGGCGTCCGAACTCCAGGGCGCTGATGTCCACCGCGAGCCCGCTGACCCCGCCCCGGCCGTCACCGGCCAGTCGGCAGGGAAAGGAGGTGACGTCGAACAGCCGCCCGCCGAACCGGACCTGGCGGCGGTCGATCCCCGACTCCCGGCCCTCGGTAGCCGCCCCTTCCCGCGCGGCGTCGGCCGTGCCGCCGAGACTGTCGACGAACCGCTGTGCGGTGCCGGGGTCGTGGAAGGCGCCCCCGCCGCAGTTGACGATGCGCAGCCCCTCATCGGCTTCCCACCATGACACGGGCATGCGTTCGAGCAGCGTACTCAGGCCCATATCGGACACCAGCCGCCTTTCCGATCCGGCCTCCGGGTACGGACCGCCGAAGGCATGACGAAGGATTGCCCAGGCCCCGCGCTCACATGCGGCGTAACCAGCCGGAACGCAAAAGGGGCCGAAAAGGACTGAAACCCACACCCGGTGACCTCGCTCACCGTGAATCCCTCGTGACACTCAGGCATTTGCCTGAGTGCCCACCCCCGATTCGGCGGGTAGCCGTCCTGTCCGACTGGTTCGCTTGACGGGCCCGGATCGTGGCGGATGTGCCAGCCCGCCGGTTTTCGCTGAGCCGTCGGGAAACCCTGGACCGAGGAGTCGTTATCTATGAGCAAGGTGCTGTTTGTCTACGCCAAGGGCGGGCCGCCGCTGGAATACGCGCTGTCCCGGGTCGCCGCGAAGGCCGAAGTGCATCTGCTCGTGCTCAGTCCCCTTCCGCCCTCCGCCCACGGGGTGGTCACCCGGCTGTGCGCCTCGGTGGTCGCTCCCGTGGACGCCGCGTCCCAGGACCTCGTCGCGCTCATCACGGCTGAGGCACAGGCCGTCGGCACCGACGCGGTGTTCACCCCGTCCGAGTACGCCGTGGTGGCGGTGGCCGACGCCTGCGAGCGGCTGGGGCTCGCCGGGGCCGGTGCGCACTGCGTGCTGGCCCGGGACAAGCGGATGATGCGCCGCACCTGGGACGCGCACGGGGTGTCCCAGCCACGGTTCCGCTCCGTGGCCACCGAGCGCGATCTGCACGAGGCCGCGGCCGAGATCCCGTACCCGATGCTGATGAAGGCGGCCTGGAGCGCCGGGTCCACCGCCCATCAGATCCTGCGCGGCCCGGAGGACATCGCGCCCGCCTGGGCCCGGGCCCGTGAGGTGATGGAGGAGTCCGCCCGCCAGGGCTACGCCGAGCTCCATGTGGCCGCGGCGGACGCCGATTTCCTCGTCGAGGAGATCGTGACGGGCACGGCCGCCGGCTGGTTCGAGGAGCCGGGCTGGGGCGACTACGTCAGCGTCGAGGGCGTCGTGGCCGAGGGCGTGTATCACCCGGTGTGCCTGAGCGGGCGGATGCCCACCGTCGAGCCGTTCACCGAGCGCGCCGGGATCACCCCCGCCCTGCTCCCCGAGGCCGCCCAGCGCAAGGTGGTGGAGCTGGCGACGGCCGCCGTGGACGCGCTCGGCCTGCGCACCTGCGGCACCCACACCGAAATCAAGCTGGGCGCCGACGGACGGATGTGGGTCATCGAGACCGCCGCCCGGTTCGGTGGCGCGATGACCGTCCCCCAGATCGAGGAGGTCTTCGGGGTGGACGTCATCGGCATGCTCATCGACCGGCTGCTCGGCCGCGAGGTCGACTGGCCCGATCCGGGGCCCGGTTCGGTGCTGGGCGCCGCGGACGCCAAGGGCGCGGCCGGCTCCCTGGTGGTGCTGGCCGTGGACGGCTCCGGCGCGCCGTGGCCGGACCGGCGGCTGTGGGACTTCGACGCCGTCCAGCGCACCGGACTGATCTCCACCGGGGCGCGGCTGACGAAGGTGGCCGAGCACTCGCTGCCGGACGGCACGCCGGTGCCGGTCTACGACCCGGCGGCGGGCGCGAACACCATGGCGGCGCTGTGTCTGCTGGTGGCCGACGATCCGGTCACGGTGATACGTGACTTCGAAAGGCTCAACGACGCCCTGCCCACCGCCCTGCCGCCCGTCCCGGCCACCGGGAGGCCGTGATGACCGGCATCAGCGCGTTTGCGGGCCCGGCCACCGCGCCCGGCACCGATGCCACCGTGGTCGGCGAGAACCTGTCGCTGCCGCTGTTCCGGTCGCTGTCCGGAGTGCTGGCCGGACACCCGTATCTGAAGGTGGTGGTCGACCGCACCGAGCACACCTGGCATCTGCTGGACACCGCCGTCCACCCCTTCCATGTCAACTATGTGGCCACCCGCATCCTCGGGATGGACCTGGGCGAACTCGACGCCGGACTCGACGCGTTCAATGCCTCGGTGTACACCGCCCCCGGCCGCCGCTTCCTGCTCGGTGTGCTGTCGCTGCACGCCGACGAGGACACTGAGGGCCGGGACCGGCCGTTCCTGGTGCTGGAGACCACCGAGGCCGACACCATGGACGGCCCCTTGCTCCAGGAGTTCTACGACTTCGTCCGGGAGCGGGTCGACGGGCGGCTGCCGTTGCTGCTGAAACCCGCCAACCACGGCCAGGAGGCGGCACTCGCCCCGGTGAGCGACGTGACGCTGCCGCGCATCCTCAGCCACGAGCTGTTCGTCAGCCGCCCCCGTACCCCGCTGAACACCGGAGAGGCCATCGGCAGGCTGCGCTGGTTCGCCTCGCTCGAGGAGTACCGCGCGCACGCCGCGGACCTCGGCTGGTCGGACATCGTGGCCATGGACTGTCTGCCCGACGATGTGCCACGGGTGGCCGGATTCATCAACGCCGCCCCCATCACCCCGCTGTCCCACACCAATGTGCTGGCCTCCGGCTGGGGCATCCCGAACGCCATCATGCGCGACATGGCCCGGCTGGTGGAGTCGGAGGAGCTGGACGGGGCGTGGGTGTGCTACCGGGTCCAGGACGACGAGGTGAGCCTGGTCCGGCTGCACGAGGTCCCGGAGCTGGACGAGCCCGCGTGGCACCAGCAGCGGATCCGGCTGGAGCCGCCACTGCTGGAGGACGTCCCCGTCCTGGAACTGCGCCGGCTGCGCCGCGAGGACCGCGACCGATACGGCACCAAGGCCGCCAACCTCGGTGAACTCCACCATGTGCTGGACAGCCGCACCGCCGATCTCACCGCCTTCTACGGCCGCGCCCGGCCGCCCCGGAAGGATCTGTACGGCCATCTCGCCTCCCGGCTGACCGCGCCCGCCGACCCTGAGGCGCTGCGCCGGGCGGCCTCGGAGTTCGTGGCGGCCACCGTCACCGCGCCCGACGGCGTGGCGCTGCCGTTCGCCCTCCAGCACCGCTTCCTGATCTCCTCGCCCGCTCTGCAACAGGGCATCGGCAAGCTGAAGATGGCGCTGGAGCTGGGAGCCACCGATGTGCTGGACCCGCTGTGCCTGAGCCTCCAGCAGCTGCTGCGCGGCACCCCGGTGCCGGAGGATGTGGCCGCCCGGATCACCGGCCCGTTCGCGGACCGGGTGTGCCGCAAGCGGCTGGTGGTGCGGTCCTCCTCCAATGCCGAGGACCTGCCCGGCTTTTCCGCCGCCGGGGTCTACGAGTCCATCACCACGGTGCACGGCACGGACGAACTCCTCGACGCGGTACGGCAGGTGTGGGCCTCGCTGGTGTCGCCGCGCAGTGTCCGGCTCCGTCACGAGGCGGGCATCTCCCTGGACGACACCTACATGGGCGTCATCGTGCAGGAGTACACCCCGGCCGGGCTCGGCGGGGTGCTGGTCACCTGCAACCCCACGCGGCGTGAGGACTTCCGCAACGTCTACATCAACTGCACGCCCGGTTCGCCCGAGAGCGTCGTCGACGGCACTGCGCTGCCGTTGCAGTACCTCTACAACACTGTGGAGGGTGGGGGCCGCACGGTGGACCTCGGTTCTTCGGTTGAGGACCTGCCGTCCTCGGCCCGGGCACGGCTGGCGGATCTCGCGCTCACCGGGCGGCTGCTCCAGTCGCACTTCGCGGACGATCCGGATGGTCCGGACGATCCGCTGGACATCGAGTGGCTGATGACCGAAGAGGGCGGTTTCAAGCTGGTCCAGCTCCGCCCGTACGCGCTGTGAAGGGCCGTGCGCCGTTCCTCCGCCGCTCCCCGGCGGAGGGACGGACCCCGCTCACCGCCGGGGCACGCCGGGTCATCGCCCTCAACAACGGTTTCCAGCTGCTGTTCAACCTGCTGTGGTGGATGCCGGTCTTCTACGCCTACCAGCGGCAGGCCGGGCTCTCGGACGCGCTGATCTTCGGTATCCAGTCCCTCTACTACATCGCGTTCTGCCTGTTCGAGATCCCGACCGGTCTGGTGGCCGACCGGATCGGCGCCCGCAACTGTCTGCGCGCGGGCGCCGTGGTGATGACCGCGGCGAACCTGGTCCCGGTCTTCTCTCCCGACTACACCGGCTTCCTGGTGCACTTCCTCGCCATCGCCGCGGGCCGTTCCCTCACCTCCGGGGCGGCCAGCGCCTATCTCTACGACGCGCTGCACGCACAGGGCGCGGACGACCACTATCTGCGCGCCGAGGGCAACGCGCGGGCGCTGGGGCTGGCCGCGAAGGTGATGTGCTGGCCGCTGGTGGGACCGCTGATGGCACTGTCCCGGCCCACCCCGTATCTCCTCAGCGCGGTGAGCGCGGCGGCGTCACTGGCCTGTGCCATGGCCCTGCCCCGGCTGGTGGGCGCGGAGTCGGGCGCACGCCGGTCGGGGGTGTGGCGGGAGGCCGGGCGGGCGCTGCGCCACCTGCGCGGCTCCCCGTGGCTGGCCCTGGTGATGGTGCAGGGCGTGGCGGTCTTCACGCTCTCCCGGATCTGCCAGGTGAACCTGTTCCAGCCGATCCTGATCGACCAGGGCATCCCGGAGCCCTCGCACGGCGGTGTGCTGGCGGCGGTGACGGTGGCCGAGGCCGTGGGCGCGGCCCGGCCGCAGTGGCTGGGCCGCAAGCTGAAACCGCTGACGATGGTGTCCGTCTTGAGCCTGGCGATGGCGCTGTCCCTGGCCGGGATCACCCTCGGCGGGCCGATGGCGGCGGTGGCGCTGCTCTGCCTGTTCTCGGCGGTCACCGGCTTCGCGTATCCGATCCAGCGCAAACTGGTCAACGACGCGGTGCCGCCGGGCGCTCCGCGCGCCACCCTGCTGTCGGTGGAGAGCATCATCGACCGCGCGGTGTGCGCCCTGGTGGCGGTGGCTGCGGGCGCGTATCTCTCGGCGGGCCGGATGGACGCGCTGCTGTGGCACAGCGCCGCCGTGACCGCTGCGGTGATGCTCGCGGTGCACCTGGCCGTGCTGATCGGACGCCCCCGCCGCCCCCGCCCGCCACGGGCCGCCCGCGAGGAGCCTCAGGAGGCCATCGGGCACGCACGAAGGTGATATCGGGCCGGTGAGGGCGTCAACGACGCCACCTCCCGCCCCAAGTCGATCGCCCGGGCCGTCAACGGCACCCCGCGTCTGCCCTGGCAGACCACCGTGAAGGGCACCGGCGCGCACGGCGAAACCGTCGGCAAGCAGATCGCCTCCTACGGCGCGCAGCACCAGGCCACGGGCAAGGGCCACTCCGAGTACACCGGCGACGTCGCCATCGACACCACCAAGCAGCGCAACGGCAAGTACGCGCTCCGGGACCCCACCGGCGTGTCCGCTGGGGGAGTCGTGATGCGGGTAGCGTGGGAATACGGGGCCTGCTGCTGGACTCCAGCGTGTCCGCAGAGATCCTGATGCGCTGTGTGACCGCGATCAGCAGGGCTGACCGGCTCAGGATCGGCAAGGGTGGCGGAGTGATTGGCCTTGCAGATAAGTGGAGCTTTCCTGCGGGGTCATGTCCCGGCTGATAGCGCGGCATATTGTATTGATCGCTCGGGCCGGGTTGGGGAGGGAGATGTTCCACAGTCGTACGGTGTGGTCGTTGCTGCCGCTGGCCAGTGTGCGGCCATCCGGACTGAACGCCACCGACTCGACAGCGTCACCGTGGCCGGTCAAGGCGGCGTGAACGGCTCCTGTATTCACATCCCACAGCCGCACCTTGCCATCATCACCGCCGACGGCCAAGGTGCGACCGTTTGGGCTGAATGCCACGGACCACATGCTGGCAGTTCCGATCACAGCGGCGGCATGTCGTGGTCCGAGGTCGACGGCGAGATCGTCCGGCGCGGCCGAACCAACGACCTGATATTCCCGATCGCCGGGCTGGTCGCGAACCTGTCCCGCATCATCACGCTCTACCCCGGCGGTCGCGTGTTCACCGGTACGCTGCCGGAGTCGGCCAGGGCCCATAACCCCGGCGGTTTTCCACCTCCGGGCAGCAACTGCGCAGCTGGATCGACGGAATCGGCGAGCTCAACCAGGTCTTTCGCGAGTCCCCGGAGGCATAACGCCATGAGCCTGCACAGATTGACCAGCGTCACCATCGGCGTTCCCGATCTCGACGCGACGGTCGCCTACTACGACGCATTCGGTCTCGAGCACCGCGGTGGGGGCGTGTTCGCCACCCGCGACGGCGGGGAGCAACTGTGTCTCGTGCGCACACCCATCCGTCGGCTGGTGGAGATCGGCATCGGGGTGGACGATGCGGACGACATCGCCCGCATCGCGGCGAACCTGGAACGACTCGGTGTTCCCCGCGACTTCGACGCCCACGTCCTCCGCGCGACCGAGCCGATAACGGAGGTGGTGGCCCGTGTCGAAGTCGCGCCCCGCATCGTGGCACAACCGGTGCCCGCCACCCCCTACAACAGCCCGGGACGTGTGGAGCGCACGGGCCGCGCGCCCGGCGTGCTCCGCGACGGGGCGGTCCGGCCCAAAAAGCTCGGGCACGCGGTCATCGGCACGACCAATCTCCATGCCACCATGGGGTTCTTCACCGATGGCATCGGTTTTAAGATCAGCGACTACATCGGCGACAAGGGCGCGTTCATGCGGTGCTCCGTCGACCACCACAATGTACTGGCGATGGCCGCGCCGGTTGCGTTCCTGCACCACACCAGCTGGCAGGTGGACGACATCGACGAGGTCGGGCGGGGCGCGACCGCGATGCTCGAGGACCACCCCGAACGCCATGTGTGGGGACTGGGCCGCCACCACGCCGGATCGAACTTCTTCTGGTACCTCAAAGACCCGGCTGGCAACTTCTCCGAGTACTACTCGGACATGGACTGCATCCCCGAGGACGAGGTCTGGGAACCCGAGGTCTGGGAAGGGGCGGAAGGCCTGTTCAGCTGGGGCCCACCGCCGCCACCCTCGTTCCTTCATCCGGAAGACCTCGCCGAACTCGTGACCGGCCGGCACGCACCCAGAAGCTGAGTCAGGACCTGACGGGACCGACCGAAGAACCAGTCGATGACGATGTCGCTGGGGGGCAAGGTGTCGCAGGTTCAAATCCTGTCGTCCCGACCAGCGTTTTCTCAGGTCGAAGGCCGTTTCCGCCGGAAGGCGGGGGCGGCCTTTCCGTGTTTCCGCGGGGCGTGGTCGCAGGGTGGTCGCGGCCTGGGCAGATGCATCTTCTGTTCGGCGGTGATGGAGATGGTGGCGGCGAGGTGGCGCAGGTCGTGAACGGTCGTGCGCGGGACCCCGGCTTTGCGGCAGAGCAGGTGGAAGTGGTTGAGGACGTATTCGGGGTGGAGGGGGCTGCCGTCCGGCTGGTGAAAGACGAGATCCCCGCGCGGTGAGGATCGGCGGGGATCCGGGTCCGCGGCGCGGCGGCGTCGTAGGGCTGTGGCGACCCGGGGTGAGATGGCGATCCAGTTCTTGCTGCTGCGGGTCTTGGGTGCGGTGAGGACGAGGTGGTTGTTGTCGACGGCCGAGAGCGTGCAGCGGATGAAGAGCATGCCTTCGGGGAGGTGGACGTCGGCCCAGTGGAGGCCGAGGGCTTCGCCTTTGCGCATGCCGGTGCCGATGAGGACTTCGACCAGGTCGGCCATGAGCGGGTCGGCGGTGTGGCAGTAGCGCAGGAAGCGGGCGGCTTCGTCGAGGGTCCAGATGCGCCGTTTGGCCGCGGGTGGTCGGGGGATGATGGTGGGGCGTGCGGGGTTGTGGCTGAGGCGGTGGTGTTTGACCGCGTCGCCCAGGGCGCTGGAGAGGGTGGCCAGGCAGCGGTGGATGGTGACTTTGCCGCGGCCGTGGGCGAGTTGAGTGTGGACGAAGCCGGCGATGTGGGAGTAACCGAGGTCATCGAGACGGACTTGGCCGAGTGCGGGGATGAGGTCGGCGGTGACGTAGGTGCGGTACCGGACCATGGTTGTGGGCTTCAGGGTCAGCGGCCACCCACGCGAACCTCCGGGTGCAGATAAAAGGTGCGGCCTGGGTTGCTGGCTGCTCGGTACGGTCGCGGCCATGGCGATCGTGAAGGCTCAGGGAGGGATGGTTCGACGTGCGGGCACGGGCGACGTGGCTGGGCTCGTGCAGCTTGCGCGACGAATGGCGTCCGTTGCTGATGAACCGGCGGTGACCAAGCGACTCAACGGGTGAGGAGCGATCCGTGTCCACCGTCCCCGCGGCCCGCAAGAGCGGACGAGCCTGGGCCGTGCTGCTTGTCCTGTGCGGCACGATCTTCCTCGAGGGCAGCGACGTCGCCATGCTGGCCGTTGCCGTCCCCACCATCCGCGCCGACCTTGGCCTGACCACCGGCACCGCGGCGTGGGTGATGAGTGGCTACGTGCTCGGCTACGCCGGTTTCACCCTGCTCGGCGGCCGCGCCGCCGATCTGCTGGGCAGGCGGCGGATGTTCCTCACCTGGCTGGGCGTCTTCCTGGTCTTCTCCATGCTGGGCGGCTTCGCGATCGACGGCTGGATGCTGGTCGTGGCCCGGTTCGTCACCGGCGTGGCGGCGGCCTTCATGACCCCCGCCGCCATGTCGATCATTACGACCTCGTATCCGGAGGGGCCGCAGCGCGACAAGGCCCTGCTGGTCTTCGCCGGCGTCGGCGCCGGCGGCTTCTCGCTGGGCCTCGTCATCGGCGGGCTGCTGACCGAACTCGGCTGGCGCTGGGTGTTCTTCGCCCCGGTGTTCTTGGCCGGCGCCATCCTGCTCGCGGCGCTCAGGCTGCTGCCGGCCGAGGCCCGCCCCGAGCCCGCACAGCGCAGCTACGACCTGGTCGGCGCGGCCAGTGCCGCCGCCGCGATGCTGCTGTTCGCCTACGGCATCGTCCGGCTCGAGCACCGCGGCGAAGGGCTCGAGCTGACCCTCGGCGCGCTCGCCGCCGGGCTGGCGCTGGTGGCGGTGTTCATCGTGATCGAACGGCGCGCCAAAGCGCCGCTCGTCCGGATGGGGATCTTCCGCAAGGCCGCGATGGTGCGGGCCGACCTCGGCGCGCTGCTCTTTCTGGGCGCGTTCTTCGGCTTCCAGTACGGCAACAGCCGGGTGACCTTCGGCGGCTTCCTGCTGGCGATCGTGGCCTACGGGCTCTTCCTGCCGGTCGAGATGGACTGGTCCTACGCGGCGATGTTCCCGAGCCTGATCATTTCGGGCACCGCTTTCGCCCTCGCCTACGGTCCGCTCACCATCGCGGCGACCGACAGCGTAGCCAAGGAGGAGCAGGGCCTGGCCGGCGGGCTGCTGTACACGTTCACCCAGTTTCGGCTCGGCGGTCGGAATCTCCGCAGTGACCGCGGTGTACGGGATCGCGGCGGCCGACGCCGACGGCTCACCAGGCGCGGTGCTGGACGCCTACCGCACCGCGCTCGTCGTCCCGGTGGTCATGGTGCTGCTGGGGGCGGCGGTCTCCGCCTTCGGCCTGCGCGGCACCAGGCCCATCAACGACCAACGGAAGGGCGCGGCGCCCACGATCCGCGACGAAATCAGCGACAGTGTTCCGGGGTGAGGCCGACGGCGCCCGCCTGGTCTGACCTCGAACGATGCCCCGAACGCGCTCGCTCGTACGTGGATTCCGGGGGCGTGAACACGGCCTCCGGCTGATCCTGTGCTCCGACCAAAGAGGCACTTGACCAGTACAAAGGCCGTGGGGGAATGAGTCTGCTGCATCACGACGTCCGATGGGAAGCGTTCGCGGTGGCGTCACACTTCCGGGACGACTTCTTCGACTGCCTGCCCGTGCGTGGGGACACACTGTTCGAGCTGACCGATGCGCTGTTGTGCGCGGACGGGCCGGTGACCACACCGGCGGACCTCACGCTGACGGCCGAGCACCGGCGCGGGCACGGCGCGATGTACGACGCGCTGAACAGCGGGAATGTCGATGTGCCGCAGCTGCGGCAGGTGCTGGCCGGGCTACCGCAGCCCGAGGCCGCCGACGGACGTCTGGTCCTGGTGGTGGACGTCACCCACTGGCTCCGACCGGACGCTCCGACGAGTGCGGTCTCGTAGCGGGTGGCGATTCCGCTTGAGCCCGGCGCCCTGGTCGCCGCCGTCGTCCTCGCCACGGCGGCGAGGAGGGCATGGCAGGCCTTCAGCTCCGAGTGAAGGCGTCCTTGCCGGACTTCTTGTCGGCGAGATCCGTCGGCACCCGGCCGCGGTGAGGACCCCGATCTGGCGGTCGAGCTTCTGCCCGCCGGTGGACACCCGGGTGTAGCCAATGAGGATCTTGGTGCGGTGGGTGGGTCCGGCGACCAGGAGGTCGAACGGCTCTGGCTCGTCGTGTGTACCCCTGGCCCTGATGGATTCGGGATGTGGTGGACGGATGCCAAGCCCCTGGTCGCCTCATCGGGGGCCCGGCATCGGCTGCTTTCGGCCGCCTGGGGGCTATTCCTGATGGCCCAGCCTCACGATCATGTTCGGGTGGCGCTCGCTGAGCGCCTTCAAGGCGAGCAAGCTTTTGATGCTGGGTTCGCGCTCCTGCATGTAGGTGCCGGGCTCGACGCCGTTGTCCCAACCCCAGCGCGTGTGGCTGACGTCACCGGTCATGAGCACCGGACCCGCCGTGGTACGGGCGAGGTAGGAGACGTGTCCGGTGGTGTGGCCCGGGGTCAGGATCGCGAAGAACGAGCCGTCGCCGAACACGTCGTTGACACCTTCGAGCCTTCCGTCCGGGTCCTTGGCGAACTGGAGTTCCTCGAGCGGTGGCCGTCCGGCCAGGAGGTGGTTGTTCGTTCCCTGGGCGAACAGGTTCAGGAAGAGCGACGCCTCCGCTTCATTGGCGCCTGTGTAGATGGGGACGTCCTTGGGAACGTCCGGGAGTCCGGAGACGTGGTCGAGGTGGAGATGGGTCATGAAGACCCCGTTCAGGGGAACTCCCTCCGCTTCGATGATCTCCGCGGTGCTCTGCTGTGGGTGCATCTTCTCGATGCCCCCGTATTTCCTCAGCATCATTCCGACCCCGACCCCCACGGGGTCCTCCACCAGCCGCCGCGAGACACCCGTGTCCACCAGGAAGAAACCCTGCGTGGGGTGCCGCACGACGTGGGCGTAGATCTTGATCGGCTCCTTGTGGTCGGTGATCCCGGCCGCGACGGCCTTCGGGTGCTTGATGTTGAGCAGCCCCGTGATCGGGGCTTCCCAGTCCGCGCCGATCGTCTTGACCTCGACCGGCCCCGGCTCGTCGATCACGGACTCCATGGCCGCCGCGCTGATCGGCGCGCCGATCCGGGCCGACCTCGCGCTGTGGGTCGTGGCCTTGAAGGTGAGCATCTTCATGGTTGAACTCCTGTTCCTTGATGACTGACAAGTGATACGTGCTGCTGCTAGCCGACGCGCTGCTCGCGGGCGTGGGCGTCGAAGCTGGCGAGTTCCTTGGCGTAGACGCGGTGCAGCCTGCGCGGCGCGATGATCCGCTCGACGAAGCCGGCGACGCCGGTCTCGCCGTCAAAGCTGGAGGTGATGTTCACCAGCGCCCGCTCGCCTTGCGGGGTCACGGTGAACATCGTCACGAGGCCGGAGCCGCCTGTATCGGTATGGACCAGAGTTCTGCCCGGCTCCGGCTCGGTGACCTGCATCCGCAGCTCCCGGACGCCCCCAGCAAAGTCGATCTTGTATTGGACGACGCTGCCCGCGCCCGGGCCGCCGTCCACGACCTGGCAGTCGTAGAAGGGGGCGGGCAGGAAGCGAGCGTGCAGGTGCATGTCCGCCAGGTAGCGGTAGACCTCATCCGCGGGAGCGTCGATCGTGCGCTCGGCGGACCCGACGACGACGTGAGCCATGGTTCTGTCCTCCTTGTTCGTGGTTTGAGGTGCTGGATTCAGACCGTCTTGATGGTGCCGCCGTCGATGACGTAGTCGGCGCCGGTGATGTTGCCGGCCACGTCGGACAGCAGGAACGCGGCCAGGGCAGCGACCTCCTCGGCTTCGCTCATGCGGCCAGTCGTGATCTTCTGGGCCTTCGCGACCTGCTGGACGAAGTCGGAGAGACTGACACCTGCTGCCGCGGCCAGCTGGGCGACCGGGCCGTTGGAGTCCTCGTAGACGGTGGTGCGGACCAGGCCAGGGGAGACGGTGTTCACGCGCACGCCCTGGGGGCCGAACTCCTCGGCCAGGGACTTGCCGAGCGCGGTGACCGCCGCCTTGACGGCGCTGTAGCTGGCCGGGACGCCCAGGGGCATCCGGGCGACAGTGGAGGAGATGTTGACGATCGCCCCGCGACGCTCGATCAGGCTGGGCAGGGCCGCGCGCGTGGCGCGGACGGTGGCGAGCACGTTGATGTCGAACATGCGGGTCCACTGGGTGTCGCCGGCGTCGAGGAAGCCCATGACGGCCTCGTCCCCGCCGCCCACGTTGTTCACCAGCAGGTCGATGCCGCCCAGCTCGGCCAGCGCCGTGTCGATCAGGGCGGAAACGCCTTCCGCGGTGCTCAGGTCCGCCGACACGGCGTGGGCGCCGGTTTCCTTCAGCTCGGGAGTGATGGTGCGCGCGGCGCCCACGACGCGGACCCCTTCGCCGATCAAGGTCCGGACGGTGGCCAGTCCGATGCCCCGGCTGGCGCCGGTGACGACGGCGGTCTTACCCGTGAGGTTGAGGTTCATGAGGCTCCTCCAATGCATATGACTTTAATGTTTCAAGTCATATCTACCATGACTTGAAGTAGTTTGCTAGTCTGGAGCCATGGCGATGACGGAGACGCAGGCGGAAGCGCAGTGGGAGCTGGGCAAGCTGGTGCACGACCTGGACATGCAGAGCAATGCGCGCATGCGTGAATGGGTGGCCGGGCTCGGTCTGACCGTCGCGCAGGCCTCGGCCCTGCGCGAGATGACAGGTCCGATGACCATGCGCGAGCTTGCCGGGCGGATGAGCTGCGAACCGTCCAATGCCACCGTCGTGATCGACAAGCTGGAGACCCTGCGGCTGATAGAGCGCCGCCCCCACCCCACCGACCGCCGGGCCAAGCAGCTTGTCCTGACCCCGGAGGGCACCGAGCTGCGGGAACGGCTGCTGAAGGTCCTGACCGAGGAACCCCTGTTCGCCGGCCTGACGCAGGACGAGCAGGACGCGCTGCAGGCTCTGCTCAAGCGGGCCCTCTCCCGCACTGAAGTCCTCCAGGCCTGACGACGTCGGACAGCGGAACGCACGCAGACAGGTGTGCGAGGGCTTACTCGGATACCCGTGAGTGCGGGAGGGTGCCAGATGGCCTGGACCTGGGATGGAGCAGCCCTGCCGCCGAGCGCCGATGGCAGGGCGTGACCGCGTGCGGCGGGCGGGCGCTACGTCTCGCCGTCCTCCCTGTCCGCCGACGGCTCGGGCAGCGGGCGGTACCCCTGAAGGGTGTCTTTATTGCCGTACGGTGGTTGACCTGGGGCTTTGCGATCGCCCGAGCATGGGCATGATCAGTGATCGTGGGTCTGCGACTGCTCTACCTGATCTTCTGCCGACTACTGGGCTGCCTCCTCTTGTTGGGCCGGTCGGCCGCCGCGAAGAATGGGCTGACCGTGCCGTGCTCTCCGCTCTCGCCCAGTACCTGCCACCTGCCTTACGTCGCCATCGCCTGGTCACTCCGGGCACCCTGCTGACCTGGCACCGCCGTCTGGTGCGCTGGAAATGGCGACAGGCACCAGCCAGGCCCGGCCGGCCGCCGTTGCCGGAAGAGACAGTCGCGCTCATCCAGCGCCTGGCGAGAGAGAACCCGACCTGGGGATAGGTCAGGATCCAGGGCGAACTGCGACGGCTTGGCCATCGGGTCGCCGCCGCCACCATCCGGCGCGTTCTGTGCCGCTCCGGCCTGCCGCCCGCACCGCAGCGCGCCTGCCCGTGGCTTGTTCCCTGACCGGCGACCGGATGGCCGAGCGCGCCGCCGCCTGGCACGCGGCCGTCGACGGCGCCGAGCGCACACCGGTTCCCGATGGGCTGCGGCTGACCCTGCCCGCCGACCGGACGGCCACCGTCGCCGAACTCGCTGCGGCCGAGCAGCAGTGCTGCCCCTTCTTCGACTTCCGCCTCCACCTCGACGGCCGGGTCCTCCGCCTGGAGGTCCGAGCCCCGGCCGACGCGGCCGGCCTGCTCGCCGAGCTGTTCGGCCCGGCCCTCTGACCGGGCCCGCCTACTCTTCCCCCTGCTCACCCCGTCAGAAAGACCCTCGTCATGCTCGTCGCCCGCTCCATCGCCCTTTTCGCCGTCGCCGCCCTGTTCGAGATCGGAGGCGCCTGGCTCGTATGGCAGAGCATCCGCGAGCACAAGGGGTGGGTCTGGATCGGCGCCGGCGTCATCGCGCTCGGGCTGTACGGGGTGGTGGCGACCTTCCAGAGCGACGACGACTTCGGCCGCATCCTCGCCGCGTACGGTGGCATCTTCGTCGCCGGGTCGATCGCCTGGGGCATGGTCGCCGACGGCTACCGCCCCGATCGCTTCGACGTCATCGGTGCCTTGATCTGCCTCGCCGGAATGGCCGTGACCATGTACGCACCTCGCGGACACTGATCGACAAGACCGCGTGCGCGTGTCATCGCACCGAACCGGTGTGCACCCCCGTGACGGTGAGGGCGTGAAGGCGGTCGCGTACTCGATCGGTGAGCGCGGTCAGCGCTGCGGAGGAGACGGCTTTCGGCGCGATTGGATGCTCGATGAGCCGGGCGGCGTGCGGCAGGTCGGCCAGATCGGCGGTCAGGCGCTCACGGCTTTCCGCGAGCGTGGGGCGTGGGGCGGTGCGCTGTCCGTGGCGCATCACCGTTTCCAGCACGGGATGGCTGTCGGGTGGGGGCGGTTCGTCGCTGAGGGCGATCAGATCGGGGTGTCCCGGGCGGCGGAAGATCTGTTTCGGTCCCGGAGCGGTCACCTTGGCCGCGGAGAGCTTCATCACCGGCCGACCGTCGTACTGGACCATCTTGTACGCGGAGTCCAGGTAAGGGGCGTCGGCGGAGACGCCGACCCGCGTGCCCACCGCGTAGACGTCGATGGGGGCCTGCGAGCGGACCAGCCGGTCCACCGCGTATTCGTCGAGGCTGCCACTTGCGACGATGCGCACCTCCGGCAGCCCGGCCCTGTCCAGGATCGTGCGGGCCTCGCTCGCCAGCGCGCCGAGGTCGCCGCTGTCGAGCCGTACGGCCGAGCCGGGGGCGCACCCCAGGTCGTGCAGCACTCGCGCCGCCGTGCGGACGCCCTGCCGGGTGTCGTAGGTATCCACCAGTAGTGTCACCGGTCCGGGGTGGGTGCGGGCGAAGGCACGGAACGCCTCCTCTTCCGAGGCGAACGCCTCCACGAACGAGTGGGCCATCGTGCCGATGGCCGGTAGACCGCAGGCGGCTGCCGCGGCCACGTTGCTGGTGCCCGCGAATCCCGTCATCGCGCCCAGCCTCGCGCAGTGGAATCCGGCCTCCGTCCCGTGCGTCCGCCGCAGGGAGAAGTCCACGACAGGGTGGCCCGCCGCCGCGAGTACGCAGCGCGCGGCCTTCGAGGCGATCGCGGTCTGGTGGCTGAGCTGGTTGAGCACGTACGTCTCCACCAGCTGGGCCTGGGGGAGTGGCGCCGTGATTTCCAGCAGCGGTTCTCCGGCGAGCACGACCCGGCCCTCGGGCGCCGCCCGTACCTCTCCGGTGAACTCCAGGCCGGTCAGGGCTGCCAGGTCGCGGGGCGGACGGCGCAGTACCTCCGCGAAGGTGCGCGTGTCCTCGGGGCGGATACGGAAGGCGGAGAGGAAGTCCAGTGCCGACTCCAGGCCCGCGCTGACGAGGAAACCGCGGCCGGGTGGCAGGTTCCGTACGAAGAGACTGAACGTGGCGGGGGCCGTCATTCCCTCGTCCAGGTACGCCATGGCCATCGTGACCTCGTACAGGTCGGTAGTGGTCGCGTCGGACATCTCCCTCACCGCCCTCGTATCCCGGCCGCCCGATGTCCAGGATCGGTCCGGCGGGAAGGGACCGGACATGGGCCGAAGGGCCCCGCCGCCCCCGTCGGTCGGCATGCGCCGTCGGGGCGGCGTTCCCATCATGGGACGAGGAGATGAGCGCCCCATGACGGAGTGGACGTGGGAGTACCGCGGCTATGACCCGGCCGCCGAACGGCTGCGTGAGGTGCTGTGCACCCTCGGCAACGGCTATACGGCGACCCGCGGCGCTGCGCCCGAGAGCTGTACCGGGCCGGTGCACTACCCCGGCACGTACGTGGCGGGGTGTTACGACCGGTTGCGCTCCGCCGTCGCGGGACGCGAGGTGGAGAACGAGGATCTGGTCAATCTGCCGAACTGGCTGCCGCTGCGCCTGCGGACACTGTCCGAGGACGGCGCCGCCGGAGCGTGGCTGTCCCCGGACACCTGCGCGCCGCTCGACTACCAGCAGATTCTGGACATGCGCACAGGGATCCTCACCCGGACGGTCGGCTACCGCGACCGCGACGGGCACCGGCTTGGAGTGGAGCAGCACCGGCTGGTCCACATGGGCGACCCCCACCTCGCCGCGCTGCGGACCGTCCTCACGGCGGAGGACCGACTGCGCCGCATCGAGGTCGAGTCGGCCCTGGACGGGGACGTGCGCAATGCCAACGTGCGCCGTTACGAGGGCCTGGACGAGCGTCACCTGACGGGGTTCGGCTCCGGTGACGCGGACTCCGATACCGCATGGCTGCGCTGCCGTACCCGGACCTCTGACATCCGTATCGCGCTCGCCGCGCAGACCCGGGTCACAGGGGCCGAGCCGATGTCATGCCGTCCGCGCATCGGACGTCGGCGGGCCGGGCACGCACTGACCCTGCTGGTCGAACCAGGCCACCCGGTCGTCGTCGACAAGATCGTGGCAATACACACCTCCCGCGACCTGGCGATCGCCGATCCGCTGCGGGCGGCGGTGGAACGCGCGACGACGGCCGAAAACTTCCCCGGCCTGCGCGCCTCGCACGCCGGTGCCTGGGCCGCGCTGTGGCGGCGCGCCGAACTCGACGTACCGGGGGAGCCCGGCCGCATCCTGCGGCTCCACCTCTTCCACGTGCTCCAGACCCTCTCGCCGCACACCGCCGATCTGGACGTGGGTGTCCCGGCGCGCGGTTTGCACGGCGAGGCGTACCGGGGGCATGTCTTCTGGGACGAGCTGTTCGTCCTGCCCTATCTGAACCTGCACTTCCCCGAAGTCTCCCGGAGCCTGCTCACCTACCGCCACCGGCGGCTGCCGCAGGCGTGCCGAGCCGCCCGGGAGGCGGGACACCTAGGAGCGATGTACCCCTGGCAGAGCGGCAGCGACGGCCGGGAGGAGACACCGCGACTCCACCTCAACCCCCTCTCGAACCACTGGCTGCCGGACCACTCCCGGCTCCAGCACCATGTGAACTCCGCGGTGGCGTACGACGTGTGGCAGTACTGCGAGGCCAGCGGGGACACCGAGTTCCTGCACACCAAGGGCGCCGAGATGATCCTCCAGATCGCCCGCTTCTGGGGCAGCTTGGCAGATCTGGACACGGCGCTCGGCCGCTACCGGATCCGCGGCGTGGTCGGCCCGGACGAATACCACGACGCATACCCGGGCAGCTCCCGGCCGGGACTGGACGACAACGCGTACACCAACGTCACCGCTGCCTGGGTACTCGGCCGGGCACTCGATCTTGCCCGCGGCCTGCCGGTGTGGCGGCGGCAGGAGCTGCTGGAGCGGCTGGTCCTGGACGACGCCGAACTCGCCCGCTGGGAGGAGATCTCGCGGCGGCTGTACGTGCCCTTCCACGCTGGAGTCATCAGCCAGTTCGACCGCTACGGGGAGCTGGCCGAGCTGGACTGGGACGCCTACCGCGCCACGTACCGGGACATCCGCCGACTCGACCGCATCCTCGAGGCCGAGGGTGATTCGGTCAACCGCTACCAGGCGTCGAAGCAGGCCGATGTCCTCATGCTCGGATACCTCTTTGCACCGGACGAACTGACCTCGCTCTTCCGAACGCTCGGTTACACCGTGGACGACACGGTGTGGTGCCGCACTGTGGACTACTACCTGAAGCGCACCAGTCACGGTTCCACCCTCAGCAGTCTGGTGCACGGCTGGGTTCTTGCCCGGACCAAGCGTGCGGCGGCCTGGCAGTACTGCCTACAGGCGCTGGAATCCGATGTCGCCGACATCCAGGGCGGAACCACTCCTGAAGGCATCCACCTCGGCGCCATGGCCGGCACCCTGGACCTGGTCCAGCGCGGACTGACCGGGCTGCGCACCCACGACGGGGCACTCCACTTGGACCCGGCTCCGCTTCCTCAAATGCCTGCCTTCCACTTCTCCCTCCGCTACCGCGGCCACTGGGGCGTGAGCCTCCGCTTGGACCGCGGCCGACTGCAGATCGCCGTTCCCGACTCCGATCACGAGCCGATCCGGCTGGTACTCCCCGACCGGACCGTCACCCTCGCCCCCGGCCAGAGCCACGCCCTGTGGCTCCCCCACCGCTGAAGCGGTCAGTCGGGTGACACCACGGCCGGGGCGACATCGTGCCCGCCGAGCGCTGCGGTGATGACGCGCCGTGGCTCCTTGCATGGGTGGAAGGGGACGGCTCGGGCCGCTCGCTCCCGACGGGCCGTCAGCAACATCCTTTGATCAACTTGTGCGTGCGGCCACGCGTGCTGCGCCGAATGGGCACCTGAGGGCCGGCGGGCGACCAGGCGTCGCGAGGGAGTGGCTCGCCCTTACCCAGCGGGTGTTGGCCGTTTGGGTCGAGGAACAGTGGGCGGGCAGCCGCAGGGTGGCAGCCGTTCCGGCGGCTTCCGGGTCATCGTGCGTTACGTCGTACGACGCTGGCGGTGAACACTCCGGCGACGGCCGCGGTGGCGGCCAGCAGGACGTATCCCCAGGTGTAGTCGTGCGTGACACTGTTCACTGCCCCCATCACCAGCGGGGGAAAGAAGCCGCCGAGCCCGCCCGCGGCGCCGACCACGCCGGTGACGGAGCCGACACGTTCCGGGGGCACCAAGCGGGCGACGAGAGCGAAGACGGCGCCGGCGCCCAGCGCGGCGGCCATGCCCAGGAAGGAGATCGTGCCGAGAGGGACCAAGGGGGCCTCTGCCGCGGCGACGAGCGCGAGAGCGGCCACCACGGCGTAAGCCGTCACCAGAACCGGAACTGGAGCACCCGGTCGGACAGCCACCCGCCCACCGGGCGCATAGCGACGGCCAGCAGGACGAAGCCGGCCGTGCGTGTGGCGGCGTCCGCGCGTTCGAGCCCGAAGGCGGTGGTGAGATACGTGGGCAGATACACGCCGAAGGCGACGAAACCCGCCGAAGGAGACGGCGTAGAGGAAGGCCGCCTGCCAGGCGACGACCGTACGCAGTGTGGCCGCCGTACGGGCCAGCAGCGATTCCGCCGTGACGGCACGTCCGGGGCTTATCACGGAGGAAGAGGGATGCCGTGACGGCGTACACCGCCAGAAGGACCGCGACCAGGTCGAAGGGGAAGCTCCGGCCAACGGCATCGGTGAGCTGCACGGTGGTAAAGGCGGAGATGGCCGTTCCGCCTGTGCCGATGCCGAAGAGTCCGAGGGCCAGTCCACGCCGCTCGGGGGGATACCACGCGTTGACGAAGGGGACGCCGATCGCGAACGTCGTGCCGCCCAGACCGAGGAGGAACCCGCCCCCGAGCACCTCGGCCAGAGAGTCGGCCATGTGCCCGAGATAGAGCACGGGCAGGATGGTCACGGCGGTGACGAGCGGGAACATCACCCGGGCGCCGACACGGTCGGTGAGCGCCCTGATGGGGATCCGCCCGAGCGAACCGACGAGCACGGGTGTGGCCACCACCAAGGACTGCTGGAAGGGCGTGAGGCCGAGGTCCTGCCGGAGGGCCGGTGCGAGCGGGGCGAGCAGGGACCACGCCCAGAAGGCGACCGAGAACCCGGTCGTGGCAAGGGTGAGCATCCAGGACAGCTGGGGAGGCGCGGTCGCGTGGTCTGTCCGCGGCATGTGGCTGCTCATGTTCCTCCTCTCGCACACAATGTTCCCGTCCCAGTGGCGCGGCCGCGCGTGGGAACGGGGTGCTGCACCCGTCTACCGGGGTGGTGGTTTGAGTGGTTTCGGGGTACTTCCCCGGGTGTAGAGGGGCTTCTTGTGAGACGAGGCAACCGCCATGGAGCAAGTGGTCACCGTAGGTCTCGACGGTTCGTCCGAGAGTCTGGCCGCCGCTCGCTGGGCCGCCGGTGAGGCGGAGCGGCGTGAACTGGCGTTGCGTCTGACGCACGCGTGGATTCTGCTGTCCCCGTCCACTCCCGACAGTCCCGCGGCGGACGAGCAGAATTACTGGGCGCAGCGGATCGTGCACGACGCGCACACCGAACTGTCCGACCTCCATCCGCGGCTGACCATCGTGGAGGACCTGGTCGCGGACGAGGCCGAGACGGCCCTGCTCGACGCGGCCGCGCGGTCGCGGATGCTGGTGCTCGGTTCACGGGGGCTGGACCGGGTGGCGAGCTTCTTCCTTGGCGACGTCGGATTGCATGTCGTCGGCCGGGCGGAGCGGGCCGTGGTGCTGGTCCGCGGGGACCGGGCGGCGGAGGGACGCCAACGGCATGTGGTCGTGGGCCTGAGCCTGCACGGTCCCCAGGACAACCTCCTCGAGTTCGCCTACGTCACCGCCTTCACCCGTGGTGTGCCGCTGCATGCCGTCCACGGGAGGAAGCCCGACCGGGCATATACCGCCGCCGGGGGCGCGGAGGCCGATGTGGCCCGGGACCTCGCCGAGCAGGCGCGACGGGAACTGGACGAGGTCCTGCGGCCGTGGCGGGAGAAGTTTCCCCGGGTGCGGGTCATCGACGAAATCCGGCTGGAGAGCCCTGCCCAGGCGGTCGTACGGGCCGCGGCCGACAGTGATCTGCTGATGGTGGGGAGGCGGAGACACCCAGCCACCCTCGGCCCCCGCCTTGGCCCCGTGGTGCAGGCGGCCGTGCACCACGCCGTCTGTCCGGTCGCCGTGGTTCCTCATGAATGACCGGGGGTAAACCGCTCGTCCGCGGACCCCGCCCTGAGTCGGGTCGGCGACGGCACGATCGGAAACGCCGGGTGGAACCGATGAGAGAGGAGAGGTCCTGTGCCTGAGACTCCGCATATCGTGAGCGATGTGATGACGCGAACGGTCGTCGCTGTCGGGCGGGACGCGCCGTTCAAGGAAATCGTGCAGACCCTGGGCCAGTGGCATGTGAGCGCCATGCCGGTCCTGGAGGGCGAGGGGCGGGTGATCGGAGTCGTCTCCGAGGCGGACCTGCTGCCCAAGGAGGAGTTCCGGGACAGCGATCCGGACCGCTTCGAGCAGATGCGGCGCCTGCCCGACCTCGCGAAGGCGAGGGCGGTGACGGCGGAGGAGCTGATGAGCACCCCGGCGGTGACCGTGCACATGGACGCAACGTTGGCCGAAGCAGCGCGGATCATGGCCGTCAGACGGGTCAAGCGGCTTCCCGTGGTCGACGCCGAGGGCATGTTGCGGGGGATCGTCAGCCGGGGCGATCTGCTGAAGGTCTTCCTCCGGGCGGACGAGGACATCGCGGAGGAGGTCCGCCGTACGGTGGTGTCCTGTCTCTTCCCCGGTCTCGCACACACCATCCACGTGCGGGTGGACGAGGGCGTGGCCACTCTCAGCGGGCAGCTGGGCGACACCGCTCTGATTCCTGTGGCCGCGCGCCTCGCCCGGGCCGTGGAGGGCGTCGTGGATGTCGAATGCCACTTCAGCGCCCCTGGACACGCCGAGGCGGCACCATCTTCCTGAACGCGGCTCGCGCAGTGGCGTCGACAGGGCTACGGCTCGATGTCCAGCACGTCATGGACCGGCCGACGAGGGGTCTGCGTGCCCGGCTGGCCGTAGCCCAGCCGCAGCACCATCTGCACATAGGCCGATCCCGACATAGGGTCACGCAGCGGCCAGCGCAGGTCGTCCCATTCCAGAGCCTGGGTGACGAACGAGGCGGCCAGCCCGTCGAGGGTGGCGTGCAGCAGCACCCGTTCCATCGCCTGGCCGGCGCGCAGCCAGTCCTCGGGCCGGTCGCGTGCGGTGCTCAGCAGGGCCAGGTGTGGGGTGGTCTCGAAGTCGGCGGTAGGCCGGCCGGGAACCGGTTCGCCGCCCGCGAAGTCCCGCATGGGCGCCTTGCCGATGCGGCGGCGGGGCCCGAAGGCGTGCTCCGGGACGCCTTCGGTGGCAGGCCGCGCATCGTCCGCCCGGCGGGTGAAGCGGGCCAGGTCCGCCGCAACGCCCGAATCGGTGAGATTGCGGGCTTCGGCCTCCAGCGCCAGGTCCAGGACGGCCTGTAGATGCCAGCCTGACGCGAACGACAGTGAGACGTACTCCCGGCGTGCGGCGTCGGCAAGAGCGGTGCGTACGGAATCGGGTATGGGCGTCTCGGCGAAGGGGTAACGGCTGGTGTGCCGGGTGTGCACGGCGGGGTACAGGGACGCCGGATCGTCGTCACCGCCGTCGAGCGGGCTGGTCAGTGCGACGGAGGCCAGCAGCATGGAGTCGGCCGGATCGGGAAGCAGCCGGGTTGTCGCCTGCCATCCCTCGTGCGCGACCGCGACCCGCAGGTTCATCAGGGCCGCGCCGCAGCCGAAGTGCAGGGCGCGCAGTTCCGGGTCGGAGTGGGGCAAGGAACCCCGGAGGTCTGCCCGGATGTGGAAGACACGCCTGCCCCGGAAGTACCGGAACTGCCATGGCTGGGCGTTGTGCATCGACGGGGCGGCTGTGGCGTCCCGTACCAGAGCCGTGACGACCTCGTCGGACGGGGGTTGCCCACTCGCGCGGCCCCGGGGCCTCTCCGACGCGTGCTCGATGTGGTGAATGTGTGCGTCCGGGCCGGGGAACACGAGGCTGACTCGATTCGAGTCCGACCATCGCACGTCGTAAGGAGGCGTTCCGTCGTCATGGTGGAGCCCGATGATCTCACCGTCCCGCCTGGTCGCGCCGGTGCTCGGGCTCTCCACGATCAGTTGGTCGCCGACATGGGCACGCATCAGGTTTCCTGCCTCCCGTCCCCCTTGCTCCTTCTCTCTCCACCATGGCACGGCGGTTGAGTGCTGTCCTGGGCCGAATGGCCGACCGGGTGGGCCGTGCAGCTCATTCGGAGGCCACTATGAGTTGCGAGGCTTGGCAGCCGGGAGCCGACCGGGACGGCAGAAGGTCGGAAGGAGGCGACAGGGTGCACCACAGGACAGTGGGAGAGCTCATGACCCGAGGGGTGGTCCGGGCGCCATGCGACATGCCGTTCAAGGAACTCGTCGCGCTCCTCGCGGAGAACGACGTCACAGCGGTGCCGGTCGTGGACGCTTCCGACCGTCCGATGGGTGTGGTGTCCGAGGCCGACCTGTTGCGCAAGGTGTCAGGTCAGGCCGATCCGTCCGGCCGGGTGCTGCTGCCGCGTCCGGAGGCATGGGAGCGGGCGAAGACTGAGGGTGCGAGGGCGGAGGAGCTGATGTCGGCTCCTGCCGTGTGCGTAGGCCCCGAGTGGACGGTCGCCGAAGCCGCCCGCCTGATGGCGGTCCATGACATCAAAAGGCTTCCCGTCGTGGACGAGACGGACAGACTGATGGGCATCGTCAGCCGCGGCGACCTGCTGCGCGTCTTCCTGCGCCACGACGATGCCATCCGTGACGAGATCAGCAGCGACATCCTGCGCCGGACCCTTCGGCTGGCTCCCTCCGCCGTGACGGTCGAGGTACGGGAGGGCGAGGTCACACTGGGCGGATCGGTGGAAGTGAAGAGTCTGATTCCGATCATTGTCCGGCTGTGCCGGAGCGTGGACGGGGTGGTCTCGGTCCGCGAACACATCTCTTTCCACACCGATGACACACAGGGCCCTTCCGCGGTTGCGTGAAGCCGCGCCCTTCAGGGAAGTCTCCGGGACCACCGGGGTTCCAGCCGGTCCCATTCGGCGCCCCACTGGGCATGCCTGCGACGGGCCATCGCGCAGGAGATGCCCCTGCGGACGTTGAGCACGATGAGGGCCACGGCTCCCGCTGTGATGCTGCCCGCGATCCATCCGGTGGTCCGCGCGACAGCTGGCCGCAACGGTGCTTCGACGAGGTCTCCGTGGCGGTCGCTCTGGTCGTTCTGGTCGTTCTGGTCGGCGGCGGCGAGCCGCCCTCGCAGCTCGCCCTGGCCAAAGAGGTCAGCCTCGACCGCACTGTGATGACCTATCTCCTCGACGACCTCGAAGCGCACAAGCTCGTGATCCGCCGCCCCGACCTCCGCGACCGGCGAGCCTGCCAGATCCTCATCACCGCCACCGGACGCGCCCGCCTCAGCCAGGTACGGAGCAGCCTCGCCGCCGCCGAAGCACGCCTCCTCACTGACCTCGACACCCAGGATGCGGAGCAGCTGCGCACCCTTCTCGCCCGCGTCGCCCAGACCGCCCAGCGCGAGTTGATCGCCCCCGACGAAGCGGACTGCTGACAGACCGGCCGTTTCTCGTATGCCTCCCCTGTCGGCAAACGATGGCGGGCTCAAATGATCACGCACCACCCCTACGGTCCGCCACGCTCTCTGTACCTGCCGGCGGCCCAGCGGCGGCGTACGGCGTCCTCGTGTTCGCTCTCTTCGAGAGCCAGGTTGATCCGGTCGAGCGTCTCCTCCAGGCGGGGGATCCAATGGCGCCGGAGGGCGCGGACCCGCTGGCGCGTGCCGGCCACCTCCGCTCCGACGACCCGGGCGGCCTGCCGTGCGACGGCGTACTCGGCGCCGGCCAGCAGCACCTGCCGGTAGGCGGCTTCGGCGTGCACCAGAGCGGTGTTGCCCGGGGTGGCCGCGTCGGGGGAGCGGTCCGGGATACGGCACGAGGCGAGTGCGGGGTGGCGCACCCCCACGGTCGACTCCTCACGCCAGGTGAAGTCCGTGGCGCCGACCCCCTCCGCCGCCGCTTCCAGGGCGTGTTCGCCACCCAGAAGCAGCCCTCTCAGCAGCCACGTCTCGGCGTCGCAAACGGCCTGCCGCCATGCCCGCGCACCGGCCTCCTCGGCTGACAGCAGGGCTTCGTGCCGTGTCCGCAGGACGCGCAGTTTCCGCTCCAGGAGCTCCGCACCACGCAACGCCACATCCAGGCTGTGCCGAAGGCGCAGCCGTCCGGCGCGGGAGGGCGGAGGGCCGGACGGGGCCGTCACGGCTCGTCCCCGTTCCGCTCGCCGCCGCCATCCAGCTCCGCCTGCTCGCCGTGGTCCGGTTCCGCTCGCGCGCCGTGCGCGTCCAGCAGCGGGGCGGGCAGCATCGTGAGCTCACCGCGGGGCAGGGCGAGGAGAACCTGCCATGCGGCGTCCAGTGTCCGGTCCAGGGGGCGCGCCTCGTCATACGGCTGGTGCAGGAAGCGGTGCAGGAACGCCTCGTCGAAGTCGAGGTAGCGGCGGTCGGTCGGGCTCAGGGCCGCCTCGCCCACCAGGTCCGACAGCTCCCTGACCTGCCGGGCCCGGGCGAGCGCGGCCAGCGTCTGGGACGCGAGGTCCAGGTGGTCGGGACGCGTGCGCCCGGGGCCCGCTCCCTTGCGCATGAGGCGGGACAGTGACGACAGGGCGTCCACCGGCGGATACACCCCCCGGGCGTGCACCTTGTGGGAGAGCACGATCTGGCCCTCGGTGATGTAGCCGGTCAGGTCCGGTACCGGGTGGGTGATGTCGCCCGCGGGCATGGTGAGGACGGGCAGCACCGTGATCGAGCCCGCGCGGCCGCGGATCCGGCCGCAGCGCTCGTACAGCGAGGCCAGATCGCTGTAGAGGTATCCGGGGTAGGCCCGGCGGGCCGGGACCTCGCCCCGTGCCGCGGACACTTCGCGCAGCGCCTCGGCGTAGGCGGTCATGTCGGTCATCACCACCAGCACGTGGCGGCCCAGGGAGAAGGCGAGGTGTTCGGCCACGGTGAGCGCGACGCGCGGGGTCAGGGTCCGTTCGATCACGGGATCGTCGGCGGTGTTGAGCAGCAGCACCAGTTCGCCCGCGGCCGAACGCTCCTCCAGCGCGTCCCGTACAAAGGCGGCGTCCGGATGGGTCAGGCCCATGCCGGCGAAGACGACGCTGAACGCCTCGCCACCGGCGGTGGCCTGCGCGGCGATCTGGGCCGCCAGTTCCAGATGCGGCAGCCCGGCCGCGGAGAACACCGGCAGCTTCTGTCCTCGCACCAGCGTCGTCAGGGCGTCGACGGCGCCGACGCCGGTGAGGACCGGATCGGATGGAGGCTCCCGCCGGACCGGGTTGATCGGGGTACCGCTCACCGCCGCGCTGGTCTCGCCGAACACCGGCGGCCCTCCGTCGATGGGCTCGCCGCGGCCGTTGCACACCCGGCCCAGCCAGCCCGGGCCGACGGGGACGCGCAGCGGTTCCCCGGCGAAGGACACCCGCAGGCGTGACGGGTCCATTCCGGCGGTGTCCTCCAGCACCTGCACCACAGCGAGTTCGCGGTCGACCTCCAGTACCAGGCCGTATCGCTGCTCGCCCGAGTCCAGGGTGATCCGTACGAACTCGTCCCACCCCACCCCCGAGACTCCTCGCACGATGGCGAGCGGGCCGCGCAGTTCCGTCACGGCCGTGTACTCGACCTCGCTCCACGTGGTCACGGCGCCTCGTCTCCCGCGCCGCGGGGGATGGGCCGGGGGCGGCCACTCACCGCAGTTCCCCGAGCCCGGCGAGCATGGTCTCCCGGCGCGCTGTCACTCCCGCTGTGTCATACGGGCCCACTTCCTCGCGCGCCCGCAGCACCGGCCCGAAGTCCGTGGCCTCCACGGTTGCCGCCGAGACGCCGGATGCGACGAGTTCCCGGCAGCGGTCGATGACAGCGAGGACGGCGTCGGCCACTGCCGCGGCCTTGTCCGGGCCGCAGTAGGCGTCGTTGGCGGACAGCGCGCTCTGCTGCAGCACTCCTTCGCGCACCAGCCGTCCGGCCAGGACGCTCACACGTTCCGAGTCGGGCAGGGCCGTGATGCCGACCAGGTCGACCAGATCCGCCAGCCGGTCGGCCTCCGCCAGCACCGCGGCGAGTCGGTCGCGCCGGGCGGCCCAGGCGGGGTCGCCGTCGGCCGCCCGACGGGCGGCGAGCGGTGCCGCGTCCCGGGAGAACGACCCCGCCCACGACACGGCCGGGTAGTGACGGGCATAGGCGAGGTCGCGGTCGAGCGACCACACACAGCGCACGAACCGTTCGGTGTGAGCCGTGACCGGTTCGGTCAGATCGCCGCCGGGCGGGGACACCGCCCCGATCACGGTCACCGAGCCCCGGTCGCCGCCCAGTGTCGTCACCGCCCCCGCGCGTTCGTAGAAGGCCGCGATCGCGGACGCCAGCCCGGCCGGGTAGCCCTCCTCGGCGGGCAGCGCGCCGGTGCGGGAGGCGAATTCGCGCAGGGCCTCGGCCCAGCGCGAGGTGGAATCGGCGATCAGTACGGTGTCCAGCCCCATGTCGCGGAAGTACTCGGCGACAGTGGCCCCCGTATGGATACCGGCTTCACGGGCCATCAGCGGCATGTTGGAGGTGTTGGCGATGGTCACCGTCCGGTCGGCGAGCCGTCCGCCGGTGCGCGGGTCCTCCAGCGCGGACAGTTCGGCGATGACATCGGCCATCTCGTTGCCGCGCTCCCCGCAGCCGACGTACACGATCACATCGGCGTCGCACCACTTGGCGATCTGCTGGAGCAGCATGGTCTTCCCGGTACCGAAACCGCCGGGGACGGCCACCGTGCCGCCGTGGGCGACGGGAAACAGCAGGTCGATCACCCGCTGGCCGGTGTGCAACGCCTCCGGCTCGCCACCACGTGCCCGCACCGGACGCGGACGGCGCACCGGCCACGAGGTGGCGATCCGGACCTCCGTGCCGCCCACGACGGCCACCACGGCGTCCTGGGGGTAGCTACCCTGCGGCGCGACGTGCTCCACCACACCGCTGACTCCCGGGGGCACGAGAACCCGGACCCGTACCGGCCCCCGGTCGCGGATCTCCCCGAGCACGCCGCCCTCCGCGACGTGTTCTCCTTCGCCCGTCGTCGGAACGAAGGACCAGCTCCGCTCAGCGGCCCGGCCCCGGGCGGCCCCGGGCAGCAGCCAGTCCCCGCTGCCGGACAGCGGCCGCAACAGGCCGTCGAACACGCCTCCGAGCAGGCCGGGGCCGAGCGTCGCGGACAGCGGCGCCCCGTGGGACCGTGCTTCGTCACCGGGGGCCAAGCCGCCCGTGTACTCATAGGACTGGGCGGTCACCACATCACCGCTGATCGACACCACCTCGCCGGGGATCCCGGACGGGCCGAAGGAGACCACGTCGTACATCGCGGTGTCACCCGCGTACTCCATTTCGACCAGTGGTCCGGCGACCCGCAGAACACGGCTGGGACGCCGCCCGCGTGCTTCGTCGGCTCCGCTCACGGCGACCACAGCGTCTCGACCTCCGCGCCGAGCCGGTCCAGCGCGCGTTCCGTGAGCCTGTCCACGGTGCAGTCGACCCACCGACCCGGCACACGGCCCACCACGCCCCCGCCGGGGACCTCGGCGATCTCGGCGTCCGGCCCCAGCAGCCCTCGGGCGCGTTCTCGCAGTCGGCCCAAGTCGGCCGGGCCCCACTTCTGACGGACATGTACGAGGGCCCGGCGGCTCAGCTCCTCGTACACCGCTTCGCGGGCGGCCAGCTCACGCATCCGGGCGTCTCGCCGGGCGCCCGCCCTGATGCCGCGGGCGGCGGCAGCGCCCTCCCGTTCGCCCTGCCGGTGGGCGTCCTCGACGAGGACGCGCGCCCTGGTCCGTGCCTCGCTGATCAGCGCCGCGGCCTCCCGGTCGGCCCGGGCCAGGACCTCCCGCGCTTCGGCCCGCGCTGTACGCAGCAGCTCCGCGCGCACCGGCGCGAGAGCGGGCACCGCCTCGTCGGACACCGGCTTCCTCATCACGGCAGCACCACGGTCAGCGGCCGGACGCTCTCCAGCGGCCCCGGGCCGAGCGCGTCCGCCGCCGCGGGCGTGAGGATGACCAGCTCGATTCCGGGCGGAAGGACACGCCAGGCTTCGCGGACCGCGTCCGGCTCCTCGGCGGCGACCACGGTGACACCCGCCAGGGCGAGCCCCGCCACGCGCGTCCGCTCCCCGAGGGCCGCCACCCGTCCCATGGTCAGGACTTCCCGATCAGGATGATGGCGACGACCAGCCCGTAGATGGCGATGCCCTCGGCCAGCCCGACGATGACCATCGCCCGGCCGAAGAGCTCCGGGCGCTCGCTGAGCGCCGCCACCGCGGCGGCCCCGGTGTAGGCCACGGCGATCGCCGCGCCGATGGAGGCCCCGGCCACCGAGATGGCGGCCCCGATGAGGGCGGCCGAGGCGGCGCCGGAGCTCTGTGCCGCGGCCGGTGCCGCCGCCTGTGCGGACCCGTTGCCCATGGCCACCACGAGGAGGGCCACCGCCCCCGCGAATAGCAGGGCGTTGGTGGCGAATACCCACCGCAGGGCTTTGTGCCGGGACCGTCGCAGCAGCAGCCGCCCCAGCGCCAGCACCACGCCGACGACGGGCAGAGCGATGAACCAGGCGATCACATGGCCTCCTCGTACGTCGCCTTACCGCGCGGCGCGGTCGCCACGTGCCCCTCACCGTTCAGCACGGGCAGGCGCCAGGGACGGAAGGGACGCCCCTGAGCCTCGAAGACCCGGGAGAACAGCTCGTAGAACTCCAGTCGCAGTGCCTGCACCCCGGCCACCAGCGCCTCCAGGGCGAAGGCGAGCGCGTTGCCGACGGCGAAGAGCACCGCGGCCGCGAGCACCGCCGCCCCGCCCCGGTCCGCCAGTGCCGTGGTGCCACGCCACACGATCGCGCCGAGCGCGGCATGCGTGAGTCCGAAGGCCGCCAGCCGTGCGAAAGAGATGACGTTGGAGCCGATGCGCAGCACCCCGTCGAAGAGCCGGATCCCCACCTGGACGGCGCCCTGCGCGCCACCGCCGGCCACGGCGGACAGTCCGGATCCGGCCAGCAGGAGGCCGGCACCCGCTATCACGGCGCCCGCCACGATGGCGGCGCGCCCGAACCAGACGCTGCCACCCATGACGGCGAGGCCCACGTAGAGCATCGCTCCGGCGATCCCCGAGAGTGCGAACAGGGCGTTCGCCGGCCCGCCTTCCCGCCAGCGGTTCGCGATGCCCGCCGCGTACGCCAGGGCCAGCAGCAGTGCGCCGAATCCGATGGCCGCGACGATCAGCCGCAGCGGGTCCCGCAGCGGGTTCAGCCAGAGCACCGGCAGCACGCCGGTCGGCCCGAAGAACTCGCCGTACGCGGCACCGGCCAGACAGCTGGTGAGCCCGGCCCCGGCGATGAACGGCCACAGCGGGCGCAGGGACGCGGCCCGGCGGGGGCGGCCCAAGCGCAGCGCGAGCCCCGCGAGCAGCAGCAGGGCCCCGTGTCCGGCGTCCCCGAACATCACCCCGAACATCACCACGTAGGCGATGCCCGCGGGCAGCGTGGGGTCGAGATCCGGGTACGGAACCGTCCCGTACGTCCGCACCAGGGGCACGAACGAACGCCGTACCGCACCGGCTTCGCGGAGCAGCGTCGGCGGCTCCACTCCGCGCGGCGCGCGCAGCGGCACCAGCGCCCCTCCCGCCGTTGCCAGACGCTCCGCGATCGCCGGAACGTCGTCGGCGGGGCACCACCCGGCGAGTGCCGCGACGTCTCCGCGCCGCACCGCACTTCCCCGGCGTTCTTCGAGCTGCGCCTCACCGGCCAGTAGATCGGTGCGACCCGCACGCTCCAACGTGTCGAGGTCGGGGGCCCGGACACTGAGCACCGCGCGCTCGGGCTCCACCCGCGAACGCCGTAGCCGATGGGACGCGGAGCCCTGACCGGGAACGCCCGGACCACCACCCTCGGTGTGGTCGATCTCGATGCAACCGGCTTCGGCGACGCGCACCAGCGTGTCCCGCAGCGCGTCTCGCGGGGCGACGATCGCCACCCTCCGCATGCGGACCGGCACCATCGCCTCAGGACGCCGCATCGAACGCCTCCAGATGTCCGCCGCCCCGCGCGGCGCCCTCCAGCGCGCCGCGCACCCGCCAGGCGTCCGTGGAGAGTACGGCGACCGCGCCCACGACTGGTGCCGAGCCGGGGCGGGAGCCGCGCAGCAGCGCCCGCCCGTCCTCGTCCAGCCGGTCCCACCACCGGCCCTCAGCCCACCACAGACCGGTCTCACCGTCGATCCCGGCCACGGCCCAGCGGGCGGCGGGCGGCAGCGCGCGGTGGTAGTCGGCGAACGACGTCGCGGCCATGGCCTTCGCGCCGAGCAGCCGCTCCGCCCGTTGCGCGGACGGCCGGGACAAGGAACGGCGGGCGACGAACACCTCCCGCCCGACCAGCAGGGCGAGCCGCCCCGCCGCCCAGCGCGCGGCCTCCGGCACGGCCATCGCCGTACGCACCGCCGCGGACACCCGCATCCCCACGGCCACCGCCGCGGGAGTGGCAGCCCCGGGGTCGCCCCAGCCGGAAGCGGCCAGTGCGGCCCGCAGCTCCCGCGGCGATCCGGTACGGGCCAGCCGGGGCCAGGCCGTCGCCAGCGCGCCCAGCCGGTACGGCACCCGGGCTCGGCCGACGCCCGTCAGCGTCCGCAGATGGTCCTCCACGTTGGCGATCTCGAACCCGGAGGCGAGCAGCCGGATGGTGTTCGCGCCGCTGAGCGGCTGCCACCCGGCGAGCACCCGCAGATGCCATAGAAGAGCGGCCGTCACTGCCTGCTGGGCGTCGGCGAGCGATGTCCCGGGGAGCAGCCCCCGACCGTAGGGCGAGGAACTCAGGTGGCGAACGGCGGCTTGGAGGCCCGGTGCCGAAGCAACCTCCTCTGCCTCCTGCCTGCCGAGGGCGCGCGAGAGCATGGCCCTGGCGCGTGTCACCCCGGCCACCCATGCGGCGCCCACTTACGGATTCCCCCGACCGGTGTTCCCGGGCCGACCTCTGGCAGGGGTGTGCGGGGTCTCGATGTCCTCGGCGACCAGGTGCGCCACCCGGTCCAGGAGACGGGGCATACGCTCCTCGGCCCTGCGGCGCACCGCGGACGCCTCCCGCTGTGCTGTGGCGAGCAGTTCCGCCGCCTCGGCCTCGGCGTCCCGGCGGACGCGGGCCGCGCTCGTCGCCCGCACCTCCCGAGCCCGCTCCTGGGCGCTCTCCACGATCTCCCGGGCCCGGCGCTCGGCCGCGCGCCGCCTCTCCGTCGCCTCGCGGGCCGCGCCGTCGCGGATGTGCCGGGCTTCCTCCTCGGCTTCTTCCAGGAGCGCCAGCGGCGGCTCCAACTCGGCGCTGAGCTCCGCTGTACGGTCTGCGGGCACGCCGCCGGGCGCCGCCCGGCCCGGCGACCCGACCGGGCGGAACCGCAGCAGAAAGTCCCGGAGTCCGGCCACGACCTCTCCTCTTGGTTCGGCCCTCGCTCCCAGTGTCCGCACCGGGCGGGGGCCTGTCGCGCTGGACTGGGCTGTCCATAGGCGATGCGGCTCGGCAGCGTGGCCGCCCGATGGGTGCCACACTGGCCGCATGGGTGACCGGCGCACCCCCGCGTCCCCGGTGTGGTGGCGCGCGGGGGCCACCGCGATTGCCCGTCCGCGACGGCACCGGAATCCGCGAGGAGGCCGAGACCCGATGACGGAGACTCCGATGGCACGCCCCATCACCGTCGGCCTGGACGGCTCGCCCGAAAGCCTGGCTGCCGCCGAGTGGGCGGCGCGCGAGGCGCAGTGCCGAGGCGCGCCGCTGCGGCTGGTCCACGCCTGGATGCTGCCGGCGCAGACGGCGCGTACCGCCCAGACCCCCGAGATGCGCAAACTCTGGGCACAGGAGGCCCTGGACGCGGCGAAAGCGCGTCTCATGGCCCGCTACCCAAAGGTGCCGGTCTCCGCCGAACTCGTCCCGCGCACGGCCGTCGAGGGTCTTGTGGCCCGCGGCGCTGCCTCGGAGATGCTGGTGCTGGGGTCGCACGGGCAGGGCCGGGCAGCCGGCTTTCTGCTCGGATCCGTCGGACTGCACGTGCTGGGGTCCTCGACGAGCCCGGTGGTGATGGTGCGCCGAGGCAGTGAGGAACGGACCGGGCCCGGAGGGGGCGAGGTGGTCGTGGGCATCCAGGATCCGCCGGAGTCGGCCGTACCGATCGAGTTCGCCTTCGCCACCGCCGCCGCACACGGGACCGGGGTGCGTGCCGTACGGGTACTGGCGCCGCCGGCCGTGTTCCCCCACGGCCCGCGGACACTTCCTGGCGAGGGTGCCGGACATGCGGAGCCTAGGCGGCTGGCCGAAGCGGTGGAGCTGTGGCAGGAGAAATATCCCGATGTCCCGGTGACCGAGCACGTCGAGCACGGTCACGCCGCGGAGGTCCTGCTGACGGCGGCCTCGCGGGCCGGCCTGGTGGTCGTCGGCCGCCCCACCCACCGGCCCGCCGTGAGCCCCCGCCTCGGCCATGTCACCCACGCCCTCCTCCATCACGCCACGTGCCCCGTCGCCGTCGTACCCCATGACTGACGAAACGCGGTCAGCCGCCCTTGGAAGGGAGAACCGATGGCGCGCCGCACGACACCGGACGAGAGCGGAGCAGGACGACTGCCTCGCGCACGGTACGAGAAGGAGCTGCGGCGCTTGCAGGTCGAGCTGGTGAAGCTCCAGGAGTGGGTACGGGGCGAGGGCCAGCGCCTCGTGGTGGTCTTCGAGGGACGGGACGCGGCCGGGAAGGGCGGCGCGATCAAACGGGTCACCGCGCGCCTCAACCCACGTGTCGTGCGCACCGTCGCCCTACCGGTGCCGACGGACCGCGAACGCACCCAGTGGTACTTCCAGCGCTATGTCGAGCAGCTTCCCGCGGCCGGTGAGATCGTGCTCTTTGACCGTAGCTGGTACAACCGGGCCGGCGTTGAACGCGTCATGGGCTTTTGTACCAAAGAGGAGTACCAGCGCTTCCTGCGTCAGTGCCCGGTCTTCGAGCGGATGCTGGTCGAGGACGGGATCCTGCTGCTCAAGTACTGGTTCTCGGTGAGCGACGCCGTACAGGAGCAGCGGTTCCGTCAGCGGCTGAGCGACCCCACCCGACGCTGGAAGATATCGGTGATGGACCTGGAGTCCATCACCCGCTGGGAGGCGTACTCCCGGGCCAAGGACGAGATGTTCGCGTACACCGACATCCCCGAGGCCCCGTGGTACGTCGTCGAGAGCGACGACAAGCGCACGGCCCGGATCAACATGATCGCCCATCTGCTGTCCACTGTGCCGTACGGCGACGTCCGGCTGCCGGACCTGCGGCTGCCGTCCCGCCCCGCGCCCACCGGCTACCAGCGGCCCCCCAGGCAATTGCAGACGTTCGTGCCCGACCATGCCGCCTCGCTCCTGGTCCCGGACCGCGGACCAGTCCCCAAGGCCGGCCCGGCCGACGGAAGGGGGCACGGATGACGGACACCACCCACCGTCCCGGCACGGTCCACGCACTGCTCGCGGACGGCAGCACCGTCGAGATACGTCCCGCCCGGCCGCAGGACCTGGACGAGGTCCTGCGGATGCACCGTGAGATGTCCCCCGAGGCCCTGCGGCTGCGTTTCTTCGCCGTCAATCCGCGCTACGCACGGGCGGCGGCGGAGCGCATCTGCGCACCGGAACACCCCGGATACCAGGCGCTCGTCGCGGTGGCCGGGGGCCGGGTGGTCGGCGTGGCCGAGTACGACACGCTGCCCACGGCCCCCGGCGAACCGGTGTCCGCCGACATTGCCCTGGCCGTTGCCGAGGGCCGCCACGGCCTGGGCATCGGCACCCTGCTGCTCGAACACCTGGTGCACGCGGCCCGGGAGGCGGGGATCTCGGCCTTCACGGCCGAAGCGCTGGCCGAGAACCACGAGGTCCTGAAGGTCTTCGGCGATCTGGGTCTGCGCACCTCACGCCACTTCGACGGCACCGACGTACGCTGCACCGTCCACCTGGCGGAGGACGAGGACTACCTTGCGGCGGTGGACCGGCGGGGCCGGATCGCCGATGTGGCCAGCCTGCGGCCACTGCTGCGGCCGCGTTCGGTGGCCGTCGTCGGCGCGGGCCGGCGGCCCGGATCGGTGGGGCGCGCCGTGCTGGGGAACCTGCGGTCCGGGGGCTTCACCGGTCCGCTGTACGCGGTCAACTCCCATGCCCCCGTCATCGAGGGAACACCGGCGTTCCCGTCCGTGGCTGCCCTGCCGCGCGTGCCCGAACTCGCCGTGCTCGCCGTACCGGCTCCCGCGGTCCCGGGCGTGGCGGAGGAATGCGGCGCGGTGGGGGTGCGGGCGCTGGTCGTCCTGACGGCGGGGCTCGACGCCGGCCAGGCGGAGGCGCTGTTCACCTGCTGTCGCCGCCACGGGATGCGGCTGGTGGGCCCCAACTGCCTGGGGATCGCCGACACCTTCGACGAGGTGCGTCTCAACGCCACGTTCGCCGCGCATCCGCCGCTGCCGGGGTGTGTGGGCGTCGCCGTGCAGTCCGGCGGCGTCGGCATCGCGTTGCTGGAGCGGTACGGGCGCCTCGGTGTCGGCGTGTCCAGCTTCGTCTCGCTCGGCGACAAGTACGACGTCAGCGGCAACGACATGCTCCAGTGGTGGGAGTCGGACCCCGCGACCCGGCTCGCCGTGCTCCACCTGGAGTCCTTCGGCAATCCGCGGGCCTTCTCCCGCACCGCCCGCCGCGTCGCCCGGACCATGCCCGTCCTGACCGTGGACGCGGGCCGCTCGGAAGCCGGACGGCGCGCTGCTGCCTCCCATACCGCCGCCGCGGCCACCCCCACCATGACCCGCCGCGCCCTGTTCACCCAGGCGGGCATCATCGCCACCCAGAGCGTCGCCGAACTGGTCGATACCACGGCGCTGTTGCACGCCCAGCCACTGCCCGCCGGTGCCCGTGTCGCGGTCGTGAGCAACGCCGGGGGAGCCGGTGTGCTCGCCGCCGACGCCTGCGTCGACGCGGGGCTGACGGTACCCGCCCTCGACACGGGTTTGGCCGATGAGCTGCGAGGAATTCTGCCGACGGGGGCCGCCACCACCAACCCCGTGGACACCACGGCCGCGGTCACCGCCGACCGGCTGCGCTCCTGCCTGGACCGGCTGACGGCGCACGGAGCCGTGGACGCCGTACTGGTGGCGCTCGTACCCACCGCGCTGGCCACCGGCACCCGGGACGACCCGCTGCTCGCCCTCACCGCCGCACCCGGGCGGCGATCCCGCCCGGTGGCCGCGGTCCTCCTCGACCAGGAAGCTCCCGTACGGCTCCTGCCGACCGCGGACGACAGCCTGGTACCGGCCTACACCGAACCCCAGTCGGCGGCCCGTGCCCTCGCCCACGCCGTCCGCTATGCCCACTGGCGGGCCGAACCGCCAGGCAGCGTCCCCCCGCTGTCGGGGATCGACCGCGCCGGTGCGGCGGACCTCGTGGAAACATTCCTCTCCCGCCACCCCGGCGGTGGCTGGCTCGACCCGCGTGACTGCGCGGCCCTGCTCGACCGCTACCGCATCCCCCAGCTGCCCTGGGCCTGGGCCGAGGACGAGGACACCTCCGCGGCCGCTGTACGGCACCTGGTCGGGGAGGAGCGCGGCCGGGTGGCCATCAAGGCGTACTGGCCCGGCCTGGTGCACAAGAGCGACCAAGGAGCGCTGCGGCTCGACCTCGAAGGGCCGGACCAGGTACGCCACGCGTACCGGGAACTGCGGACGCGCTTCGGGGACCGGATGACCGGTGCCCTCCTCCAGCCGATGGCGCGCCGGGGCATCGAACTGTTCGCGGGCGTCGTCCAGGACGAGGTGTTCGGCCCCCTGGTGCTCTTCGGCCTCGGCGGCACCGCCACCGAACTCCTCGCCGACCACGCCGCCAGGCTCGCCCCGCTCACCGACCGCGACGTGCACAGCCTCCTCACCGCCCCGCGCTGTGCCCCACTGCTGTTCGGCTATCGCGGTGGCGGGGCTGTCGACCTGGAGGGGCTGGAAGAGCTCCTGCTGCGACTGTCGCGGATGGCCTGTGACCTCCCTCAGCTCGCCGAGACCGACCTCAACCCGGTGGTGGCCCGGCCCGATGGCGTCGTGGCCCTGGACGTCCGGCTGCGCATCCTGCCCCGCCACGCGTACGACCCCTATCTGCGACGGCTGCGCGCCGCCCGCAGGTGGCGGGCCTGAGCACACCCGTTCCGGTCACACCCGCTGCGGGACGACGGCCACCGGGCACGCCGCGCGGTGCAGCACGGCATGGCTGACCCGGCCGAGCTGCAACCCGGAGCGGTCGCGACGGTGCAGAGATCCGACGACCAGCAGATCGGCCTGCTCCGACACGTCCTGAAGGACCCGGTGTGCCGGGCCCTCGATCACCTCGCGGTGGCACACGGTCTTGGCGCCCTTGTCGCCCTCCTCGCGCTCGACCTCGTCCAGCACCTCATTGAGGATGGTCGCCGCCTGCTCCTCGTAGAGCAGGGTGCTCGCCTCGTGTATGAGCAGCGACTGGCTCCCGTGTGAGTGCGCCGGGCGCCGCCAGGTGCGTACGGCGTGCAGTTCGGCGTCCCGCGCCCGCGCCTCGCGGAAGGCGAACCGGATGGCGGCCGACCCCTCCGCGACATCGCCGACCGCAAGGACCACACGTCCGAAGGCCGCCCGACGGTTGCGCTCCGCGCCGCGGACCACGATCACGGGAGAGAGGGAACGTGCCGCCACCGCCAGACTGACCGAGCCCAGAAGCGTGTCCGCCAGCTCGCCCCTGCCGCGGGAGCCGGTGACCACGGCGAACGCTTCGCGGCCCTCTTGCAGCAGAGCCGACACGGCGTCCTCGGACAGGGCCTCGGCGGACACCTTCACCTCCGCGTTGCGCGATGTCGCGCGCTGCATGCAGGAGGCGACGATGTTCTCGGCCACGATCTCCCCGGAGGAGCGGCTGGTGCCGAACGAGGGGAGACGGCCCTCGTACTGCTCCCATCGGGAGGCGTGGACCAGGCGCAAGGGCAGTGCGTGGCGGGCCGCCTCGTCCACGGCCCAGTCCACCGCCTCAAGACTGGAGTCCGATCCGTCAACACCCACGACCAGCGGGAGCGCCATCATCCCCACCGCCTTTCTACGGTCGACTCGTCCGCTTTGGGTACCCCCTTGGCCACGCTCGCACCGCCGCGGTTCCATCGGATGCTTCCGATGGCGGGAACGGCCGACCCTGACAGCGGTCACCGGATGCGCCGCTGGGAGACCGGTCGCACGATGAAGCCATGTCGGCCCCCTACTCCGCAGAGCGCTTCGACGCCTTCCGGGCCTTGGCTGCCCGGAGGGGGCGTCCGGGTGACCGGCTGCTGGAATCCCTGGCCCGTACCCGCGCCCGGACGGCGGACGGCCCCGAGGACTGGGCACCCGAGGAGGGTGCCCGGTTCGGCCTGCCGGCCGCCGCCACGCTCGGCCCGGCCTCGTACTACGCGGACCTCACCGCCCCGCACGGCCGCCGCCATGTGCGGGTGTGCGCCGCGACGGCGTGCTTCGCGGCATCGGCCGGGCGCCATGCCGGTGAGGTGCAGGCCGGGCTGGGCGTCGCCACGGGGAGCGTCACAGCGGACGGGGAGACATCACTGCAGGCTGTTCGCTGCCTCGGCTACTGCTACGCGGGACCCGCCGCCCTCGACGGTGACACGCCCCGTACCGGCCCCGACCTGGCTGAGCAGCTCACCGGCCGGGTGCCACCACGGGCGGCGCCCGAGGTTCCCGCGGCCGATGCCACTGGTGACCCCGTTCTGCTGGGTGGCGTGGTGTCGGGGGAGCGCCCGTGGCAGGTTTGGCCGGATGTGGTGGCCACGCGCCGGCCCGAGGACATCGATCGGGAGGTGGCGGAATCCGGGCTGCGGGGGCGTGGCGGTGCGGGATACCGCGTGGCCGCCAAATGGGCCGCCGCGGGCGGTGCTCCGGACACCGTGGTGGTGGCCAACGGGGACGAGGGCGACCCCGGTTCCTACGCCGACCGGCTGTTGATGGAAGCCGACCCGGACCGGGTGCTGGAGGGACTGGCCCTGGCCTGTTTCGCCTGCGGAGCCGCCCGGGGCGTGGTGCTGGTGCGCTCGGAATACCCGCGAGCGCTGACCCGGATGAAGGAGGCGGTCACCCACGCTTATGCCGCTGGCCATCTCGGCCCCCGGGTGCACGGGACCGGCACCACGGTGGACATCCAGGTGGTCCGGGGCGCGGGGTCGTACGTGGCCGGTGAGGAGACCGCCCTCATCGCCGGTCTGGAGGGCGGCCGGGGCTGTGCCCGTCCTCGTCCGCCGTATCCGACCCAGCGCGGGTTGTGGGACGCGCCGACGGTGGTGAACAACGTCGAGACGCTGGCGGCGGTGCCGTGGATCGTCTCCCGGGGCGGTGCGGCGTACGCCCGGCGCGGGACACCCGAGGAGTCCGGTACCAAGCTGGTGTGTCTGTCCGAGCGGTTCGCCCGGCCGGGCGTCCACGAGGTCGAGCTGGGCACACCGGTGCGGCGGATCGTCACCGAGCTGGGCGGTGGGCTGAAGGACGGTGCCGAGCTCGCCGCGCTCCAGGTGGGTGGCCCGCTGGGCGGTTTCCTCGCGGCCGACGCGCTGGACGTGCCGCTGAGCGAGGCGGGTCTGGCGGCCCGGGGCGCGGCCCTCGGCCACGCCGGTCTCGTCGCCTTCGACCGGCGCGTGGCACCGCAGGACGTCCTGCGGCACGTTTGGGAGTTCGCCGCCGCCGAGAGCTGCGGGGCCTGCTCCCCGTGCCGGGTCGGCTCCCGCCGCGGCCTGGAACTGGCGTCCGCGGGCACTCCGCCCGGTGTGGAATACGGGAGGCTGGCGCGCGTCCTGGCCGAGGCGAGCCTGTGTGCTTTCGGGCGGCGTATCCCGCCCGCCGTCCGCAGCCTCGCACGAGCCTACGGAGAACCCCTGGCGGAGTGGGACCGATGACCGCGATCCAGCTCGACGGCGCCGCCGTCGACGTACCCGAGGGCGTCTCGCTGCTCACCGCCGCGCGCGCGGCCGGGATCGAGCTGCCCGCGCTCTGCCACGATGACCGCTTCGCCCCGGCCGGTTCCTGCCGCACCTGCCTGGTACGGGCCGACGGGCGGATCGTGGCGTCCTGCGTCACCCCGGCGGCCCCCGGCGCCACGGTGGAAGTCACCACCGACGAGCTGCAGGCAATGCGCCGTGAGGCGGTCGAGGTCATCGTCTCCGCCCTGCCGCCCCGGGCCCTGACCCCTGACAGCCGCACCGAACTCGCCCGGGTGTGCCGGGCGCTGGGCATCGGGCCCGAGACGGCCACCGGCCCCGGAGACCGTGGTGGCGACGACTCCCATCCGTACGTCCACCTCGACCGTGACCTGTGCATCGCGTGCGGCCGGTGTGTGCGCATGTGCGCGGACGTGCAGGGCACCTTCGCCCTGACCCTGGTCGGCCGGGGCGCTGACACCGTCGTCGCCCCCGGCACCGGCGGGCCGTGGGCCCAGTCCGACTGCGTCGCGTGCGGCGGCTGCGTCGACACCTGCCCCACCGGCGCGATCTTCGAGCCGGGCCCCGCGCCCGGACTCACCAGCGCGAGCCCCACGGACCCCGCGACAGCCACCCGAACCCGTACGACCTGTGGCTACTGCGGCGTGGGCTGCACCTTGGACGTGGTCACGGAGAACGGCGCTATCGCGGCCGTCCTGCCGGCCCGCGACGGACCGGTCAACCGGGGACACGCCTGCGTCAAGGGCCGCTTCGCGCGCGGCTACCGCACCTCGCCCGAGCGGCTCACCCGGCCCCTGCTGCGCCGCGACGGCCGCCTGGAGCCCGTTGGATGGGACGAGGCGCTGCACCACATCGCCCGCGGGCTGCGCGCCGCCGTCCAGGAAGGCGGCCCTGACGCCGTGGCGGCCATTTCCTCCGCCCGCGCCACCAACGAGGAGAACTACCTCCTCCAGAAGTTCATGCGGGTTGTGATCGGCACCAACAGTGTCGACAACTGTTCCCGGCTGTGCCACTCCCCGTCCGCCGCCGGACTCACGGCCACCTTTGGCCTCCCCGGTGGCACCGACACCTTCGACGAGGCCGAGCGGTCCGACTGCCTGCTGGTGGTGGGCGCCAACCCGGTCGAGGCGCATCCGGTGGTCGGCGCACGACTGCTGCAGCGCGTGCTCCAAGGGGCGCGTCTCGTCGTCGCCGACCCCCGGGCCGTGGGGCTGGCGACGCATGCCGATGTGCATCTGCGGCCCCGGCCCGGCACCAACGTCGCGCTTTTCCACGGCCTCGCCCATGTGCTGCTCGCCGAGGATCTCATTGACCACGCGTTCCTGCGGGACCGGGCCACCGGACTGCCGGAGCTGACCGAGCTGCTGGCCGACTACCCGCCGGACCGGGTGGCGGCCCTCACCGGCGTGCCCGCCGTGGACCTGGTGGCGGCCGCCCGGCTCTACGGGCGGGCCGAACGCCCCGCCATCGTCCACGGTCTCGGCGTCACCGAACACCTCCACGGCACCGACGGCGTACGGGCCCTGGCCAACCTCGCCGTCCTGCGTGGCGCCGTCGGCACCGGCCGCGGATACGGGGTCAACCCGCTGCGCGGCCAGAACAACGTGCAGGGCGCCTCCGACATGGGCGCCCTGCCCGACGTGCTGCCCGGCTACGGCAAGGTGACCGACCCGGCCGTCCGCGCACGGGCCGAGGAGGTGTGGGGCGCCCCCGTGCCCGACCGGCCCGGTCTGCGGATTCCCGAGATGTTCGCGGCGGCACGGGCCGGGCGGCTGCGGGCGCTGTGGGTCGTCGGGGAGGACGTCTGTGCCACCGACCCCGACGCCAACCGGGTGGCCCAGGCCCTGGACGCCTGTCCGCTGGTCGTGTGCAACGAGCTGTTCCTGTCCGAGACCGCCCGCCACGCGGACGTCGTCCTGCCGGCCACCTCCTGGCTGGAGAAGGACGGCACCTTCGTCAACTTCGACCGCAGGTTCCAGCGGGTCCGCCCCGCCGTGGCCCCACCGGGTCTGGCCCGCTCCGACTTCGAGATCGTCCAGGCCGTCGCCTCCGCCATGGACACCGATCTGGGCTGCCCGACCCCGGCGGCCGCGCTGGCCGAATGCGCCCGGCTCACCCCGCTGTTCGCCGGGTTGTCCCATCAGCGGTTGGACCGGGAGGGCGCCGTCCCCTGGCCCTGCCCGGACCCGGGACGGCCGGGCGAGGCCACACTGTACCGGGAGCGATTCGCCACCCCCGACGGGCGGGCACACCTGGCGGCCGCTCCGTATCTGCCGCCGGGGGAGCAGCCCGACGACCAGTACCCCCTGATCCTGGTCACCGGGCGGCGCTGGGCGCACTACAACTCCGGCTCCATGACCCGTCGCGGAGGCAACCTCACCATCGACCCCACCGACCACCTCGATGTCCACCCGGACGACGCCGCCCGCTACGGCCTGCTCGACGGCGCGCCTGTCACGGTGACGAGCAGACACGGAAATGCCCGCCTGCTCACCCGGATTGGTGTCGAAACCGCCCCTGGCCAGGTCTTCTGTGCCTTCCACTTCCCCGCCAGCGGCGTGAACCGCCTCACCTCCGACCACGCCGACACGGTCACCTCCTGCCCCGAGTACAAGGTCACGGCGGTACGGCTGACCGGGAGGAACGGACCCGGGTGACGGCAGGGCTGTCGCGGGAGGAGGCGGCGCGGCGGCTGGGGGAGTACGGGCCCAACGCCGTCGCCCAGGAGAGACCCACGCCCGTATGGCGCCGCGTGGCGCAGCAACTGCGCGACCCGCTGATCGTGGTGCTGCTCGTGGCCGCCGCGCTGACCCTCGCCACCAAGGACCTCCCCGACACCGCGGTGATCCTGCTCGTCATCACGGTGAACACCGTGGCCGGTGTCGCCCAGGAGGTCCGGGCGGAACGGGCCGTGGCCGCCCTGACGGCACTGAGCGCCCCCACCGCCCGGGTGGTACGCGACGGCGCCGAGTCCTCCGTACCCGCCGCCGATGTGGTGCCGGGAGACCTGGTCCTGCTCGGCGAGGGGGACATCGTGCCCGCGGACGGGGACGTCCTCGATGCCGCGCTGCTCCTGGTCGACGAGTCGGCGCTGACGGGGGAGTCCGTTCCGGTGGAGAAGACCGTCGGCTCGGACGCGGCGCTCGGCACGGTGTCGGCCGGCACGGTGGTCGTCCGCGGACGCGGACGCGTACAGGTCACCGGAACCGGGCCGGACAGCGCACTCGGCCGGATCGCCGCGCTGATGGGAACCGCGCCGGGCCTGACCCCGCTGCAGCGACGGCTGGCCCGGTTCGGCCGGGTGCTGGCGGCCGTCATCGTCGCGCTGTGCGCGGTGGTGCTCGCCCTGGGGCTGGGCCGCGGGCAGCCGGTCGAGCTGATGGTCGTGGCCGCGATCAGCCTCGCCGTCGCGGCCGTGCCCGAGTCCCTGCCCGCCGTGGTCACCCTCGCCCTGGCCTTGGGGGCACGGCGGATGGCCGATCGACACGCCATCGTCCGCCGACTTCCCGCGGTGGAGACGCTGGGCTCGGTCACAGTGCTCGCCACCGACAAGACCGGCACGCTGACCGAGGGCCGGATGGCCGCCGAAAAGCTGTGGACGCCCCGGGGCGCGGCCACCGTCAGCGGTATCGGCTACGGCCCCGAGGGACGCGTGGCCCGCGACGGCCACACCGTGACGGCGAGCGATGCCCCCGACCTGGCCGCGCTGCTGAGCGCCGCGATGCTGTGCAACGACGCCGCGCTGGAACCTTCGTCGGACGGCGAGACACGGTGGCGCCCGATGGGCGACCCCACTGAGGCCGCCCTGCTCACCGCCGGGGCCAGGCTTGGCCTGGATCGCGCGGCCCTGGAACGCCGGCTGCCACGGTTCGACGAGATCCCTTTCGACAGCGCGCGCAAGCGCATGACGACCGTGCACCGCCGGGGCGGCGGCGGGCTGCGGGTCGTCTGCAAGGGAGCGCCCGAGGTCATGCTCCGGCCCCCGGTCCTCGCCGACCCACCGGACACGCTTTCCCGGGCCGCCGCCCGGGCCGAGGAACTGGCCCGCGGCGGCTACCGGGTCCTCGCCGTCGCCTCCGCCGACCACGACGAGGCGCCACCCGCGAGCCACGGCACCTGGGAGTCGGGCCTGTCACTGCTCGGCCTCGTCGGCATCCTCGATCCGCCCCGCGACACCTCCCGTACGACCATCGCCGCCTGCGAACGGGCCGGCATCACCCCCGTCCTCATCACGGGCGACCACCCCCTCACCGCACGTGCCGTGGCGGCCCGTTCGGGCATCGCCGCCCGGCAGGACAAGGTCACCACGGGGACACGCATCCGCACGGGCACCGCGGGCGAGCTGACCGCCCTGCGCGTCTACGCCCGGACCACGCCCGACCAGAAGCTGGACATCGTCCAGGCGTGGCGAGCGGCGGGCCATGTCGTGGCGATGACCGGCGACGGCGTCAACGACGGCCCCGCCCTGCGCCGGGCGGACATCGGCGTGGCCATGGGACGGCGCGGCACCGAGGTGGCCCGCCAGGCGGCCGACCTCGTGCTCGCCGACGACAACCTGGCCACCGTCGTCGCCGCCGTCGAGGAAGGCCGCCGCGTCTATGCCAATGTGCGCCGGTTCCTGCTCTACGCGCTCGCCGGAGGGACGGCGGAGATCCTGGTCATGCTCCTCGGCCCGTTCCTCGGCATGCCGCTGCCCCTGCTCCCCGCCCAGATCCTGTGGATCAACCTGCTCACCCACGGCCTCCCCGGTGTGGCGCTGGGAGCCGAACCCGTGGCCCCGGACGTGATGCGCCACCCGCCGCGCCCGCCCGAGGAGAGCGTCCTCGGCGCCGGGCTGTGGCCCCGCATCCTGATCATGGGCGCCTTCGTCGCCTGCGTCACCCTGGCCGCCGGGGTGTGGGCGCGAGATACCGGCCGCCCCTGGCAGTCCATGATGTTCCTGGTCCTCGGCGCCACCCAACTCGGCGTCGCACTGGGCTCCCGCGCCCGCCCGGGCAGCCTCACCAACCCCTTCCTGCTGGTCGCCGTGGGAACGGCCCTGGCCCTCCAGGCGGCCGGCGTCTATCTGCCGCCCCTGCGCGCCCTGTTGGGCACCGAACCGCTGCCGCCCGTCGACCTCGCGATCGCCTGCGCGCTCTCCGGCCTCGGGCACGTCGTCATGCGCGCGCAAAGGCGGCTCTTCCCGGAGCGCCCACCCCACGCCCGCTCGGCGCATGGCCCAGCCCATGGCTGAGCCGGTCGGTCAGCCCTCGTCCGCGTCGCCGCCGCCCGACGAGGTCTTGGAGAAGGCGTCGTGCCACGCGGCCTTCGCCCCGGAGTCGCCGATGCGGTAGACGTCCACGACGGCCCCCGCGGCCACGAAGATCGACAGGACCGCGGCCGCGACGCGCACCGGAGTGGTGGACCCGCGGACGCTGCCGGGCGTGCCGGATCCCGACGCGGTGGCCCGGCGTGCCATCCACCAGACGAGGGCCGCCAGGACGAAGAGGCCGCCGGCCCAGGGGAGCAGACCGTCACCGAGTTCGGTGTGCCGGCGTACCAGGGCGTCGCTGTCTACGTGCCGCTCCAGCCACTCCCCGGCATTGGTGGTGAGGGGCACGAGCGCGAGCGTGACCAGGGCGAGCAGTGGCAGCACCACGCCGAGCCGTTGCGCCGCCTTCGGCCGGACGGCGCAGACCACCAATGCCAGCGCCGTCAGGGGAACGAGCACGACGACGAAGTGCACGAGCAGAACGTGCGCGGGCAGGCCGTTGATCAAGCTCATCGGTGGCTCCTCCAGCGGATCGAGCATGAAGCGGTGGTCAGGCGGTCAGCCTGGCACGCGAAGTTCTCAGTTTCCTCTGAGAGGGCGTTCCGGCTGAAGATGCGATAGTTCATGGGTTGTGCCAAGTTATAGGCGTTTCACCGGTTGCTCGTTTCGCGAGGTTGGAGATCATCGCAAGGCGGATCATGCTCTCGGAGTGCGCCGGTTTGGTCTCGTAATCGCGGGCGAAGCGACGGTGCATCATGATCCATCCGAAGCTTCGCTCCACGACCCAGCGCCGCGGGATCACGGAGAAGCCTTTGACTTGCTCGTTTCGCGGGACGACGTCGACGTCGATGCCGAGCAAGGCGCCGTGCTCGATCGCCTTCTTCTTGTAGCCGGTGTCGACCCATGCCTTGCTGATGGTGGGGTGGTCGGCGGCGACGCGGGTAAGGAGCTGGAGACCGGCCTCGTTGTCCGAGACGCTGGCGACAGCCACCATGACCAGCAGTGACAGGCCGAGGGTATCGACGACGATGCTGCGTTTGCGGCCGACCGATCTTCTTGCCGGCGTCGGTGCCCTGGGTGTCGGTGGGCACGCTGGTAGCGGTCTTGACGCTCTGGGCATCAATGACGCAGGCGGTGGGTTCGGAGATCTGGCATCGCCCTTCCCGTCCGCAGCCGGTCGGGCGGCGGGCAGGCGCGACGCCCGCTGACGTACATTTTGAAGAGAAGCGGGTGCTGTTGTTATGACCGCTTCCGTCCACTAAGAGTCCCACGGGGCCCGTGCCGCCGCCGAGTTCGGAGTTCCGGCAGTGCTTTTCGACGTCACCCGCAGCGAACTCGCCGACATCTTCGGCGAGGACCGGCTCGCGACCCTGCCCACCACGGCCTTCCCGCCCTCCACCGCGGACACCGGGGGCGCCCGCCTCCTGCAGACCGTCGGCGTCCCCACCGGGACGCTCTGGCTGCGTGAGCCCGACGAGGACTCCGGTTGGCTGCCCCTCGTCCAGGACGTCGTCGACGCCGAGGTCTTCGAGGACGCCTCGGAGGACGCGGGCGAATGGCCCGTCATCGGCTGGCTGCTCAACGCCCACCTCGCCCTCGACCCCGGTTCCGGCAAGATGCACGCCTTCGACGCTGACGAGGAGACCGTGCAGGAACTCCACACGGACGTCTCCTCCCTCGTCCAGGTCACCCTCCGGTTCCAGCGCCTGCTTGAGGAGTTCACCTTCAGCGGCGACGACGGCGATGAGGAAGCCGACTTCGAGCGCTTGGAGCGCGAGGTCGAGCGTATCTGTCAGGAGACGAGCAGCATTGACCCGCTCCCCTTCCGCGACGACGAGACAGTCTGGTCGGTGGTCGGCGAGGAGATCGCCGCGGGCCAGCGCTTCCAGGGCAATAGCCCGGGAGCCCGCTCGCTCTACGGGTGATCGCTGGCCGATGTCGCCCACGCACTGCGTCGGCGCCTTGGCGCTACCGGGCGAGGACGGCGGTTACGGTCTTGCCGCCGGCCGCCTGGCGGGTCACGGCGGTGGCGCGGGCGAGGCGGTTGACCATGGGCCAGCCGAATCCTCCGGTGCCGTCGTTCAGGTCGGGGGTGCGCATGCGCGGCGCGTGCGGGCTGCGGTCGTGCACGGCCGCCTCGATGCTGTCCGGGTGCGCGGTCAGGGTCAGGGTGTAAGTGCCGCCGCCGTGACGCAGGGCGTTGGTGACGAGCTCCGAGACGACCAGGATCACCGTGTCGGCGGTCTCGGCCGCGATCGCCGGTACGAGCCCGCCGAGGAAGTCCCGGGCGCTCTCGCGTGCGCCGGCGATGGATGTGGCGGAGCGGAGGGTCGCGACGTTGACGCTCATCGTGTCCATTAGGTCCCCCCTGGTCTCTGGATCGTCAATGCCCGGTCCTTCTGCCCGGGGCTTGTGCCCCGGCCTGCGGCCCGTTAACCCGGCTTGCGCCCGTCCTCCATCATCGCTCGAGGCCGATTACCTCACCGTCGAACACGCGGAAATCTGTGTCGGCCAGAGTAGACATTGGGTGGTGGTGTGGTTATGGTTTCTCTCGTAGCCGAGATCAACGGGGCCTGGCAGAGTCGAACTGCCGGCCAGTAGTACCCGCAGTTGCAGTGCGCAGGACGGTTCGGTGGTGGAGTTCCGAAGCCAGGGTTGTCGCATGACGGCGACGGGACTGACGACCGGACCGGGTGGCCCACAGTGATCAGGGGCCGCCGTGAGCAGTGCCGCAGTTCGGTAAGTGCAGTTCGCAGTACCCAGCAGTGAAGTCAGAGAGCAACACCTCGGTGAAGGCGTCGGCTGCGGACGCGCGCACCGGGAACTTCGGCAGTGGGGTGCTAAGCCAGAGCAGACGCAGGACGGGCGACGGGGCTGGCTGCCGAAGAGTGGCGCTACAACGGGCCACGGAGCAGTTCGCATCACCAGCAGTACGCAGGAGAGAAGTACCAGCAGTAGGTAAGTGATAGATCCCAGAGGGAAGAAACGGAGGAGCCAGGCGCCATCAGGATCGCCCGGGCGGAAGTCTTGAGCCCGGGTACCGCAGGACATCGATAGTGAGGTGGTCTCCGGTCAAGCAACCGCGATCCCCGCACCCCCGACAGCATCTCGGTCGGGTCTGCGGAAACAGAAAGCCGGCGCAGTAACCAGGGCCGGCAGATGGTGTAGCAGTTCCTTCGGGGCCCTGGTGCCAGACGGCGCCAGGGCCCCTCCACGCGTTCCACAGAGAGGTGCGAAGACAGACGACTCCTACGGCCGTCTCGACGACGACTACCCCGCCTACACCATGGGCCGGGCCGCCGAGACGATCGACACCACCCAGAGCTTCCTCCGCGCCATCGGCGAAGCCCGCCTGATCACCCCGCTCCGCTCCGAGGGCGGACACCGCCGCTACTCCCGCTACCAGCTGTGCATCGCGGCCCGCGATCGGGAACTCGTCGACCACGGGACCCCATCGAGGCCGCCTGCCGCATCATCATCCTCGAAGACCAGCTCGAAGAAGCCCAGCGCGTCAACGCCGAACACCGCCGCACCGCCGGAACGGCAAACCCCCCAACCGCGGCCTGAGACCTGCAACAGGCCACGCTCCCCAGGTTCGAGCGGGCCCGGGTCTGTCAAACGAGCGGTGTAACTGGGGTTGTTGGTTACTGACGGGCTGCTGAGAGTCGGCCGTCGAAGGTGATGTCGAAGGCGTTCAGCGCGGTCTTCCAGCGCATGGTCCAGCGGGCCTGGCCCCTGCCGGTGGG
>NZ_JBVIVI010000009.1:0-398072 GCF_055595765.1 Streptomyces sp. NPDC040405
GAGCAGATCCGCCAGGCGCTGGTGCAGCTCGCCGACCGGCTCGGGCTGCAGGCGGGCATGGAGGCGAACACGGCGGTGCCCACCGTGCTCGACGCACTGCGCACCGGGCGCCCCTGCCGCAACTGGCTGCTGGTCTTCGACAACGCGGAGGAGCTGGAGACGGTCCGGCCGTTCTTCCCCGCGGGCGGCCCCGGCCGCATCCTGGTGACCTCGCGGAACGCCCAGTGGTCGCGGGCCGCCCGTACCGTCGAGGTGGATGTCTTCGAGCGCGAGGAGAGCATCCAACTCCTGCTGCGGCGGGGGCCGGAGCTGCCGCACGAGCAGGCCGACCGGGTCGCCGAGACCCTGGGCGACCTGCCGCTGGCGATCGAGCAGGCGGCGGCGTGGCTGACCGAGACGGGGATGCCGGTCGACGAGTATCTCCAGGTCTTCGAGGACGAGCGGGCCGACGTCAGCACCCGGCGCAACGAGCTGCTGGCGGCCGGGGTTCCGGTCGACTATCCCGAACCGGTCGCCGCCGCCTGGAACATGTCGCTGCGTCGCCTCGCGGAGCACCATCCGGGCGCCCTGCAACTGCTCCAGATGTGCTCCTTCTTCGCCCCCGAGCCCATCTCCCGGCGGCTCTTCTCGGGCATCCGGGGTGTCTCCCTCTCCCCCGAGCTGTCGGAAGTGCTTCAGGATCCGATCAAGCTCGGTCATGCGATCCGGGAGATCAACCGCTACGCCCTGATCAAGATCAATCACCGCAGCAACACCATCGAACTGCACCGGCTGGTGCAGGCGGTGCTGATCGGCCAGATGTCCCCGCAGCAGCAGGCCGACATGCGGCACAGCGCCCATGTGCTGCTGGCCTACGGTGACCCCAACGACGTCTCGCCCGCCAACTGGAGCCGCTACGCGGACCTGCTGTCGCACGTCCGGGCCTCTCGCGCGATGGACTGCGACGACAAATGGGTGCGGCAGATGGTCCGCAACCTGGTCCGGTTCCTCCATGTCTGGGGCGACCACGGGGGCGCGCTCGAACTCGGCAGCCGGGTACGGGACAAGTGGCTGGTCTCGCTCGGCGAGGACAACCCGGAGACGCTCGCCATCTCCCGCACGCTCGGCCATGTCCTCACCCTGCTCGGCCAGTTCGAGCAGGCCCGGGAGCTGAACAGCCGGACGCTCGAGCTGACGCGCGCCGGTCACGGCGACGACCACGAGAACACGCTGGTCACCATCGGGGCGGTCGCCAAAGACGCCCGCTACCAGGGTGACTACGCGCGCTCCGTGGAACTGGAGGAGGACCGCTGGCGGCGGACCATCCGGCTGTTCGGCGACGAGGACCCGTACACCATCGCCGCCGCGAACGACTACGCCCTGGCGCTGCGCTCGGCCGGTGACTACGCCCGCGCCCGCGAGGTGGACCAGAAAGCCCACAACATCGCCAAGGTCGTCCTGGGCGAGGACTCGCTGCTGACGATCCTGCTGGAGGCCAATCTCTCGATCGACGTCCGGGAGAGCGGCGACTACGTGACCGCCCGCACCATGCTGGAGCAGACCTGCGCCCGGGTCCGCCGACAGCTTCCGCAGAACGCGCCGATCGGCGTCTTCGCCCTGCGCAACCTCGCCGTGGCCCGCCGCAAGGCGGGCGACCACGAGGGGGCGCTGGAGGTCACCCGGGAGGTCCTGGAGCGGTATCGGCTGCGCTACAGCGAGCCCAATCTCCACATCACGGCGACCTCGCTGAACCTGACCATGGACCTGCGCCAGACCGCCGACCTCGACGGCGCCCGTGAGCTGGGCCGCACCTGCCTGGACGACATGCGGTCCGTGCTCGGGCCACGGCACCCGGTGACGCTGAGCGCGGCCATCGACCTGGCCGTCACGCTGCGGCTGCTGGGAGATACCGAGGCGGCGCTCGCGCTCAACAAGGAGACGCTGCCGGTGCAGGTCGAGCAGCTGGGAGCGGACCATCCGATCGCCTTGGCCTGCGCGATCAATCTGGCCAGCGACCACTACACGCTGGCGGACTACCAGGAGGCGCGGGACCTCGACACGGAGACGCTCGCGGCCTGCCGGTCACGGCTGGGCGAGGACCACCCCACCACGCTGGCCTGCGCGGTCAATCTGTCCGGGGATCTGCGCGCGCTCGGTGAGGGCCGGTCCGCCGAGGAGCTGCACAACGACTCCCTCGCCCGGATGCGCGCCGTCCTGACCCCCGGCCACCCGGCCACGGTCGCGGCGGCCCGGGGCATCCGCGCCGACTGCGACGTGGAGGCCATCGCCTTCTGACACCACTCCGTCGTCGGAGTCGTCAGAGGGAGTCCCCGATCCAGGTCGCCAGCGCGGCCGGATCGGGCACCTCGCCGCCGTCGTCCCGCAGCGCCCGGTGGACGGCGAGGACGGTCTCGGGCGCGCGGCGCAGCGCCGTCCTGGCCGCGCCGTCCGGCAGGGTGAGGGCAAGGCCCGCCCAGGCCGCGACATCGTCCGGGTCCCGGGCCAGCCGGCCGCGGTAGCCGTGCAGCGCGGCCGCCCGGTCGCCCCTGGCCCAGGCGAGATCGGCGCCGTCGCCGCCCTGCCCGGCCCGGAGCCGCTCCGGTTCGGTGAACCGGAGCCTGGCGAGCGCCGTCCGCGGCACCGTCTCCACCGGGGCGGGCTCGACCGAGGCGGGGGGCACCTCCCGGGGCGGCGTACCGCGCGTCCGCCAGGCCCGTACCCACCGGGCGAGCGGCGCGGGTTCGGGGCGCAGATGGCGCATGCGGTACACGAGCCGGTGGTCGATGACCAGATCCGCCGCCAGCCGCCGGGGTACGGACGGGACGGGCTCCACGAGCCAGTCGGCCAGCCGCTCCGCCACCTGATCGAGGAAGCTCCGTCCCAGGGGCGTCAGTTCGGCGTGGGTGCGCAGCGTCTCCAGCCCGTGGGCGGTCTGCTCCCGCCGGAGGGCGAATTCGAACGCGGCGGTGTCCCCCGCGGGCCCGCCGTCCGTACGGCGCAGGCGGTCCTGCCAGAAACCGGTCACGCCCAGGAACGCGTACACCCCCTGCAGCAGCCCCCGCAGCGGCCTCGGATCCAGCCGCCACGGCGCGTGATGGACCTCCTCCCGTCCCCCTTCGAGCAGGGGCACCAGATCCATCAGCGCGCTGAGCTTGATGTGCTGGGCCTCGTGCACCAGCGCGGCGGCCAGGTCCGGCTCGTCCACGGGCTCGTTCATCAGGACGCAGCCGTATGCCTCCGGGGACGAGGCGCTGAATGGTTCGGGGTGGGCCGCGTACGGTACGGGGACCACGGAGGCGATGCAGGCGGCGACCCCCGACGGATCCACGTTGCGCTGCTCGGCGACCAGCCGCCAGGCGCCCGCGAAACGTTCCTGCCAGCGCTTCCACGCGTCGTCGGTGAGCTGGTCCGGCGGTCTGCGGCAGAAGAAGTCGCGATAGGGGTCGAGATCGTCGAGGAACGGCGAGCAGATGTGGCCCTGATGGTCACCGCGCAGCCGTCTCAGGCCGCGCCACCCGGGGGCGTCCCGGGCGAAGCCGGGAGCGGGCAGCGGCACCGCGTGCGGCCCGGCCACCACGGCCGCCGTCCCCTCCGCCGTACGCACCACCTCGGCGAGGTCCGGCGCGCGGTCCGGTACGAGGGCGAAGCCCAGCGCGGGCAGCATCACCCCGCCGTCGCGCACCACGACCGCGATGCGGAAGTCGATGCCCGCGAGGAGCGCCGCCGAGGCCGCCATCGCGTACAGATAGCCGGTCTCGCTCCACAGGGGCGCGTCCGCCGGTTCCCGGCCGCGCAGCTGCCGCAGACACCGGCTCAGCCACACCCCCGTCTGCGGATGCAGCAACAGCCGCTCCACGGCGGCCGGGGAACGGCGCTCGGCTCGTATCAGCAGCCGCCAGGCCTCCCCGGCGGGCGGCAGCGGGCCGGGCAGGGCGGGGTGCGCGGCGGCCACGTCGACCAGTGCCCGCAACAGCAGCATCGCGCGGCTGCGCTGACCCGATCTCAGCTCGGCGACGGATGAGGCGCTTCCCGAACCCGCGGCCAGCTCGGTGAAGCACAGCGCCGATAAGTGATGGCGGGAGTCCGTCAACTAATGCAACCCTGCTGCGCATCGGAGGAGCTGGCGGACGTCGCCGGGTTCCGGACGGCGCCGATCAGCCGCAGCGCCACCGCGGCGATCCCTTCATCCCGGTCGAGGTCTTCCAGTGTCGCTCCCGAAAGGTCCAGCAGCTCCGTCTCGACCTCGGTCGCGACTCGCTCCATGACACCGCCCTCCTCCGGACGTTCCACACCGCCTCACGTGAGGCATCCCTATGGTGGCCTACCCCTAATGATTGCGAAAGGGTGAACACGGCCAGCGTCAGGCGCCCTTACCGGAGTGGACGGACTCGACCTCGAACACTCCACCGCAGACGCGGAAGGAGTGCGCCGGCACGGTCATGGAGGTGAAGGAGTCCGGCGGATAGGCCCGGATCCGGGCGGGGGTGCGCCAGCACGGTTTGTCCGTCGTGCCCTCGTTGAGGGTGTGCAGCATCGTGGAGGCGCTGCCGCCCGGCGGCAGGGCGACCGTGGAGCGCGAGGCGCCGCGCCGGGTGGCGGGGTCGCCGACCGCGGAGCCAGCGGAGTCCAGCAGCGAGACTCCGGGGAAGCCGCTGAGCGTGCAGGCCGTGGTGGATTTGTTGGTGAGCACCAGCGGCATGTACACGTTGCCCGCGCCCACGTCCTTCCGCCCGAGGGAGAGCCTCAGCTGTTCGGTGGGGCATATGCGCCGGGCGCCCGGACGCGACGCGGCGGTGTCCGCCACCGCCGCCGACGAGGAGCCGGAGGCGGGGTGCGTCGCGGGGTGCGAGGAGGCGTGGCGCGATGACGCGGGGCGCGATACGGGCGGTGCCGTGCGCCCGGTGTGCGCCGCGGACCGGGTGACGGACGAGGCGGCCGCGGCACCGCTGCCCGAGGCGCCGGACGAACCGGGCGGCGCGGATCCCTGGTCGCCGGTGTCGGCACCGCAGGCCGTCACCACGGCCATCGCGCCGAGGAGCAGTGCGCATAAGGGCCACGGCCGGGACCGCCGGGGCCCGGGCGTCGTGGTGTCGTTCCGTTGCGCCATGAGCGACCTCCCGGGGTCGTGTCCGCTCTCTTTTGGCTCCCCCTTCCCCGCATGGACGCCCTTATGTCTCCGGGAACATTGATCGCATTCCCCGGCAATTCCGCGCGCTGGTCAGCCCGCGCCCCGGTGACCCGGGAGCCACCGGAGCCGCCGGTCACATCGCCAGGTGTGCCTTGCTGTGGGTGACTTCCTCGATGTCGCCGCCCGCCTTGCCGATCAGCCGGTGGGCCAGGTTGCTCAGCGCCCTCGCCGCCGCGATCTCCTCGCCGACCCGCGGCTGTGCCGGGTCGTCGGGATTACGGTTCGCGCGGCCCTGGGCGAGCATCTCGGTGCCGTCGTGCATCCGCAGCCGGACGACCGCCTCGGTCAGCGGACCGATCTCACGGAATTCCATCTGTAGGTCGCATCCCACGATCGTCTCCATCACGATCACCTCCTGCGTCACCTTCCAGGATGCGCCTCCCCCCGCTGTCCGGTCGACCTGGTCAGCAGTTCCACCACCTCGGCGTCGCCGGTCTGGGAAAAGTCCTCGTACCACTCGCCGACCGCGGAGAAGTCCGGCGGCGTGGACAGGCACACCACCTCGTCCGCGTCCTCGCGCAGCGACGCGACCGCGTCCGGCGGCGCCACGGGCACGGCCAGGACGGACCGGGCCGCCCCCTGGGCCCGGGCGACCCGGCAGGCGGCCCGCGCCGTGGCGCCGGTCGCGATCCCGTCGTCCACGATGATCGCCGTACGGCCCTCCACCGGGATCCGCGGCCGGTCGCCGCGGAACCGCCGCGCCTGCCGGGCCAGCTCGGCCTGCTCGGTCCGCTCCACCTCGGCGATCTCTTCCTCGTCCGCCCGGCTCATCCGGATGATCGTCTCGTGGACGACCCGTACCCCGCCTTCGCCGATGGCGCCGAAGCCCAGCTCGCGGTGGGAGGGGACGCCGAGTTTACGGACGATGATCACGTCCAGTGGGGCGTTCAGCGCCCGGGCCACCTCGAAGGCCACCGGCACCCCGCCCCGTGGCAGCCCCAGCACCACGGGCTTCTCCTCGGTCAGCGGCCTCAGCCGCTCGGCGAGACGCCGTCCGGCGTCCACCCGGTCAGTGAAGATCATCGCTCACCCCCGGCACGTATTCCTCTCCTTCGAATCAAGCGGACAATTCCCCGCGCCGCAAACCGGCGGCCGCTCCGGCACCCTGGAGGCATGGGCGTCCTGGTCGGCACCTCGGGGTGGCAGTACAAGGACTGGCGCGGTGTTCTCTACCCCGCCGACTGTCCGCTACGGCTGTGGCTGGAGGAGTACGCCAAGGGCTTCACCACGGTCGAGAGCAATAACGCGTTCTATCGACTTCCCGATCACGATCAGTTCGCCGTGTGGCGGGATCGCACCCCCGACGGGTTCGTGATGGCGCTCAAGGCCAGCCGCTATCTCACCCACATCAAGCGGCTGCGCGACCCGAAGGAACCGGTGGCGCGGCTGATGTCCCACGCGGCCGGGCTCGGCGACCGGCTGGGCCCCGTCCTGCTCCAGCTCCCGCCGACCCTGCGGGCCGACCCCGGACTGCTGGACACCTGTCTCGCCTGCTTCCCGGCCGGTACCCGGGTGGCGGTCGAGCCGCGCCATGACTCCTGGTGGACCGGGGAGATCCGGGCGCTGCTGGAGGAGCACGGCGCCGCGCTGTGCTGGGCGGACGCGGGCTCGCGCCCGGCCGCCCCGCTCTGGCGGACCGCCGGGTGGGGGTACGTACGGTTCCATGGCGGCCGTGCCGAGCCCGCACCGCGCTACGGCCGCCGGGCGCTCGCCACCTGGGCGCGCCGCATCCAGGACACCTGGCCCGGCGAGGCCGACGTCTACGCGTACTTCAACAATGACACGGGCGGGGCGGCGGTCCACGACGCCGTCGTCTTCGCCCGTGCCGTCGCCGGGCCGGGCCGCGCGGTCAGCCGTACGCCCGCGCTCCGGCCCGCCTGCGGTCCGGGCGCCGCTACTCCTTGACCGCGCCGCCCAGCATGCCCTCGATGAACCGGCGCTGGAGTGCCACGTAGACCACCACCACCGGCAGTGCGATGAGCACCGACGCCGCCGCGAGCAGCGACGCATCCGAGCTGTGCTGCCCCTGGAAGAACGCGAGGCCGAGGGGGACGGTGCGATGGGCCTCGTCGCTGACCATCACCAGCGCCATCAGGAACTCGTTCCACGTCCACATGAAGGTGATGACGACCATGGTGGAGATCGCCGGACGGCCCATCGGGACCAGCACCCGCCACAGCGTGGTCCAGCTGTTCGCCCCGTCGATCCGGGCCGCCTCGATCACCGCCCGCGCACTGCCCCGGAAGTACGTCCGCATCCAGAACACGCCGAACGCCAGGGACTGCGCGGTCTGCGGAAGGATCAACGCCCAGTAGGTGTCGGTGAGTCCGGCGTACCGCAGATCGAAGTAGAGCGGGACGACCAGGGCCTCCTGGGGCAGGGTCAGCCCGATCACGAAGAGGTAGAACAGCAGGGTGGAGCCGGGGAAGCGCATCACCCCGAAGGCGTACGCGGCGAGCACCGCCAGCACGGTGGTGGCCGCGACCACGGCCGTGGTGACCAGTACCGAGTTGCCGAGGTAGGTGCCGAAGTGGCCGCGGCTCCAGGCGTCGGCGAAGTTGCCCCAGTGCGGCCCGCCGCGCGGCAGCGAGAAGCCGGTGTCCAGGGAGCCCTGCGAGCCGAAGGCGGTGGAGAGGATGCCGACGACGGGGACGAGCGAGAAGACGGCGAACAGGGTGAGAAGGGCGTAGGTGAGGCCGCGTTCGAGGCGTGTGGTCATGCCCTCCGCCCTTCCACGAGCCGGGAGACCGTGACGGTGAGGGCGAAGATCAGGACCGTGAGCGCCACCCCGACGGCGGCGGCCGAGCCGACCTGGTTGGTCTCGAAGGCCCGGTGGTACACCTCGTAGGCGGGTACGGAGGTGGCGTTCCCGGGGCCGCCGCTGGTCGTGACGTAGATGAGGTCGAAGTTGCGCAGGCCCGCGACGATGGTCAGGGTCAGCGCCACCGCGATGTGCGGCCTCAAGGCCGGGAGGGTGACGGCGAGGAACTCCCGGACCGGCCCGGCGCCGTCGATCCGCGCCGCCTCGTACAGCTCGCGCGGGATGCGCTGGACCCCGGCGAGGAAGAGCACCACGCACAGCCCGGTGCCCACCCAGGTGCCGACGACCCCGACGGCGGGCAGCGCCCAGGTGTAGTCGCCGAGCCAGGGGCGGGCGAGCGAGCCGAGACCGACCGCGCGCAGGGTGTCGTTGAGCAGTCCGTCGGGGGCGAGGATGGACCGCCAGGCCACCGCGACCACGATGAGCGCCAGGACCTGCGGCAGGAACAGCACGGTGCGGAAGAACGTCATGCCGTGGATCCGGACCCGGGACATCGCGGCCGCCAGCAGCAGCCCGATGGCCACCGGCAGGGCCGAGTAGAACACGAGCAGCAGCAGGGCGTGGGCGAACGGGGCGCGCAGCGCGGGGTCGCCGAACAGGTCACGGTAGTTGTCGAAACCGGCCGGGGTGGCGGCGGTCAGCCCGTCCCAGTGGAGGGACGACAGCCACACCGACTGCCCGAAGGGGTAGAGCAGGAACACCGCGTACACGAGCAGCGCGGGCAGGATGTAGAGATAGCCGACGGCGCGCGGTTCGCCGGGCGCACGGCGGCGGTAGCCCCTGATCGGGGCGGTGGGCCTCATCGCGACTCCGCCGGTGCGGGCTCGGCCGGGGCGTGGCGCTGCCGCTGCTTGCCCATGAAGGCGCCGTAGTCCTTCTGCAGGGTGGTGGCCAGCTTGTCCGGGGAGGTCTGGCCGCTGACGACGCCCTGGAGGGCGGCCGAGAGCGTGTCGTAGAAGGTGGGCGTGGCGTAGTCGAGGTACGGGACGAGGCCGTCGACGGCGCTGAGCCGCTTCCAGCCGTCGATCATCTGGCCGTCCACGGTGTCCGGGGCGACCCGTGCCGCGGCCGGGCCGGGGACGGCGGGCAGCACTCCGTGCCGGGTCATGACGTCCGAGGCGTGCGCGCTGGTGAGGAAGTCGAGGTAGGCGGCGGCCACTTCGGGGTGGCGGGAGCGGGAGGTGACGGACCAGGCGAGGCCCTGGCCGCCGGTGGTGACGGGGGCGCCGCCGGGCTTCGCGGGCGGCGGGGGCATGAGCCCGAGCTTGTCGCCCATCGTCTTCTTGAGGTCGGCCAGCAGCCAGGTGCCGGTCATCAGGTAGGCGCCGTCGCCGGAGGCGAACTTCTTGGCCGCGTCGTCGTATCCGAGGCCGTTGGCACCCTTCGGCAGATACCCGCGCTTCATCCAGTCGGTGAGGGTCGCGGCGGCGTTCCTGGTGGCCGCGGTGTCGAAGCCGGTGCCGCGGCCGAGGACGGTGTCGCGGGTCGCGGCGGCGGCTTCCTGGTCCTGGAGCACCCCGAAGGTGTGGATCGCGGGGTACTTGTCGAGGTTGCCGAACTGGACGGGCAGTTCGCCCCGCTCCTTGAGGCGGGCGAGCCCGGCGGTGAACTCGTCCCAGGTCTTCGGCGGCTTCAGGCCCGCCTTCCGCAGCAGGTCCTTGTTGTAGTAGAGGCCGACGAACTCGCCGGTCTGGGAGATGCCGTAGAGCCGTCCGCGGCCGAAGTCGGTGCCGTCGGCGGAGACCCGGTTGAGGTTCAGGAGGGTGTTCGGGTAGCGGGTGTTCCAGTCGTAGATCCCGGCGTAGTTGTCGAGCGGGGCGAGCAGCCCGGCCCGGACGAAGGAGACCATGTCCGGGTAGCCCTGGTTGGCTTGGACGACGTCGGGCGGGTTGTTGCCGGAGACGGCGAGCTTGAGCGTGGTCTTCAGATCGGTGAAACTGCGCGCCACCCGCTTGATGCGCACATTGGGGTACTTCTTCTCGAACTCCCGGTTCAGCTGGGTGATTTCGCCGTTCGTGCCGCCGCGGATTTCCTGGTCCCACACGGTCAGCGTGGTCTTTCCGGCCCCTCTCGGGTCGGGTACGGCGGTGGCGGCACCGGTTCCGGACCCGGCGGCCCCCGAGCCGTCGGTGCCGGGCACACAGCCCGCGGCGAGCAGGGTGGCGCCGAGGGCGAGGACGGCCGAGAGCGCTCGTGCGGGCCGGTGGCGCGCCCCGTAGCGGGGACATCCCATGCGGTTCTCCTTCAGGCCCCGCGGGCGTCGGCCGCCCGGAAGCCGATGGTGGGCAGGGCCCGCAGCCGCGGCCAGTCGTGCGCGCCGGCCGGGATCAGGCCGTCCAGGAAGCGGTGGCGGGCCACCAGTTCGCGGTCCGCCGAGCGTGCCGTACGGTCCCACCACGCGGCGACCTCGGCCCAGCCGGGCGCGGCGAGCGAGCCGCCGAAGTGCTGGACGGACAGGGCGGCGGTGAGGTTGGCGAAGGCGAGCCGGTCGGCGAGCGGCCAGCCCGCGAGCGTTCCGGTCATGAAACCGGCGACGAACACATCGCCCGCCCCGGTGGGGTCGAGCGCTTCCACGGCGAGGCCCGGCACCTCGGCGCTCTCCCCGGTGAGGGAGTCGATGCCGACGGCGCCCCCGGCTCCCCTGGTGACCACCGCGATCGGCACCAGCTCGGCCAGGGCGCGCACCGCCCGCTCGGGCGTGTCGGTGCGGGTGTAGCGCTGTGCCTCGGTGGCGTTGGGCAGGAAGGCGTGGGTGTACGGCAGGTCGGGGAGGGTGGCCAGGTCCCAGCGGCCGGACTCGTCCCAGCCGACATCGGCGAAGACCTTGGCTCCCTGGGCGTGCGCCTGGCCCACCCAGTCCTCCTGGCGGCCCGGTTCGTAGGCGGTCACACACGCCCGGGAGCGGGGCGGCGCGGGCCGGGTGGCGGGCGGCGGGGCGGGGTGTTCGTGCGTGACCATGGTGCGCTCGCCCTCGTACGCCATGGACACGGTGACCGGCGAGTGCCAGCCGGGGACGCGCCGGGAGTGGGCGAGGTCGACGCCCTCGTACTGCGCCAGGCTCTCCCAGCAGTAGTCCCCGTAGACGTCGGCGCCGAATGCCGCGGCGAGGGTGGTGTGCAGGCCGAGGCGGGCGAGGGCGGTGGCCATGTTGGCGATGCCGCCGGGGCTGGAGCCCATGCCGCGGGCCCAGGACTCGGTGCCGCGCACCGGGGCGTGGTCGAGGCCGGTGAAGATGATGTCCAGGAAGACGGTGCCGGTGAGGTAGACGTCGTGTTCGGGGTCGGCGGGGGTCCGCAGCGCGGCGAGCGGGTCGACCGGCTGTATCGGACCGGGGGCTGCGGACGTGGGGCTCACCGGCGCGCCCTTCCTTGTGTGTCGTGACGTCGGATGAGCGACACCATGCACCTCAGAGGGGCTTTGTGCAAGAGGTCGGTCATAGTCGCGCAGAGTCGCTCAGGTGGAGTACGTTGCCACCATGCTGCGAGAGACCCGCCACGAGAAGCTGCTGAGCATCCTCGGCGCGGAGGGCGTGCTGCCGATCGGGGAGATCGCCAAGCGCCTGGAGATCAGCGAGGCCACGGCCCGCCGGGACCTCGCCGAACTGGGCCGGGCCGGGCGGCTGACCCGGGTCTACGGCGGCGCGGTGGCCGCCCCCACCCCGGACGAGGAGCGCCCGTTCGGCGAGGTGGCGGTCGACGAGCCGGAGGAGAAGGCGGACGTGGCCCGGTGCGCGGCGGAGCTGATCGCGGACGGCGATGTGCTGCTGCTGGACATCGGCACCACCACGCTCCACCTCGCCCGGCTGCTGCGCGGCCGTCCGGTCACCATCGTGACCAGCAATCTGGCGATCTACGACGAGCTGCGCGACGACCCCGAGGTGACGCTGATCCTGCTCGGTGGGCAGGTGCGCGCCAACTACCGTTCCGTGGTCGGCTTCCTCACCGAGTCCAACATCCGGCAGCTGCGCGTGGGCCGTCTCTTCCTCGGCGCGAGCGGGGTGCTCTCCGACGGCAGCGTGCTGGACAGCACGCATGTGGAGGTGCCCGTGAAGCGGGCCATGCTCGCCTCGGCCCGGGAGGTGGTGCTGCTGGTCACCGCGGGCAAGTTCCCGGGCGACACCGGGCTGGCCCGGATCTGCGGCCCCCGGGAGATCGACACCCTGATCACCAACAAGACGGCCGATCCGGCGACGCTCGATGTGTTCCGAGCGGCCGATGTGGAGGTAGTGACCGTATGAGGCTGACCGTGCTGGGCGGCGGCGGTTTCCGGATGCCGCTGGTGTACCGGGCGCTGCTGGAGGACACCGGGGACGACGCCGGGCGCTGCACCGAGCTGGTCCTGTACGACACCGACCCCCGCCGGCTGGACGCGATCGGCGCGGTTCTGGCCGAGCAGGCGAAGGACCGCCCGGCCGGCCGGCCCGCCGCCCCCGCGGTGCGGGCCACCACCGACCTCGACGACGCGCTGCGCGGCACCGACTTCGTGTTCTCGGCGATCCGGGTCGGCGGCCTGGAGGGCCGCGCCCGCGACGAGCGGATCCCGCTCGGCGAGGGTGTCCTCGGGCAGGAGACCGTCGGTGCGGGCGGGGTGCTGTACGGGCTGCGCACCCTGCCGGTGGCGACGCGGATCGCCGAGCGGATCGCCGCCGTGGCCCCGGACGCCTGGGTCATCAACTTCACCAACCCCGCGGGCATGGTCACCGAGGCGATGCGGCGGGTGCTGGGCGACCGGGTGATCGGCATCTGTGACTCACCCGTCGGGCTGTGCCGCCGGGCGGCGCGGGCGCTGGGCCTGGACCCGGACCGGGCCGTCTACGACTACGTGGGCCTCAACCACCTCGGCTGGCTGCGGGGCGTGGTGGTGGACGGCCGGGACTGGATGCCCGAGCTGCTGGCCGACGCCGGAGCGCTGGAGTCCTTCGAGGAGGGCAAGCTGTTCGGGGCGGAGTGGCTGCAGACCCTGGGCGCCCTGCCCAACGAATATCTGCACTACTACTACTTCAACCGCGAGGCGGTGGCCTCCATCCGGCAGGCCCCGGCCACCCGGGGGGAGTTCCTGCGCGAGCAGCAGGCCCGGTTCTACGAGACGGCCCGCACCGCCGAGGGCGGGGCGCTCGGCGCCTGGGAGCGGACCCGGCTGGAGCGCGAGACCACGTATCTGGCCGAGAGCCGGGAGGCCACCGGCGGCTGGGAGCGCGACTCCTGCGATCTGGACGGCGGCGGCTACGACCGGATCGCGCTGGCCATCATGCGGGCCATCGCCCGCGACGAGCGCACCACGCTGATCCTCAATGTCGCCAACCGCTCGGCCGTCCCCGGGCTGGAGGCGGACGCGGTGGTGGAGGTGCCCTGCTTGGTGGACGCGGGCGGGGCGCGCCCCATGGCCACCGGCGCGGTGGCCCCGGACCAGCTCGGGCTGATGCTGACGCTGAAGGCGGTCGAACGCGCGACGGTCGAGGCGGCGGAGGCAGCCGGGACGGCCGGGGCCGGTGGCACCGCCGCCGCCCGGGGCGCGGCCCTGCGCGCCCTCGCGCTGCATCCGCTGGTCGACTCGGTCAACGTGGCGAGCCGCATTCTCGACGCCTCGGGGCTGCCGGCGACGGCGTAGCACATGTCCGAACGGGCTTTCCCTAGACCTTGATCACGCCCGAACGGGCTGCTTTTCGGTCGGGTTTTCGGAAGCGGGCGGGAAACGGGCACGCCCCGTGCCGACCCGGGCGTCCGCGATCCTCGCCGCGTACCCACTTACCGAAGCTGACCTGCTGAGATAACGTTCGGGAAACGGGCACATCCGGTCATGATCTGCCCCGTGCCAAGCCTGGCCTCCCCCGTTGCGCGCTTGTAAAACTTCTGGCCAAGGCCGAAGAGAAGCAGGTGATGCGGTGTGGACGCGGAGGAACGCCGTCGGGAGATCCTCGACATGGCGCGGCGTGCCGGAGTCGTCGACGTCGGCAAGCTCGCCGCGGACCTCGGGGTGTCCAAGGAGACGGTGCGCCGCGATCTGCGGGTGCTGGAGCAGCACGGTCTGGTCCGGCGCACCCATGGCGGCGCGTACCCCGTGGAGAGCGCCGGTTTCGAGACCACCCTCGCGTTCCGCACCACCATGCACGTCCCGGAGAAGTCGCGGATCGCGACCGCCGCCGCCGAGCTGCTGGGCGACGCCGAGACGGTCTACATCGACGAGGGCTTCACCCCGCAGCTGATCGCCGAGGCCCTGCCCCGGGACCGGCCGCTGACCGTGATCACCGCGTCCCTCGCGACCGCGAGCGGGCTCGCGGGCCGCGAGAACACCACGGTGCTGCTGCTCGGCGGGCGGGTCCGCGGCGGCACCATGGCCACCGTCGACCACTGGGCCACCCACATGCTCGCCGGTTTCGTCATCGACCTGGCGTTCATCGGCGCCAACGGCATCTCCCGGCAGTACGGGCTCACCACCCCCGACCCGGCGGTCAGCGAGGTCAAGGCGCAGGTGGTCCGGGTGTCCCGGCGCAAGATCTTCTCCGGGGTGCACACCAAGTTCGGGGCCGTCAGCTTCTGCCGGTTCGCGGACGTGTCCGACTTCGAAACCATCGTGACCGATACCGGGCTTCCCGTGACCGAAGCCCACCGGTATTCGCTGCTGGGTCCGCAGATCCTCCGGGTCTGACCCCACACCGCCCCGCCTCCCGCACGTCCCCCCCCCTCCTCCCCCACGTCCCTCCGATTGGATTTGTTATGCCAGTCCTGACCCTTCGTGCTGCCCGGATACCGGTCGTGGCCTTGACCGCGGGCGCGCTCCTCGCGGGGTGCGCCGGTATGGGCGGCGGCAGCTCCGGCGGCAACACCATCAATGTGCTGATGGTGAACAACCCCCAGATGATGGATCTGCAGAAGCTGACCGCGAAGCACTTCACCAAGGAAACGGGCATCAAGGTCAAGTTCACGGTGCTGCCGGAGAACGATGTCCGCGACAAGATCAGTCAGGACTTCTCCAATCAGGCCGGGCAGTACGACGTCGCCACGATCAGCAATTTCGAGGTGCCGTTCTACGCCGAGAACAGCTGGCTGATGCCGCTGGACGACCATGTCGCCAAGGACAAGTCATTCGGCCAGAAGGACATTCTTCCGCCGATGCGCCAGTCCCTGACAGCCGGTGACGGCCAGTTGTACGCGGAGCCGTTCTACGGCGAATCGTCGTTTCTGATGTATCGCAAGGACATTTTCGCCGAGAAGGGCCTGAAGATGCCCGCGCGGCCCACCTGGAACCAGGTGGCGGATCTCGCGGCCAAGGCCGACGGCGCCCGCAAGGGGATGAACGGCATCTGTCTGCGCGGGCTGCCCGGCTGGGGCGAGCTGATGGCCCCGCTCACCACTGTGGTGAACACCTTCGGCGGCACCTGGTTCACCAAGGACTGGAAGGCGCAGCTGACCTCGCCGGAGTTCGTCAAGGCGACCAAGTTCTATGTCGACTTGGTGCGCAAGCACGGCGAGGCCGGTGCTTCTCAATCCGGCTTCGCCGAGTGCCTGAACAACCTCACCCAGGGCAAGAGCGCCATGTGGTACGACGCCACCTCGGCGGCCGGGTCGCTGGAGGGCGCCAAGTCCCCCGTCAAGGGCAAGATCGGCTACGTCCAGGCGCCGGTGGAGAAGACCGACAGCTCGGGCTGGCTCTACACCTGGGCCTGGGGCATCCAGAAGGCCTCGCGCAACTCCGACAAGGCGTGGAAGTTCATCTCCTGGGCCTCCAGCAAGGAGTACGAGAACCTGGTCGGCAAGACCTTCGGCTGGTCCAACGTGCCCGCGGGAAAGCGGGCCTCCACCTACGCCAACCAGGAATACCGCAAATCCGCGGGTGCCTTCTCCGAGGTCACCCGAAAGGCCATCACCAGCGCGAAGCCGCGCGATCCCGGGGTGCAGGAACGGCCGACCATCGGCATCCAGTTCGTTGACATCCCCGAATTCGCCGATCTCGGCACCAAGGTTGCCCAGGAGATCAGCGCCGCCATCGCCGGGAAACAGTCCGTCGACGAGGCATTGAAGACGTCGCAGAAGCTGGCCGAGAAGGTGGGCGAGGAGTACCGAGATGAGTAATCCGACAACGGCGGTCCCCGTCCGCGGCGAGCGCCCGCCGACCGTGGCCACCGCCTCCCGGAAGCCCTCCCGGCCACCGAGGAACCGGGCCCGGGAGTGGGCCACCCGGGCACCGCTGCTGCCCGCACTGATCTTTCTGCTCGTGGTCACCCAGCTGCCGTTCGTGGCGACGCTGGTGATCTCCCTCTTCGACTGGAACTCGTTCCGCCCCGACAACCGCGAGTTCGCCGGGCTGGAGAACTACCAGACGGTGGCGAGCGACCCGGCGCTGCGCGAGTCGATCGTCACCACCGTGCTGCTGACCGCTACCGTGGTCATCGTCAGCGTGGTGCTGGGGCTGGCGCTGGCGCTGCTGCTGGACCGCAAGTTCCGCGGCCGGGGGCTCGTCCGTACGATGCTCATCGCGCCGTTCCTGCTGGTGCCGGTGGCCTCGGCACTGCTGTGGAAGCATGCGCTGTACAACCCCGAGTACGGGCTGTTCAACGGCGTGCTCAACTGGCTGGGCGGACCCCAGCCGGAATGGCTGAGCGATATGCCGCTGATGGCCGTGGAGGCGTCGCTGATCTGGCAGTGGACACCGTTCATGATGCTCATCCTGCTGGCCGGACTGCAGAGCCGACCGCTGGACATGATCGAGGCGGCCCGGCTGGACGGCGCGAGCAACTGGCAGATCTTCCGCTTTCTGACCCTGCCCCATCTGCGGCGCTATCTGGAGCTGGGCACCCTGCTCGGGTCGATCTACATCGTGCAGAACTTCGACGCCGTGTTCACCCTCACCCGCGGCGGGCTCGACACCGCCAACCTCCCCTACACGATCTACGAAACCTTCTACAACGCCCATGAGTACGGGCTGGCATCGGCGGCGGGTGTCCTGGTCGTGATCGGCACGATCATCATCGCCACCTTCGCGCTGCGCGTGGTGTCGTCCCTCTTCCGTGAGGAGGCGTCCCGCGCATGACCACCCTGACCGCCCCCGGAGCCATCACCTCGGAGCCGCCCGCCGCCCGGCGGGCCAAGCGCCGCGGTGCCGCGCTCGGCCTGCTGGCCTGGTTCATCGGCATCCTGTTCGTCCTGCCGGTCCTGTGGATGCTGCTCACCTCGTTCCACTCCGAGAGCGACGCCGCCACCAACCCGCCCTCGCTGGCCGCCCCGCTGACCCTCGACGGCTACAAGGCGTTCTTCGGCGTGGACGGCGGGGCCAGCCCCTGGCCCGCGCTGCTCAACTCGGTGGGCACGTCCGTCTTCTCCACCCTCTTCGTGCTGGTGCTGGCGCTTCCGGCCGCGTTCGCGCTGTCGATCCGGCCGGTCCGCAAGTGGACCGACGTCATGTTCTTCTTCCTGTCCACCAAGATGCTTCCCGTGGTGGCCGGGCTGCTGCCGGTGTATCTGTTCGCGAAGAACATCGGCTTCCTGGACAACGTCTGGCTGCTCGTCATCCTCTACACGTCGATGAACCTGCCGATCGCCGTGTGGATGATGCAGTCCTTCCTCGCCGACATCCCCGTGTCCATCATCGAGGCCGCCCAGATGGACGGGGCGCGGCTGACGACCATCCTGTGGCGGGTCGTCGCCCCGATCGCCGGGCCCGGCATCGCCGCCACCTCGCTGATCTGTTTCATCTTCAGCTGGAACGAGATGCTGTTCGCCCAGGTGCTCACCGGTGTGGTCGCCCAGACCGCACCGGCCTTCCTGACCGGCTTCGTCACCAGCCAGGGGCTGTTCCTGGCCCAGGTGTGCGCCGCGTCGATCGTCATCTCCCTGCCGGTGCTCGCCGCGGGGTTCGCCGCCCAGGACAAACTCGTCCAGGGCCTGTCGCTAGGAGCAGTCAAATGAGGGCCGCCGTCATCGAAGCGCCCGGCAAGGTCACCGTCGCCACGGTCGCGGATCCGACCCCGGGGCCCCGCGAGGTCGTCGTCGACGTGGCGGCCTGCGGGCTGTGCGGAACCGATCTGCACATCCTCCAGGGCGAGTTCGCGCCCACCCTGCCGATCGTCCCCGGCCATGAGTTCGCCGGAGAGGTCGTCGGCATCGGCAAGGACGTCACCGAGGTGGCGGTCGGCGACCGGGTCGCGGTCGACCCCTCCCTGCACTGCCACGAATGCCGCTACTGCCGCATCGGCCGGGGCAACCTGTGCGACAACTGGAACGCCATCGGGGTCAGCGTCCCCGGCGGCGCCGCCGAGTTCGCCGTCGCGCCGGTGGCCAACTGCGTCAAGCTGCCCGAGCACGTGGACGTCGCCGACGCGGCCCTCATCGAGCCGCTGTCCTGCGCGGTGCGCGGCTATGACGTCCTCAGCGGCAACCTGGGCGCCGAGGTGCTCATCTACGGCTCCGGCACGATGGGGTTGATGATGCTGGAGCTGGCCAAGCGGACCGGCGCCACCAGCGTCGACGTCCTCGACGTCAACCCCGAGCGGCTGTCCACCGCCAAGACTCTCGGCTGTTCCCGCGCCGGGGCCTCGGCCGACGAACTCGACCAGCCCCGCGGCTGGGACGTGGTCATCGACGCCACCGGCAACCAGGCCGCCATCCAGGACGGGCTGGGCCGGGTCGCCAAGGCGGGCACGTTCCTGCAGTTCGGCGTCTCCGACTACGCGACCCGCGCCACCATCGAGCCGTACAAGATCTACAACCAGGAGATCACCATCACCGGCTCGATGGCGGTCCTGCACAGCTACGAACGCGCCGCCGGTCTCTTCGCCTCCGGCGTCCTCGACCCGAAGATCTTCATCAGCCACCGGATGCCGCTCGCCGAGTACCCCGAGGCACTGGAGCAGTTCCGGTCCGGCCAGGGCCGCAAGATCGTGGTCGAGCCGTAGCCGTAGACGCGAAGGATGGCCCAGGCCCGCACCACGGGGCCTGGGCCATCACCGTTGGTCGCGAGCGCGGGGGCGTAGCCACTCCCCGCCACTCTTAACATATAGCGCACCGGGGGCCTTGCGGCAAGGCCCCCGTCCCCCCGCAGAATTGCCGATCGTTCGACGTGTCCACGTGGGGGGTTTCATGATTGACGTGATCGTGGTCGGTGGCGGACCGGCCGGTCTGATGCTGGCGGGCGAGTTGCGGCTGCACGGTGTGCGGGTGCTCGTGCTGGAGAAGTTGCCGGAGCCGACCGGCCAGTCCCGCGCGCTCGGCATCCACGCGCGCAGCGTCGAGATGATGGACCAGCGCGGTCTGCTGGACCGGTTCCTCGCGCTCGGGACGCGGCATGCGGCTCGCGGTTTCTTCGCGGGCATCGACAAGCCGTGGCCCGAGCGGCTGGACACCGCGCATTCCTACGTCCTCGGCATCCCGCAGAGCACCACCGAACGGCTGCTGGCCGAACACGCCACCGGACTCGGCGCCGAGATCCGGCGCGGCCACGAACTGGTCGGGCTGAGCCAGGACGGGCACGGGGTGACCGCCGAGCTGGCCGACGGCACCCGGCTGCGCTCGCGCTACCTCGTCGGCTGCGACGGCGGCCGCAGCACGGTGCGCAAGCTGCTCGGCGTCGGCTTCCCCGGCGAGCCCAGCAGGACCGAGACGCTGCTCGGCGAGGTGGAAGTGGCCGTGCCGCCGGAGGAACTGGCCGCCGTGGTGGCCGAAGTCCGCAAGACCCAGAAGCGGTTCGGCACCATGCCCATGGGCGACGGGGTGTACCGCCTCATCGTGCCCGCCGAAGGGCTGGCCGAGGACCGCACGGCGCCGCTGACCCTCGCCGGACTGAAGCAACGGGTACGCGCGCTCGCGGGCACCGACTTCGGCGCCCACTCACCACGCTGGCTCTCCCGCTTCGGCGACGCCACCCGGCAGGCCGAGCGCTACCGCGTCGGCCGGGTGCTGCTGGCGGGCGACGCGGCCCACATCCACCCGCCGACCGGCGGAATGGGCCTCAACCTCGGCATCCAGGACGCGTTCAACCTCGGCTGGAAGCTGGCCGCCGAGGTCGCCGGGTGGGCGCCGGACGGGCTGCTCGACAGCTACCACACCGAACGCCACCCGGTGGCCGCCGCGGTGCTGGACAACACCCGCGCGCAGACCGAGTTGCTGTCCACCGGGCCGGGCGCCCAGGCGGTGCGCCGCCTGGTGGCGGAGCTGATGGACTTCGAAGACGTCAACCGCTACCTGATCGAGAAGATCAGTGCGCTCTCGGTCCGCTACGACTTCGGCGAGGGCCACGAACTGCTCGGCAGGCGGCTGCGCGACGTGGCACTGAAGCGGGGGCGCCTGTACGAGCTGATGCACCGCGGCCGCGGCCTGCTCCTCGACCAGACCGGCCGCCTGTCGGTGACGGGCTGGGCGGACCGGATCGACCACGTAGCCGACACTACCGAGGAACTGACGGCCCCCGCCGTGCTCCTCCGCCCGGACGGCCACGTGGCCTGGGCAGGCGAGGACCAGACGGCCCTGCTCAGCCACCTGCCCCGCTGGTTCGGGAACCCCACCGCCTGACCCCGCCCCCGCGTCCCGAACGGGTGCCCATACGTCGCGCCGCCCCGCCCCCGGTGGTTCGGCACGCCGAAACTGGCGCGGCCCGATCGCCGCCACCGCCCCGACGCCACACTGGCCCAGCGCCCCGGTCAGCTGACCGCACAGCTACGCCCCGCACAAGCCGGGCTCGTTCGTCGCGCCGTCCCGACGCCACACCAATTCGGTGCGCCCGGCACCTCACCGCGCGGCTGCGCCCCGAGCGGGCGGGGCCGGTCGCCGTCGCTCCGAGGCCACGCGGGTTCAGCGCGTCCGCCCCCTGCCGACAGGGCCGGGGGCCGGGGCAGGCCCCGGTTTCGGGGAGGGCGGGGCCTCGGCGGGAAGCAGCTCCGCGCCTAGGCCCTGTCCGGCGGATCCACGAAGATCCGCCGGACATGACCTAGCCAGCGTTGGCGTCGCGGAGGTGGGCCGCGGCGGCCTGCTCCAGGTGGACCAGGTCACTGCTGACCGTGGCGAACGTGAAGCCCTCGGCCAGCCGCTTGGCGGCCGTGGCGCCGTCCGGGCAGTGGATCCCGGCCGCGATCCCGGCCGCCCGCGCGGCCTGCGCGACCTTCGTCAGGGCCGCGTCGAACCGTTCCGCCACCGCCGGGTCCGTGGACGTCCGCCCGCCGAGGGCGATCGTGAGGTCGGACGGGCCGATGTAGACGCCGTCCAGCCCCTCCGTCGCGCAGATCTCCGCCGTGTTGCCCAGCGCCTCCGCCGTTTCGATCATCACGACGCAGGCGACCTGCTCGTTCGCCTCGGCCGGGGTGGGGCCGACGCGCAGGCCGGAGCGCATCGGTCCGTAGCTGCGCACACCGAGCGGGGGGTAGCGGCAGGCGCTCACCGCGGCGGCGGCCTGCTCGGCGGTGTTGACCAGGGGGACGATGACGCCGCGGGCGCCCGCGTCCAGGGCCTGGCCGATCCAGAAGCCGTCGTTGGCGGGGACGCGCACCATTCCGGCGGCGGTGCCGCGGGCATCGATGGCGGTCATCGTGCCGAGGGTGCCCTTGTAGTCGAGCAGCCCGTGCTGGGCGTCGACGCACACGTAGTCGTAGCCCAGCCCGGCCAGCCGCTCGGTGCCGACCGGGTTGTCGAGGACGACCCAGTAGCCGAGGATCCGCTGGCGTGCGCGGAGCCGGGACGCGAAGTCGGCGGGGGAAGCATTCATGGTGTACAGCTTCTCTCGTTTTCTCCCGTCGGGTCGACAAGGGGACAAGGGCGCCTCGTCGACGAGCTACGTGCGTGTTATGAGCGAGACGCTCGGGCGTTTGCACGTAACGCGCAAGACTCTGGGCGATGCCGCCGACGAAACAGCGCGGAACGCGCAGACTGGTAGTGTTCTCCCCCAGTCACGCAGAGTCGCGGAAGGCGCGGAGAGGATGGCAGGCGAAGATGACATCCAACGGGGAAGGCCAGGGGCGACTGCGCGCCGCTGACCGCCGGGAACTGATCGCCCGCACCATCCGGACCGATGGCACGGTCGTGGTCGAGGCACTGGCGCGCTCCTTGGAGGTGACCCCCTCCACCATCCGCCGGGACCTCGCCCTGCTCACCGAGCAGGGCACCATCGCCCGCACCTACGGCGGGGCGATGAGCGCGGGGCACACCGCCGAGCCGACACTCGGGCAGCGCAGCGGGCTCGCGGTCGACGAGAAGGACCGCATCGGACGGTGGGCGGCCGAGCGGATCGCGCAGGGCGACACCGTCATCCTGGACGCGGGCACCACCACCGGCCGCCTCGCCCACCATCTGCGCGCCCGTACCGAAGTCACCGTCATCACCAGCGGGTTGACCGCGCTGCGCACGCTGGCCGAGGTGGACGGCATCGAGCTGATCACGCTCGCGGGGACGCTGCGCCATGTCAGCCAGGGCTTCGTGGGCCCGCTCGCCGAACTCACCCTGTCCCGGCTCACCGCGGACAAGGTCTTCCTGGGCGCCGACGGGCTCGACGCGCGGCGCGGGATATGCGAGGCCAGTCTGCAGCAGACCTCGCTGAAGGAGATGATGGCCGACCGCGGCCGCGAGGTGTATGTGCTCGCCGACAGCAGCAAGCTCGGCCAGTCCCCGTTCAGCGCCTGGGCCCCGCTGGACCGGCCCTGGACGCTGGTCACCGACAGCGGCGCCACCGATGACCAGCTCGAACCGTTCCGCGCCCTCCCCGACACGGAAGTGATCACCGTGTGAGGACGGGAGCGGGCGGGCCGGGAGTCCGCCCCCGGCCCGCCCACCTGTATCGCCCGGTCGCCCCGGTCAGTCCTTGTACGTACGTGCCGTCGCGCCGGACTTCTCCAGGAGCGCGAACGCGTCCTCGACCTCGGCCTTCTCGGCCGCGTTGGGGTTCGCGTTGGTGCAGGACGTACCGGCGCTCGCGCCGGACATCAGGCTGGAGCAGGGCCCCGGCTTCACATCGGGCAGGCCCAGGATGTGGCCCATCTCGTGCGAAGCGATCCGTACGGTGTTGTGGCCCTCGTCCACGGCCTGCCGTCCGAAGTAGATCGTGCCGCTGCCGAGGGCGGTGACCGAGGCGCGGGGCCAGCCGTTGTCCGCGACGATGCGGAGGTTGGCCCGCTGGCCGGAGGCCACCGGCTTGAGCTGCACGTTCTTTACGCTCTGGTTCCAGACCGCCGCACCCTTGGTCACGGCGTCCTTGAACTCGGCGGCCCCTCCGGCGTCATAGGTGACCACGCGCGCGGCCTCGGTGGTGGGCGCCGGGGCGGCCACCGCCTGACCGCCCGCCAGGGCGAGCACCGCCGTGAGGGCGGCGGCGGGTAGAGCACGGACGAGCCTGCTGGTTCTCACATGGGCCTCCTCGTGGGGAAAGGATCCATCTGGGCGTGGACATGACGAACCGTCACGTCCCAACGGCCACTGTGCCCACGCCCGCCCCCATCCAACCTGTTCGCCCGTCACCGCGTCACATCGGGGTCGGCGCGGCGGGGCGCGGCGGCGGATCGCAGATCTCCTGGCCAGATCCCTCCCGCCGCACCACGTGTTCTCCGTAAGCTGCAGGGGCAACGTGCCCCCTACCGACGAGGACGTGACCGCCATGGCGGACGCCGCCGACACTGCCCGTACCCCCGTCTCGCCGTCCGCCATCGGGGCGGGCCGCTGGGTCCTGGACCCGGCGGGCACCACGGTGCGCGTCCGGCACCGGACGTTCTGGGGACTGGTCAAGGTGCGCGGCGTCTTCACCGGCGTCAGCGGGGAGGGCGAGGTGCTGGCGGGCGGCTCCGCACAGGGCACCCTGACCATCGACGCCGCGTCGCTGGACACCCGGAACGCCAAGCGCGACACCCATCTGCGCAGCGCGGACTTCCTCGATGTGGAGCACCACCCCGAGATCGTCTTCGTGGTCTCGGGCGCGGTGCCCGGCGAGGACGCCACCGTCCGGGTCGAGGGTGAGCTGACCATCCTCGGCCGCGCCCGCCCCCTGTCCTTCACGGCGCGGCTCACCGAGGCCACCGCCGACGCCGCGACGCTCACCGCCGAGGTCGACATCGAGCGCGCCGACTTCGGCATGACCTTCAACCAGCTGGGGATGATGCCGGGCCCCGCCACGATGGACGTCACCGCGCGGTTCACCCGCCGTTGACCAGGGCCCGCCCCGGGACCTCTAGAATCGCCGGATGGCTCTTCCCGAAAACGGACCCGACGTCGTCAACGGCCCCGATGGCAGCGAAGCCCTGCGCGTGCTGCACCGCGTCTTCGGCTATGACGCGTTCCGGGGAGGCCAGCAGGAGATCATCGAGCATGTGATAACCGGTGGTGACGCACTGGTCCTCATGCCGACCGGCGGCGGCAAATCGCTGTGCTACCAGATCCCGGCGCTCGTGCGGAAGGGCGTCGGGGTCGTCATCTCGCCGCTGATCGCGCTGATGCAGGACCAGGTCGACGCCCTGCGGAACGTCGGCGTACGGGCCGGGTTCCTCAACTCCACCCAGGACCTGGACGAGCGGCGGCTGGTGGAGGCCGAGTTCCTGGCGGGCGAGCTGGATCTGCTCTACCTCGCGCCCGAGCGGCTGCGCGTGGAGTCCACGCTGCGGCTGCTGGACCGGGGTACGGTCTCGCTCTTCGCCATCGACGAGGCACACTGTGTGGCCCAGTGGGGGCACGACTTCCGGCCCGACTACCTGGCCCTGTCCGAGCTGCACGAGCGCTGGCCCACGGTGCCCCGGATCGCGCTGACGGCGACCGCCACCGAGGCCACCCACGGCGAGATCGCGTCCCGGCTGAAGCTTCAGGACGCCCACCACTTCGTGGCGAGCTTCGACCGCCCCAACATCCAGTACCGGATCGCCCCGAAGAACGAGCCGAAGAAGCAGCTGCTGGAGCTGCTGCGCACCGAGCACCCGGGCGACGCCGGAATCGTCTACTGCCTCTCCCGCGCCTCGGTGGAGAAGACGGCCGAGTTCCTGGTGAGCAACGGAGTCGAGGCGGTGCCCTATCACGCGGGCCTGGACGCCTCGGTCCGCGCCGAGAACCAGGCCCGCTTCCTGCGGGAAGACGGCCTGGTCGTGGTGGCGACGATCGCGTTCGGCATGGGCATCGACAAGCCGGACGTGCGGTTCGTCGCCCATCTGGATCTGCCCAAGTCCGTCGAGGGCTACTACCAGGAGACGGGCCGCGCCGGGCGGGACGGGCTGCCGTCCACCGCCTGGCTGGCGTACGGGCTCCAGGACGTGATCCAGCAGCGGAAGATGATCGACACCTCCGAGGGCGACGACGCCCACCGGCGCAAGCTGGGTGCGCATCTGGAGGCGATGCTCGCCCTGTGCGAGACCGTCGAGTGCCGCCGGGTGCAGCTGCTCGCCTACTTCGGCCAGCAGAGCACCGCGTGCGGCAACTGCGATACGTGTCTGACGCCGCCGGAGTCCTGGGACGGCACCATCCCCGCGCAGAAGCTGCTGTCGACGGTGGTCCGGCTCAAGCGGGAGCGGAACCAGAAGTTCGGCGCCGGACAGGTGATCGACATTCTGCTCGGCAAGAAGACGGCCAAGGTCATCCAGTTCGACCATGACGCGCTGTCGGTGTTCGGCATCGGCACCGAGCTGCGCGAGGCCGAATGGCGCGGTGTGGTGCGGCAGTTGCTGGCCCAGGGGCTGATCGGCGTCGAGGGCGACTACGGCACGCTGGTGCTCACGGACGGGAGCGCCGAGGTGCTGGGGCAGCAGCGCGAGGTCAGGCTGCGGCGCGAGCCCGAGAAGACGCGCGCCGGGAAGTCGGCGAAGACGGGCGCGGCCGGGTCGTCGTCGAAGCCCCGCAAGGCCGTGGTCGATCTGCCGGAGGAGGCGGTGCCGGTCTTCGAGGGGCTGCGCGCCTGGCGGGCGGCGACCGCGAAGGAGCAGGGTGTGCCCGCGTATGTGATCTTCCATGACGCGACGCTGCGCGAGATCGCGACCGTGGTCCCCTCGACGCTGGACGAGCTGGGCGCGGTGAACGGGGTCGGCGAGAACAAGCTGCTCAAGTACGGGCAGCAGATCCTGGACACGCTGGCGTCCTGACGGCGGCCGCCGAAGCCCCGCCCCGCTGGTCGGGGCGGGGCTTTGGCATGAGTTGCGCATGAGGGTTACCGTCGAGTATTACCTCCGGTAACCTGGGCGCGACGGTGGCCGCCGGGGACTGGGGTACTCCGGCGGCCACTCTCCTCTCTCCAGGCTGCTACAGCTCCTGGATCCGGATGTTGCGGAACGAGACCACATCGCCGGTGCTGTGGGTCTGCAGACCGATGTACCCGGAGGCGAACCGGCGGCCGTCGGTGCCCGGGTCGTCCGAGCGCGGCGGGGTGAAGTCCTGGCCCCCGGCGTTCTCGAACTCATTGATCAGCACACCGTTGCGGTAGATCGAGTAGTGCTGGCCGACCACCCGGACCTCGTAGTCGTTCCAGCTGCCCTTGGGCGCCACGCCCGCACCGCCGAGCCCCACCCGGTCGAAGCCGTAGATCGAGCCGGTCTTGTACATGTCGCCGTCGGGGCGGTCGTTGATCTGCACCTCGTGCCCGTACTTGATGGCGACCCACTCGGGGCGGGACTCCTCGGGGTGGTCGTGCACATCGGGGAAGCGGACGAAGACGCCGCTGTTGGCGCTGCCCGTCCCCGGGGCGTCGTCACGGAACTGCAGCTTCAGCGAGAAGTCGTCGTAGGTGCGCCGTGGGAACCACAGCATGCCCATGCCGTCGACCGTGGAGCTGCTGGTCATGGTGCCGTCACCGTTCAGCCCGAAGGCGCCGCCGCCCACATGCTGCCACTGGTCGAACGACTTCTTCGTACCGTCGAAGAGGTCGCGGTAGCCCTCGCTCTGGCCGGGCTTGCCGATCCCGGACTCGTCGGCGGCCTGGTTGATGGCGTCGCTCTCGCGCTGGTCGATGACGCCGTCGGAGAGCAGCTTCCCGGTCACCGAGGTGACGTGCTTCAGGAAGAGGGCGTGTGAGGACCAGTCCTTCTCGTCCTCGATCAGCTCGTTGATGGTGCAGCGGCTGCGGGTGATGCGGTTGGGGACGCCGGTGTCGACCGTACCGACGATCACGGTCAGCCGCTCGTCCCACTCGGGGCACGCGGGGGCGGGCACGCCGCCGCCCTCGTCCACGGTGAACGCGAGCGTCCTCGGCGACGAGGTGTTTCCGGCCTTGTCGGTGGCGCGGTGGGCGAGGGTGTGCCGCCCGACCCGGTCGACGACGACGGGGGTGGTGTACGCGAGATACGGGCCGCCGTCGAGGGAGTACTCGGTCTTCGCCACGCCGGACCCGGCGTCGGTGGCGGTGAGGGTCACCTTGGCGCTGCCGAGGTAGTTGCCGTCCGAGTTCTTGGTGCCCTCCGCCTTCGCGGTGGTCTCGGGCGGGGTGGTGTCCGTGCTCGGCGGCGCGACCACGGAGAAGCCCACCGATTTCGCCTCGGCGGTGTTCCCCGCCCGGTCGGTGGCGCGGTAGCGCACCGTGTGGGAGCCGTGAGTGTTCACCGTCACCGGTGCCGTGTACTTCGTGAAGTCGCCGCCGTCCAGGGCGTATTCGATGGTGTTGACACCGGACCCGGTGTCGGAGGCGGTGACGGTGACGGTGGCCGTGTCGTAGTAGTCACCGTTCGGGCCCTGCTTTCCGCTCACCGTCGCGGAGGTCTCGGGCGGTGTCTTGTCGTCCGTGGGCGGTGCCACCACGCGGAACTCCGCCGACTTCACCTCGGAGGTGTTCCCCGCCTTGTCGGTGGCCCGGTAGCGGAGGGTGTGGGTGCCCACCTCGTGGACCATCACCGGGGCGGTGTACGGCTGGAACGCCCCGTCGCCCACCGCGTACTCGATCCGGTCCACGCCCGAGCCCGCGTCGGTGGCGGACACCGTGACCGTGGCCATGCCGATGTACGCGCCGTCCGCGTCCTTCTCGCCCTCGACCTTCGCCGAGGTCTCGGGCGCGGTGGTGTCCTGGCCCCCGCCGTCCTCGGTGACCACGAGGATGCCCTGCATCTGGCCGTGGCCGGGGATGGTGCAGTGGAAGCGGTAGCGGCCGGGGGTGAGGGTGACCTCGGTGGTGTACTTGCCGCCGTTGTCGTCCCCGGGGTTGGCGAGGATGTTCAGCGGGACGTCGTTGTTGTACTCGGGATCCGACACGTCGAAGGTGAGGGTGTGCGGCATTCCCATGGTGTTGCCGGTGGCGGCGCTGTTCTCGAAGACGATGGTGGTCTTCCCGGCGACCGCCGTGGTGGGCGCGGAGACGTACTTGGTGATGTCGTCGCCCGCGGTCCAGGTCAGGGTCTGCTGTGCGGCCTTCCGGGGAGCGTCCTGCCCGGACGCGGCCGTGGCCGTGGACAGTCCCGTGCTCAGTCCGAGGACCATGAGCAGCGCGGCGAGCAGCGCCGTCAGGGGTCTCGGGGTTCTGGGGGGTTTCAGCCGCCGTCGTCTCACCGCTGCTCCGCCTTCCTGGCCACGTCCTTGGCGAGCGGGGTGGGCTCGCCGCCCTTGTAGGTGATGTGCCACAGCGCCGACTTGGCGTCGGAGGTGAAGAAGCCGCGCCCGTAGTCGAGCACGTAGAGCGAGCCGTCCGGGGCGAACTTCCAGTCCATGAGGTTGCGGATGCCGTCGGCGCCCACCGGGATGATCTTCTTGAGGGATTCGGCGTGCACGGGCAGCCCTCCCTTGCCGACGGTCCTGGGGTCGGTCACCACGGCGTGGCGCGGCTGGTCGGCGTCGTAGAAGTCGCCGACGAACCACTTGCCGTCCCAGTACGCGGGCCACTTGGTGGCGCTGTTGCTGGTCTCGTCGTACCGGTAGACCGGGCCGTTCATCGTGGCCTGGCCGCCGCCCTTGAGCCACGGCAGCAGGAACTTCGCCTCGGACGCCTTGTAGCTGGGGATGCCGTCGGCGTTGCGCGGATAGTCGGGGGCGCCGCCCTGCGGCGAGTACCAGATGGTGTTCCCGGTGACCGGCGGCAGGTTCACCAGGCCGTTGTTGTTGGGCGACTCGTTCTTGGGGGCGTCGCAGTCGTACCAGCCCAGCGGCTTGCTCGGGTCGGGCAGGTTGCGGTCGCGGTACGGCTGCTTGTTGCCCATGCAGAACGGCCAGCCATGGTTGCCCGCCGTGGTGATGGCGGCGAACGTGTCGTACTTGGCCGGACCCCAGGTGGTGCTGGGCTCGCCCGCGTCGGGGCCGACCCAGCCCGCGTAGAGGATGTCGGTCTTCTTGTCGACGAAGATCCGGGCTGGGTTGCGCACGCCCATCACATAGATCTCGCCACGGGTCTTGCCGCCGCCCTCGTCGGGCTCCTTGCCGGTGAAGAGATTGCCCTCGGGGAGGGTGTACGTGCCGTCGGCCTCGGGGTGGATCCGCAGGATCTTGCCGTTGAGGTTGTTGGTGTTCCCGGCGGTGCGGCGGGCGTCGGCGAAGGACACGCCCTTGTAGTTCGGCTGCGGGTTGTTGCCCGAGTAACCGTCGCTGAACTGCGAGGAGTTGTTGTCGCCGGTGGCGATGTAGAGATTGCGCTTGGAGTCCCAGGCCATGCCGCCGCCCGCGTGGCAGCAGCTGTGGATCTGCACCGGCCAGGACAGCAGCACCTTCTCCGAGCCCATGTCGAGCTTGTCGGTCTGCGGGTTCAGGGTGAAGCGGGAGACCCGGCGCTCGGCCATCCGGGTGTCGCGGTTGATCCGGGAGTGCGGGGTGTAGTGCAGATACACCCAGCCGTTGGTGAGGAAGTCCGGGTCCAGCTCGATGCCGAGCAGCCCTTCCTCGTTCTTGATCAGCTCATCGCCGCCGCCCTTGTTGCCGAAGACGGTGAGCGCGCCGGCGAGCGTCACCTTGCCGGTCTTGGGGTCGTAGACATGGATCTGGCCCTGACCCTTGCCGATGTCGGGGTTGTTCCAGTCGGTGACGACGGGCGCGCTGTTGTCGCTCCCGCCGCGGCCGATGTACAGCACCCGGCCGTCCGGGGCGGTGACCAGGCCGTGCGGCTCGCCGATCTGGTCCGCCTGGCCGGGCTGGTTGGGCTTGGTGACCCGCTCGGCCTTGTAGTTGGCGGTGATGGTGGCCTGGCAGTCGGCGCGGGCGAGCCGGGTGGTCCACAGCAGCGCGCCGCGCAGATGGGTACGGAAGTCCGCCTCCCGGAAACCGGCCGCGGTGCCGCCCATACCGGTGTAGAAGGACCGGCCGCCGTCGTAGTCACGGCACCAGGAGATGGGGTGGTCCCAGCCATTGGCGCCGGAGCCCGGCTGGTAGCTGCTCTCCCGGACCCGGGCGACGGTGTGCACCTGACCGGAGGGGTTCGTCTTCCAGTTGGGCCAGGTGTCGGGGCGCTTCCACTCCAGCGGCAGGTCCTTGGTGGCCGGGTGGGTGCGGTCGCCGACCTCGACGACGGCCCGCTGGGCGGTGTCGGGGCTGGTGGCCGCGGGGCGGGCGCCGATCAGACCGGTGAACCAGTCCGAGTACGGCTCGTTGCGGGCCGCGTCATGGATGCCGAGGAAGCCGCCGCCCGCCTCCATGTACGTTTCGAGCCCGGCTTCCTGCTCGGGGTCGAGCACATCACCCGCGCCGGTCAGGAACACGACCGCGTTGTACGTGCCGAGCTTCGGCGCCGTGAAGACGGAGGCATCGGCGGTGGCGTCGACCGTGAAGCGGGTGGCCGCCGGGCCCTGGTTGCCGATGCGTTCGATGGCCTCGATACCGGCGTCCACGGTCGGCGCCTCGTCCCCGGCCGCGCCGTGGAACACCAGCACCTTGACGTCGTCGCCGCCCGGCGGGGACGGCAGCGCCAGCCGCGGGCGCTCCTCGGGGCGGGCGGCGGCAGGGGTGCCGCCGAGCATGGTCGCGGTGACGGCCCCGAACAGCAGTGCCGCCAACGCCGCGCGTCTCCTCCGCGGCCGACGCTTCGTCAGCCGACGCCTTTCCGAGGGCTTTTGGTACGGTTCATCCCGCATGAGTAACCCATCCCTCTCCGGTACCGGATACACCGCGAAGGAAGCTAGACGCCTTTTCGCACTCCGCCAATAGCTATGACCGCAACTCGACGAACTTTGTCCTGAGTGTGGATGAACGAGCGTCCTCCCGCTACCGTGATGCCATCCCCGGGGCACGTGCGCATCGGCAACTACCTGAACTGCCGCACCGAGTTGGGAGAGCGATGAGCGACGCACCCGGCACCATGCCCAGACGCGGCTTCAGCCGTCGGCTGCTCGCCGGTGGCGCGGCCGCCGCGGCGATCGGCGGCCCGCTGCCCCTCGCCTCCCCCGCTGCCGCCGCCTCCGCGGAAGGCGCCTCGGGGGAAGGCCCCAAGCGCCGGGTGGCCACGGCGGCGGCCGGTGGCGTGGTCCGCCGCATCAAGATGTACGCGGAGAAGCTGCCGGACGGGCAGATGGGCTACGGCCTGGAAAAGGGCAAGGCGTCCATCCCCGGCCCGCTGATCGAGCTGACCGAGGGCGACACCCTGCACATCGAGTTCGAGAACACCATGGACGTCACCGCCAGCCTCCATGTGCACGGCCTCGACTACGACACCGCCAGCGACGGCACCCAGCTGAACCGCAGCGCCGTGGAGCCGGGCGGGACGCGTACGTACACCTGGCGCACCCATGTCCCAGGCACCCGCGCGGACGGCACCTGGCGGCCGGGCAGCGCGGGCTACTGGCACTACCACGACCACGCGGTCGGCACCCCGCACGGCACCGGTGGCCTCCGCAAGGGGCTGTACGGGCCGGTGGTGGTGCGCCGCGCGGGGGACATCCTGCCGCAGAAGCAGTTCACCATCGTCTTCAACGACATGACGATCAACAACAAGTCGGGCCATGACGCACCCGAGTTCCGGGCCACGGTGGGCGAACGTGTCGAGATCATCATGATCACGCACGGCGAGTACTACCACACGTTCCATATGCACGGACATCGCTGGGCGGACAACCGCACGGGCCTCCTGGAGGGGCCGGACGACCCGAGCCGGGTCATCGACAACAAGATCACCGGCCCGGCCGACTCGTTCGGCTTCCAGGTGATCGCCGGGGAGAACACCGGCGCGGGCGCGTGGATGTACCACTGCCATGTCCAGAGCCACTCCGACATGGGAATGGCGGGACTCTTCCTCGTCGCCAAGGCCGACGGCACGATCCCGGGCTACGACCCGCACCACCTGAGCGCGGGGCACAAGTCGTAGCTCACGGGCCGTAGCTCACGGGGCGTAGCTCACGCGTCGGTGCGTCAGCCGCCGAGGATGTGCACCTCGGTGGAGTTGCTGCCGGTGTTGCTCTTCTTCACCGCGACCAGGTCGGACGTGCCGTCGCCGTTCCAGTCCGCCATCCCGAAGTCGAAGGTGGCGTCGGTCTCGTGGAGCGCCGTACCCGTCTGGAGCGCGAACCGCTGGAAGTTGCTCGCGGCGGACAGCACGTGCACCTCGGTCGAGTTCGTGCCCGTGTTGCTCTTCTTGAGGGCCACGAGGTCCTGGCGGCCGTCCTTGTCCCAGTCCGCCACGCCGAAGTCGAAGGTGCCGTCGGTCTCGTGGAGCGCCGTACCGGTCTGGAGCACAAAGCGCTGGAAGCCGCTCGCGCCCGAGAGGATGTGCACCTCGGTGGAGTTGCTGCCGGTGTTGCTCTTCTTGATGGCGGCCAGATCCGGGCGGCCGTCCCGGTCCCAGTCCGTCACCGCGAAATCAAACGTCCCATCGGTCTCATGCAGCCCCGTACCGGTCTGGAGCACAAAGCGCTGGAAATTACTCGCACCCGAGAGGATGTGCACCTCGGTCGAGTTGCTGCCGGTGTTGCTCTTCTTGATGGCGACCAGATCCGGACGGCCGTCCCGGTCCCAGTCCGTCACCGCGAAATCAAACGTCCCATCGGTCTCATGCAACGCCGTACCGGTCTGGAGCACGAACCGCTGGAAATTACTCGCACCCGACAGAATGTGCACCTCGGTCGAGTTCGTACCCGTATTGCTCTTCTTGACCTCGATGAGGTCCGGACGGCCGTCCCGGTCCCAGTCGGCGACCAGGCTCGCGAACGTGTTGTCGGTCTCGTGGAGGGCCGTGCCGGTCTGGAGGAGGAACCCGCCGAACGGATTGGCGCGTACGCCCGAGTCGGCGGCCGACGCGCTTCCGGGGAAGGCGAGGACCATGCCCAGTAGTGCGGGGGCGACGGCACCGATGGCTCTCTTGACGCGCATAGAAACGTCTCCCTGCCTCGTGCCCTCGGGGAGCTCCCGAGAGCCGGGGTGATGCTATGGGCGAGTGGAGAAGATGGGAGTGCCCTGCGCGTCGCGTGGGGCGCCATAGGCCAAAAAACACGGCTGAGCGTCCGATTCCGGTCGGGGAGGCCCTGCGGGCACCGCGTGAAGACGGGCCGCGTCAGGTGGATTCGTCCGGGTCCCAGTTGAGCAGGCGCACCTGGGCGACGGTACGGACATGGCGGCGCATCGCCGCGGCCGCGGCCTTGGAGCGGCCCTCGGCGATGGCGTCGAGGATCTTGCGGTGCTGGGCGAACGACCGCTTGGGGCGGCCCGGCTGACGCAGCGACTCCTCCCGGCTCTCGCCGATCTGCTCGGCGATGGAGCGCATGAACTCGGCCAGCAGCGGGCTGTGGGCGGCGGCGGTGACCGCGGCGTGGAAGCGGCGGTCGCCCTCGACGCCGTGGCGGCCCGTCGCGATCTCGTCCTCCATCCAGTTGAGCGCCTGCTCCAGCGCGGCGAGGTCGTCGTCGGTGCGGCGCTCCGCGGCGAGTTCGGCGAGCTTGGCCTCCAGCGCCTCGCGGGCGTCGAGCACATCGGGCAGCCGCCGCCTGCGCTCCACCAGGCGCTCCACGGGCTCGGTGTCGAGGCTGTCGCGGAGCAGCCGCATGCCGCCGCCCTGGCGCACCTCGACCAGGCCCTGGACTTCGAGGACGACGATGGCCTGCTTGACGGAGGCGCGGCTGATGCCGAGCCGATCGGCGAGTTCGCGCTCGGTGGGCAGCCGGTCGCCCGCGCGCAGCCCGCCCTCCTCGACATAGGCGCGCAGCCGCTCCAGCACCTGCTCGTACAGGCGCTGACGGCTCATCGGGCGCAGTGCGTCGTCGGCCATACGAGCTCTCCCCCTGCTGCGGCTGGCTGCTGCGGTTGGTGACGGCTCCGATTCGCAGCGTAGCACCGGGCGAACGGAGGAGTGGTCGATTGGCTCAGCCAATATGCCACGCATGTATTGACTGTTGAACCGTCCCGCGCGCAACGTGTGTCGCGGCTGGGCCACTTGTGACGGGAGCGCGCTCGATGTCCGACGAACTGATCTCGATACTCGTGCTGGTGGTGGTCTTCGTGATCGCCACCACCAGATCGATCAACATGGGCGCGCTCTCCTTCGCCGCCGCGTTCGGCGTGGGGGAGCTGGTCGCCGGATTCGACGCGGACAAGATCTTCGCCGGCTTCCCGGGCGATCTGTTCGTGGTGCTGGTGGGCGTGACGTATCTGTTCGCGCTGGCGCGGGCCAACGGGACCACCGACTGGCTGGTGCACGCCTCGATCCGGCTGGTGCGCGGGCGGGTCGTGCTGATCCCCTGGGTGATGTTCGCGATCTCCGGCGTGCTGACCGCGATCGGCGCGGTGAGCCCGGCGGCGGTCGCGATCGTGGCGCCCCTCGCGCTGAGCTTCGCGGCGCGCTACAAGATCAGCCCGCTGCTGATGGGGGCCATGGTGGTGCACGGCGCCCAGGGCGGCGGCTTCTCCCCCATCAGCATCTACGGCTCGATCGTCAACGGCATCGTGGAGCGGGAGAAGCTGCCGGGCAACGAGGTCACCCTGTTCCTGGCCAGCCTCGTGGTCAACCTGCTCATCGCGGCCGTCGTGTTCGTCGTCTGCGGCGGGCTGAAGCTGCCCCGTACCGACGACGCGGCCGCGGCCGCGACGGAGAACGAGGAAAAGGCGGCGGACGCGGACACCCGGCTCACCCCGGCCCGGATCGCGACCCTGGTCGCGCTGGTGGCGCTGGTGGTCGCCGTCCTCGCCTTCGATCTGGACGCCGGGCTCACCGCGATCACCCTCGCGGTCGCGCTCAGCGTCTTCTGGCCGGACCACGGCAAGCGGGCGGTCAACGAGGTCACCTGGCCCACCGTGCTGCTGATCTGCGGTGTGCTCACCTATGTCGGGGTGCTGGACGAGATGGGCACCATCTCCTACGCGGGCAACGCGGTCACCGACATCGGCATCCCGCTGCTCGCGGCGCTGCTGCTGTGCTACATCGGGGCGATCATCTCCGCCTTCGCCTCCTCCGTGGGCATCATGGGCGCGCTCATCCCGCTCGCCGTCCCCTTTCTCTCCCAGGGGCACATCGGCGCGGTGGGCATGATCGCGGCGCTCTCGGTGTCGGCCACGGTCGTGGACGTCAGCCCCTTCTCGACGAACGGCGCGCTGGTGCTGGCGGCCGCGCCCGATGTCGACCGGGACCGGTTCTTCCGGCAACTGATGATCTACGGCGGCATCATGGTGGTCGCCGTCCCCGCCGCCGTCTGGCTGACGATGGTGGTCCCGGGCCTGGGCTGAGCGCCCGGCCCGGGACGACCGGGGTCAGCACATCTTGTAGTCGGCCCGGCTGCTGTTGTACGAGCAGGTGTCGACCGTGGTGCCGCCGCTCTTGCGGAGCGTGGCCTTGTCGCTGGTGTTGTTCCAGACGTAGGCGCGGCGGTCCTGGTACTTGGTGGCGGAGGTGTCCGAGCCGGTGCCGGTCCGCACCGTCACCGTCTTGCCCGCGCCGAGGGTGTACGACGGGAAGGTGTACGCGTGGCGGCTCGCGTCGACCACCACCCAGCCCTTGAGGCTCACCCCGCGCGAGGTGGAGTTCTTGATCTGCACGTACTCGGCGTTGAGACTGCCGTTGCTCCGGGTGTCCGTACCGGGAGAGTCGTAATAGATCTTGTGCAGATGGACGGAGCCCGCGGCCCCGGCCGGCGCCGCGGGATACAGCAGCGCGATGGCACAGCCCGCGGCGATTGCCGCGCCTGCCCTGGCGGTCTTGACGAACATGACGTCTCTCCCCTGGTGTCGCGGTGGTGCGCACACAGACGGACGGACGGCCGCGCCCGAGATGGTTTGGGAGTCACGAGGTGACTCCCTCGGTGCGGCCGTCCGTCCGTCTTCCCCCACCTGTGTGGGCAACCAGAGTGGACCGTGGGGCGCGGTGGCGGCAGGGCTGCGCGGCCCCTGATCAGGGGCCGTCCGGCCCTTGCGGCGCTCCCGTTCGGCGTAAACGGGGAGTTGGGGCGGGGGCGCGTCAGCGGCCGTACTGCGCCCCGCCGTTGATGTGCAGGACCTGCCCGGTGACATACGCGGCCTCCGGGGAGGCCAGATAGCGGATGGCGGCGGCTATTTCGGCGGGCACGCCCGGCTGCCCGGTGAGCGTCTGCCCGATCTGCTGCGCGATGAACTCGGGAGTGCCGCGCTCGCCGAAGAACTCGGTGTCCTCGACATAGCCGGGGGCCACCGCGTTGGCGGTGACGCCCTCCGCGCCCAGCCGCTTGGCCAGATCGAAGGTGTAGGTGTGCAGGGCGGCCTTGGTGCCGCCGTACGAACCGGGGCCGCGCAGCGCCGCCACCGACGAAAGGTGCACGATCCGGCCACCGGGGCGGGCGATATGCGGAATGAGGGCTTCGGTCAACAGGACGGCGGTGAGCACATTGGCCGCGAAGTTGCGCTGATACTGGTCGGCGATGCCTTCGAGGGTGCCGTCGTTGCCGGGGGCGACATTGCCTCCGGCGTTGGTGACGATCACGTCGACGGGGCCGTCGGCGGCGATTTCCCCGGCGGCGCGCCGGGCCTGCCCGGGGTCGCTGAGGTCGGCACCGGTCCAGCTGACCAGGCCGTCCCCGTGGGCGGCGTTCAGCTTGTCGGCGGCCGCGCGCAGCACTTCGGTGCGGCGGCCGACGATGACGACGCGGTCGCCGTCCGCGGCGAAGGACTCCGCGGTCGCCAACCCGATGCCCGTACCGCCGCCCGACACCACGATCCGTCGCCCCATTACGGCCTCCATCGTGCAAATCGTTGAATCTCGATCATATGCGTGAATCGACGCTAAGCAGAAAGCGCTTTCTCGTCAAGGGTGTTGGCTTGCGTTCAGTATTGACAGGTTCTGTCGCCAATGGCCGAATGATCGGCGCCCCAGCTTGTTCCAACAGCTGTTCCGGCAAGGAGGACATGTGCGTTTACGTTCGGCCCTCACCAGACCCGTTGTCGCGGCCCTCGTCATGGCGCTCGGCGTACTCGGTCTGCTGACCGCCCCCGGCCCCGCCGCGGCCGCCGCATCGGACGACCGCGACCCCGATCCCGTCGTCAACGGCCTGCGCGGCGACTACTACCTCCAGTCCGCCCCGGGAGCCTTCGACTTCCACGAACTGAAGGCGACCACCCTCGACAAGTCCCTCGACTTCGACAACCTGGAGCCGCGGCTGCAGACCGCCACCGGGCGGGCCGACGACGTCAGCGTCCGGTGGACCGGGCGGCTCGTCCCCGAGCGCTCCGGGGCGCACACCTTCTCGATCACCGGAGACAACGGCTTCCGGCTGTGGATCGACGGCCGGCCCGTCATCGACCACTGGGTCGACGACTGGGACAAGGAACAGGTCTCCGCACCCGTAGAGCTGACCGCGGGCCGGGCGTACGACATCAAGGTCGAGTACTTCGAGCACTACGGCGGCTCCAACTTCCACCTCGCGTGGACCCCGCCCGGCGGGACGAAGGAGCCGGTGCCGGGGTCGGCGTTCCGGCTGCCCCCGGACTTCGGCTACGAGGGCCCGGTGAACAGCGCCGTCCAGCCGGACGGCCGGACGCTGCTGATGGACTTCACCCGTCCCCTCGACGCTCCCCCGGCCGGGCTGACCGGCCACCTCACCGCCGTCATCGGCGGCGCGGCCTGGCCGCTGGGCCGGGCCCGGCTGGACCCGGCCGACCCCTCGCGGCTGCTGCTCGCGCTCAAGGAACCGGTGGTGGGTCGCGGCGGCGAGGCGATCGTGCGCTACGACGGCGAAGGGGGCCTGAAGAACGACAAGGGCGACGTCGGGCAGTTCCTCGCCTTCGGCGGCAACACCTCGACGTACCAGCTCAGCACCCCATGGGCCAAGGACGTCGGCCCGGACAACGCCCACCCCGAATATCCGCGCCCGCAGCTGACCCGCGACCGGTGGAAGAACCTCAATGGCAGCTGGCAGTTCGCCGCCGCGAAGGAGGGCCAGGCGCCCCCGTTCGGGCAGCGGCTGCGGGAACGCGTCCTGGTGCCGTACCCGGTGGAGTCCAAGCTGTCCGGGCTGGAGCGCCACGAGGACCGCATGTGGTACCGGCGCACCTTCACCGTCCCCGAGGGCTGGAAGGTCGGCGACGGGCAGCGGCTGAAGCTGAACTTCGACGCCGTGGACTGGCAGGCCCAGGTCTACGTCAACGGCACCCGGGTCGCCGAACACCGCGGCGGCTACGACCGGTTCAGCACCGACGTCACCGACGCCCTGCGCCCCGGCCGCACCCAGGAGCTGCTGGTCGGCGTGTACGACCCGACGGACGCCAAGGACGGCGAGAACCCGCCGATGGGCAAGCAGCGGCTGGACCCCAGCGGCATCTTCTACACCCCCTCCTCCGGCATCTGGCAGACGGTCTGGATGGAGCCGGTGGCCGCCGACCACGCCGACAGCCTCAAGCTGACCCCCGATGTGCCGGGCAAGGCGCTCACCGCGGAGGTCCGCGGGGTGCGGGACGGCGTGCCGGTCACCGCGACCGCGTACGAGGGGAAGCGCGCGGTCGGCAGCGCGACCGGGCGCACCGGCTCGGCGCTGACCGTGCCGGTGCTCTCGCCCCGGCTGTGGTCGCCCGACGACCCGTATCTGTACCGGCTGAAGGTGACCGTCGGGCGGGGCGCGAAGGCCGACCGGACCGAGAGCTACTTCGGCATGCGCAGCATCGCGGTCGAGGAGGTCGACGGCAAGAAGCGCATGGTGCTCAACGGGAAGCCGTTCTTCTCCATGGCCACCCTCGACCAGGGCTTCTGGCCGGACGGTCTGCACACCGCGCCGACGGACCAGGCCCTGGCGTACGACCTGAAGATGCACAAGCGGATGGGGTTCAACTCCGTGCGCAAGCACATCAAGGTCGAACCCGACCGCTGGTACTACTGGGCCGACCGGCTCGGCCTGATGGTGTGGCAGGACATGCCCGCCATGAACACGATCGCGCCCTCGGAGCGGGCGCAGGCACAGTACGAGCGCGAGATGAAGGCCATGATCGACCAGCACGTCAGCAGTCCGTCGATCGGCATCTGGGTCACCTTCAACGAGAGCTGGGGCCAGTACGGCGGCCCGAAGGTGCCCGCGCTCGCCAAGAGCTGGGACCCGACCCGGCTCATCGACGGCGCCAGCGGCTGGAACGACACGGGCAACGGCGACCTCGCCGACATCCACGCCTACCCGGGCCCCGGCGAACCCCGCCCCGACGCCGAGCGGGCGGGCGTCATCGGCGAGTACGGCGGTCTGGGTCTGGCCGTACCGGGGCACGCCTGGCCGGTGCAGCACACCTATGTGGGCGTGGACCAGGAGCAGTACACGGCCGAATACCTGAAGCTGCTGGACAAGGTGCGGCAGCAGGTCGCCTGCCATGGGAACAGCGGCGCGGTCTACACCCAGATCACGGATGTGGAGGGCGAGCTGAACGGGCTCATCACCTATGACCGCAGAGAGGTCAAACCCGATGTGGAACGGTTGCGCGAGGCGCACCGGTCCCTGATCCGCGCGGCGGAGGACCCGGCGTCGATGGAGTGCACCGGCTAGCCGGACGGTGTTCCGGGCGGGGCGTCGCCGCTTGTGCGCCGCCCCGCCCGGGCGTCAGGCCGGGGTGGTCACTCGTCGACCCTGAGCTTGAAGTGGAGGAGCGGGCCCGCGAGGGTGAGGGTGCCCTGGCCGTAGGCGGAGTGGTAGCGGCCGGTGCCGCCGACGATCGCCGTCTTGGCGGTGACCGTCGCCTGGCCCTTGTGGGTGACCTGGTCGCTGAGCACCAGCGACCCCTTCTTCAGGCGCAGCACCCGGGTGCACTGGACGACCAGCTTGCGGGCGGTGACTCTGACGGTGTCGCACCGCGAACTGCCGCTACCGGCGTACTTCTTGGTCTTCTCGGTGTACAGCTTCAGCCGGGTCTTCCAGCTGTCGCCGGGCTCGACCCGGTCCGGCTGGGTGGTGGCCACGGTGACGCCGAGCAGCGCCACCTTCTCGGCACCCCCGCCCGCGGCGGCCCCCGCGGCGGGCGGCGGGAGCAGGGTCAGGGCGGCGGCGAGGGCGGCGGTGGTGACGATGCCACGGGCGGCTGACGGGAACATGGAACCTCCAAGGCTCGGGGTGGGACCAACGGGCGGGGGGAAGCGGGGCGTCAGTCGTCAACGGCGAGGGAGAAGCGGATCCGGTCCCCCCGCACGGTGACGGTGCCCTGGCCCTCGGCGTCGTCGTAGTGGCCGGTGCCGCCGAGGATGGCGGTCCTGGCGGTGACCGTCGCGCGGCCCCGGTGGGTGATCAGGTCGCCGAGGACCAGCGAGCCCTTCTTCAGGCGCAGCACCCGGGTGCACTGCACGACCCGCTCGCGGGCGGTGACCTCGACGGCGGTGCACTGGGAGCTGCCGTCACCGGCGTGCTTCCGCCGGGGGGTGTAGAGCTTCATATAGGTCGTCCGGCTGTCGCCCGCCTCGACGGGCCGGTTGTCCGCCACCGGCACGCCGGTCACGGTGATCCTCTCGATGTCCTTGTCGCCCGCGTCGGCGAGGGCGAGGGAGGTGGGGAGCAGCACGCAGGCGGCGGTCAGAGCAGTGGTGGTGACGACGCCGCGGACGGCTGAACCGGTCATGGAACCCCCAGGCTCGCGGGATGCCCCGGACCTCCCGGAGCCCTGACCGGCATTCCACGTGGACGATCACTTCTGGGCAAGGCGGCCCGCATGAGCGGCCCGGTGTGCCACCCGGTCGGCTCCGTCGTCCGGGCCACGCCCGGGTTCGTTCGCGGTCTTGAAGGGCGCCTCGCGCCGTGTCAGCGTGACGAACCATCCGGCCCGTCCGACCATTCGGGAGACTCCTGGTGACCGCATCCTCCCCGCTGCCCGTGGACATCCTGCGCGCCCGGCGTCACGGCATCGCCGATCTGCTGGCGCGCAGCGCCGCCCGGCTGCCCGGCAAGACGGCCGTGGTGTACGGCGCGCTGCGCCAGACGTACGCGGAGCTGGACGCGCTGGTGAGCCGGACGGCGGGGGCGCTGGCGGCGCGCGGTGTCGGCAAGGGCGACCGGGTGGTGCTGTACGCGCGCAACTCGCACGGCTATGTGGTGGCGTACTTCGCGCTGGCCCGGCTGGGCGCGGTGTCGGTGCCGGTCAACTTCATGCTGAGGCCCCCGGAGGTCGCGTACCTCCTCGCCCACTCGGGCGCGGTCGGTGTCATCGCGGGCGGCGAGCTGCTGGAGGCGGCCGACGCGGCGCTGGCCGAGGCCGCCCCGGCCCGCGTCGTGCTGCGCGCGGCCATCGGCGGGGAGGGACGGGAGGGCTGGGAGGACTTCGCCGCGCTGGGCGAGGAGCACGGCCGTCCGGTGCCCGACCCCGCGCTGGGGGACGACGATCCGGTGCAGCTCATGTACACCTCGGGGACGGAGTCGCGGCCCAAGGGCGCGATCATGACGAGCCGCTGTCTGATCTCGCAGTATCTGACGACGATCGTGGACGGCGGGATGGCGGCCGACGACATCGAGGTCCACGCGCTGCCGCTGTACCACTGCGGCCAGCTGCACGTCTTCCTCACCCCGGACGTCTATCTGGGGGCCACCTCGATCATCCTGCCCGGCCCGGACCCGGCAGCGCTGCTGGCGGCGATCGAGGCGGAGGGGGCGACCAAGCTGTTCGCGCCGCCCACCGTGTGGATCGCGCTGCTGCGGCATCCGGACTTCGCGACGCGCGATCTGTCGTCGCTGCGGAAGGGGTATTACGGCGCCGCGGCCATGCCGGTCGCCGTGCTGGCCGAGCTGCGCCGACGGCTGCCGGGGCTCGCGCTGTACAACCTCTACGGGCAGACCGAGATGTCGCCGATCGCGACCGTTCTGGGCCCGGCCGACCAGGAGCACAAGGCCGGGTCGGCGGGGCGGGCCGCGCTCAACGTCGAGACGCTCGTGGTGGACGAGGACGACCGTCCCGTACCGCCGGGCACGGTCGGGGAGATCGTGCACCGCGGCCCGCACACCATGCTCGGCTACTGGCGGGACCCCGAGCGCACCGCGGAGGTGTTCCGCGGCGGCTGGTTCCACAGCGGCGATCTCGGGGTCATGGACGAGGAGGGCTATCTGACGGTCGTCGACCGCAAGAAGGACATGGTCAACAGCGGCGCGGAGAACGTGTCGGGGCGCGAGGTGGAGGAGGTCCTGCACACCCATCCCGCGGTGGCGGAGGCCGCGGTGTTCGGTGTGCCCCATCCGTACTGGATCGAGGCCGTGGCGGCGGTGGTGGTGGCCAGGCCGGGAGAGCGGCTGACGGCGGAGGAGGTGATGGCGCACTGCGGGGAGCGGCTGGCCGGGTTCAAGGTGCCCAAGTACGTGGTGCTCGCGGCGTCCCTGCCGAAGAACCCCAGCGGCAAGATCCTCAAAAGGGAGCTGCGCGACACCTACGGACACCTCGGCGCGGACGGTTGACGGTTCTGTGTCAACTGTTCGAGAGGGCCCCGGAACACGGATTTAGGATGCGGTATTCCCCTGCCGAGACGACGAACCGCCCGAGGGCCCTCCATGAGCAAAGTCCTGAATCTTGATGCCCTACCCGAGCCATCCCGGCTCAAACGGGTGAAGCGACGGCGTCCTGGGGTGCTGGTGGCCAATGGCGTGGTGCTGGTGTTCGCCGCGATGGCGGTGACCACGGTATTCACCAACCCCCGCTTCGAGTGGCACACCGTCGGGAAATACTTCTTCGAGATCCGCATCATGAAGGGTATCGGGGTCAGTCTCGGCATGACCGCCGCGACCATGGCATTCGCCCTCGTGCTGGGCACCGTTGTAGCGCTCATGCGGATGGGTTCCTCGCGGCTGATGTCGGCGGCCGCGGGAGGGTTTATCTGGGTGTTCCGTTCGATTCCCATGCTGGTGCAGCTGCTTTTCTGGTACAACCTGGCGGCACTGTTTCCCACCCTGTCCCTCGGAATTCCCTGGGGCCCCAGTTTCGTCACCTTCGATTCGAATTCCCTGCTGGGTCCGCTTACCGCCGCGGTCATCGGCCTGACCTTGCATGAAACGGCGTACGTGGCGGAGCTGATCCGTTCCGGTCTGCTGTCCGTACCGGAGGGTCAGCGGCAAGCAGCCGCCGCGCTCGGTTTGACGCCGACTCAGATCTTCTTCCGTATCACCCTCCCTCAGGCGCTGCGCGTGATCGTGCCGCCGATGGGAAATGAGCTGATATCTCTCCTCAAGGCCACATCTCTGGTCAGCGTGATCTCTCTGGCCGATCTGCTCTACTCGGTGCAGCTCATTTATTCAAAGAACTTCCAGACCGTCCCCCTGTTGATCGTGGCCGCGATCTGGTACATGATCATCACTGGCGTCATCACCCTTGCGCAGCAGCGCCTGGAGCGACGTCTGGGGCGACACACGCTGATACCGGCCGATAAGGTCACCAAAGTGAAGAGGATCGAGCACTCGGTATGACCGTGGCATCGGAAAGGGGAGCGCAGCCCATCGTCTCCCTGCGCGGGATCGTCAAGTCGTTCCGTTCCACGGAGGTGCTGCGCGGCATTTCCCTGGATATCCACCGGGGTGAGACGGTCTGTGTCATCGGCCCGTCCGGTTCGGGCAAGAGCACGCTGCTGCGCTGCGTCAACCATCTGGAGGTCCCGGACGACGGCCTGGTCGTGGTCGACGACCACGTCATCGGCTACCGGCTGCGCGGCACCTCCCTGCACGAGCTGGGCCCCCGGGAGCTCGCCGCGCAGCGCTCGGTCATGGGCATGGTCTTCCAGAGCTTCAACCTGTTCCCGCACCTCACCGCCCGCGAGAACATCGTGGAGGCGCCGCGCCGGGTCCTCGGTCTTTCGAAGACGAAGGCCGACGCCCGGGCCGAGGAGCTGATGCGCCGGGTCGGGCTCGCCCACAAGCTGGACAGTTACCCCGAGCAGCTCTCCGGCGGCCAGCAGCAGCGCGTGGCCATCGCCCGGGCGCTGGCGATGCGGCCGAAGGTGATGCTGTTCGACGAGCCGACCTCGGCGCTGGACCCCGAGATGGTGCACGAGGTGCTGAACGTCATCCGGGACCTGGCCCAGGAGGGCATGACGATGGTGGTCGTCACGCATGAGATGCGCTTCGCCGCCGAGGTCGCCGACCGGGTCGTGTTCATGGACGACGGGCGGATCGTCGAGGAGGGCCCGCCGGACCGGCTGTTCGACTCCCCCTCCCACGACCGCACCCGTACGTTCCTGTCGAAGGTCAGCGCATGAACACCGGACGTCCTCTGCCCGCCAAGACCCGCGCCCGGCTGGAGCTGTGGGACGACTACCGCTCGTACCACTACCTGGAACCGGGCGCGGACTTCCAGGACTTCGAGCTGGTGCCCGCGGTGGGCCGGGTGCCCGATTCGGCGCCCGTGTGGAGCGAGGACGTCGAGGCCCGGGCGCGGGACTTCGAGGAACGCCATCTGGTGATCTCCGCGCACGACCATCTGTCGCTGCGGCCCGCGGACCCCGGCGACTTCGCCGCCTTCCGCCGCCAGGGCCGGGAGGCGATTCCGTACGAGGGCATCGCCCACTCGGGCGTGGATCTGTTCTTCGACGGCGGCCCGGCCGCCGTCAGCATGATCCGCTCGCACACGCCCTGGGACTGGGACGACGCGGTGAGCGATCTGGCCATGCGTCAGGCCGACTTCGCCCATCAGCGCCTGGTGGCCCCGGTCCGCACCCTGGAGGACGCGGAGCGGGCGCGGGCCGGGAACCAGGTGGGCGTCGTACTGACCCTGGAGTCCGCGTCCCCCATCGGCAACGACGTCGACCGGCTCGATCTGCTCTACGGGCTGGGCGTGCGGCTGCTCGGCCTGGTGTACAGCGAGAGCAACCAGCTCGGCTCGGGGCTCGCGGACACCGGCGACACCGGGCTGACGGTGCTCGGCCGCCGCGCGCTGCGGCGGATGAACGACCTCGGCATCATCGTCGACGTCTCGCACTCCGGGGACGCGACGGCGCTGGACGCGGTGCGCCGCTCCACCGACCCCGTGGTGATCACCCACGCCGGGTCGCGGGCGCTGTGGCCGACCCCGCGGATGAAGCCCGACGATGTGATCCGGGCGTGCGCGGGCTCCGGCGGATTCATCGGCGTCGAGGCCGCGCCGCACACCACCATCACCGCCCGGCACCCCCGGCACAGCCTGGAGTCGGTGATGGAACACGTGGAGCGCTGTCTGGACCTGGTCGGCATCGACCATGTCGCCTTCGGCCCCGACACCAACTTCGGCGACCACACCGCCTGGCACCACACGTTCGCCCCGCTGTTCGGCAAGGACGACGCGGTCGACGGCCAGAGTTCGCAGCCGCCGCCGCACGAGCCGGTCGCTTTCGTCCACGGCTGTGAGAACCCCGCGGAGGCCGTCGGCAACATGATCCGCTGGCTGTTCGACCACGGCTACTCCGAGGAGGACGTGGCGAAGCTCGCGGGGGGCAATGTGCGGCGGGTCGCCGAGACCGTCTGGGGCCGCTGACCCTCCCCGATCCATCACCCCCACGTTCCCTTCATCCGGATCAGCCGGATCTCCCGAAACGGAGCACAGTCATGGCCCCCCGACCCCGCGCCGCCGCGTGCGCCCTGTTCGTCTCCCTCGCGATCACCCTCACCGCCTGTTCCGTCGACGACACTCCGGACGACAAGGGCAACGGCAAGGAGGCCATGCCCACGCCGACCCTCAATCTGGAGCCGAAGGACGATGCGCTGGCGGCCCAGGTGCCCGCGGAGTACAAGAAGAAGACCCTGGTCATGGGCGTCAGCGAGTACGCCCCGTATGTGACCATCGGCTCCGACGGGAAGATCACCGGTCTGGTCCCGGATCTGGCCAAACAGCTCGCCTCCCAGCTCGACATCAAGATCAAGGTGGTGCGGACGCCGTTCGACGCGGTGATCCCGGGGCTGAAGTCCGGCCGGATCGACCTCAGCGCGCCCTCCGGTGACTTCGTCGAGCGCCAGAAGGAGGTCGACTTCGCCGACTTCGCGCAGAGCCAGATCACCGTGATGGTGAACAAGGAAAGCGGGTTCCGCCCGGAGTCCGGCATCGGCGTCTGCGGGCACAAGGTCGGCGTCGAGAAGGGCGCGGGCACCGAGAACGTCCTCGAGGGGCTCAGCAAGCGGTGCGCTAAGCAGGGCAAGTCGGCGGTGAAGCCGCAGGCGTACGCGGATCTGGCCGCCGCGAGCCTGGCCCTGCAGAGCAAGCGGATCGACGCGGTGGTCGCGCCCAGCGCCTCCAACACCAACGTCAGCGAGAGCTCGGACGACAAGTTCGAGACGCTGGAGCTGGACGACATGCTCACCCTTCCCGCGGCTACGGCGATCTACGGCATCCAGGCCAAGAAGGGCACCGGTCTCGCCCCCGTGATCGTCAAGGGGCTGCGGGAGATGCAGGAGTCGGGCACCTACGCGAAGCTGTTCGGCGGCTGGCAGATGCCGCTGTCCACGATCACCCGGTCGCAGATGCTCTTCAACGGCTCGAAGCAGTCCCAGACCAAGTGAGCGTCTCCCCCATGGCACCGACCGGGCGGACCGAGGCCGCCGAACACCTCGGCGGAGGACTCTGGCGACACCTGCTGCGCGTGCCCGTACGGGACGGAGTGGTCCTCGCGGCGGATCTGTACGCGCCCGAGGAGCGGCCCGGCCCGCGGCCGGTCATCCTGGAGCGCACCCCGTACGGCCGCCGCGACATCCGCGAGTCGGACCGCTGCCGCCACGACGAGCCGGTGCCGGCCCCCGAGGAGACGTCCGCGTTCTTCGTCCGGGCCGGATACCACGTGGTGCGGCAGGACTGCCGCGGCCGGGGCGACTCCGAGGGCACCTTCGTGAAGTACCTGGGCGAGGGGCCGGACGGCGCGGACACCCTCGACTGGATCGCCGCCCAGCCCTGGTGCGACGGGCGGGTCGCGATGATGGGCGTGTCCTACTCGGCACACGCCCAGACGGCGGCCGCGGCCGAGTCCCCCGCCCCGCTGGCCGCGATGTTCATGGACTCCGGCGGCTTCGCGAGCGCGTACGAGGCGGGCATGCGGATGGGCGGCGCCTTCGAACTCAAGCAGGTCACCTGGGCGTTCCGGCACGGCGAGGAGAGCCCGGAGGCGGAGCGGGACCCGCTGGTGCGCAAGGCGTTCGCCGGAACCGACCTGCGGGACTGGTTCACCGTGCTGCCGTGGCGCACCGGGGTCTCCCCGCTGGCGCACGTCGGCCAGTACGAGCGGTATCTGCTGGACCAGTGGCGGCACGACGCGTTCGGCGAGTACTGGCGGCAGCCCGCGATCTACGGGCGGGGGAACTACGACCGCTTCCCGGACGTGCCGACGCTGCACATGGCGAGCTGGTACGACCCGTATGTGCGCTCCACCATCGAGAACTTCACGGCCATGGGGCGGCTCAAGACGTCCCCGGCGTATCTGGTGATGGGGCCGTGGACGCACGGCGCGCGCTGTGTCACCTTCGCCGGTGACGTGGACTTCGGGCCCGCCGCCACGTTCAGCGACAACGTGGACACCTCGTATCTGACCTTCCGGCAGCACTGGTTCGACGCGGTGCTGCGCGGCGGCGGCCTCGGGGCGATCCCGCGGGTGCGGTACTTCCTGATGGGCGGGGGCGACGGCCGCCGCGACGCGGCCGGGCGGATGCGGCACGGCGGCCGGTGGCACACCGACTCCCGGTGGCCGCCGTCCGGGACCCGGGAGACCGCGTTCTACTGCCACACCTCGGGTGAGCTGAGCCGGGAGAGACCGGCGGAGACGGACGCGTGGGTCGAGTACGACTTCGATCCGGGCGACCCGGTGCCGACCCTGGGCGGACAGGTGACCTCGGGCGAGCCGGTGATGGTCGGGGGCGCCTTCGACCAGGTGCCGGACGAGCGCTTCTACGGGGCGCGCGAGCCGTATCTGCCGCTGAACTCGCGGCCGGATGTGATCTCGCTGGTCACCCCGCCCCTGGACGAGCCGCTGGTGGTGGCGGGTCCCGTCACCGCCCGGCTGTTCATCTCCTCGACCGCGCCGGACACCGACTTCACGGTGAAGCTGATCGATGTGCACCCGCCGAACGAGGACTATCCGCACGGGTTCGCCATGAACCTCACCGAGGGCATCTTCCGGTGCCGCTTCCACGCCTCGTTCGAGCGGCCCGAGCCGCTGGTGGCGGGCGAGGTGTACGAGATCGAGATCCCGGCGCCGGACACCGCCAACCTCTTCGGTGCCGGACACCGGCTGCGGGTGGACATCTCGTCGAGCAACTTCCCGCGCTTCGACGTCAACTCCAATACCGGCGCGCCCGAGGCCGTCACCCGGCGGAAGGCGGTCGCCACCAACCGGGTGCACATGGACGCGCGGCACCCCTCGGCGGTGCTGCTGTGGACGCGGCCCGAGTGACGGCGTCGCGGGTGACCGGCGCCGCGGGTGACCGGCGTCAGCGCATGATGGTGGCCAGCACGTCCTGACCCAGCCGGAGCAGGGTGCTGGTGGCCAGCCGGTGGTAGACGTACTTGCCCTCGCGCTCGGACTCCACGAGCCCGGCGTCCCGCAGCTGCCGCAGGGTGCGCGAGACCTGCGTATCGTCCAGGCCCATGCGCTGGGCCAGCTCGGAGGTGGTGATCGGCTCGCCCAGCAGATGGCGGCACAGCTCCATCCGGCCGAGTGAGGCCAGCGCGGACATCCGGGCCCGCAGCTCCGCCTGGGTCAGCTGCCCGTCGGCCTGCCCTTCCAGCGCGGCGAACTGCAGCACGACCGGATGGGACTCCTCGTCCTTGACGGTCAGATGCGGCCAGACATGGACCGAGGGAACCAGGAAGAGCGGGCGCGGCCCGATCTCGATCTCGGCGACGGCCAGCTTGTCGTAGCGCACCCGCGTACCGCCCTGGGAGACGACCGCGGTGGGGCTGAGCCCGGCCAGCACCTCGGCCAGGCCGCTTCGGCGGATATCGGTGCGGAACCGCACCACGGCCGCCTCCAGCCGGTCGTACACCGCGCGCCACTCGGCCTCGAAGAACGCGGCGCCGCAGCGCTCCAGGAAGTCGATCAGCCGGTTCCGCGTCCCCTCGGGCGAGGCCATCAGCTCATGCGCCAGCTCGCCGCGCCGGAACGAGCGCCGCTCGCACTGGGTGATGAAGCCGCAGGCGGCCTGCGGGTCGTTCAGCAGGCGGTGCGCGTCGGGCACCCGCTCCCGGAAGCCCAGCACCCCCTGCGCGCACAGCTCCGTGAACTCCTCCAGCGGCAGCTTCTCCAGCAGCCGCAGCTCGTCCCCGAAGGACTGGTCCAGCGGCAGCGCGAGCGGGAACAGCAGCCGGCAGCGCAGCCGGGCCCACAGCGGGGACAGGGCGCTCATCTCCTGGGTGAGCGACACATCGAAGGTCGTCCCGAGGCGGCGCGTCCAGCGCTGCGCCTCGGGGTGGTGGTCCGGCTCGGACAGGATGTGCAGCACCGACATCAGCTCCGCGAGCGGCGAGCGCCCCACGTGGACGTCGGCCGCCCGTGCTGACCGGAGGTTGAACGTGATCCCCACCCGCGCAGCGTACCGCCGCGGCGGCCGGGCGGGGGATCAGTCGCGGGGCAGCAGGGGGCCGAGCGGACCGAGGTCGAGGTTCAGGTCGTCCTCGGTGAGCCCGAAGTGTTCCCGCAGCTCCTCCATGTTCTTCTCCAGCGCCATCAGCGTGAGCCCGAGCTTCTCGATCTGCTCGTCGCTGACGCCGCCCTGATCGACGCGGCGCAGCGCCTGCCGCTCCATGAGCTGGCGCAGCAGCTCCACGATGGTCAGCACCAGACCGGCCAGGCTCTTGCGCACCGACTCCTCGTCCACCTCCAGCCGACGGGGGCGGTGGGCGTCGGGGCTGCGGGTGTCGGGGCTGCGGGTGTCGGGGTGGCGGGTGTCCGGGCGACGGTCGTCAGGGGGACGGTCCGGGCGGCGCTCGATGCTCATCTGCGTCTTCCAGGTCTTCTATCCGTACGGAAGCGATCAGCGCGCGAAGGGAGATGCGCACCAGATCGATGTCGGCGATGCTCAGGGTAATCTCCCCGGCGATCACGACGCCCCCGGCCAGCACCCGGTCGAGCAGATCGACCAGGGCCACCTCGCGGCGCTCGATCGCGTGGGTCACCATGCCTCCCTGTCGTCGGGCGGCACGCGCTCGGGCGGCGCGGTGAACGAGTACGGCGGCCACGGCCCGCTCAGCTCCAGGTCGACGCCCGGGTACCGCTCCCCCAGCCCGGTCACCGCGGCGGTGAACTCCTCCGTCCGGTCGTCCGGCACCAGATACGAGTTGTTCAGCACCATCCAGCCCTCGTACGCGGCCAGCCGGGCGTCCTGCGGCGGATGGGTGGCGGACGCCACGGCCAGCGCGGCGAGGGCGGTGTGGATCTCCTCCGCCCGCTCGGTGGCCCGCAGATGGGCCGTTTCCTTGTCGTCCCGCTGGGCGCGGCGGCGCAGCAGATAGGAGGTGCCGGGGCTGTCGCCGCCGGTGGCCTCCTCGTCGCCCGGGTCGGGCAGGAAGGCGCGCGGGTCGACATACGCCTTGACGCCCCACTCGGTCCGTCCGGCCACCCGCGCCAGCGTGGCCGTGAAGTCGTCCCGCCGCTCCTGGAGCATCGTGCGGACCCGGCCGTCGTCGTGGTAGATCGTGGCGAACCGCAGCGGAATGACCTGGCCGTATCCGGCCGCCCGGCCGATGACCCGGTGGTGGGCCCTGGCCGCCCGCTCCAGCCAGGGCAGATCCTCCAGATGGGCGCGCAGCGGCTCCTCGCCGAAGTCGTCCAGCGGTACGGAGCCCACCACGGCGGCCAGTCCGGCGTTCTCGACCAGCCGCACCGGTTCGTCCGCCACGCCGGTGAGCCCGGGCGGGGCGCCGCGCTCCTCGCGGGCCGCGGTCACCGCGTACAGCCAGGTGGCAAGGGCCTCCTCGGTCACGGTCCGTCCTCCCGTCCCCGGTCGCGGTTGCGATCCGGCGCGCGCTCCAGGTCGTCGCGGCCGGACTCCAGCTCGCCGACGCGGCGCCGCAGCCGCTCGTTCTCGTCCAGGACGTCGCGGGCGCCGGAGGAGAGCGTGGGGTCGTGCTCCCACCAGTCGATGCCCATCTCCTTGGCCCGGTCCACGGAGGCGATCAGCAGCCGGATCTTGATGGTCAGCAGCTCGATGTCGAGCAGGTTGATCTGGATGTCCCCGGCGATGACGATGCCCTTGTCGAGCACCCGCTCCAGGATGTCGGCCAGGCTCGCCGACTCCCGGCGGGCCGGTTCCGGCGGGCCGCCCATGCGCCGGCTCGGCACGTTCCACTCGGCGCCCTGGCTCATGCCTGCTCCTCGGACCTGCCGCGGTAGTAGCGCCGGGCGCGGCGGTACGAGACGAGTCCGCCCTCGCCGTCGACCTCGACCCGGTACTCGGCGAGGATGTCGGTGGAGTCCGGGATCCGGTGGGTCTCCAGCACTTCGACGCCGATGAGCCAGCCGTCCTCGTGGCGCTCCACCGAGGTGATGCTCTCCGGGTCGTGTCCGGTCAGATCGCGCAGCTCGCGGGCGGCGCTCCGGGCGGCCGACCGGGCCGTGGTCGCGGGATGCCGCGTATCGGCCGGGGGCCGGCGACGGGCGTCGCCGGAGGGGCGCCGGGCGCGCCGGGGCCGCTCCTCGCCGTGGTCGCGTCCGTCCCGTTCCTCGCGGACCACGGCTCACACCTCCAGGCCCCCGCCGGGCGGGCCACCGGCCATCAGCCGACGGACCAGTTCATCCTCCTGCCGGGCCGCCTCCTCCTCGGTCAGCTCCCCGGATTCCCGCTGCTCCGCGACCTCTTCCAGCCGCTGCTGGATCACCCCGGGGTCGTACAGCTGCCGGTGGGCCTCGTCGTGGAGCCGCTCGGCGATCCAGGCGACGCCGCGCACCGGGGCCAGCGGCCAGGTGACCAGTCCGCTGAACAGTCCCATGGCTATTCGCCCTCCTTGGCCGGGCTCATCGCGTCGGCCACGAAGTCGTACGGGGCCAGGGGCCCGAGCAGGCGAATCCGGACCCGGCCGTTCCAGTGCTTGGCCAGTTCCTCGGCGGCCTGCTCGAAGGCCGTCCTCCGTTCGTCCTCGACCAGGAACGAGGCGTTCACCAGGCCCTCGGCGGAGGACGGTTCCGTGCTCAGCGAGGCGAGCGCGCACGGGCCCAGCCTGCGGTCCACCTCCAGCGCGTCCACGGCCCGTTTGGCGGCGATGGCGTCCATGACCAGCTGTCCCAGCTGGATGCGCTGGTCGTATCCGGCCTCCTCCGGGAGCCCCTGCAGTTCCTCGCGGAGCCGTACGGCCTCGGGCTGCTCGGTCAGCACCTCGCGCAGCACCGCGTCCTGCAGATAGCGGGCGCGCAGGGTGAACTGGGAGCGGCCGCGCAGCCGGTCGAGGGCGCGCGCGAAGTCGTCGTGTCCCTCGTCGAGCAGTTCATCGGCCACCGCGGTGGTGTCGCGCACCACCGTGCCGAACCGGAACGGCAGCACCGGGGAGGACCTGGCCGCCAGGGAGTCCAGCACCCGGGCGTGGGCGCGCAGATCCTCGGGGGTGCCCAGCGGCTTGTCGAGGGGCACCTCGCTGACCACCGCGGCCTGGCCGCCGTGGCGCACCAGGGTCACCACCGCCTCCGGATCGCCGACGGCGGTCAGATCCCTGACGGCGTCGTCGCTCCGGTCCTCCGGTACGACCCCGTAGACGTAGCAGGCACGTTGGTCCTCGGCCATCACCGCTCGCGCTCCCTGCTCGCACTCCGCCGGTGCCGGGGCCGGTCACCGGATTCCCTTCGGCGCGCTCCTTCGCGCTCCCCCGCCTCGTCCTCGTACGCTTCGTCGTCGCCCTGGTCGCCCTCGTCGCTGTCGTCGTCCTTGAGCAGGTCGGAGACGGTGTCCTTGACGCCTTCCAGGGCACCCTTGGTCTTCTTCCGCCCGCCGCTCTCCTGGATCTCGTCCATGAGGCCGGGCAGTCCCTTGGTCTCGGTGCCGCTGCGGGCGAGGTCGAGACGGTTCGTCGCCTCGGCGAAGCGCAGATAGGTGTCGACGCTGGCGACGACGATGCGGGCGTCGATCGTCAGGATCTCGATGCCCACCAGGGAGACCCGGACGTACACGTCGATGACCAGTCCCTTGTCCAGGATCAGGTCGACCACGTCGACCAGGGCGCTGGAACTGGCCCGGTCCAGATACTGACTCTGCTGGCTTGCTACGGTCACCACGCTCACCTGTTCCGGGAGCAGGAGCCGTCAGCGCCGCGAAGGCTGCGCCGGCTCCTTGTCCTCCTCGTACTCCTCCTCGTACTGGTCCTCGTCGCCGTACTCGTCCTCGGGCTCGCCCTCTTCGCCCTCTTCGCCTTCCTCAGCCTCTTCGGCCTCTTCGTCCTCGGCCTCCACGACCTCGCCGTCGCGTATCTCGCCGCGCCAGCCCTCGATCTCGTCCGGGTTCAGCAGCACCTCGGCCATCAGATGGCGGCGGAAGTGCTTCAGCTCCAGGCGGACCCGGCGGCCCTGGGCGCGCCAGATGTTCCCGGTCCGTTCGAAGAAGCCCTGGGGGTAGTACTGGAGGACGACCATGATCCGGGTCAGCTCGGGTGCCAGCTCATGGAAGGTGATCGCGCCATTGACGTGGCCCTTCTCGGCACGCGACTTCCAGACGATCCGCTTCTCGGGAATCTGCTCGATGATCTCGGCGCGCCACTTGCGGTGCGACCAGAAGACCTGGGCCTTCCACTCCATCTCGGTCTCGGACTCCTGCTGAACGTCCTCCACCTTCTTCATGAAGGTGGGGAAGTCCTCGAACTGCGTCCACAGGTCGTACGTGAGGTCGATGGGGGCACCGACGTCGATCTCCTCGACGATGTTGGTGACCTTGAGCTTCTTGTCCTTGTCGCCGTCCTTGCCACCATCCCCGCCGAGGCCCGGGATGGCTTCCTTGGCCTTGTCCACGGTCTTCTCCTTGAGCTGGTTCAGCCCGGCCTTGATCAGCGGCTTCACAGGGAGGCTGAACCCGGAGCCGCCGCCGTCGGCGAGGTTGGTCACCGAAGTCAGGGCCTTCTCGCCGACCGCGGTGACCAGGTTCTGCGCTTCCTTCATCAGCCGCTCGGTGGGCAGCTCCTTGACGAGCGTGCCGAGCCCGCCCGTCTGCTGGTCCGGTCCCTCAGCCATCACCGATCACCCTTGTCGCCCTTGTCGTCCCCGCTCTTCCGGCCCTCGCCACCGCGGCGGCTCTCGGACGCGGGGCGCCTCCGGGGCCGGTCCGTACGGTCGCCCGAGGATCGCGCCCGCTCCCCGCGCGACGACTCGGCGCGCGACGACTCACCACGGGACCGCCCGCCGCTGCCGCGGCGCTCGTGCTCCTCGTCGTCCGCCTTGTGTCCGTCCGGGCCGTGGCCGTTCGGACGCAGCGACTCGGCACGGTGCTCCAGCCGGTCGCTCAGCGCGTCCATGCGGTGACTGGCCGCCGACAGCGCCGCCGACCGCCCCGCGGACATCAGCTGGCCGCGCAGCCGCCCGATTTCCGAGGACGCCAGATCCTGCATACCGCCCGGGAGGTGTCCGGACGCGAGACTCCGGCCTGCCGCCATCCCGGCGAGGGTGAGCGCCAAGCCCACCTTGTGGCCACGCCCGAAGAGGTAGCCGCCGGTGAAGGCCAGCGCCGTCTGGCCGCTCTTCATGATCGCTCCTCCTCCTGCCCTGCACAGCGATACACCCATATGGGCTCATTAACCAAGTATGGTGCATTTCACCCATTCAGCCATCGGGGAGCTGCAAGGCGGGCGCGAGGCGGGGTCAGTCCACCGGGACCCAGTTCAGGGTGCGCTCCACGGCCTTCTTCCAGCCCGCGTAGCCCTCCGCGCGCTGCTCCTCGCTCCACTGGGGCTCCCAGCGCCGGGATTCGCTCCAGTGCGAGCGCAGCTCGTCGGTGTCCCGCCAGAAGCCGGTGGCCAGGCCCGCGGCGTAGGCGGCACCCAGGGCGGTGGTCTCGGCGATGACGGGGCGGCTGACCGGGACGCCCAGGATGTCGGCCTGGATCTGCATGCACAGCTCGTTGTCGGTGACACCGCCGTCCACCCGCAGGACGTCGAGGTGGATTCCGGCGTCGCGTTCCATCGCCTCCACGACGTCCCGGCTCTGGTAGCAGATGGCCTCCAGCGTGGCCCGGGCCAGGTGGCCGCCTGTGTTGTAGCGGGTGAGGCCGACGATGGCGCCACGGGCGTCGGAGCGCCAGTACGGGGCGAAGAGGCCGGAGAAGGCGGGGACGAAGTAGACCCCGCCGTTGTCCTCGACGGTGCGGGCGAGCCGTTCGCTGCCCGGGGCGTCGTCGATGACCTTCATCTGGTCCCGTAGCCACTGGACGGCCGAGCCGGTGACGGCCATGGAGCCCTCCAGGGCGTAGACGGCGGGGCTGTCGCCGAACTGGTACGCCACAGTGGTGAGCAGCCCGCTGGTCGAGCGGACCAGCTCGGAGCCGGTGTTCAGGAGCAGGAAGTTTCCGGTGCCGTAGGTGTTCTTGGCCTCGCCGGGGGCGAAGCACACCTGTCCGACGGTGGCCGCCTGCTGGTCACCGAGGACGCCGGTGATGGGGGTGGCGGTGCGCAGCGGGCGGGAGGTGCGGGCCTGGCCGTACGCCTCGGGGTGGGAGGAGGGGTTGATGACGGGGAGCATGGCGCGCGGGATGCCGAAGATGCCGAGGAGTTCGTCGTCCCAGTCGAGGGTCTCCAGGTTCATCAGCATGGTGCGGCTGGCGTTGGTGACATCGGTGGCGTGGATGCCTCCGGAGGGCCCGCCGGTGAGGTTCCACAGCACCCAGGCATCGGTGTTCCCGAAGAGGGCGTGGCCCGCTTCGGCGGCCTCGCGGACCCCGTCGACGTTCTCCAGAATCCACTTGATCTTGCCGCCGGAGAAGTAAGTGGCGGGCGGCAGCCCCGCCTTGCGGCGGATGGTCTCGCCGTGGCCGTCGCGTTCGAGGGCGGAGGCGATGGTGTCGGTGCGGGTGTCCTGCCACACGATGGCGTTGTAGTACGGGCGGCCGTCGCGCGGGTCCCAGATGACGGTGGTCTCGCGCTGGTTGGTGATGCCGATCGCGGCCAGGTCGGCGGGCGAGAGCCCACCGGCGCGCAGGGCGTTCTGCATGACGGAGTTGGTGCGCTCCCAGATCTCCACCGGATCGTGCTCGACCCAGCCCGCGCGGGGCAGGAGCTGGTGGTGTTCGAGCTGATACCTCGCCACCTCGCCGCCGTCGTGGTTGAAGATCATGAAGCGGGTGCTGGTGGTCCCCTGGTCCACAGCACCGACGAAGTCCGGCATGCCCACTCCTTCAGCTCTCGGGACCCTCGGGGGCCGGAACGCGTCCCACTTCCTGCGGTCCGGCCTTCAGGAGGAACCGGCTGATCAGGACCTTGTAGAGGGCGGCGCCGACGAGTCCGCCGATGAGCGGGCCGACGATGGGCACCCAGAAGTAGAGGTTTCCGTACTGGTCCCGCCAGGCCGTGTGATAGCCGGTGAGGAAGCTGGCCAGCCGGGGGCCGAAGTCACGGGCCGGGTTGATGGCGTAGCCCGCGTCCGCGCCCCACGCCATGCCGATCCCGACCACGACCAGGCCGATGATGAAGGGCGCCAGGTTGGCCTTCGGCGGGTCGTTGAGGAGATCGGTGAGGGCGAAGATCAGCAGCACCAGGATCGCGGTGCCGATGATCTGGTCGCGCAGCGCGCCCCACTCGCTGACCGGCAGCGCTCCGTTGCCGGGGAGAGTGGAGAACACGAACTGCGTCTTGAAGGTGTGGCCGGGATCGGCGTGGCCCAGCACCTCGGTGTAGTTCCAGCGCACGAGGAGCGCCGCGACGAACGCGCCGAGGGTCTGGGCCCCTACGTACGGCAGCACCTTGCGCCACGGGAAGCCCTTGAAGGCCGCCAGGGAGAGGGTGACCGCCGGGTTGATGTGCGCGCCGCTGAGCCGCGCCGCCACGTACACGCCGAGGGTGACACCGAGCCCCCAGGCCCAGGCGATGGAGTCGTGGTCGCCGAGCCCGCCCGGCGGCTTGGTGAGCGCCCCGCCCGCCACGACCTGGGCCACCACACCACAGCCGAAGAGGATGAGGATCATGGTTCCGGCGAACTCGGCGCAGAGTTCGCCGAGCATGCCGCCACGGATGCCGGTGTTCTGCTCCCCGGTGTTCTTCTCGTCCGCCATGGCCGCCCCTCTCCAGCGGTGCGCGAGCGGCGGTACCGATCGCGTTCCGCACCATCGTGTGCGCGGCCCCGGTCCGGCGGCCCGTCCTGCTGCTCCGTCCGGGTCACATCGGGTGGCGGCACGGCGGTCTGTACGGATCAGGGGGCGGGCCTGTACCAAGGTCCTTGCCACCACTCATCACCCCAGGCCCGGAGCGGGCCCAGCCCCCCAGCAGGAAGCAGGAGCGTGGATGCTGACCACCGGAGCCACCACCAACTGGGCAGGGAACATCACCTTCGGCGAGGCCCGGCTGCACCGCCCGGCCTCGCTCGGCGAACTGCGGCGGATCGTCGGCTCCGCCGACCGGGTCCGGGTGCTGGGCACCGGTCACTCCTTCAACCGCATCGCCGACACCGACGGCGACCTGGTGTCCCTGGAGCGGATGCCGCACCGGGTCGAGATCGCCCCCGACGGCGCCACGGCCACCATCGCCGCGGGCATGCGCTACGCCCAAGTGGCCGAGGAACTGCACATGGCGGGCTACGCCCTGGCGAACCTCGCTTCGCTGCCGCACATCACGGTCGCCGGTGCCTGTGCCACCGCCACCCATGGCTCCGGCAATGCGCAGCGCTGTCTGGCCGCGTCGGTGGCGGGTCTGGAGATCGTGGGCCCGGAGGGCGAGGTGACCGAGCTGCGCCGGGACTCCGAAGCCGACCGGCTGTCCGGTGCGGTGGTCGGGCTCGGCGGGCTGGGCGTCGTCACCGCGATGACACTGGACATCGAGCCGGGGTACGAGGTGGCGCAGTGGGTGTGGACCGGGCTGCCGCTGGACCGGCTGGAGGACAGCTTCGAGGAGATCTTCGCCGCCGCGTACAGCGTCAGCGTCTTCACCGACTGGCACTCGGGCGACGGCGTGGTGTGGCTGAAGTGCCGTACGGACCTGCCGGGCCCGCCGGAGCCGGGCCAGCCGTGGCTGGGCGGCCGCCCGGCCGACCGCCACCACCATCCGGTGCCCTCGATGCCACCGCTGCACTGCACTGAGCAGCTGGGCTCGCCCGGGCCGTGGCATGAGCGGCTGCCGCACTTCCGGCCGGACTTCACACCCAGCAACGGCGACGAGTTGCAGTCGGAGCTGATCCTGCCGCGCACCGCGGCCGCCGATGCCTTCGCGGCGCTGCGCGGCCTCGGGGACCGGATCGCGCCGCTGGTCCAGGTGTCCGAGGTGCGCACGGTGGCGGCGGACGACCTGTGGCTGAGCCCCGCGTACGGCCAGGACTGCGTGGCCCTGCACTTCACCTGGGTGCCGGACCACGCCGCGGTCATCGAGGTGGTGGCCGCGATGGAGGAGCTGCTGCTGCCGCTGGGGGCGCGGCCGCACTGGGGGAAGCTCACGGCGACGGCTCCCGGGCGGATCGTCGCCTCGTACGAGCGGGCCGCCGACTTCGGGCGGCTGCTGGCCGACCACGACCCCGCGGGGAAGTTCCGCAACGCCTTCCTGGACGGCTACTTCCCGGCGGACTCCTGGCGGGCTTCCCGGTAGACCGGCGGCTAGCCGGTCCAGGACCACTCGGCGACCTCGGGCATGTCGGTGCCGTGGTCGCGGATCCACCGGTGGTGGCGGGTACGGGCGTCCTGCATCCGCTGCCGTACGGACACGGCGCGCACCGCGAGCCCCGGGGTGCGGTCGATGACGTCCATGACCAGGCGGTAGCGGTCCAGGTCGTTGCGGACCACCATGTCGAACGGTGTGGTGGTGGTACCCGCCTCCTTGTAGCCGCGCACATGCAGATGCGGGTGGACCGCGCGGCGGTAGGCCAGCCGGTGCACCAGCCACGGATAACCGTGGTAGGCGAAGATGACCGGCCGGTCGCGGGTGAACAGGGCGTCGAACTCGGCGTCCGGCATCCCGTGCGGATGCTCCTCCTTCGGCAGCAGCCGGGTCATGTCGACGACGTTGACGACGCGCACGGCCACATCCGGCAGATGGCGGCGGATGATCCCGGCGGCCGCCAGCACCTCCTGGGTCGGCACGTCGCCCGCGGCTGCCAGCACCACATCGGGCTCGCCCGCGCCGGTCTCCGTACCCGCCCACTCCCAGCTTCCGGCGCCGCGGGCGCAGTGGGCCCGGGCCTGATCGAGATCGAGCCAGTCGAAGCAGGGCTGTTTGCCCGCGACGACGACGTTGACGTAGTCGCGGCTGCGCAGGACGTGGTCGGCCACGCACAGCAGGGTGTTGGCGTCCGGTGGCAGATACACCCGTACGACCTGGGGGCTCTTGTTGAGCACATGGTCCACGAAACCGGGGTCCTGATGCGAGAAACCGTTGTGGTCCTGCCGCCACACATGGGAGGTCAGCAGGTAGTTGAGGGAGGCGATGGGGCGCCGCCAGGGCAGGTCGCGGGCCGTCTTCAGCCACTTGATGTGCTGGTTGACCATGGAGTCGACGATGTGCACGAACGCCTCGTAGCAGGAGAACAGGCCGTGCCGTCCGGTGAGCAGATAGCCCTCCAGCCACCCCTGGCAGAGGTGTTCGGAGAGGACTTCCATGACCCGGCCGTGCCGGGTCAGATGCTCGTCGGTGACGAGGATGTCCTCCTGCCAGGTCTTGCCGGTGGCCCGGTAGATGGCGTCGAGCCGGTTGGAGGAGGTCTCGTCGGGGCCGACGAGGCGGAAGTCCCGGCGGTCGGCGGTGTCCTCCATGATCTGCTCCAGCAGCCCGCCGAGCACCCGGGTCGGCTCGTGCAGAGTGGCGCCGGGCTTGTCGACGGGGACCGCGTACCGCGCCAGGCCGGGGACGGGCAGGTCGCGCAGCAGCCGTCCGCCGTTGGCGTGCGGATTGGCGCCGAGCCTGCGGTCGCCCTCGGGCACGCAGGCGAGGACCTGCGGGCGCGGGCGGCCCTGGGCGTCGAACAGCTCCTCGGGGCGGTACGAGCGCAGCCACCGCTCCAGCAGCCGCAGATGCTCCGGGTTCTCCCGGACGCCCGGCAGCGGCACCTGGTGGGCGCGCCAGGTGTTCTCGACGGGCAGGCCGTCGACCTCGGCCGGGCCGGTCCAGCCCTTGGGCGTACGGAGCACGATCACCGGCCAGCGCGGGCGCTCGGTGGCGTCCTCCTCGCGGGCGGTGCGCTGGAGCAGGGCGATCCGGTCGAGCGCCCGGTCCATGGCCCGGGCGAGCTCCCGGTGCGTCTCCAGCGGATCGTCCCCGGGCTGCGCGGCGACGTGGATCGGCTCGTGGCCGTATCCGCGGAGCAGGTCGTCCAGCTCCGGTTCGGGGAGCCGGGCGAGCACCGTCGGGTTGGCGATCTTGTAGCCGTTGAGGTGGAGGATCGGCAGCACGGCGCCGTCGTGGACCGGGTCGAGGAACTTGTTGGCGTGCCAGGAACCGGCCAGCGGGCCGGTCTCGGCCTCCCCGTCCCCGATGACGCAGACGGCCAACAGTCCGGGGTTGTCGAGGGCGGCGCCGTAGGCGTGCGCCAGGGAGTAGCCCAGCTCACCGCCCTCGTGGAGGGAGCCGGGGGTCTCCGGGGCGACATGGCTGGGCACCCCGCCGGGGAAGGAGAACTGCCGGAAGAGCCGGGCCATGCCCGCCGCGTCCCGGCTCACGTCCGGGTAGACCTCGGCGTAACTGCCGTCCAGCCAGGACCCGGCGAGCACCGCGGGCCCGCCGTGGCCGGGGCCCCATACGCAGATCGCGTCCAGGTCGCGGGCCTTGATGACCCGGCCGAGGTGGGTGTGGACGAGGTTCAGACCGGGTGAGGTGCCCCAGTGGCCGAGCAGCCTCGGCTTGATGTGCTCGGGGCGCAGCGGTTCGGTCAGCAGGGGGTTGGCCAGCAGATAGATCTGACCGGCCGCGAGGTAGTTCGCGGCGCGCCAGTGGGCGTGCAGGGCGTGCAGCTCCTGCACGTCGTGCTCGGCGGGGTCGGTGGGACCGGTGGGGTCGTTCGGCGCCGTCCTTGCTGCGTCGGGCATGGGCCTCTCTCTCCACTCGTCCGGTATGAGTGATGCGTACCCCTTTTGCCGATCGGGTCACGGCCGGACCGGGCCGTTCGGCCCGCGGACCCGACCCCGGGCAGCCCAAGTGGGCGGGCGGGCGGCCGGTGGAGGCTGGTCCGCGAGGAGGCGGGGATGAAGCATCGCAAAATCGGCAACGTGATGTCCGACGATGTCGTACGGGTCGGCCATGGAACCTCGTCCGACGAGGTCGGCGCGCTGCTCGAACGGAACGGGATCGGCGGGCTGCCCGTGGTGGACGAGGACGACAAGGTCATGGGCGTGATCACCGGCACCGACCTGGTGGGCCGGGCCGACGGCGCCGTCCCGGCCGGGCAGCTGATGTCGCGGCCCGCCGTCACCGTGCGCCCGCAGGACACCATCGTGGACGCCGCGCGCTCCATGGCGCGCCATCGCGTGGAGCGGCTGCCCGTCGTGGACGAGGAGGAGCGGCTGATCGGCATCGTCACCCGCCGCGATCTGCTCCGCGTCTTCCTCCGCCCGGACGACGAGATCCGCGCGGAGGTCATCGACGAGGTGCTGGTGCGCTCGCTGTGGCTCCGGCCGCAGTCGGTCGCGGTGACCGTCACCGACGGCGTCGTACGGCTGGAGGGGGAGCTGGACCGGCACAGCGAGATCCCGATCGCGGTGCGGATGGCCGGGCAGGTGGACGGGGTGGTGGCGGTCGTGGACCGGCTCACCTACCGCGTGGACGACTCCCGCCCGGCCGCCCCCGCGGGCGGTGCGCCCGGAGGTGGGGCGTGATGACCGGACCCGTACGGCCGACACGGAACGGCGGCCGGGTCGTGGTCGGTCTGGACGGCTCCGACAGCGCCTGGCACGCCCTGGACCGGGCGGTCGGCGAGGCGCGGCGGCGCGGCGCCACGCTGGAGATCGTGCACGCCTGGCCCTGGGCGCGGACCGATCCGCTCGCCTTCGACACCGCCGCCGAACCGCAGCGGCCCCCGGTCGAGGTCGCCCGGACCGTGCTGCGGCTGGCCATGGCACGGGCCGCCGAGCAGGACCCGGAGCTGCGCGTCGTCCCCACCCTCACCCCGCAGGACGCGGTGCCCGAGCTGCTGCGGATCGGCGAGCGCGCCTCGCTCATCGTCATCGGCACCCGGGGGCTCGGCGGCTTCACCGGGCTGCTGCTGGGCTCGGTCGGGCTGCGGCTGGCCGCCCACACCCACCGCCCGCTGCTGGTGGTGCGCGGCGACGCGCCGGCGCCCGCGTACGGGTCGGAGGGCCACGGCAAGGTGCTGGTCGGGGTGGAGAGCGGCGCGGACGAGGCGGCGGCCCGGTACGGGTTCGAGGACGCGATACGGCGCGGCGCGCGGCTCCGCGTGCTGTACGCCTGGGCCCGCCCCCGGCTCTTCGCGGGCGACCACGCGCTGCCCTCGCGCGAGGCCGTGGCCCTGCGGGCGGAGCGGGAGCAGGAGGTCACGCACCGCGTGGTGGCCGCCCTGCGCGAGGAGTTCGGCCAGGTGTGGGTGCAGGAACACACGGCGCACAGCGCACCGGCCCAGGCCCTGGTGGAGGCGTCACGAGCGGCGGACGTCCTGGTCCTGGCGGTCCAGCGCCGGACGGCGAAACTCGGCATGCAGCTGGGCCCGGTAACCCACGCGGTCCTGCACCACGCCCACTGCCCAGTAGCCCTGGTCCCAGTGCCCTAACCCCCTGGCCGGTCCCGCCAAGCCGGAAGCCCAGGCCCACGGCCCGGACCTGTCGATCCGGCCCGTCCAGCCAGGACCAGAGGCTTCCCCTGACCCCGCCGGGACCGGCGGGGGTCCGGGGGCCTGCCCCCGGTTGGATCAACCACCCCCGCGGCCCCGCACACAAGCCACGGCCCGGACCCAGCGCAGCCCAGAGCGACCCGCCGATCCGGCCCGTCCAGCGAGGACCGGAGGCTCCCCCGACCCCGCCGGGACCGGCGGGGGTCCGGGGGCGTGCCCCCGGTTTCGGGAAGAGGCGGGGTCGGCCCCGCACACAAGCCACGGCCCGGACCCAGCGCAGCCCAGGGCGGACCGCCGATCCGGCCCGTCCAGCGAGGACCGGAGGCTCCCCCGACCCCGCCGGGACCGGCCAACGTGCCGCGCCAACTCCCGGTCCGCCGGGACCCCGGCGGGGGTCCGGGGGCCTGCCCCCGGTTTCGGGAAGGGGCGGGGTGGGGGATCAACCGCCCCAGCGGCCCCGAGCACAAGCCACGGCCCGGGCCCGGCGAGGGGCGGAGGCTTTCCCGGACCGGGCGGGGGCCGGCGTCCCCGGTTTCGGGTTGGGCCGGATGACCTGGGCGGGGGCCGGTTGGCCCTAGGCGGTGGGTACCCCTGGCGTGGTCGCCTGGAAGCGGCACCGGGGGCATTCGACACGACGCGGAGAAGCGGACCGGTCAAGCGCCACGTACCGCGCACCGCGCAATCCGGGCCCACGAGAAGCGGGCGGCCCCCGGCGCCGCGTACCCCGTACGCGGCGCGAGCACCGGCGGCGCCGCGCGCATCGCACGCCCCGCACGAGAGGAAGCGGCCATGAAAGCACTCGTCTTCCAGGGGCCCGGGCTGTTCTCCTGGCAGGACGTGCCCGACCCCGCCATCGAGGACGCCACCGACGCCATCGTGCGCGTCGACACGGTCACCGTCTGCGGCACCGATCTGCACATCCTCAAGGGCGAGGTGCCGGATGTCCGGGCCGGGACGGTGCTCGGCCATGAGGCGGTCGGCGAGGTGGTCGAGACCGGCGACGAGGTGCGCGGCGTACGCCCCGGGGACCGGGTGCTGGTTTCGTGCATTTCGGCCTGCGGCCACTGCCGGTTCTGCCGGGAGCGGGCGTACGGGCAGTGCCGTGGCGGCGGGGGCTGGATCCTGGGGCGTTCGATCCACGGCACCCAGGCCGAGTACGTCCGGGTCCCGTTCGCCGATCTGTCCACGCATCCGCTGCCCGCCGCGGCCGACGCGCAGTACGCGGTGCTGCTGGCGGACGTCTTCCCCACCGCCTACGAGGTGGGCGTGCTCAACGGCCGGGTCTCGCCGGGCGACACGGTGGCGGTGGTCGGCGCGGGCCCGGTGGGGCTCGCCGCGATCGCCACCGCCGAGTACTTCTCCCCCGGCCGGATCATCGCCGTCGACCTCGCCCCGCACCGGCTCGACGCGGCCAAGCAGGTCGGCGCCGACGCGGTGGCCGACGCCGCCGAGGAGCCCGAGCGGCTGATCGACGACCTCACCGAGGGGCTGGGCGCCGATGTGGTGATCGAGGCCGTGGGGACGCCGCGGAGCTTCGAGATCTGCACCCGCATGGTGCGGCCGGGCGGCCGGATCGCCAACGTCGGCGTACACGCCCGGCCCGCGACGCTGCACCTCGAAGAGCTGTGGAAAAAGAACATCACGATCACCACCGGGCTGGTCGACACGTACTCCACGCCCACGCTGCTGTCCATGCTGGCCGCCGGGCGGCTGCCCGCGTCCTCGCTGATCACCCACCTGTTCGAACTCGACCAGATGGAGGAGGCGTACGACGTGTTCGCCCGGTCCGCCGACACCGGCGCGCTCAAGGTCGCGATCGGCGGGCACCATCCGCCCCTGGTCACCCGGGGGAAGTGAACGGCGGGCCCGGCCGGCATGACGCTGAACAGGAGGATCCCGTGTCCCGGACCGCGCGCATCGTGAGCGATGTGATGACCCATACCGTCGTCGCCGTCGGCCGCGAGGCGCCGTTCAAGGAAATCGTCAGGACGCTGGAGCAGTGGAAGGTGAGCGCCCTGCCGGTGCTGGCGGGCGAGGGCCGGGTCATCGGTGTGGTGTCCGAGGCGGATCTGCTGCCCAAGGAGGAGTTCCGGGACAGCGATCCGGCGCGCCTGGCCCAGCTGGGCGACCTCCCCGGCATCGCCAAGGCGGGCGCGGTGTGCGCCGATGAGCTGATGACGACCCCGGCCATCACGGTGCACGCGAACGCGACGCTCGCCGAGGCGGCCCGGATCATGACCCACAAGCGGGTCAAGCGGCTTCCGGTGGTCGACGGCGAGGGTCGGCTGGAGGGCATCGTCAGCCGCGCCGACCTGCTGAAGGTGTTCCTGCGGCCGGACGAGGAGATCGAGGAGGAGGTGCGCCGCGAGGTGGTGGCCCATCTCTTCCCGGCGCCGGGACAGACGGTGGAGGTACGGGTGAGCGAGGGCGTGGTCACCCTCACCGGGCGGGTCCGGGACGCCGTGCTGATCCCGGCCGCGGCCCGGCTGATCCGGGCCGTCGAGGGCGTCGTGGACTTCGACAACCAGCTGACCACCGCACATCTGACGGGGCCACCGGCCTGAGATCACCAGCTGGCTGTGGCGGGATGGTTCAGGTGTGGCGGCGCGTCCAGCGCGGGCCGACCTCGGCCCAGGCCCGCTCCCACTCGCGGTCCCGGCCGCGGTCCAGCCGCCACCGCACCACCCCACGGCCCACCAGCGACACCAGGCATACCCCCGCCGACGCCGACGCACCGGCCAGCGTCGCCCGGGTCGCCGCCTGCCGCTCGGTGGGCGGATCGGGGACGAGACGGCCGCGCTCATCGGTCCAGACCGTGGTGGCCGTACCGGTGCGCCTGCCCTCGTCCACCCGCGCCGTGCCGGTGTGCACGACACCGTCGGGCGCGGTCCACTTCACCAGGGCGCGCACCCGGGCGGTGTCCGTGCCGTCGGCGGCGGGCAGCGCGGCGGGCGCGTTCTCCATCAGCACCGCGGGCACCCGGTGCCGGTCCGCGCGCTGCTGCTCCAGGTTGGCCGCCACCGCGTCGCCGGTCGCGACGCCCGCCGCCGGGCCGCCGACCACCATCACCAGGCCGGCCACCAGGACCACCCAGGCTTCCATCACGTCCGAGCGGCGTTTGAGGGGATTGCGCCGCCATCGCCACAACCACCGCCCCCGCACGTTCGTGCCCATGATTCAGACCGTGGCACGCGCGCGAAGGGGATACGAGGGCCGGGCAGCCCCCTCCGCCGGGGACCTTTCGGTCCCGTCGCGGCCGCTCGGGGGCCCGTTCGGCCCTGGCAGGCACGTGGTGGGATGCGCGACGCTCGGCTATCGGGGGACCGGGGGCACGGACGAGGGTGCGAGGGCGTCATGACCGAGACCTGGGCCGGGACACGGGTGACCCCACCGGCGCCCGTCAGGGTGTTCCTGCTCGACGACCACGAGGTCGTACGGCGCGGTCTGCACGACCTGCTGGACGCCGAGCCGGACATCGAGGTGGTCGGCGACGCGGGAACGGTGGACCACGCGCTGGCCCGGGGCCCGGCGCTCCGCCCCGACGTGGCCATCCTGGACGTCCGGCTGCCGGACGGCGACGGCATCACCGTCTGCCGTGAGCTGCGCTCCCGTATGCCGGGGCTGGCCTGTCTGATGCTCACCTCGTTCGACGACGACGATGCGCTGCTGGACGCGATCATGGCCGGGGCCGCGGGCTATGTGCTCAAGCAGATCAAGGGGTCCGACCTGGTGTCCGCCGTACGGACCGTCGCGTCCGGCCAGTCGATGCTGGACCCGGCCACCACCGCCCGGCTGATGAGGACCCTGCGCGGCGACGACACCCCGCAGGAGCCCCGGGACGAGGCGCTGGCCGGGCTGTCGCCGCGGGAACGGGAGATCCTGGCGCTGATCGGCGAGGGACTGACCAACCGGCAGATCGGCAAGCGGCTCTTCCTGTCCGAGAAGACGGTCAAGAACCACATCTCACGGCTGCTGGCCAAGCTGGGCGTCGAACGCCGTATCCAGGCCGCCGTCCTGGCCAGCCACACGCCCCCGGCGCAGGTCCCGGACACCCGCCCCGCCCCGCCGCCCCGCTGACCCTGTGGCCCCTGCCCCTGTGGCCCCGCGGCCCCTTCGACTCCGACGACCGACGACGACCATTCGACCGTGACCATGTGACCGGCCCGCCCGGCGAGGAGAAGACCATGGAGCCCGCAGTACTGGACGCGGCGACGCTGGAGAAGCTGATCTCCGCCGCCGTCGCCGCTCCGTCGATGCTCCACGCCCAGCCGTGGCGGTACCGGCTGAACCCGGACACCGTCACCCTGGAGGTCCGGGCCGCGCCGGAGCGCGGTCTGCGGCAGGCCGACCCGATGGGTCGGTCGCTGTGCGTCTCCGCCGGTGCCGCCGTGTGCAACCTGCGCGTGGCCGTGGCCCACTTCGGCTGGGAGCCGGTGGTCCGGCTGCTGCCGCACCGCTCCCAGCCGGACCTGCTGGCCACCGTGCGGCTGACGGTGTCCCCGCGCGACACGGCCGCCCCGCACCCGGACGGCCTGTACGACATGATCTGGCGGCGGCCCGGCAGCCGGTACCCGTTCCCGGGGCACCGGCTGGCCCCGCGGGAGCTGGGCGCGTTCGCCGACGCCGCGCGCGGGGACGGTGCGACGCTGTATCCGGCGGGCCCCGAGGAGACCACACGGCTGCTGCGGCTGACCGCGGAGGCCGAGCGTCGTGCGGCGGAGGACCACCATCGGCGCGGGGCGGTCGACGGCCGGGTGCGCGAGTACGGCACGTACGGCACCCCCGTGGATGTCCCCAGGGGCTCCCCCATGGACGACGTCCCCAGGGGCGCCCCCGTGACCGCGCTCGGCCCCCGGGACACCGCCGGACGGTTGCCGCCGAAGCACCGCGGCGGCCCGGTGGACGGCCGTCCGCCGACCGCGGTCGTCGAGAGCCGCCCGACCATCGCCGTGCTCACCACCGCCCATGACCGGCGTGCCGACTGGCTGCGGGCCGGTCAGGCGCTGGAACACGTCCTGCTGCTGGCGACGGCGCGCGGCGTCCGGGCCTCGCTGCTGCACCAGGCGCTGGAGTGGTCCGATCTGCGCTGGGCGCTGAGCGACGGGCGGCGCGCGCCCGGCCATGTCCAGATGCTGATCCGGCTGGACCCGGAGGTCAGCGGTCCGGCAGGGGGACGGCCCACACCAGCCGGGTGCCGCCTTCCCTGGGCGCGATGAGATCCAGTTCGCCGCCCAGCTTCTCCGCTCGCTCCGCGAGGTTGCGCAGGCCGCTGCGGCGGCCGCCGTCCGGTACGCCGACGCCGTCGTCCGTCACGGTGAGGGTCAGCCGTCCGCCGTGCACGATCAGCGACACCTCGGCGGCGTGCGCCCGCGCGTGCCGGGCCACGTTGGACAGCGCCTCGGCGAGCACCGCGACCATGTCGTCCGCGACCGGCCGCGGCACTTCGGTGTCGACCAGTCCCTCGGTGCGCAGCGCGGGGGTGAAGCCGAGCGCGGGCACGGCCTCCTCGATCGTCTTGGCGGTACGGACCCGCAGCCCCTGCACCGCGGGGCCCGCCTCGTGGGAGCGCAGCCCGAAGATCGTGGAGCGGATGATCTTGATGGTGTCGTCGAGGTCGTCCACCACCCGCAGCAGCCGTTCGGAGCCCTCGGGGTGCTGGACGAAGCGCACGGTGCTCTGGAGCGTCATCCCGGCCGCGAACAGCCGCTGAATGGCCAGGTCGTGCAGATCGCGGGCGATCCGGTCGCGGTCCTCCAGCAGGGCGAGCTGTTCGGCGTCGCGCCGCCGCTCGGCCAGCTTCATGGCGATCGCCGCCTGGCCCGCAAAGCCCAGCAGGGTGTCCGTCTCGATCTGAGTGAAGGCGGGGCTGCGCACGGTACGGGCGAGGGAGAGGACGCCGCCGACCCCGTCGCTGGTGCGCATGGGGACCGCGACGGCCGGGCCGAGGCCGTTCCAGCGCTGGGGGCCGAACGTGATCCGGGGGTCGTTGGCGACATCGGTGCTGGTGACCGGCTCGGACGCGGTGAAGGCGGCGCCCGCGAACGTGCCCTCGCGGGGCAGCACCAGACCGCGGTGCGCCTCGGCGTCGGTGCCCGACGCCAGCGCGACCTGGAGGGAGTCGGAGCCGGTGACGGGCAGCATCAGCACGCCCAGGTCGGCGGCGAGGATCCGGCGGGCGTGGTCGACGATCAGCTCCAGCACCCCGGTCTCGTCCACCCCGGACAGCAGGTGGTTGGTGACCTCGGCGTTCGCCTCCAGCCAGTGCTGGCGGTGCCGGGCCTCGTCGTACAGCCGGGCGTTCTCGACGGCGACCCCGGCGGCCACGGCGAGGGTGGACAGCACCGTCTCGTCCTCGCCGTCGAACTGCTTTCCGCCGCGCTTCTCGGTGAGGTAGAGGTTCCCGAACACCTCGTCCCGCACCCGGATGGGCACGCCCAGGAAGGAGTGCATCGGCGGATGGCCGGGCGGGAAGCCGTACGAGGCGGGATGCTCGGACAGCTCGGCCAGCCGCAGCGGCTCGGGGTGGCGGATCAGCTCGCCCAGGATGCCGTGCCCGGCGGGCAGCGATCCGATCGCCGCGCTCCGCTCCGGGCTGATGCCCACCGGCAGGAACTCGGCCAGCCCCTGGTCGTCGCCGACCACGCCCAGCGCCCCGTACTCGGCGTCCACCAGCACCACCGCGGCCTCGACGATCCGCCGCAGCACCTGCCGCAGATCCAGTTCGCGGCCGACCGAGAGGACCGCTTCCAGCAGGCTGTGCAGCCGGTCCTGGGTGCCGCGCACCGCGTCGATGCGCAGTTGCAGCTCCTCCAGCAGCTCGTCGAGGCGCAGCCGGGGCAGGTAATCGGAACTCCTGACGTTCTCCATGCCCACCACCGTGTTTCCCGTCAGTCTGTCCCGGCCGCCCCGCCCAGCAGCTCGCCGAGCCGGTCGAGGAAGATCTGCTGCTTCGCGACGATCTTCGTACGGGCCCGGTCGAGGTCCAGCCAGGCGACCCGGTCGATCTCCGCGAACTCCCGCGTCCGGCCGGAGCCGCGCGGCCATTCCATGGTGAACGTGCCGGGGGTGATCCGATCCGGGTCGAGGTCGCCCGCCACGGCCCAGACGGTGACCAGCTTGCCGCCGGTCTGCCGTACGGTGCCCAGCGGAAGAAGGTCGCCCGCGGGCGGCGGCAGCCCCAGCTCCTCCCGGAACTCGCGCCGCGCGGCGGCCTCCGGAAGCTCGTCCCCCTCGTACTCCCCCTTGGGCACGGACCACGCGCGCTCATCCCGGGTGGCCCAGAACGGCCCGCCCATATGGCCCAGCAGAACCTCGGTGGCCGGGCCCGTCCCGCGGTAGAGCAGGAGCCCGGCGCTGCGTTTTCCCGTCACAGTGCCAGTGTGCGCCGGAACGCGCGGGCTGCCCGTTCAGCCGCCGGAGGGCGGTCGGTCCCGCAGGGCGTATCCGAGGTAGGTGACCCGCGGACGAGCGTCCGGGGCCAGTACGAAATCGGCCATCGGCGGGATCTGCTCGTCGGTGATCCGGCCGCGGCGGCGGGCGACGGTGGCCTTGACGAGGCTGCGCGGATCCCGGGGCCGGAAGTCGCAGATGTCCTCGTTGCGCAGGCCGTGCCGGTCGAGGGCGGCGGTCAGCGCGGCGGGGGTGCGCAGCCGGGCCGCCGTGTAGCGGCCGGGGGGCATGATCCGGGTGAGCGGGAGGCGCTGGAAGGCGCCGAGGTAGACGAGCCGGGACAGCGGGGTGCGGTTGACGGTGTCGTAGACGAGGACGCCGCCGGGGCGCAGCACCCGGGCGGCCTCCGCCAGCACCCTTTCGAGATCGGGAGTGATCTCGAAGGTGTCGGCGTAGTGGGCGACGTCGAACGAGGCGGCCGCGAGGCCCAGTTCCTCGGCGGGCGCGGTCCGGTAGTCGACGGCCGGGTGGTCGTGCGGGTGCGTGTCGCGGGCGATGCGGGTGGCGGCGGCGGACGGGTCGACGGCGGTGACGTCGAAGCCGAGCCCGGCCAGGCCGCGCGCGAGCAGCCCGCGGCCGCTGCCCACGACCAGGGCCGGGCGGCCGGAGGGGGTGCGGCCGAGTGCGGCGAGGGTGTCGCGGAGGTACGCGAGGCGGCACTCCTGGAAGGCGACGGCCCTGATCTGGCGGCCGTCGACGGCCTCGGGCGAGTCTGCGTCGAGCGCGATGCGCGGGGCGGCGGCCATGGTCTGCTCCCTCATCCCGGAGTTGGGTTCCCTGAGGGAACTTAACACCTCGGGTTCCCTCGGGGAACTCGGCTAGGGTCGGGGCATGACCCGTACTCCGCTCGCCGACGTGGCCTGCTCGATCGCCCGCGCCACCGATCTGTTCGGTGACGCGTGGACCGCGCTGATCATGCGGGACGTGCTCAGCGGGGTCGGCCGCTTCGACGACCTCGCCCATGACCTCGGCATCTCCCGCAAGGTGCTGGCGGCCCGGCTGTCCCGACTGGTCGAGGAGGGCGTCCTGACCAAGGAGCGCTACCAGGAGCGGCCGCCGCGCGAGCACTACCGCGCGACCGAGAAGGGCGAGGAGCTGTATCCGGTGCTGCTGGCACTGATGAACTGGGGCGACCGCTGGTGCTCCGGTACGGACGGGGCACCGGCCCGCGTCCGCCATCTCACCTGCGGCCGGGACACCACCCCCGTCACCGCGTGCGCGCACTGCGGCGATCCGCTGACCGTGCACAACACCACCCAGCTCCCGGGCCCCGGCGGGCACACCGGCCCCGGCACCCGGGTCCTGGGCCCGCTGCTCGCCTCCCGCGCACCGCAGTGACGGCCGGGAAGTGGCCGGGGGCTGCCGCTCCGCCGTGTACAACCGGGGAGAGACACCGCGGAGCGGCAGCGAACCGGGTCCCGGGGGGACCCGGATGAGCCGCGGAGGCGTGGGATTCCCAGGCGGCTCATGGGCGGGTACGGAGCGCGTCCGTACGGCGTTCACCGTTTGTCCGATCGTGAGCACGAGGCGGAGGCGCCCATTCCGGGGGCTGCCGGAGGGACGTCGTCAGGCCGCCGCCGGACCACCGCCCGCCGACGGGATTGCCCCCGCCCGGCCTCCTTGCCAGGCTGTTCCCATGTCCACCACGCCCCTGCCCGAGCTGGTCGAAGAACTGCTCGACGGCTGCCGTCCGGTCCCCATCGTCTCCGCGGGCGTCTCCGTCCTGCGGCAACCGGCCCTCCCCTACGACGGCCAGCTGTCCGACGGCCAATTGGAGCGGCTGCTGCGGGCGATGCGCGAGACGATGCACAACGCACCCGGGGTGGGGCTGGCCGCGCCGCAGATCGGCGTGCCGCTGCGGCTCGCGGTGATCGAGGACCCGGCCGAGGTGGCGGCCGAGGTGCGCGAGGCGCGCGGCCGGGTGCCGCAGCCGTACCGGGTGCTGGTGAATCCGTCGTACGAACCGGTCGGCGACGCCCGGGCGGCGTTCTTCGAGGGGTGTCTGAGCGTCCCCGGCTGGCAGGCCGTGGTCAGCCGTCCCGAGCGGATCCGGCTGCGCGGGCAGGACGAGACGGGACGCGAGCTGGACGAGGAGTTCACGGGATGGCCCGCCCGGATCGTCCAGCACGAGACGGACCATCTGGACGGCGTGCTCTATCTGGATCTGGCCGAAACCCGCTCCCTCTCGTCCGCGCAGGCCGTCGCCGACCACTGGTCACAGCCCACCCCGACCGCCGCGGCCCGGGCGCTCGGCTTCCCGCTCCCCGCAGAACACGGGGATCAGCGGCGCCAGCTCCCCCAGGACACCCCCTAGCACCTCGCCGTTCGGTCTGTGGCATGTTTTCGTCATCGACTGGCAGTCGCCGAATCACCACGCGGACACTGTGCCGTTCGGAGCCGGAGCGAGAGTGGTGGCCTCACCGCTCCTGACGGTCCCCCTGAACGGAGAACAGGAATGTCCGTGCTCACGACGTCCCCGGCTGCGGCCTCCACGAGCTCGTACGTCACCTCCATCGCACATACCGAGGAGCAGATCCACGCCGCGCAGCGGCTGCGCTACCAGGTGTTCGGCGAAGAACGGGGCGGGGTGCTGAACTCACCCTTCCCAGGCCGTGACGTGGACGAGTTCGACGACGTCATGGACCACCTGATCGTCACGGACACCGCGACGAACACCGTGGTCGGCACCTACCGGCTGCTGCCCCCCGGGCGCAGCGAGCGGCTCTATTCGGACACCGAGTTCAATCTGCGGGGGCTTCCCGAGGAGGTGCGCTCCTCGATGGTCGAGGCGGGCCGCGCCTGTGTGCACCCCGACCACCGCTCCGGCGCGGTGATCAACCTGATGTGGGCCGGTCTCGCCCGCTACGTCCTGCTGTCCGGCCACCGCTACCTCGCGGGCTGCGCCTCGGTCCCGCTCGGCGAGGGGGAGCAGGCCGCGGCGAACGCCTGGCTGCTGGGCACCACCAAGCACGCCGCCCCGTCCGAGCTGCGGGTCCACCCGCTCGACCCGTGGGTTCCGACGCAGACGCTGGACGCCCGGCCCAGCTACGCCGAGCTGCCGCCGCTGCTCCGCGGCTATCTGCGGGTCGGCGCCTGGATGTGCGGCTCCCCGCAGCACGACCGGAGCTTCAACGACGCCGACTTCTTCGTCCTGCTGGACACCGAGCGGATGAACGACCGCTACCGCCGCTACTTCCTCGGCGACCCCCGGTGACCGTGCCGGTGAGCGTCAACGCCAGCCTTCCGGCCCACGCGTGGGCGGCCTGGTCGCCGTGCTCCCCCAGCTGTGTGTCCCACGCCGCTGCACGGCTGCCCGCCACCCGGATCGCCCGCCGTTACGCGGCGTTCGGTCGGGCGATCATGAGCGCGCTGATCCGCGGCGAGGGCCTCGCCGACCCGGAGGCACTGCGCGCGCTCGCCGCCTCGATGCTGGACGCGCTGGACATCCGGCTGGAGGTGGCGGGCGACCGCACGCTCAGCGCACCGGGCGGCACCGGCACCCTGGTGGTGGCGAACCACATCTCCTGGCTCGACATCATCGCGCTGCTCGCCGTCGAGCCGGTGGTCATGCTGGCCAAGCGGGAGGTGGGCACGTGGCCGGTGGTCGGTCCGCTGGCGAAGCGGGCGGGCACGATGTTCATCGACCGCGGCTCCCTGCGCCAACTGCCGGGCAGCGTAGGGGAGATGGCGGAGCTCCTGCGTTCCGGGCAGTCGGTGATGGTCTTCCCGCAGGGCGTCACCTGGTGCGCCGGGACGGGCGGCAGCTTCCGCCGGGCCACCTTCCAGGCGGCACTGGACGCGGGCGCCCCGGTCCGGCCGGTTTCGCTGGACTACGTTCAGCACGGCGCACCGACCACGGTGGCCGCCTTCGTCGGCGAGGACGACTTCGGCGCCTCGCTGCGCCGGGTGGCCAGCGCCACCGGGCTCACGGTGCGGGTGCGCACGCACCGGCCGCTGCTGCCCGTACGCGGGGCCGACGACCGGCGCACCCTGGCCGCCCGTGCGCAGGCGACGGTGTGCGGTGCGCAGCTGTCCGTTCACGTCTGACAGATGACAGAGGACGACTGACAGACGACGGCTGACAAGTAGCGGATGACAGCTGACAGATGACGTACGGTGTCCGGCATTCCCCGGACACCGTACGTCGTTCCCGGCCGGGGCGGCGCTGAACAACCGGTTCCCCTCGTACGTATCCCTTGAGCGACGGCCGAGCCAGAACGAGAGGGAGCCCGATGGAAGCTTCACCCCACCCGGTCGGAACGCGGCGGCGCCCCGGTCGGCGCATCGCGCCGGTGCTGGCGGTGGCGAGCGTGCTGCTGACCGCCGGTTGCGGCGGCGGCAGCGGTTCGGCGGACGCCAACACCGGCGGCAAGGCGGGCAGCGGCGGCGAACGCGGGACGGCGCGGCCGAGCGACGGCGCCGGCTCCGCGCCCAAGCCCGCGCGGGTGGAGCAGCTGGCAAAATCCGTGGGCTGCAAACCGGACTTCACCACCGAGGTGGACGACTACCGGCAGGCGATCTGCCGCAACGCCAAGGGGAAGTTCCTCTTTCTCGACTTCATCAGCATGAAGGCGCAGCGCGACTGGCTGGAGACCGCGCAGATGTACGGCGGGGTCTATCTGGTCGGCAACCGCTGGGCGCTGTCGTCGTCGCCGACGAAGAACATGAAGACGCTCCGGAGCGAGTTCGGCGGCACCATCGAGGAGAGCGGCGCGTTCGGCTCCTCGCCGGGCGGGGCGGCCTCCTCGCCGGGCGCGGGCTGATGGCCCACGCCCGGCCGAACAGCTGACAGCCGCTCACACGGCGGCGAGTGCCCGGAGCGTCGCCGCCTCCCGGGGCAGCAGCCGCTCGTCGTCCCCGGGGACGAACTCCAGCAGCACGTCCAGCGGTGCGGCGCCCTGGCCGCTCAGCCGCTCGAACGCGCGGCGCCACAGTGGGGCGCGCGCGGTCAGCGGCAGCCGGGTGGTGCCGGGCCACCAGGAGAAGGCGTGTACGGCGGCGACCCGGCCGCCGAGCGTGTCCAGCCCGGTCAGCGCCTCCGCGTCGGGCAGGTCGACCGGCGGCTGCCAGTAGGTGCGCACCGCGGCGCGGTCCACTTCGTCGAGCAGGCGGAGGGTGTGGGCGGCGCCGTCGGTGAGCGTGTTGCGGTGGAACTCGTAGGCGAGTTCCACGCCCGCGTCCGCCGCGAGCGCCGCGGCCCGCCGGGTGTCCTCGACCACCGCCCGGCGCTGTTCGGGCGGGGTCGCGTCGGTGCCCGTGGCGCCCGCCCAGATCCGCACCCGGGGCGCCCCGAGCGCCACGGCCGAGCGCAGCACGGCGTCGAACTCTCCCGGGTCGGTGTGCCCGGCGCGGTAGTACGAGCCGTACGAGGCGACCGCGAGCCCCGCGTCCACGGTGGCCTCGCGCACTGCCCGGGCGACGGTCGTATCGCCCGGGGGCACATGGACGTCGCCACCCCATTCGACACACTCCAGGCCCGCACCGGCCACGGCGGAGATCACCCCGGCCGGGTCGAGGTGGCGGAGGGTTACCGAGCAGATGCCCAGCCTGCTCACGCGCTCTCCTCCCGCACGGTGGGGACGGTGTGCGCGGCCCCGTCGCCGAAGTCCACGACGGTACGGGTGCCGTCGGGCCAGCGCACGGTGACGGTGTGGCCGCTGACCTCGGCGGCGGCGAGCCCGGTGAGCGGGGCCGGTCCAAGGTCGGCGGTGAGCGAGGCGAGCGCGGCGAAGAGGGTGCCGCCCGGGTCCTCGCCGACGGTGCCGGTCAGCTCGGGGACCAGGGCCCAGGGGCCGTACGCGGTGCCCCGGGGCGCCCGTACCGTACGGGAGGTGTCCCAGCCGTGCAGGCCGAGGAGCTGGCCGGTGACCTCCGCCCCGGCGAGGGACACTTCGGGCGCCCCCTCGGTGGCGTCGGTCTCGGTGGCCGTGCCCGGGGGCAGGGCGATGGCCCAGCCGGTGTGGTGGACCGTGGTCCCGGCGGGGATGTTCACCGTGCGGTGGACCCGCAGTTCGAGCCTGCCGCGCACCAGCGTCAGGCTGTCGAGGCGCGCCGCGGGCAGGACGGGGCCGCCGGGCGGGAAGAGCGGGGTGTGGGAGGAGGCCAGCCAGCCGGGGCCCGCGGCGAGCGGCTGGATGCGCAGCCGGTCGCTGCGTACGCCGCGCGTCCGCAGCGCGATGTGGTTGTCGGGGATGTTGTCGGCGCTGGTGGGGCCGGTGCGGGTGGAGTAGGCGAGCCGCCCGTAGAGGGGTTCGGCGGGTGGCTGCTCCCCCTCCCAGGGGCGCACCTTGCAACTGCCGTGGTTGTGCAGCCGCACCAGGCCGTCGCTCGCGGTGGTCTGGACGAGCAGCCCGGGGGCGGGCAGCACGAGCGCCCGGTCGGGCCCTTCGGCCGGGGCGCTCTCCTCGGGGGCGGTCCACACGGGGTGGTCGGGCGGGAGCAGCAGGCCGAGGAAGCCCTTCGACGCCCAGTAGGGCGAGGCGGGCCCGGAGTAGCGCTGCACGGTCGGCACATGCGGCCCGTACCAGCCGAGGCCGAGAATGCCGTCCGCGGTGAGCGCGCCGCGGTCGAGGAAGTGGCGGAGCGCGCCGCTGAGGAGGCGGCGGGTGGTGCCGGGCGCGAGCGGGGTGTGGCCGGTGAGCGCGCCGAGCGCCACGGCGGCTCCGGCGGCGAAGCGGTAGGTGAGGGAGCGCCCGTGGTGGATGGGGGCGCCGTTGCCGTCGAAGAGGAGCGAGAAGCCGTCGAGGAATTCTTCGAGGCGGGGGCCGAGGTGGTCCAGCAGGGCGCGGTCCCCGGCGAGATGGGCGTGCAGCAGCGGATACATGTGCAGCGCCCAGCCGTTGTAGTGGTCGAAGGCGCGTCCGTCGCCGTCGGAGTACCAGCCCTGCCCCTGGTACCAGCCGTCGAGCAGGCCGAGTGCCCGGTCGATGGCGCGGGTGGTTTCGGCGTCGCCACGTCCGACGGATTCGAGGAAGCCCGCGACGGTGAGCTGGAAGAGATACCAGTTGTTGGGCGCGGGCGCGTGGCGCAGCGCGCCGCGCAGCCACTCCTCGGTGCGGTCCCGGGCGTCGGGCGTCAGCGTGTCCCAGGTCCATGGCGCGGTCAGGCGGAGCCCGAGCGCGATGGAGGCGGACTCCACCATGGGCTGTCCCTGCACTCCGTGGTGTCCGATGAGCGGCCACGACTCGGCGTCGTCCCGCCCGGGGGTGCGGGTGCCGTGGTCGATGCCCTCGGTGTAACGCTCCAGGAAGCCGTGCGGGTCCTTGCCGTACGCACCGGCGCCGCGGAACGCGGCGAGCAGAAAGGTGCGGGCGAACCCTTCGAGCCCGTCGGAGCGGACACCGGACCGGGACGGCTGCCCCGGCAGGTCGAGCAGTGCGTGGTGGGGGGTGGCGAAGCGGAGCGCGGCCCGCAGCAGTCCGTCGGCGGCGGCTTCCCAGTGGGCGCGGGTGTATCCGGTGTGCGGGCTGAGGGAGCGGTCGTCTTCGGGGAGGTCGAGTCGGAACATGTGGGGGTGTGTCTCCTTGTCCGGGGCGGCCGTGCGGCGGGGGCGGTCGCGCTACGGCGGGGCGGTCGCGCTACGCGGAGCGGTCCAGCCGTTCGTGGAGTACGGGGTGTGCGAAGTCCCGTCCGGCCACATAGTTTTCGACCTCGCCGATCGCGAGGTCGGCCAGGCGCCGCAGCTCACCGCTCTTCGACCCGGCGATGTGCGGGGTGAGGAGCACGTTGTCGCAGGTGTACAGCGGCGACTCGGGCGGCAGGACCTCCGGCACGGTGACGTCGAGTACGGCGTGGAGGCGCCCCGCCACCAGCTCGTCGGTCAGCGCCGCCTGGTCCAGCACCGCACCCCGCGCGGTGTTGATCAGGGTGGCGCCGTCCGGCATGGCGGCCAGCAGCTCCCGGCCGACCAGGCCACGGGTGGCGGGCAGCAGCGGGGTGTGCACGCTGACGATGTCGCTGGTGGCGAACAGCTCCCGCAGGCCCACCTGCCGTACGCCCAGCGCCCGGGCGTCCGGCGCCGTCACATACGGGTCGTACAGCTGGACGTCGAGGTCGTACGGTTCCAGCAGGGCGATCACCCGGCGGCCGATTTCCGAGGCGCTGAGGATGCCGACCGTTCTGCGGTAGTTGCCCGCGTCCGGGTAGCGCGCGCTCCAGTCGACGGTGCCCCGTTCGGCACGGTAGTCGCGGGCCATGCCGAGGACGCGCTTGTTGGAGAGCAGGATCATCGCGAGGGTGTACTCGGCGACGGGTACGGCGTTGGCCGCGGCCGCGGAGGAGACCGCGATGCCGCGCTCCCAGCAGGCGTCGGTGATGTGGTGGCGCACCGTCCCGGCGGTGTGGACGACGGCGCGGAGCCGGGGCGCGGCATCCAGCGCGCGGCGGTCCAGCGGCGGGCAGCCCCAGCCGGTGACGAGGAGTTCGGCGTCGGCCAGGGCGCGGCGCGCGGCGGGGGTGGTGAAGTCGTCGAGGACGACGTCCGGATCGAGGTCGAGGAGCGTGGTGAGCCGGTCCAGCGCGCCGGAGCCGAGCACCTGGCGTGCGGTGCGCTCCGTCATGGCCAGGGCGGCGCGCGGGCGAGGGCCGAACGGCGGCTGCGGTTGCGGCGGCTGCGAGGCGATCACTTGACACTCCCTGCGGTCAGTCCGGACTTCCAGTAGCGCTGCAGCATCACGAACGCCACGATCAGCGGCACGACGGCGAGCAGCGAGCCGATGACGACCAGCGGGTAGTACTCGGGCGAGACGGTGGCGGAGCTGTTCCAGGTGTAGAGGCCGAGGCTGAGCGGATACAAGTGCTGGTCGGACAGCATCACCATGGGAAGGAAGAAGTTGTTCCAGATGGCCGTGAGCTGGAACAGGAAGACGGTCACGAAACCGGGGCCGAGCATGCGCAGGCTGACGCGCACATAGGTCTGCAGTTCGCCCGCGCCGTCGACCCGGGACGCCTCCAGCACCTCGTTCGGTACGTAGCCGCTGCTGAGCAGGCGGGCGAGGTAGACGCCGAAGGGGTTGAAGAGGACGGGGATGAAGACCGCCCAGAAGGTGTTCACCATGCCGATGCCGGACGCCACCAGGTAGAGCGGCAGGGCGAGGACGGTGGGCGGCACCATGACGCCCGTGAGCACGAGGGCGAACAGCTTCTCCTTGTGCCGGAACTCGTACTTGTCGAACGCGTAGCCCGCGGCGACGCTGATCAGGGAGCCGGTCAGGGCGCCGACGACCGCGTACAGCAGGCTGTTGACGTACCACTCGCCGTAGAGCCCGCCGTCCATGGAGAACAGGTCGGAGAGGTTGCTCGCGAAGGAGAAGTTGCCGAAGGAGAGGATGTCGCTGCCGAAGAGGGCGTCGGCGTTCTTGGTGGACGCCAGCAGCAGCCACAGGGCGGGCAGCATGGTGTAGAGGGCCGCGATCAGGACGACCGCGTTGGCCACGCCGCGGCTGGTCAGCCGGGAGCGGCCACCGGCTCTGGGGGTACGGAGGGTGCTGGTCGGGGTGGTCGTGGTCATCGCGCGCTCCGTTCCCGGCGGCCCGACCAGCGCGTCACGGCGTACGACAGGGCGCAGGTGACGATCAGGAGGATGACCGAGGCCGCGGAGGCCAGTCCGTAGTTGTTGCGGCGGAAGGCCGCGTCGTAGATGTACATGTTCGGGGTGAAGCGGGAGTTGACCATCGGGGTGGCCTGGTTCATCAGCATGGGCTCGGTGAACAGCTGCAGCGCGCCGATCAGGGAGAACATGCACACCATCACCAGGGAGCCCCGGATGATGGGCACCTTGACCTGGAGCGCGGTACGGACGCGCCCGGCGCCGTCGATGGTCGCCGCCTCGATCACCTCGCGCGGCAGCGCCTGGAGCGCGGCGTAGAAGATGATCATGTTGTAGCCGAGTCCGCTCCACAGGGCGATGTTGACGATCGACGGGAGCACGGTGTGCAGCCCGAGGAAGTCGATGGTGATGTCGGCCTGGGCGAAGAGCTTGATGATCGGGCTGAGTCCGGGGGTGTAGAGGTACAGCCAGATGACGGCCGCGATGATGCCGGGGACGGCGTGCGGCAGATAGAGCAGCATCTGCGCGGTCCGCCGCAGCCGGACCAGGCCCGAGTCCAGCAGCAGGGCGATGGCGAGGGCGCCGAGGACCACGAGGGGAACGAAGATCACGCAGTACAGGGCGATGGTGCCGAACCCGGTGAGGAAGCTCGGGTCCTGGAGCACCGCGAGGTAGCTGCGCAGCCCGGTGAAGACGGTATGCCCGCCACCGAAGCCGAGCCCTTCGTGGTCCTCGGCGAAGAAGCTGAGGTAGATGGCGTAGCCGACGGGGACCAGGAACACGCCGACGAGCAGTGCCGTGAACGGGGCCAGCAGCACGGCGGCGGCGGTCCGCTGCTGGCGCCGCCCGGCTCTGGAGGGCGGTTCGGCGGCGGCCGCCGGTGGCGGTGCCGTCGGTTTCGGGGAGATGACGGTACTCACGGGATACCTCGGCTCACGTGAAGGGGAAACCGGCTCAAGGGAGGACACAGCGCGGGTGGCGGAGTTCAGCGGGTGGTGACCGACAGGCCGAGGCTCTTCAGATCGGGCATCGTCCGGCTCTGGGCATCGCGCAGCGCCTCCAGGACACCGCCGCTGCCGGCACCGGCCTTGGCGAGCCCGTCGTCACCGGAGGTGGTCGTCGACACCATGCGCGGGCCCCACTTCCAGGTGGAGGTGATCAGCTTGGCCTGCTGATCGAAGAGGCCGAAGATGTCCTGGCCGGAGAAGTAGCTGGTGTCCATCTCCTTGCGGGCGACCGGGACCAGACCGGGCACGGAGGGGTAGGCGCTGCTGACGCCGCTGGCGAGCTTGGCGCGCAAGGCGTCGGGGCTGGTGACCATCCAGGAGATGAACTCCATGGCCTCCTTGGGATGGTCGCTGTCCTTGGTGACCATGAAGGTCGAGCCGCCCTGGGTGCTCACCATCGGCTTGGCCGGGTCCCACTGCGGCATCGGCGCGATCGCCCATTTGCCCTTGCCACTGGGGGTGGACGCCATCATCGAGCCCGCGGCCCAGGCGCCCGCCAGATATCCGGCCGTCTCACCGTTCTGCACATGGGCCCGCCACTGCTGGCTGGACCCGGGCTCGACGCGCACCAGGTCGTCGTCCTTCAGGCGCTGCCAGTAACCGGCGACCTTGCGGGTGGGGGCGTCGTCCATGTTGACGCGCCAGGTGTCGCCGGAGGTCTCGTACCACTTGGCCCCGGCCTGCCAGGCGTACCCCGCCATGTAGAGGGTGCCGCCGGTGGTGAAGAGGCTGGCGATACGGGACCGGGGCTGGGCCTGCTTGAGCTTGCGGGCCGAACTCTCGAACTCCGCCCAGGTCTTGGGGACCGGTATGCGGTTCTTGGTGAAGATGTCCTTGCGGTACAGGAACACCATCGGCTCGATGTCCACCGGTACGGCGTAGGTGCGCCCGTCGAAGGTGGTGAGGTCCAGCGCCTGCGGCAGGATCTTGCGGCGCACCGAGTCGGGCAGCAGCTTGCTGATGTCCCGGGGCACCCCGTCGATGGTGAAGCTGGGCAGCTGGGGGTATTCGACGGTGGCCACATCGGGGGCGTTGCCCGCGCGGGCGGCGTTGCTGAGCTTGGCCCAGCCGCCCTGTTCGCCCGAGGGGACCTGCGCGAAGTCGACCTTGATGTCGGTGTGGGTGCGGTTGAACGCGTCCACCACCTCCTGGCTGCCGCGCAGCGCGGACCAGAAGGTGAGGCGGACGGGGCCGTCCTTGGCGGTGTTCGCCCCGCCGCCGCTGGAGCAGCCGGTCAGCAGGAGGGCGATCAGTGTGAGCAGTGCCGTTGTTCCGGCTGTCGCCCGGCGTCCGGTAGCCGCGCGTCCTGGGCGTCTGAGGCCAGGCATGGACCCTCCCCTGTTCGCGGTGGAGCGGTGGAGTCAGGGGGAATCCTGATCGCTTGACAGAAATACCGTCAAGAGATCGAACAGAAGAAACCAAAACGGTCAAACGATCAGGAGAGCGGAGCGGTCGAATCCCGTGCCACCAGACCGGGCAGCAGCTCCAGATGGCGGGCGGCTCCCGGCCACCGGCCCTCCCGGGCGTGGTCGAGCTGCCGGAGCAGCAGCCCGAGCGCGGCCCGGCCGACCTCCGCCTTGGGCGGGGCGACGGCCGTGAGCGCGATCTGGCCCATGTCGGCGACCACGTCGTTGTACGCGACCACCGAGCAGTCCCGCGGCACCTCGACGCCGGCTTCCCGCAGCCGCTGGACCAGCACCAGCGCGTCCATGTCGCTGTGGATCAGCGCCGCGGTGGCCCCGGTCCGGCGCAGCGTCTCCGCCAGGTCGACCGCCCGCGGATCGGCGGCGCGCGGGTCGGGGCCCGCGGTGCGCGAGCTGAGGATGGCCGTACAGCCCTCGCCGAGACCGCGGGCCGCCGTCTGCGCGGCGAACTCCGACCGGATCACCCTGGCGGTCGGGCTGTCGTCGCGCGCGGCCAGCACGATGCGCCGGTGGCCGAGGGAGGTCAGATGGCCCAGCGCCAGATGCACCCCGTACGCGTGGTCCGAGCGCACGCAGTCCAGCCCGTAGAGGGAGCTGCCGCGCTCGGGGCGGCGCTCCAGCAGCACCACGGGGACGTCCAGGGCGCCCAGCCAGGAATGATCCCGCGCCGCCTCGGCCGCCGTGCGCCAGTGCGGCGAGAGCAGCAGCCCGCGCGCGCCCGCCTCCAGCGCCGAGCGCACCGCGGTGCGCTCGGCGTCGTGCTCGTCGGCCGCGATGTGCAGCGCGAGCCGCAGCCCCGCCTTCTCGGCGGCCTCCCGGGCCGCCTGCACGGCCTCGGTCAGATAGGTGTTGCGCTCCGGGATCACCATGCCGACGGTGTCGCCGGTGACGGTGGACTCCGCGGCCATCGGCTGCAGCGAGCGGGCCACCCCATGACCACGCCGCACCTCGCCGCGGCGGGCCAGCTCCTCGATGTCCCGCCGTACGGTGACGACGGAAACCCCCAGCTCATCCGCGAGATCGGTGATCCGCGCGATGCCCCGGGACTCCACCAGATCCGCGATACGCGCCTGCCGCTTCCGCGCCGGCTCCCGCATGTCCCACCGCCCGTCTCGCCGGACGCGCGCGGCCGGACTGTGCGTCGACGCGATCGGCTTTCGTTATCCGCTGAACACCGCCATAGTAGCGATCATTCGATCAGTGGCAGCGGGGGCGTCGTCACACAGGCGTTCTCACACACCGGACGGGCAGGTGTCGGGGAAGCCGTCAGGGGGGTAGCGGCGCATCAGCCACTCGGCCTGCACCTCCAGAACACGTTGCTTGCGCCGGCCCGCGCGGAGCATCAGGAGCAGCGCGATCTCCAGGACGACGAAGAAGGCGACCGGGATCAGCAGCACCGGCTTGCCGGTCTGCGTCAGCTGTACCACCAGCCCGACGACGACGAACAGCACCAGCACCATCGCCGGGACCAGCTTGACGAGGCTGCGCTCCCGCTCGATCATCTCGGCGTGGTTCCGGGCGGCCCGGGCGCTGCGGTCGTGGAAGGCCGGATGCCGGGCGGCCACCTCGAAGGGAGTGCCGGGCGGCACCGCCTCCCGCTGCGCCCCGGCGTCGTGGTCCGGTACGAAGACGCGGTAGCGGAGCGACTTGGAGCCCCGGGTCCGATGGTGGCGGTAGCCGTACGCGGTGGCCAGCTGGACCGCCTGGTCGGGGCGGAGTTCGGTGGTGGAGATGTCCACTTCGGGCCGCCCGTCGAAGAGATGGGCGTAGTGGCCGGGCAACTCCCGCCGCGCCTGGGCCACCCGCTTCGACAACGTCCCTCGCACCGCGGCCACGTCCCACCTCTTGTTGCACCCTGCACGACCGGCTGACCGGGCACACGCTACCTGCGCCATGGGTGGGCCGTATCAGCAGGTCAGAGGTAGGGAAACCGCGCTCCGGCATAGTGCCATACGTCAGGAAACCGACGATGACGGCCGGTCAGCGGGCCCGGCGCACTACGCGGCTTCGGGTCCGCCGGGTGGCCGCCCGGGACGGTCCTCTCCCCTATAACGCCTGTCCCCTATATAGAGGACAGGCCGGAAGGGGGGACGCGGAGCGGAAAGACGGCCCGGGACGGGCCCCACTTCGCCACCGCCTTCGCCGCCGTCTTCGCCGCCACCGTCCGGTGGAAGACCCCGGCCACCGGGGAGCAGCCGGATATGTGGTGCCGAGGTCCGGTCACAGGCCGGGGGCAGCACCGGCACCCGAGGCTTGCGCGCGGGACGGTCTCCCGGAACGGTCCGCGAAACGCTGGTCACCGATGTCGGGTTCATCGCGATCGCTCGCACGGCTTGGGCCCTTCCGGTCGTGGTGATGGCGGGGGGTTCTCCCAGTCGTACGTAGCGCCGCGCCGCTGTGCTCAACGCGGCGGAAAAAAACTTTGAGCGATGCGGATCCGGTGCGGATTCCGGTACGTAACGGGGTGAATCCACGGCTCCAACGCGCGGGCGCGGAGAGTACCAAGGAGTAGAGATCTCTGTCCCGGCTTTATTCACTAGTGATGAGGTCTCCACGACCGTGCCACACCAGGCACTAGCGTCCGGTGTCACTCCGAAGCAAGGAGGGCGCTGTGCGATCAGCAAACCTGAGCAGATCCATCGCATCCAGCCGTACGCTCGGCAGCGGGCTCATCATTGGTGCGCTCGCCGTTACGCTCGCGGCAATTCTCATCCCCGTGAGCCTGTTCAGTTCGAGCAGCGCCGCGGTACTGCCCAACGGTGTCTCCGACGACGGTGGCGGGACCGTCACCACCCAGTACGGACCACTCACGCCGACCGATCGGGACTTCGTACGCAAGGTCAAGCTCGCCGGACTCTGGGAACTCCCCTCTGGACGCATGGGCAAGGAGCGCGGTACCACAGAGGCCGTCAAGACCGCGGGCCAGCACCTGATCGACGGCCACACCGAGCTCGACCGCCGTACGAACGAGGTCGCGCAGGCCCTGGGTGTCAGCCTGCCCACCCAGCCCAACGACCAGCAGCAGGGCTGGCTGAACGAGATGTCCCAGGCACCGAACAGCGCAGAATTCGAGCGCTTGTTCGCGCAATTCCTGCGCAGTGCACACGGGAAGGTGTTCAATCTGGTGGCACAGGTACGTGCCCAGAGCAAGAACTCCATGGTCAGGTCTCTGGCCACCAGGGCCAACACCATCGTTCTCGACCACATCACGGTCCTCGAGGACACCGGGCTTGTCGACTACGACGCCCTCTAACGACTAAGTGAAGTGATCTCATGAGGCAACAGACCCACAAGCGCGGGCGGTTCAAGAACAAAACGGTCGCCATCGTCGCCGCTCTGGCACTTGGCGGCGGCGGGGCCGCGATCATCACCGCGAACGCGTCCGCAAGCGGTGACAAGAATTCTTCCGCTCAAGGTGGCGCCGTATCGGCCAAATCCGCCGGTGGCACGATCAACTGCCCCGACGTGAGCCAGAAGTTGAGCGGCGATGTGCCGAAGGGTTCCCAGGCCAAGGTCGCCAAGGGCCTCGGTGAGCTGGACAACCAGGTGGCCACCGCCTACCAGCAGATGAACAAGGGCCAGGCCTCGGGCGACGAGGTGCTGAGCAAGCTCAATGAGCAGCGCCAGCAGACGCTCAGCCAGATGGGCCAGGCGATGGGCCAGGGCGGCGGGCAGAACGCCCAGCTGCAGGGCATGAGCGAATGCAAGATGCAGCAGGTCGCGCAGGCCGGTCAGCAGCAGGGCCAGCAAGGTGGTCAGCAGCAGGGCCAGCAGGGTGACCAGCAGCAGGGCCAGCAGGGCGGTCAGCAGCAGGGCGGCGACCAGGGCGGCCAGCAGCAAGGCGGCGACCAGCAGCAGGGCGGCGACCAGGGCGGCCAGCAGCAGGGCGGCGAGGGCGCCAACGACGTGCCCGGCAACGCCGGTGGCCAGGCGGGCAACGGCCCCGCGCAGAACGACTTCGTCGACATCACCCAGGTGCAGCCGAACGCCGAGAAGGCGCCGCAGGCCAATGGCAACGGCTCGACCGGCACCTTCACCTCGGAGTGCGGCGTCGGCGAGGCGGGCCTGCGCAACAGCGACAACGTCATCGTCGCCCCCGGTGTGTCCAACGGCGCCCACCACATGCACGACTACGTGGGCAACGACGCCAACGACGCCTTTGCCAACAACCAGACCTTCGAGCAGGCCGGCACCTCCTGCTCCAACGGTGACAAGTCGACCTACTACTGGCCGGTGGTCCGCCTCCAGGACGGCAAGGACGAGGCCGACGCCAACCAGCTCGGCGGTGGCCAGGAGGGCAACGTCGGCACGATCCTGACCCCCAAGGCGTCCAAGATCGAGTTCAAGGGCAACGCCCAGAGCAAGGTCACGGCCATGCCGAAGTTTCTCCGGATCATCACCGGTGACGCCAAGGCCTTCACCAACGGTGATGCCAACGCCAACGCCTCCTGGAGCTGCAGCGGCTTCGAGGACCGTCAGCTGACGGACAAGTACCCGCTCTGCCCCGAGGGCAGCGACCTGCTGCGCACCTTCGACTTCCAGGGTTGCTGGGACGGCCAGAACATCGACAGCGCCAACCACCGTGACCACGTGTCCAACGCCGGCGACGACGGCTCCTGCCCGCAGGGCACCAAGGCCATTCCGCAGCTGGTGAACACCATCAGCTACGAGAACCCGGGTGACACCCCGTTCGCCGTGGACGGTTTCCCCGAGCAGTTGCACAAGCCCATCACCGATCACGACGACTTCATCAACGTGATGCCGGATGACCTCATGAGCAAGGCCGTTGACTGCATCAACAGCGGTCAGCAGTGCACCTGATGGGTGGCGAACACCAGGCGCGCGTCGGCCGCAAGGCCGGCGCGCGCCGCGCTGCGTCCTACCCTCGTGCCGGGGGTGACGCGGCCGCCGACGACTCCGCCGGGCACCAACCCGGCCACTCCGGCCACTTCGACCGTCCGGTCCTTCCCGCCACGTGGGAGCCGGGCGGTCCGTGCGTGCGTGGGGTATCCGCCACCACCGGCCCCGGTGCGCTCTCCGACCAGGAGCTGACCCACCGGCTCAGGGAGGAGTACGCCTCGGGCGCCACCAGCCCGGCCTCGGGCGACATCCTGTACCGCCGCCACCATCGGGCGACGCTGTCGTACGCCCGGACCTGCTGCCGGGCGCTCCATGACGCCGAGGACCTGGCCTCCGAGGCGTTCATCCGCACGTTCCAGGCGGTCAGGGCGGGTGGCGGCCCGCGGGGCCCGTGGCGGCCGTATCTGCTGACCGTCGTGCGTCACACGGCGCTCGAATGGAGCGAGGGCGCGCGTCAGATCCTGCTGACCGCGGACTTCGAGTCCTGGCGGCAGTACGCGCCCACGGCCGATCCGCAGTGGCATCTGGTGGCGCGCGAGGACCGCCAGCTGCTCGTCCGCAGTTTCCGCAGGCTTCCGGAGCGCTGGCAGACCGTGCTGTGGCACACCCTGGTCGAGGAGGAACCCCCGCAGCGCGTGGCGTCCCTCATGGGCATCTCCCCCAGCGGGGTCACCTCGCTGGCGTTCCGCGCCCGCGAGGGGCTGCGGGAGTCGTATCTGCAGTCCCATCTGGAGTCCGCGGCGAACGACCGCTGCCGCCACTTCAGCGCGATGCTCGGCGCCTCGGTGCGACGTGGCGGAGTGCGTGGTCACGCACTCGCGCGCCATCTGGCCGAGTGCGCCTTCTGTGCCCACGCGTACAAGGAATTGCTGGGCCTCAACGCCGCGATGCGCACGGCGAACACCACCGCGAACCGCACGGCGACTCCCCCAGCGTCGCCGTCGGTTCGCTGACCACGCACGGACTGCCGACCGCGCGAGCGCGGTCGGCAGTCCTTTGTGGTGCCGGTGCGGTCAGAGTCCGTTGACGCGTGCTTCCCGGGCGATTCCCAGCGGACGGACGCCTGGGGCAGCGCCGGTGCGGGGTCGTCGGCTCACCCGGGACGCATGGCGCCGGATGCGGTCCATCTGCGCCATCAGCCTGCGGCCGCGCAACGCCATCTCCAGCTCGAACCGTATTCGCGGGTCGCGCAGGCCCGGGCCGAAGAGCTTCTCTATCTGGCGCAGCCGGTACCGCACGGTCTGCGGGTGCACCTTCAGCGCCTTGGCCGCCTCGGGGGCGCCACCTCCCTCCAGCCAGGCCAGCAGTGTCATCTGCAGCCGTTCGCTCTGCCGGGGGGTCAGCCCGACCAGTGGCTTGAGCCAGCGCGCGGCCAGCGCCCGGACCAGGGACTCGTCCTGAAGCAGCAGCAGCATCGACAGATGGTCGTCGACGAAGAGCACCCGGGGCTCGGGGCCGCCACGGCCGGGGGCCATGGTCAGCAGCCGCCGGGCCCACCGGACCGATGACGCCGCGTCGTTGAGCGGCACCACATGGCCCACGGACGCGGTCCGGCCGCGCAGCGCGGTTTCCAGCGCGCCACGGACACCGGGGTCCGCGGCCGGTTCCCGGTCCAGGTCCCGTTCGCCGTCCTGGAGTCGCTCCGCTCCCTGGTCGGGGGCGGGTTCGGAGTCCGCGTCCGGGTCGGGGATCAGCAGGCACAACTCGTCGCCGACGGCGCCGATGAGGGTGTCTCCCAGTACGGCGGCCAGTGGCGGCGCCTCGCCCGGGGTGGGCAGGGCGATGGCCTGGACCGTCTCCGGCAGCGGCCAGCGGGCCGCCCGGGACAGCTCGGCCAGCGTCCGTTCGGACACCGGGACTTCGCCGATCAGCGCCTCGAAGAGGTCGCGCCGGGCCCGCTCGGGCGGTATGTCCGTGGGCGGCTCCTCGCCGTACGCGGCGTCGGAGAGGGCCGGTGTTCCGGCGCCCTCCTCGCCCGCCTTCCGGTGGCCGAGCGCCGCCAGCAGAGCCTGCTCGACTTCCCAGCGGACCTTTTCGCGCTCGGTGTCCTCCAGAAGGTCGGCGAATCCCGGGATTCTGTGCCGGAGGTTCTCAACCACCTCGTCGGCCAGGGACGGGAGCTCATTGCGCAGCACGCGGGTCCACTCGCCACGGGGGCGGGACCAGATGCGGTTCACCAGTTCGCCCATCATTACCTCGTTCTTGCCGGGGGGAGGTCCGACCGTTGGGGGGTCGGTCGGACCCGTGGAGGTTGCCTCCGTCTCCGGCTCGTCCGGTCCGGAAAGGGAGTCGAGGGTCCTCCGTCACCTCATAGAGGACCCTCGCCCCTACCGGTCCCGACGCTTTGCCGGGTCTTTGCCATCGGGATGACAGTGGATCAGCCGAAGACGGTCTGGGCAGTGTTCATACACGAGAAGTTGTCACGTTACGACAAATCTTATGGAGATCACGTGTAGTTCCGAGAAGCTGCTGCCCCCAAGACGACTTTGACGTATCTCGTCATCCGCGCGGAACACGCGCGATCGGGAGGCTCCAATGTCCATGTCCCAAACGCCTTCTCCCTCACAGGGGCGCCACGGGGGACGCCAAGCACCTGGAGGACGACGAGCCGCTCGCCGGACTCGGCCGGACCAGCCCGGAATCGGGTGGTCCCGGAACATCCGCATCTACGCTATCGTCGCGACCCTCGTGCTGTCCCTCATCGTGACGTACAACGCTGGCGCTTTCAGCCAGACTTTCGCGTTCCTCGACTTCGGCGCCGGGGTGCTCGCCCTGGTCTGCCTCAGCTCAGCGGTGCTGTGGGGGCTCGCCGCAACCGACCAGATGATCCTGCACTCCAACCACCGGCTGATCGCCCAGGGCATCCACCGGGCTGCCGCGGTCGCCGGCCTCCTTTTTCTCGGCGTTCACATCTGGGTGAAGGTCGCCGAGAGCCACACGAACGCAGCTTCGATCGTGCTACCGTTCGCTGACGCAAAGCAGCCGGTGCTGATCGGGCTGGGCACCATTGCCGGTTACCTCTTCGTCATCGCGGCGGTGACCGGAGCGGTCCGCAGCTCGTTCGCCGCCGCGGGCAACTCCCGCTGGCGTTACCGCTGGTGGCGGGCGCTCCACGTGGGCGCCTACCCCGCCTGGGGTCTTGCGCTCGTCCATGGTCTGAAGGCCGGTCGTGAGGCCAAGATCTGGGCGACCTACGGCTACATCGCGGCTCTCGCCGGAGTGGCCATCGCGCTGTGGATGCGGCTCGCGGCCCGGCGCACTCAGGACGACGATCGAGGGGATGGCATCTCGGTGAGGAACCCGCCCGCCCGTGGCCTCCATGAAGGCCGCACCCGGCGCGCCGCGCCCACTGTTCCCCGCCCCCGCTCGGCCGACTCGGGCCGACGGGACGGTGAGCGGCTCGGTGCCTCCCGTGGGTGGGACCGGTGATCAAGACCAAACCCAGGCTGGCCTGTGTCGATCCGCCCCGGCTGCTCGCCGGGCTGGACGAGGCCTACCGGCTCGACCGGGTCGGCCACTTGACGGTGCACGGCACGATGCCCGCCCTGCGGGCCGACGAACTCGTCGCGCTCGCGGAGAACATCGATCTCCGCGGGCGCGGCGGGGCCGGTTTCCCGTTCGCCAAGAAGGTCACCGCGGTCGTCGAGTCGGCAGGCCGACGCGACGGCCGCTGCGCCGTGGTGGTCAACGGCAGTGAGGGCGAGCCGAGTTGTCTCAAGGACACCGCGCTGCTGCTGCACACGCCGCATCTGGTCATCGACGGCGCCACGCTGGCCGCCGAGGCCATCGGCGCCGAGGAAGTCGCCATCGCGGTGCACCGGGCGGACGTCGAGGAATCGCTGAACGCCGCCGTGGCCGAGCGCGGCCCCAGCGGTGTTCCGGTGTCGGTGAACCGCACGGACGACCGGTTCGTGGCCGGTGAGGGCGGCGCCGTCATCAACGGCATCAGCGGCGCCCCGGCCATCCCGAACGGCCGGAAGATCCGGACCAGCGAAAACGGGCTGGGCGGGCTGCCCACCCTGCTGTCCAACACCGAGACCTACGCCCAGCTCGCCATCGCGGCGCGGATGGGCGCCCTGCCGTACCGCTCGGTGGGGCTGCCCACCGAGCCGGGCACCACGTTGCTCACGGTCGGCGGCAAGTACGTGATGGAGACGCCGACCGGGGTGCCGCTGACGTACATCCTGGATCTGTGCGGGCTCTCCCCCGGCCAGGGTGTGCTGGTGGGCGGCTACCACGGCAAGTGGCTGGACCCGAAGAGCATCAACGCCACCACGATCTCGCGCGAGTCGATGAAGAAGTACGGCGCCCGGCTGGGCGCGGGCGCGGTGCTGCCCATTCCCGAGGACACCTGCCCGCTCGGCGAGACCGCGCGGGTGGCCCGCTGGCTGGCCGCCGAGACGGCCGGCCAGTGCGGCCCCTGCTTCATCGGGCTGCCCGCGCTGGCGGACGCCATCGGCCAGGTGGAGCGGGGCGGCGGCCAGTCGTCCATCGACAATGTGCGCGCGTACATCAATTCAGTGCGCAAACGGGGCGCGTGCAGCCATCCCGACGGCACGGCCGGTTTCGTGACCACGGCGCTGGACGCGTTTCCCGAGGAGTTCGAGGCCCATGCGCTCGGCTCCGGGTGCGGGCGGCCCACCATCGGTGTGCTGCCGCTGCCCGAGGAGTCCCAGCCGCTGGCCCTGCCGCCCGGTCCGGCCCCGCCGCCGCGCGCGGAGCGGCAGCAGCGTGGCCCGACGGAGAAGCTCCTGGTGGACTGGTCGCTGTGCCAGGGCCACGGGCTGTGCGCGGACATCCTGCCGCCCGAGGTGCTGACGCTCGGCATCGACGGCTATCCGTCCTCCGCCCGGATGGATGTGCCCCGCCAGCTGCGCGGCCAAGCGGTGCGCGCGGTGCGCCGCTGCCCGGCGCTCGCGCTGCGCATCGAGGAGTAGTCCGCCCCGAAGTCCCTTCGCCACGACGGCCGTTGCTTAACGGCCGTCGCTTGCTGTGCGCTCACGGATCCAGCGTTTTTTGCGTCTGGTGACAAATTTTTAACTGGCTGAACGTCGCTCGGCACGGGCTCCGTATGGGCATGGTGTCGGCGCCTACACCGCCGGACACCGATGAGGATTCGCAGGGAGTGGTCATGGAGAAGCGGCGTCAGATCGCATTCGCGGGAGTGTCCGTGGCAATGGTCATGCTGACGGCGGCGTGTGGCAGCAATGACACCTCCGCGGGCAGCGCGAACGTCCAGCCCGTGGGCGGCAGCAGCCAGACGGCGGGTGCTGGTGCTTCGGCGTCGGCGGGGGCGGGTGCGGCGGCCGCGGGGGCCGGCTCGGCTGCGGGCAGCGACACCGGCGCGGCGGCGGGCAGTGGCGCGGCGGGCGGCGCGGCGGGCTCGGCGAAGCAGCTCGCGGTCAAGAACGACGCCAAGCTGGGCAAGTTCGTCGCCGACAGCGCCGGTATGACCCTCTACCGGTTCGACGAGGACACCCCCAAGCCCGCCAAGTCCAACTGCAACGACGCGTGCGCCACCAAGTGGCCGCCGGTGCCCGCCGACGACGCCACCGCCGGTACCGGTATCGAGGCCAGCAAGCTCGGCAAGGTCAAGCGCTCCGACGGCACCGAGCAGCTGACCCTGGAGGGCTGGCCGGTCTACCGCTACGCGGGTGACACCAAGGCGGGCGACACCAAGGGCCAGGGCGTGGGCGGCACCTGGAACGCGCTGGCCCCGGACGGAAAGCCGGCCGGCAAGAAGGCCGGGAGCGCCGCCCTGGAGCTGATGGTCGCCAACGACGCCAAGCTCGGCAAGATCATGGTGGACGGCAAGGGCATGACCGTCTACCGGTTCGACAAGGACAGCGCCTGGCCGATGAAGACGGCCTGTGTCGACGCCGCCTGCCTGAACACCTGGGCGCCGGTCAAGGCCGTCGACACCACCAAGGTCGCCGGGGTGGACGCCTCGAAGGTCACCTCCTTCAAGCGCCCCGACGGCACCAAGCAGGCGGCCTTCGACTGCTGGCTGCTGTACACCTTCGCCGGTGACAAGAAGCCCGGGGACACCAACGGACAGGGTGTGAAGGGCACCTGGTTCGCGGTGACCGACAAGGGCAAGAAGGCGGGCCAGTAAAGACGGCATGATGGTCCACCCCGGCGGAGGTCCGAAGAGCGCTGCGCTCCGGGCCTCCCGCCGGATGTCGACGGGAGGTTGATGTGTCACGCGCACTTCGTGCCACCGCGCTCTGCGCGGCGGCGCTGTTGATGAGCGCCGTCGTGAGCGGCTGCGGTGGGAGCAGCCAGGCCGACGGAAAGAAGTCGGAGAAGGAGAAGGCGCACGCCGCCAAGGAGCTGGGGAAGCCCGGGAAGCCCGCGGCCCTGACGCAGATCGCCGATGCCATCGGCTGCAAGGCGACCATCGTCACCGAGGCGGACGAACTGCGCCAGGGGAACTGCGAGTCCAGCAAGGGCGACCGGTACACCATGGTCACCTTCGCCACCAAGAAGGGCCAGACGGACTGGCTGAACACCTCGAAGGACTACGGGGGCATGTATCTGGTCGGCGCCCGCTGGTCGGTCACCGGTCAGTCCTCGGGATCCCTCAAGCCGCTGCGGGCGAAGCTCGGCGGGGCCATCGAGCAGGGCTCGATGATGCACCACGGTGGGGGGAAGTCCCAGGGTGGTTCCACGTCCCACGACGGGATGAAGATGGACTGACCGGTGACCGGTGTTCGGGTCAGAATGCTCAAGCCACCCTGGATTCGGCCCACTTGAGCAGGTCGGGGTCGGCGAGCGTGGAGACCCACAGATCCACCGGCGGAGGCTCGTCGACCGGTTTACGGGGTCCCACGCCGAGCACCCTCAGCCCGGCCCGGGAGGCGGACAGGAAGCCGCAGTGGGAGTCCTCCACCGCGAGCGCGTCGCCGGGGGCCGCACCGCACAGGCGGGCGGCCGCCAGATACACATCGGGGTGGGGTTTGGGCCGGACTTCCCCGCCGGGGACCAGCACATGGTCGAAGTAGCGCAGCAGCCCGGCCTTGGAGAGACCGTCCTCGACCACGTCGCGCGGGCAGTTGCTCGCCACGGCCAGCGGGGCGAACGCCGCCGCCTTGTGGACCAGTTCGGCCGCCCCCGGCATGGTGACCGGGTCATCGGCCACCAGTCTGCGGAATGCGCTCAGCAGCTGCCGGGTCATTTCGTCGGCGAGATCGGGGAGTCCGGCGTATTCGGCCAGCATGCGGCCGCATTCGGTGTAGTGGAGCCCCTTGGTGCGCTGCGCGAACTCCTCGTCGGTGACGGTCCCGTAGTCCGCGAGCACCACTTCGCGGGCCTTTACCCAGTGCCGTTCGGAGTCCATCAGAGTGCCGTCACAGTCGAAGACGATGGCGGCGGGGGTCCATGCGAGAAGCGTTTCTGCTGTCATCTGCCTGCCGTTCCAGGAGAGCTGGGGGGAATCGGCGCAGGGGCTGCCTGTAACCACGGGGAGCAGCGCGGTGAATTCTCGTGGGGCGCTGCGCGCGAAATGCCGGGCGCGATGTGGAAAGCCGTACAGGCGAAGAATTGCCTGCCCCGAAACATAACGATCACTACGTTAGTGAGATGACCCGGAGTAAGCAAGAGGTCACTCAACGTCGGCGATTTGTTCGTCGCCCGTAGCGTTCGTCGCTCAGTACGTTCGTCGTGCGTCGCGTTCGTCGCACGGGGTGTTCGTCGTCCTGGTGCGCGGTCAGCCGTACTGGAGCACACCGACCGCCGTGCAGATGTCCGCCTGGCGCAGCCGGAAGACACACGTCCTGCCGTGGGAGACGCACTCGACCACGGCGGGCGGAAGGGACTCGGTGAACCGGATCGCCTTCATCCGGCAGACCAGGGGCCGGATCAGCAGGCTCCCGGTGGCCAGCGCCGCGGCCTGCCGGGCGGCCTCCAGCAGGACCAGCCCCGGCACATGGTCGCTCCAGTGGTCGAAGAAGAACGGATGGCGGGGGTCCGCGGGGTCCAGATACACCACTCCCCCGTCCCGCACCACCAGCACGTCCCGGGCCGCTGATACGCCCAACTGCGCAGGTGAGGGCCGTACGGCGGCACGCAGGCGGCGCCTCGCGGTCTGGCCCGAATGCGCGGAGCGGGTCTCCGCGTACGCCGTGCCGTCGAGGAAACGGGCGGTGCCCCCGGCCCACGCGAAGATCCGGCCACCGGCCCACAGGCCGACGTCGAGCCGCATCCCGGACACGAACCGCCCGGAGGGTGCCGCGGTGCGGACGTCCGTCACCGCGATCCGGCAGGTGATGTCGGTCGCCCCGTACGGGGCGCGGGGCTCGGTCTCCGGGTCGAGCCGGAAGAACAGGTCGCGGATCAGGAAGTGCGCGCCCGCGGGCACCGCGTAGTACCGGGTCGGGATGTAGATTCCCAGTTCGCGCAGGGTCTCGGCGATCATCAGCGGGTGGTGCCGGCCGTCCCCGCCGTGCGGGAACGTGGGATGGGACCGGGGCCACTGGGCGGCCGCCTCGAACCGTCCGTCACCCAGCGTGCGGACGTCGGTGAGCAGCACCTCGGCCACCGAGACGCGGTGCACCGCTTCACGCGCCACGGTGCGGGACCAGCTGAGCGGCCGCCCGGTGGGACCGGACGGTTCCGAAAGGCCGCGAGCCTCACGAACGATCACCATAAAATACTAATAATGTTTGACCTGTCTGTCCTCGCCAGCATCACCGGCCGAAAGTCCGCTAAGTTCACTCCGTCACACCGGACCGGCTGATTGATAGGACGACGAACACGTGCAAGAGCGGGCCGAACAAACACGCCGGTCTCTTCTGGAAGCGGCCGCATCCCTTTTCGACGAACGCGGATACGCCGGAACGAGCATCAGCGACATCACCGCCCGGTCGGGTCACACCAGTGGCGCCATTTATTTCCACTACACCAGCAAGGAAAGACTCGCCCTCGCCGTGGTGCAGGAACACTTCGCCACCTGGCCGCCCCTGATCAACCGGCACACCGGGCTTCAGGTGTCCGCCCTGGAGCAGCTCGTCCGGCTCAGCTTCGCGGTGGCCCGGGCCTTCCGCGACGACATCGTGGTGCGGGCGGGGGCCCGGCTGTGGACCGAGCGCTCCCTGATCGCGGCGCCCTTCCCGCCCCCGTTCATCGGCTGGATCGACGCCATCGGGGCCATGCTGGAACGGGCCCACGGCGAGGGCGAGCTGGCCGCCCACGTCGATCCGCTGCCCGCCGCCCGGACCATCGTGTGCGCCTTCTTCGGCCTGCACACGGTGTCCGAGGCCCTCGACGGGCGGCAACTCGTCGAGGACCATCTGGCCGAACTGTGGACCCTGCTGCTGCCCTCGCTGCGGGCCGGGCCCGGACACCCCGGACACACCGCCGAGCTGCTGGCGGCGGCCCGGGGTGCCTGACCCGGGACCGGGCTACTTCCAGATCTCGGCGACCCACTCCGGGTGGTCGATGAACGGGTTCCGGTTGTGCTGGAAGTCGTCGAAGATGACCTGGTTGCGCTTCTTCTCGAAGGCGTCCGGCGGGTCCTCGTCGCTCCACTTCTTCAGCACGGAGAGCCGCCCCATGAACGGCTGGCTGCCGTTGTCGACCTTGTCGTTGGGCTCCAGGTCGGGGTAGCCCTCGCCACCCTCGTAGCGGACCGACATGTACAGGATCATCCGGGCCACATCGCCCTTGACCTGGTCACGGGGCTCGAAGGAGTCGTCGTCGGTGCGGTTGCCCGGCGCCTCCCCCACCTCCGAGCCGCCCTCGTCGAAGTCCTTGTTGCCACGGGTGCTGTTGACCGAGACATCGGTCGGGCGCAGATGGTGGATGTCCGTGCCGGGGCCGGTGGAGGTGCCGAAGTCGCCGTGCGACTTCGCCCAGACGTGTTCACGGTTCCAGTCGTCGGCGTTTCCGCCGTTCGAGTCCTTGCTCTGGGAACGGCCGGTGTAGAGCAGGATGACGTTGGCGGAGTTGTCCGGGTCCTCGTCGGTCTTCTTGAGGGCGTCCCAGACCTCGTCGTACGACAGCTTGCTGACGTCCTTGCTGATGATCTGGTGCAGGGCGTCCTTCAGCTGGTCCCCGGTCTTGCCCATCGCGTCCTGGTAGTACGTGTCGTCGTACGCGGTGGCGGTGGGTTCGGCAGTGGCCGGGGTCTGCGCCGTGACGGCGACCGTCACGACGCCGGCCAGCAGCGCCAGGGATTTCCAGCGGGTCACACGGGTCATGTGTGGTGTCCTCTCCCCGAATTACGACCGTTGTTCGATCCCCGAAAGCGTGTCAGACACAGGATCGTCCAATGGTGAACATCAAGAAGAGGTTCTGTGTCAGGGCCATGACCGCACCGAGCCCCCGGCCCCCGCTGTCACAGCGAGGCGCCCCCGCACATCACCAGCGTCTGCCCGGTCACCGAACCGCCCTCCGGGCCCAGCAGGAACCACGTCAGCCCGGCCACCTCCTCGGGGCGTACGAGCCTCCCGAGCGGCGGCAGGACGGGCGGGGTACGGCTGCGGCCCGGGTCCCGCAGCATCGGGGTGTCCGTCGGCCCCGGCGCCACCACGTTCACGGTGATACCGCGCGGCGCCAGTTCGGCCGCCCACGACCGGGCCAGGCCCGTCAGCGCCGCCTTGGTGGCGGCGTACTGGCTCTTGCCCGGTACGCCGGTCATCGTCCGGCTGCCCACCAGCACCACCCGGCCGCCATCCCGGACCCGGTCCACCATCGTGTCCGCCAGGACGGTGGCCGCCTGGACGTGGATGCGCCACATGAGGGAGCCGTCCTCGGCGTCCAGTTCGCCCAGCCGGGCGGAGCGCTGGACACCCGCCGCGTGGACGAGGGCGTCCAGCGGGCCGCCCTCGGCCATCGGGGTGAGCGCCTCCGGCAGCTCCTCCGGCCGGGACAGGTCGGCCGGGAGCCAGCGCAGCAGCGCGTGTCCGTGGGGCGGGGCCGTACGGCTGATCCCGGTGACCCGCCACCCCTCGTCCAGCAGCCGGGTGGCGACGGCGGCGCCGATGCCGGAGCTGACGCCGGTGACCACCGCGTGGCGGGGCTCGCCCAGGGGCTCAGACATCGGCCGCCCAGTCCGGGTGGACGCGGACGTACTTGATGGCCTGGCGGTGGAATGTGTAGGCGATGTGCAGCGTGCCGTCCGGGGTCTGCCGGATGGTGGGATACGACAGCTCCCGGTTGAGCCGGTCGCGTGAGTTGTTGGTCAGGCAGTGTCCGTCGCCGGTGTCGAGGTCGCGCCGTACGGGCCAGGTGCGGCCGCCGTCGGCGGACAGCGCGAGGGTCATCGGCGCCCGGGGCGCGCCCCAGAAGGCGCCGGGGGCGTCCTCGGCCCGCGCGGCCGGTGCGGGCGCGGCGGCCGGGGAGTCGCCCGCCTGCCCGTCGTCGTCGATCTCGTCGTACAGCGAGGTCCGGCGGGCCGTCGCGTCCGCGCGGCTGCTGTGGTTGTACACCAGCGCCAGCCGTCCGTCGCCGAGCGGGACGTACTGCACGGAGGAGTTGTTGTTGGGCAGTTCGGTCGGCTCCGGCTCGCTCCAGCTCTCCCCGCCGTCCGTGCTGTGCGAGCGGTACACCGCGTCGGCCCAGCGGCTGCGGAACAGGGCCAGCAGCGTGCCGTCCGGGAGCGGGTGGACGTTCATGTGCACACACCCCGTGGACCCCGGCACGGGCCGCTCCCGCCACGTACGGCCCTGATCGTCGCTGATCATCACCGCGCTGGTGTCATGGTCGCCCACCCATTTGGCGCCGGGCGTGGACACGCAGTGGAACACCGGCAGCAGCCACCGGCCGTCGCCCTGCACCGCGATCGGCTGACGGATGAACACCCCGCCCTCGTCGGTGGCCGGGAAGAGGGTGCGCGGCGCGCCCCAGGTCTCCCCGTTGTCGCCGGACACCCGCACCCGGACCTCCGCGGTGTCCTGGTTGCCCGCCTGCTGGGCGGTGTAGAGCAGCCACAGCTCACCGGCCGGGGTGGGGAACAGCAGCGGGTTCTGCTCGGAGCGCGCCGGGTCGTCGGAGAGCCGGACCGGCTCCGACCAGGTGTCGGACCCGGGTGCCAGCCGGGAGAACCACACGGAGATGTCCGGTACGCCCTCCTGGGTGCCGCCGAACCATACGCAGCCGAGGTCGCCGCCGGGCAGCACGGTCAGGTTGGCGGCGTGGTTCTGGACGGCCGGTGCGGGCAGGAACGCCTCCTGGCGCGCCGGGTCACCCGGCCGCGGCCGGAGCCGCCCGTCCGTCGGCGGTATCGCGGTGTCATGGTCGGCGGTCATGGCGCCGGGCTCCTCAAGGTCGCGGTGGTACGGATGTACGTCATCGGCCGGCCGGTACGCCCCGCCCTGGCCCCACCCCGGGGCGGCACGGCGGGACGCCGTCCGGAATCACGGGCTCAGCGGTTGTACGGGGGCATCGGGCCCCTCAGCCGGGCGCCCACCTCGTCGCACGCCGCCACCACGTCCCGCGGCAGCGGACCCGCGGCGGCCGCCGCCAGGTTGGCCCTCAGGTGCTCGATCCGGGAGCCGCCCAGGAGCAGCGCGTCCACCCCGTCCCGGCCCAGCAGCCAGCGCAGCGACAGGTCCGTCAGCGGGATGGACGCCTCGTCCGCGATCCGCCCCAGGTCGCCCACCGCCTCGAAGAGGCGGGGGTCCCAGTAGCGCTTGCGGTACATCTCGGCGAGCTTCGAGTCGCCGAACCGGCCGGACTCGGGGGTCTCCGCGAAGACATGACGGCCCGTCAACAGGCCGCCACCGAGAGGGTTGTAGACCATCGTGCGCAGACCACTGGTGGCCGCGTACTCCCGGTACTCCTCCTCGACGCGCCGGGCCAGCAGGTTGTACAGCTGCTGCGCCACCACCGGGCGCGGGGCGCCGACCCGGTCGGCGGTGTGGGTCAGCTCGGCGATCTGCCAGGCGGCGTAGTTGGAGACGCCGAGCGCGCGGATCTTGCCCTCGGCGACGAACTCGGCCACCGTGCTCAGCGTCTCCTCCAGCGGGGCCGCGCGGTCGGGCTGGTGGAGGTAGAAGAGGTCGACGTGGTCGGTGCCGAGGCGGCGGAGGCTGCCTTCGAGGGCCGCGCGCATGCCGCGCGCGGACAGCGGGGAGTGCTCACCGGCGTCGGCGTGCGGCATCCCGGCCTTGGTGGCGAGGACGATCCGGTCGCGGCGGCCGGGCAGCAGCTCGGCGAGGAGGGTTTCGGTGGCGCCCCCGACGTACGCGTTGGCGGTGTCCACGCCCGTCACCCCGGCGTCGAGCGCGGCGTCCAGCATCGCCGCGGCGCCCTCCCGGTCGACCGTGTCGCCGAAGGTCATGGTGCCCAGCACCAGCCGGGAAAGCGGCACCGGGGCCCCGGGCACGGTCACCCCGCCGGGCGATGCCTGGGAGGTGGTGTGGGTCTGCGGGTGCGCGTTCACTGCGTCGCTCCTGTTTTCTGGTCTCGGTCACGGTCCTGGCCATGATCCTTGCCATGGTCCCGGCCATGGTCCTGGTCGGTCACGATCGCGGACACCAGGGCGCGCGGCTTGCGTCCCCGCATCGTCGCCGGGTCGAGCGCCGCGCGCCGCAGCGTCCTGGTGTACGGCTGGGTGGGCGCGGCGAGCACGTCCGCGGTCGGTCCCGATTCGACGATCCGGCCGCCGCGCATCACCACCACCTCGGAGCTGATCTCGCGGACCACTCCGAGGTTGTGGGAGATGACGATGTAGGCGAGGTTCTGTTCGGCCTGGAGTTCGCGCAGCAGCTGGAGCACCTGGGCCTGTACGGAGACGTCCAGCGCGGACGTGGCCTCGTCGCAGACCAGCAGCTCGGGCCCGCTGGCCAGGGCGCGGGCGATGCCGATCCGCTGGCGCTGGCCGCCGGAGAACTCGGCGGGGCGCCGCTGGAGGGCGGTGGCGGGCAGGCCGACCTGGTCGATCAGCCGGGCGGCCCGGCGGCCGCGTTCGGCGGCGGACCGCATCCCGGCCAGCCGCAGCGGCTCGGCCACGATCTCCTCGGCGGTCAGATGCGGGTCCAGTGAGCCGTACGGGTCCTGGAAGACCATCTGCACCCGGCGCCGCAGCGGCCGCAGCCGCCGCTCGGGCAGCGCCGCGATGTCGGTGCCGTCGAGCAGGACGCGCCCCTCGGTGGGGCGCAGCAGCCGGACGATGGCGCGGGCAATGGTGGACTTGCCGCAGCCGGACTCGCCGACGATGGCGAGCGCACCGCCGGGCGCGACGGTGAAGCCGACGCCGTCCACGGCGCGGAACACGCCGCCCGGGACCGGGTATTCGACCACCAGGTCCTCGACGGCCAGCAGGGGTGTGGTCATAGCGACGCCTCCTCGGGGGAAGATGCGGCGGGGGTCTCGTCCCAGGGGCCCAGGGTGGGGACGGCGGCGAGCAGACCGCGGGTGTACGGCTCGGCGGGGTGTTCCACGATCTGCTCGACGGGGCCGGACTCCACGAAGCGGCCGTCGCGCATGACATGGATGCGGTCGGAGACCAGCCGGGCGACCCCCAGATCGTGGGTGATCATGAGGATTCCGATGCCGGTGCGTTCCTGCAGCTCCATCAGGAGATCGAGGACGCCCGCCTGGACCGTGACGTCGAGGGCCGAGGTCGGCTCGTCGGCGACCAGCAGCTCGGGCTCGGCGGCGAGCGCGATGGCGATGAGGACGCGCTGCAGCATGCCGCCGGAGAACTGGTGGGGGTAGGCGCCCCACCGGGTCTCGGGGCGGGGTATCCGTACCCGGCCGAGCAGTTCGATGCCCTTGGCGCGGGCGTCGGCGCGGGACAGCTCCGGGTGGCGGATCCGCAGCGCCTCGCCGAGCTGGCGGCCGATGGTGTGCACCGGGCTGAGCGCGGTCATCGGGTCCTGCGGGATGAGGGAGACGCCGCGGCCGCGGATCCGGCGGGCCGCCCGGGGGTCGGCGATGACGTCGACGCCCTGTACGCGGGCGGTGCCGGACAGCACGGCCAGCCCCTCGGGCAGCAGCCGCAGCAGGCCCATCGCGGTGGTGGACTTGCCGGAGCCGGACTCGCCGATGAGGGTCACGGTCTCGCCCGCGGCGAGGGTGAAGGCGACACCGTCGACCGCGCGGACCACGCCGCGGTCGGTGATCAGCTCGATCTGGAGGTCCTCGACCTCAAGCAGCGGGGCGTGCCGGTCGCCCGTAGCGGTCGCGTCGCTCATCAGGAGCCCTCCGTCGTACGTCGGCGGGTACGGTCGCGCAGGCCGTCGCCCAGCAGGTTGACCCCGACCACCAGCAGCGCGATGACGAGGCCGGGCAGGGTCACCAGCCACCAGGAGGTGGTGATGTAGTCCTGGCCGTCGGAGATGATGCGCCCCCAGGTGGCGAACGGCCGCTGGGGTCCGGCGCCGAGGTAGCTGAGCGCGCTCTCCAGCAGGACGGCCTGGGCGAGCAGCAGCAGGACGACGAGGGACGCCTGGCGGACGATGTTGGGGATGATGTGGCGGGCCAGGATGGCGATCTGGCGCAGCCCCAGCACCCGGGTGGCGGCCACGTACGGCTTCTCCCGTTCGACCAGCACCAGCGAGCGGGTCAGCCGGGCCACTTCGGGCCACTGGGCGATGGCGATCACGCAGGTGATGACGGTGACGGACGGGCCGAACAGGGCGACGACGAGCAGCAGCATCATCAGCAGCGGCAGCGACATCTGCGCCTCCAGCAGCCGGGAGACGATCGCGTCCACCCAGCGGCCGAAGTATCCGGCGGCCGCGCCCGCGACGATGCCGATGAGGCCGGAGACGAGGACGGCGAGCAGACCGATCGACAGGGACACCTGGCCGCCGTGCAGCACCCGGGAGAGCAGATCGCGGCCGAGCTGGTCGGTGCCGAAGAGGTGGCCGTCGGTCAGCGGGGGAAGCCGTCGCCGGGAGAGGTCCTGGTCGCCCGCGCCGGGCAGCGGCAGCACCTGTGCGAGGGCGACGGGCACCACCACCAGCAGGGTGCACACCGTGCCCACCCACAGCTTGAGGCTCGCGCTGCGGCGGCGCCGGGTGGCGGTCGCGCGGGCCAGCTGGCGGGCGGTGACCCGGCTGGGGCGGGGCGCGGGCGTGGCCTCGGCGGGGGCCTGAGGGCCGGTGGTGGCCGGGGCTCCGGTGGGGGCCGGGGGTTCGAGGGCGCCTTTCATCTCTCAGGCCGCCTTTCCCAGGCGTACCCGCGGGTCGAGCAGCGGGTAGGCCAGGTCGATGAGGAGTTGGACGAAGACCGCCAGCGCGGCGGTGACCAGGACGGTGGCCTGGATCAGCGGGTAGTCGCGGGTCTCCAGGGCGCGGACGACCAGTGAGCCGACGCCGGGCCAGCCGAAGACCACCTCGACCACCACGACGCCGTTGAGCATCGCGGCGAACCGGGTGCCGAGCGCGGTGAGCACCGGGATGGCGGAGTTGCCCATGGCGTAACGCCAGGTCAGGGCGCGCTCGGAAACACCGCGGGAGCGGGCGGTGGTGACGTACGGCGAGCTGAGGGCCGCGGCCATCTCGCGCCGCACCAGCCGGGAGATGAGCGCCATCTGAAGTGTCGCCACGGTGACCGTGGGCAGCACCAGACCGCTCCAGGTGGTGAAGCCGGAGGCGGGCAGCACCGGCATCAGCACGGCGAAGACGGTCAGCAGCATGACGCCGATCCAGAAGTCCGGCATGGACTGTCCGGCGATGGTCAGCACATTGGCGCCGAGTTCGCGCTTGGTGTCGGCGCGGCGCGCCATCCACACCCCCAGCGGCACGGCGACCACCGTGGTGAGCACGATCGCGGAGAGGGCCAGGGTGATGGTGTAGGGGACCCGGTCGAACACCACCTCGAAGGCGGGGGCGTGGAAGGAGTAGCTGGTCCCGAGGTCGCCGGTGAACAGATCGCGCAGGAAGACGCCGTACTGGGTGAGCAGGCTCTGATCCAGCCCGAACTGTTCACGGATCCGGGCGAGGTCCGCGGTGCTGGGGTTGGGTCCGGCCAGGGCGGCGGCCGGGTCGCCGGGTGCCATGCGCACCAGGACGAAGACGGTGGAGAGGGTCAGGAAGATGGTCAGAACGCTCTGGCCCAGGCGGCGTATCAGATAGCGCAGCACGGCTCAGCCCTCCAGGCGCACGGCGGCGAGGTCGTAGGAGTTGAGCTGGAGGAGCCGCACATCCCGGACCCGGGAGCGGCGGGCCAGCACCACGTCGGGGACGAAGGCCCACAGGCAGGGGCGGGTGTTCCAGATCTCCTTCTGGACGGCGGCGAGCTTGGCGTTCCGGGTCTTCTCGTCGGTTTCGGCGGAGGCGTCGGCCAGCCGGTCGGCGATCTGCGGGAAGACGTAGCCCTGATAGGTGTCGCGGGTCTTCTCCTTCTCCGCGGTGCCGCCGTACATGCCCTGAAGGCTGGTGCTGGCGTGTCCGGTGGGGACGGAGAAGCCGTTGCCGAGGACATCCCAGTCGCCGCGGCGGCCCTGCCGCCACTGCTGGATGTCGCCGCCGGGCTCGAACTGCTGGAGCGTCGCGCGGACTCCGACGCCGCGCAGCATCTCCAGCACGGCTTCCATCACCGAGGTGTCGCCGGGGAACTCCCCGGACTCCCAGATGATTTTCACCTTGAGGTCGCGGTGGCCCAGCGCGGCGAGCTGCTTGCGCGCCTTGCCTGGGTCGTGGACGTAGCCGCCGGTGCGTATCGCGCCCTTGAGGGCGAGCGGGACCACTCCCTCGGCCTGCTGGGCGGAGCCGGTGAGCACATCGTCGACGAGGGACTTGCCGTCGATGGCGTAACTCAGCGCCGCGCGCACCCGGGGGTCGGCGAGCGGATGGCCGCGGGGCTTGCGAAAGTTGAAGAACAGCTGGTTGACGCGGGTACCGGTGGTGCGGTCGAGGCGTACCCCGGGCAGTCCGCGCAGCTGTTCGGCCGAGTCGGGGGTGATGGTGTCGATGACGTCCAGCTCGCCGCTGCGGAGGGCGACCACGCGGCTGGACTCCTCGGGGACGAAGCGGACCCGCACCCCCGGGGTGGCGGCGCGCCGTCCCCAGTAGTGCCGGTTGACGGCGAGCGCGTATTCACCGGTGCCGGAGTTCGCCGAGGTGACCACGTACGGACCGGAGCCGACGCCGCCGGACAGCTCCTCGGGCCGGTTCTTGGCCGCCGGGCTGATGAGGATGTTGGCCATCAGCTGGTCGAGGATGGGGACCGGGCGCTTGGTGTGCAGATAGAAGGTGCGCTCGTCCACCGCTTCGATGGCGGGCCGCTCGGGGAAGAGCCCGACGATGAACGAGCCGTTGACGCCCCAGTACATCTTCAGCGCGGTCGCCACGTCCTTGACGGTGACCGGGCTGCCGTCGGAGTAGCGCACCCCGGCCCGCAGCCGGACCGTCCAGCGGGTGGGCTCGGTCATCTCGAACCGGTCGGCGAGCACCAGCTCCGGCTGGAGCCCCTTGCCCATCCGGGTCAGGCCCTGGCGGACCGCGCGCTGCACCGTGACGGCCGCGTCGAATTGGTTGAGCTTGTTGTCGAGGCTGACCAGGGAACGGTTCAGCCCCAGGGTGATGGCACCGGGGCCGGGGCCACCGGTGGGGCCCGCGCACCCGGCGAGCGGGGCGAGGGCGATACCTGCGGAGGTGCCCGCTCCGAGGCGGAGCATGGCCCGGCGGCTGACGTCCGGACCTTGGGGGATTCGGGTCATCGTTGACCTCTCGGCGGTTCTGAGGCGAGCGACCGGCTCACTCGACCTGCCCGGGCGGGGCTCGGACGGGTCAAGGTGTCGCGGCGGTCACCGTGACATGACTGCGCGCTTTACGCAATACCTCTCGCGCGATTCGCGCAACGTGTGTCATCATCGAGACCACGGAGACAGCGTGTCCGCCATCCGATCACGTCTGCTCACTCCCCCTGTCATGGCCATTCAAGGAGGTACCGGTGGAGATGCCGCCCTTCCGCAGGGTGCTGGCCATCGCGGACGACCTGTCCGGCGCCGCCGAGACCGCCGCCGGACTGCGATCGCGCACAACGCGCAGTCGCCTGCTCCTCGTTGGGCCATCCGGGGCACCTCCCGCGACAGGTCCCGAGCCGGGCACGACCGTGCTGGACCTCGACTCGCGCTACCGCCCGGCGGACGAGGCGGCCGACGCCGTCCGCGGCGCGCTGCGGCTGGCACCCGCGGGCGACACCCTGGTCCTGAAGAAGATCGACTCACTGCTGCGCGGCAATGTCGCCGCCGAGGTCGCCGCGCTGGCCGCGGACGGGGCGGGCGTGGTCGTCGCCCCCGCCCTGCCCGTCGCCGGTCGCGTGGTGCGCGCGGGCGTGGTGCACATCGGCGGGGTGCCGCTGCACGAGGGCGGGACCTGGCGCGCCGAGTCCACGGCCCCGCCCTCGTCGCTGGCCGACGCGCTGGGCGGGCTGCCCACCGCGCTGATCCCGCTCGCGACCGTGCGCGCCGCGCGGCCCGCCCTGCTGTCCGCCCTGCGGGCCGCGGTGGCGGCGGGACGGGTGGCGGTCTGCGACGCGGAGACGGACGCCGACCTGGACGCGATCGTCGGGGCCTCGCTCGCCGACGGCCCGCGGCTGCGCCTGGTCGGCACCGGCGGACTGGCGGTGGCCCTCGGCCGCCACCTGGCGGCGGACGCCGGCCCCGCCCCCGTGCCCGACGCGTGGCCGACGGCAGCGGTGACGGAGGCGGCGGACCGGCCCCCCGTGCTGGTCGTCGTCGGTACGGCCGAGCCGGGCGCCGTCGAGCAGGTGCGCCGACTGGTGGCCGACGGCGCCGCGCACATCCCGCTCGACGTGCCCGGCCTGCTGACGGAGCCGCCCGCGGCCGCCCTGCCCCCGCCGACGGCCCCGGTCACGGTCGTCACCCTCGCCCCGGCGGCCGGTCCCGTACCGGCCCGGCGGCTGGTCCACGGGCTGGCCCGGACCGTCGCCGCCGCCCTCGCCGCCCACGACGGGCGGGCCGACCTCGTCCTGACCGGCGGGGAGACGGCGCGCCGGGTCCTGGACGCGCTCGCCGTCGACCGGCTCGACCCCGTCGGGCAGGTGCACCACGGCGCCGTACACCTCCGTACTCCCGACGGGCGATCCGTCGTGACCCGCCCGGGCAGCTTCGGCGATCCCGATTCCCTGCGCCACATCGTCCGGGCGCTGCGCCCCCACCCGACCGAACGGAAGGTCACCTCATGAACTCACCCACCAACCTCGCCCCCGCCGGGTACGCGGCCGGTGCCGCCGGTCCGCTCCCGCTCATCGCGGTCACCATGGGCGACGGCGCGGGCATCGGGCCCGAGGTGATCGTCCCCGCCCTGCTCGCCCCGGAGACCGTGCGGCGCTGCCGACCGGTGGTCATCGGGGACGCGGAGCGGCTGCGGCAGGCGGCCCGGCTGCGCGGCATCGCGTGCGAGATCGTCACGGTCGGCGCGCCCGCCGACGCCGAGTTCACCCCGGGCCGGATCAACATCATCGACCTCGGGCTGCTCCCCGCCGACCTGCCCTGGGGCGAGCTGTCCCCGGTCGCCGGGGACGCCGCGTACCAGTACGTACGGGCGGCCGCCCGGCTCGCCATGGACGGTGAGGTGCAGGGCATCTGCACCGCGCCGCTGAACAAGGAGGCCCTGCACGCGGGCGGGCATCTCTTCCCCGGCCACACCGAACTGCTGGCCCATCTCACCGGTGTCGAGGAGGTGTCGATGATGCTGGCCACCCCGACGGTGAAGGTCATCCATGTCACCACCCACATCGGGCTCATCGACGCCGTCAACAGGATCGAGCCGGGTCTGGTCGAGCGCACCGTGCGCCGCGGCCACGACGCGATGGTCCGGGCCGGTACCCCGCAACCGGTGATCGGGGTGTGCGGCATCAATCCGCACGCCGGGGAGAACGGGCTGTTCGGCTACGGCGAGGAGGAGGAGAAGATCGTGCCCGCGCTGGAGGTGCTGCGCGCGGACGGCATCGACGCCCGCGGACCGCTGCCCGCCGACACCGCCTTCTTCCTGGCCGGGCGCGGCGACTACGACCTGATCGTGGCCATGTACCACGACCAGGGGCACGGCCCGGTCAAGGTGCTGGGCCTGGAGGCCGGGGTCAACCTCACCGTCGGACTCCCCGTCATCCGCACCTCCGTCGACCACGGAACCGCCTTCGATATCGCCGGTACCGGCAAGGCCGACGCCGGTAGCATGATCGAGGCGCTGCGGCAGGCCGCCGAGATGTCGCCCTCGCCCGCCCGCTGAAGTCCGGACGCCCAGCAGCCCATTGGCCGAGAAGACCGAGAAGGACGAGTGACATTGCCGGTACAGGGAGCACGGGCCCGGCGCGACCAGATCGTCCACCTCGCGACGACCACGGGCCTCGCCAGCGTGGAGGAGCTGTCCCGCGCCTTCGGGGTCACCGCCTCCACCATCCGCCGCGACCTCGCCCAGCTGACCGCCGACGGACGGCTGGCGCGGACGTACGGCGGGGCCATGGCCCTGGTCGCCCACCCCGAGGCGTCGCTGCGCCAGCGCACCGGCGAGGCGTTCGAGGCGAAGCAGGCCATCGCCCGCTGGGCGGCGTCGACCGTCCGTACCGGCGAGACCGTGCTGCTGGACGCGGGCTCGACCGTCGGCGCCCTCGCCCATGAGCTGCGCGCGGCCGAGGGGCTGACGGTGGCCACGACCGGGCTCACCGCGCTCCAGGAGCTGGCCGACGTGGAGTCGGTGCGGGTCGAATGCCTGGGCGGTACGCTCCGGCCGCTGAGCCAGAGCTTCCTGGGCCCGCTCGCCGAGGCGGCGCTGGAGCGCATGACGTTCGACCGGGTCTTCCTCGGCGCCGACGGGGTGACGGCCGAACACGGCATCTGCGAGGCGGATCTGCGCCAGACCCGGCTCAAGGAGCTGATGGCCCGGCGCGCCGAGCGGGTGTACGTGCTGGCGCACGCGGCCAAGGTCGGCAGGCGCCCGTTCCACACCTGGATACGGCTGCCGCCCGGCTGGACCCTGGTGACCGACAGCGGCGCCGACGAGGAGGAGATCCGGTCGCTGCGCGCCGGGGGCGTCGAGGTCACGATCGTGGACGCGGACTGACGGCGGGTACGGCGTCCCGCGGCGTACGGTGGAGGCGCCGGAGGCCATGCGTGGCCCCGGGGATATCGGGCACCCGCCCCGCAGGGCACCAGCCCCGCAGGCAGGACATGGCCACCGTCTCACGCGCTTTGGGAGGACACCGTGGCACGGCAGACCGACCCGCTTCACACCGCCTACCCGGCACAGCCCGACGACCCCGTGCCGCCGAGCCCGACCCCGTCGCCCGGACCGGGCGGCCCCGAGCCGGGACCCGCGCCGGGGCCCGTGCCCGGACCGCCTCCGGGGCCGCCGCCGGACCCGGTGCCGTCGCCTCCGCCCGAGCCGCCGGGGCCCGTGCCGGGGCCGCCTCCGGGCCCGTCCCCGGACCCCGTGCCCAACCCCCCGGGCCCCGATCCGGTCCCCGATCCCTCCCCGGCGCCGGGCCCGCTGACCTGATCCTCGGCGCGCGACCCGGCGGCCGGGAGTAGCCCTGGTGGCGTAAGCGGACGGGTGCGGGCGCGGGCGCGGTGAGAGGGTCGTAAATCCCCGGCCGCCTCGGAATCCCGGACCGCCAAGGAGCCGCAGATGCCGCGCACCGCCCCGCACCACCCCGTTCTGGAGCCCGCGGCCGCCGCGTTCGCCGAGGCCACCGCGAAGCCGCCGTATCTGTACCAGATGTCGCCCTCGGAGGGCCGCAGGACGGTCGACGCGGTGCAGTCCGGGGAGGTCGCCAAGCCCGAGGTGGACGAGGAGTGGATCAGCGTCACCGGGATTCCGGCCGGTGGGGTGAAGGCGCGGATCGTCCGCCCGCCGAATGCCTCCGGGACCCTTCCGGTGATTCTCTATGTGCACGGCGCGGGCTGGGTGTTCGGCAACGCGCATACGCACGACCGGCTGGTCCGGGAGCTGGCGGTCGGAGTCGGCGCGGCCGTGGTGTTCCCCGAGTACGACCTCTCCCCCGAGGCCCGCTACCCGGTGGCGCTGGAGCAGTGCTACGCGGTCGGGCAGTGGATCGTGGCGCACGGCGAGGGCGCCGGGCTCGACGCGGACCGGCTCGCGGTGGCCGGGGACTCGGTGGGCGGCAACATGACCGCCGCGCTGACGCTGATGGCCAAGGAGCGCGGCGATGTCTCCCTCGTCCAGCAGGTGCTGTTCTATCCGGTGACCGACGCGAACTTCGACACCGGCTCGTACGAGCAGTTCGCCGACGGCTACTACCTGACCCGCCAGGGCATGCGGTGGTTCTGGGACCAGTACACCACCGACCCCGAGCAGCGGGCCGAGATCACCGCCTCCCCGCTGCGCGCGGACACCGGCCAGCTCAAGGGGCTGCCGCCCGCGCTGGTCATCACCGGTGAGGCCGATGTGCTGCGGGACGAGGGCGAGGGTTACGCGGACAAGCTCCGGGACGCCGGTGTGCCGGTGACCGCGCTGCGGATGCAGGGCATCATCCATGACTTCCTGATGCTCGACGCCCTGCGGGACACCCATGCGGCGCGGGCCGCGCTCACCCTGGCCGTGGACACCCTGCGCGGCGCGCTGGGCACGGCCTGACCTCGGTGTCCGGCCCGGTTCCGGGGCTCAGCTCCCGGCGCCGCCCGCCTTGGCCTGCTTCTTCATCTGCTGCTTGTAGGCGCGCACCTTGTCCAGCGACTCGGGGCCGGTGATGTCGGCCACCGAGCGGTACGAGCCCGCCTCGCCGTAACCCCCCGCCGCCTCCCGCCAGCCCTCGGGCCGCACCTCGAACCGCTTGCCGAGCAGGGCGAGGAAGATCTGCGACTTCTGCTTGCCGTAGCCGGGCAGGGCGTTCAGCCGCCGGAGGAGTTCGGCGCCGGTGGGGACATCGCGCCACAGGGCGGCCGCGTCGCCGTCGTGGTGCTCGACCAGGTACTGGCACAGCTGCTGGACCCGCTTGGCCATCGATCCGGGGTAGCGGTGCACGGCCGGTTTCTCCGACAGCAGCGCCGAGAACCGCTCGGGGTCGTACGCGGCGATCTCCTGGGCGTCCAGGTCGTCGGCGCCCATCCGCCGCGCGATGGTGTACGGGCCGGTGAACGCCCATTCCATGGGGACCTGCTGATCGAGCAGCATGCCGGTCAGAAGGGCCAGGGGGCTGCGCGCGAGCAGGGCGTCGGCCTCGGGTTGCTGGGCGAGACGAAGGGTGGCGTCCATCCCCGGCGGATACCCATCGCTGCGATCTCGAATCACCCCACGTCACAATTCCCCCCAAAGACGCAGGAAAGGTAGGTCGATTTGGCCGAATTGCACGACCTTGGGGGGCATGCGAGCCTGGTTTCGACCGCAGAACCGACCGTGAAACCGATCGCCCTTCAGAGAGCGGGACCTCACCGCATTCACCGCTGTGCCGCGGGCAGGCCGTGACATCGGACCACGGAGGCGAGTGACCATGTCAGCAACCGCGACTCGCCGCCGACACCACGACGACACCCCCGACACCGGCGGCGCCTTTCTGCGACTGTCCCGGCTGCCCTCCGGAGCCGAGCGCGACGCGCTGCGCGAGGCGATCATCTGCGAGTGGCTGCCGGTCGCCAAGCGCCTGGCGCTGCGCTACCGCAACAAGGGCGAGAACATCGAAGACCTCACCCAGGTCGCCTCGCTGGCCCTGGTGAAGGCCGTCGACCGCTACAACCCGGACCTCGGCCACGCCTTCCCCTCGTACGCCATCCCCGTCATCACCGGCGAGCTGAAGCGGCACTTCCGCGACTATCTGTGGACGCTGCACATTCCGCGCAACATCCAGGAGGTCCGCTCCCGCACCCGCTCGGCGCGCGACGCGCTGGAGCAGGAGCTTGGCGGCCGCACGCCCACCGTCGGGGAGATCAGCACCCGCACCGGCATGCCGCAGGAGGACGTACGCGCCGGTCTGGAGGCCAGCGCCTCCTGCACCCCGCTGTCCCTCAACGCCGCGGTGCAGGGCGCAGAGGAACGGCTGCTCGCCGAGACGGTCGGCGCGGACGACGCCGCGATCGAACGGGTCGTCAACCGCGAATCGCTGCGGGTGCTCATCGCGGACCTCTCCGAACAGGACCGCTACGTGCTCTACCTGCGGTTCTTCGCCGGGCTTTCGCAGAGCCAGATCGGCGAGATCCTCGGCTTCTCGCAGATGCACATATCCCGTCGGCTGTCCCGGCTCTACAGCGAGCTGCGCCAGGGGCTGCTGGCCCACGCGTGACCCCCGTACGCAGCCCCCGCTCCCCCGGCAGGAGGTGGCCGATGCGCTCCGAGACCGCCCGTATCGCCGCGGACGACGCCCTGCTCGTGGGCGATCTGGTCCTTCCCGAACAGCCCGCGGCCGTCGTGGCCTTCGCCCACGGCAGCGGCAGTTCCCGGCACAGCCCGCGCAACCGCGCGGTGGCCGGGGTGCTCCAGGACGCGGGGCTCGCGACGCTCCTGTTCGACCTGCTCACCGACGCCGAGGAGCGGGTGGACGCGATCACCGCGGAGCACCGCTTCGACATCCCGCTGCTGGGACGGCGGCTGGTGGCGGCGGTCGACTGGCTCGCCGGGCACCCCGGCACCGGCGGCCTGCCGGTGGGCCTGTTCGGCGCCAGTACGGGCGCGGCGGCCGCCCTGACCGCCGCGGCGGAGCGGCCGGAGCGGGTGCGGGCCGTGGTGTCCCGGGGCGGCCGCCCCGACTTGGCGGGCGGGGTGCTGAACCGGGTCGGCGCGCCGGTGCTGCTGGTGGTGGGCGGGGACGACCACGAGGTGCTGCGGCTGAACGAGCAGGCCGCCGCGATGCTGGCCGCGCCGCACGAGGTCCATGTGGTGCCCGGGGCGACCCATCTGTTCGAGGAGCCCGGAGCGCTGGAACAGGCGGCGGAGGCGGCCCGGAACTGGTTCGCGCGCATGGCCGAACAGCGCGGCGCCACCCGCTGACCGCGTACCGCTTGGTGCCGACGCGTACCGCTAGGTGCCCAGCACCTCGCGCAGGTCGTACGAGACGGGCTCCTCCAGCTGCGCGTAGGTGCACTCCCCCGGCTCCCGGTCGGGCCGCCAGCGCCGGAACCGGGCGGTGTGCCGGAAGCGGTCGCCCTGCATGTGGTCGTACGCCACCTCGCACACCCGCTCCGGGCGCAGCGGCAGCCAGGACAGGTCCTTGACGCCGGTCCAGCGGCTCGGCGCGCCCGGCATCCGGCCCTGGGCGTGCGCCTCCTCCCGCGCCCAGTCGGCCCACGGGTGGCCCTCGACGGACTCCATGCGCAGCGGCTCCAGTTCGGTCATCAGCTCCTGGCGGCGGCGCATCGGGAAGGCGGCGCAGACGCCGACGTGCTGGAGGCGGCCGGTGGAGTCGTGCAGGCCGAGCAGCAGGGAGCCGACGACCGGTCCGGACTTGTGCAGCCGCAAGCCCGCCACCACGCAGTCGGCGGTGCGCTCGTGCTTGACCTTGACCATGACGCGTTCGCCGGGCCGGTAGCCGAGGTCCGGGCGCTTGGCGACGACGCCGTCGAGCCCGGCCCCCTCGTACCGCTCGAACCACTGCCGTGCCACGTCGAGGTCGTCGGTCCAGGGGGCGGTGAAGACGGGGTCGGCGGCCTCCCGCAGCGCCTCGGTCAGGGCGTCGCGGCGCTCGCTGAGCGGGGCGTCCATGAGGGAGGTGTCGCCGAGGGCGAGGAGGTCGAAGGCGACGAAGCCCGCCGGGGTGGTTCCGGCCAGCATCCGCACCCGGGAGTCGGCGGGGTGGATGCGCTCCAGGAGGGCGTCGAAGTCGAGGCGGCCGCCGCGCGCGATGACGATCTCGCCGTCCAGGACGCAGCGCGGCGGCAGCCGGGTGCGGAAGGCGTCGACGAGTTCGGGGAAGTAGCGGGTGAGCGGCTTGCCGGTGCGGCTGCCGATCTCGATCTCGTCCCCGTCGCGGAACACGATGGCCCGGAAGCCGTCCCACTTCGCCTCGTACCGCATCCCGGGCGGGATCGTGGCCACCGACTTGGCCAGCATCGGCGCCACCGGGGGCATCACCGGAAGGTCCATGATGTCTTCGATTGTGCCGCCGCCGGAACCCGCGCGCCCGCCGGGAGGTGGAGCGGACGGAGTGGCCCTAGCTTTGGGGGTATGGCAGAGACGGTGGAGCTTGACGTCGGTGGGCGCAGCGTACGGCTGTCCAGCCCCGGGAAGGTGTACTTCCCGGAGCGGGGCTTCACCAAGCTCGACCTCGCCCGCTACTACCTCGCCGTCGGCGACGGTGTGCTGCGGGCGCTGCGGGACCGGCCGACGACGCTGGAGCGCTACCCGGACGGGGTGGCGGGGGAATCGTTCTTCCAGAAGCGGGCGCCGAAGAACCTGCCCGACTGGATCCCGACCGGCCGCATCTCCTTCCCCAGCGGGCGGTACGCGGACGAGCTGTGCCCCACCGAACCGGCGGCCGTGGTGTGGGCCGCGAACCTCGGCTGTCTGACCTTCCATCCGTGGCCGGTGCGGCGCTCGGACACCGATCACCCCGATGAGCTGCGCATCGACCTCGACCCGCAGCCGGGCACGGACTACCGGGACGCGGTACGGGCCGCGGGCGAGCTGCGCGAGGTGCTGGACGAGCTGGGGCTGCGGGGCTGGCCCAAGACCTCGGGCGGGCGGGGCATGCACGTCTTCGTGCCCATCGTGCCGGAGTGGACCTTCGCCCAGGTCCGGCGCTCGGCGATCGCGGTCGCGCGGGAGCTGGAGCGGCGGGCACCGGAGCGGATCACCACGGCGTGGTGGAAGGAGGAGCGCGGCCAGAAGATCTTCGTGGACTACAACCAGACCGCGCGGGACCGCACCATCGCCAGCGCCTATTCCGTACGCCCCCATCCGCACGCCCCGGTCTCCGCGCCGCTGCGCTGGGACGAGGTGCCCGACGCCCGGCCGCGCGACTTCGACCTGGCGACCATGCCGGTGCGCTACCGGGAGGTCGGCGATGTGCACGCGGACATGGACGAGCACGCGTACCGGCTGGACGCCGCGCTGGAACTGGCCGACCGGGACGAGCGGGAGCACGGCCTCGGCGACCTTCCGTATCCGCCGGAGCACCCCAAGGTGAAGGGCGAGCCGAAGCGGGTTCAGCCGAGCCGCGCCAAGCACTGAGCCGCGCGTCGGGTGCGAGAATCGCGGCATGGCTGTCTTCGCGCATCCGGACCGGCACCGGGTGGCCGTGCTGGTGCGGCACGGGATGCTGCCGTTCGAGCTGGGCATGGCGCACCGCCTGTTCGGGCGGGCCGTCTCGGCGTCCGGCGAGCCGCTGTACGAGGTGGTGACGTGTGCGCTGGTGCCCGGTGAGGTGCGTACGGACTCCGACGTCAGCGTGAACGTCGCCCACGGCCCGCAGGCGCTGGCCGAGGCCGACACGGTGATCGTCCCGGCCGCCAACGAGAAGGACGAGCCGCAGACCGAGGGCCGCCTCGGCCCCGCCCTGGCCGCTGCCTTCGCCCTCATCCGGCGGCCCGGCACCCGGATCGCCTCCATCTGCACCGGCGCCTTCGTCCTGGCGGCGGCCGGGCTGCTGGACGGCCGCCGGGCGACGACGCACTGGCAGGCCGCCGACCAGTTCCGGGCGCTGTTCCCGGCGGTCGCGCTGGACCCCGACGTCCTGTACGCCGACGAGGGCGACATCCTCACCTCCGCCGGAGACGCCTCCGGCATCGACCTGCTGCTGCATCTGATCCGGCTCGACCACGGCTCCGCGGTGGCGGGCGAGGTCGCACGGGGCGCCGTGGTGGCGCCGCACCGCGACGGCGGCCAGGCCCAGTTCATCCGCCGCCCCGTCCCCGCGCCGCGCGGCTCCACCACGCGCGAGGCACGGGCCTGGGCCCTGACCCGCCTCGACCGCCCGCTGACCCTGGCGGAGCTGGCCGCGCGCGAGTCGATGAGCGTACGGACGTTCTCGCGCCGGTTCCGCGAGGAGGTCGGGATGACGCCCGTGACGTGGCTGACGCAGCGCCGGGTGGAGCGGGCGTGCCAGCTGCTGGAGGAGACGGACCTGTCGGTGGACCAGGTGGCCGCGGAGGCAGGCTTCGGCACGGCGGCGTCGCTCCGGACGCATCTGCGCGAGGCGCTGGGCGTCTCGCCGAGCGCGTACCGCTGCACGTTCCGCGGGGAGTAGGGCCGTGGTGAGTGGCCGAGGACCCTGAGGGGCACAGAGTTGCTCGAATCTCTCCTCTAGCACAATCCAGCGCCTTGCTCCGGCGCAATATCCTGCCAAGATTGCCGAGATCGGTTCGCCTCGACGTACCCGTCGACCACGCTTGATGGCGTCATGTCGAGGGATCACGAAGGAGCGGCCATGCCGGGCAGCAGCACCGTCACCGTCCATGCCGATCGGGAGGTCCGGCCCAGCCACGCCGTGGCGCCGCCCATCTACCAGACGGCGGCGTTCTCGGCCGAGGACGCGCAGACGTTCGCCCAGGCCGCGGTCGACCGGCGGGGCCAGGACTTCTACACCCGCTTCGGCAATCCGAACCACGCCCAAGTCGCGGCCGTCGTGGCGGAACTGGAGGGCACCGAGGCGGCCATGGTCACCGCGTCCGGGATGGCCGCGCTGACCACCGCCGTGCTGGCCCTGGTGTCCACCGGCGACCACGTCATCGGGCAGCGGTCCACCTACGGCGGCACGGCCTCGGTACTGCTGAACCTGCTGCCCCGCTTCGGCGTGTCGACCACCCTGGTGGACCAGACCGACCCGGAGGCGTTCGAAAAGGCGCTGACCCCACAGACCCGCCTGATCCTGGTGGAGTCCCCGAGCAATCCGCTGCTCCGGATCACCGACCTGCGCGCCGTCGCGGACCTGGCCCGCGCGCACGACGTACTGACCATGGCGGACAACACCTTCGCCACTCCGCTGAACCAGCGCCCGACGGACTTCGGCATCGATCTGGTCTGGCACAGCGCGACCAAATACCTGGGCGGTCACTCCGACGTGTCCGCCGGAGCGCTGGCCGGCCCGGCAGAGCAGCTGGACCGGATCTGGGAGACCGGTCTGCTCACCGGCGCCGTCCTCGGCCCGTTCGACGCGTGGCTGCTGCTGCGCGGGATGCGTACGCTTCCGTTGCGCGTGCCCCGGCACAACGCCAACGGCCAGGCGCTCGCCGAGGCCCTGCACGACCACCCCGCCGTGAGCCGTGTGCACTTTCCCGGCCTGGCGTCCCACCCGCAGCACGAGCTGGCCGCACGTCAGATGAAGGGGTTCGGCGGGGTGCTCGGCATCGAGTTCACCGGCGGTTACGAGGCGGCCGACGCGTTCCTGGGCCACCTGCGCTACGCCCGCCGGTCGGCCAGCCTCGGCGGCGTGGAATCGCTGGCCGTGCACCCCGCGTCCATGTGGCAGGGCATGCTCAGCGAGGACCAGATCGCCGCCTCGGTTCCGCCGGGCCTGGTCCGGCTGGCCGCGGGCACCGAGGACACGGCCGACCTGGTCGCCGACGCACTCGCCGCGGCCGACGCGGTGGCCGCCACCGGTCACCGCCACCGGTGACCGCGTCAGGACGCCGTGAGCGTCTTCATGGTGACGTAGCTGTTCACCATGGCGACGCCGGGAAGATCGGCCAGCCGGTTGGCGTGGAAGTCCTCGTAGGCGGCCAGATCGGCGACCTCGACCTGAAGCAGGTAGTCGTAGTTGCCGGTGACGTGATGGGCGTGGACCACCTCGGGCAGTTGGATGACCGCGCGCTCGAACGCGGTCACGTCGCCGCGCTTGTGTCTCATGAGCCGGACACCGGCGAACACGCGGAGGCCGCGGCCGAGGGCGGCGGGGTCGATCTCCGCCCGGTAGCCGCGGATCACTCCGGTTTCCTCGAGCCGGTTCACGCGCCGCAGGCAGGGTGACGGCGAGAGGCCGACCCGGGCGGCGAGCTCCGCGTTGCTGATCCGCCCGTGCTTTTCGAGCACGGCGAGGATCGCCCGATCTACATCATCCATAAGGGCAGACTATTTACTCAAGGAGGAGTTCTCAGATGAGGATCCTGCTCACCGGCGGCACCGTGGTCAGCATGGACCCGGCTGTCGGCGATCTCGAACGCGGTGACGTGCTGATCGAGGACGGTGTGATCACCGAGGTGTCCGAGGCGATCGACGCTCCGGGCGCCGAGGTGATCGACGCGACCGACCGGATCGTCATGCCCGGCTTCGTCGACACCCACCGGCACACCTGGCAGACCGCGTTCCGCGGCGTCGGCGCGGACTGGACGTTCCCCGAGTGGGCGGTGGCGATGCACGGCACACTCAAGCCTCACTACCGGCCCGAGGACGTCTACCTGGGCACCCTGCTCGGTCGGCTGGAGGCCCTCCACTCCGGTGTGACCACGATGCTCGACTGGTTCCACTGCGCGCAGGGCCCCGAGCACGCGGACGCCGCCGTCGAGGCGCTGCGCGACACGGCCGGACGCTCGGTCTTCTGCCACGGCGCGGGGTGGGGCACCACTGGCCCGGTCGATGCCGAGGTCCGCCGTGTGCGGTCCGCGCTTCCCGGGGGCGGGCTGGTCACCATGGCACTGGGGCTGCGCGGCGCGGACGACACCTCCATGGACACGGTCGCCGAGGAGCTGAAGCTGGCGGCCGAGCTGGACCTGCGGACCAGCGTCCACGTCACCTCCGACGGCACTCAGCGCCCGATCGCGGACCTGCGCGAGCACGGGCTGCTGCGGGACACCACGACGTTCGTGCACGCCAACGGGCTCGGCGACGACGAGCTGCGGATGCTCGCCGACGCCGGCAGTTCGGTGTCGATCAGCCCGGACGTCGAGCTGAGGATGGGATTCGGCTGGCCGATGACCGGCCGGATGCTGGCCGCGGGCGTCCGCCCGACACTCTCCATCGACGACGTCCCCTCTGTCGGCGGCGACATGTTCGCCACCATGCGCACCGCCTTCGTGGTGCAGCGTGGCCTGGACGGTGGCCTCAACTCCCGGGACCTGCTGGAGTTCGCCACCGTCGACGGCGCCCACGCGCTGGGACTCGCCGCCCGCACGGGCAGCCTCACGCCCGGCAAGGACGCCGATGTGATCCTGCTGCGCACCGACGACATCACCGTGCTCCCGGCAGCCGGTCCGGCCGGCACGGTCGTCGCGGCCGGTCACCCCGGCCTGGTCGACACGGTTCTCGTCGCGGGCCGCGTCGTCAAGCGGGACGGCGTGCTGGTGGACGTGGACCTGCCCGCGCTGAAGGCACGGCTGGTGGCATCCCGCGACCAGGTCGCCGCGGCCGCCGGTATCCCGCTCGACGGCACCTGGCGTCCGGGGCCGAAGGCGGCGTGACCGTGCCCACCCAAGAGCCGCCACACCGGTTCATCACCCACAGCACCGGAGGAATTGATGCGGATCGGTGAGATCGAGATCCATCCCCTCACCGACGGGACCTTCCGCGCCTCGCCCGCCTACTTCGGCGAGCACGCCCGCCCCGAAGGCCACGAGGACCTGTTCCTCCCACCCGACGGCATGGCCTGGCTGCCCATCGGCTGCTTCCTCGTCCGCACCGGCGACCGCGTCGTCCTCGTGGACGCCGGAATGGGACCCGCGATCGACGACCACAGCCCGCGCCGGCTTCTCGACGGCCCGGACGGGGCGATGCCCGATCACATCCGAGACGGCCTCAAGGCGACCGCCGAGCGGGGCAGCCGCCTCCAACTGCTCGACCGTGGCACCACGGTGGCGCCCGGCATCACCCTGACGATGACGCCCGGACACACACCCGGACACCTGTGTGTCATCGTCGCCTCCCAAGTCCGCCGCGCGATTCTGCTCGGCGACGCGATCGTCTGCCCGGTCCAGCCGGACGAGCCCACCTGGCATTCCATGGGCGACGTGGATCCCCAGCTCGCGCAGCAGGTCCGCGAGCGGCTGTTCCGTGAACCCGAGGACGGGGCGGCCATCGGCGTCGGCGCCCATTTCCCCGAGCTGGAGTCCGGCCGCGTACTCACCGGGCAGGGCCGACACTGGTTCACCTGACCCGCGGCCCTGTGGCTGTCCCCAGGAGGAGAACTGACGGTGGCAGGCTGTCCGGGACCTGCCGCCGTCGGCAGCCTTGACCCATGCCTGGATCACATCGATTACCTCGGATACTGCTGCTCCTGCTGGCACTGACCGTCGCCGCCCCGCCGGCGCACGCGAGCGCGAGGACCACCACCGATCCGGTGCGTGAACTGGCGCGCGTCGCGCAGCCGCTGCGCACCACGGAGCCCGGCGCCCCCGGCGGGGATCTGCGCCCGCTCGGCCGCATGATCGGCTCGGCGAAGATCGTCGGACTGGGTGAAGCCACGCACGGCTCCCGGCAGTTCTTCACGATGAAGCACCGCGTCTTCCGGTACCTCGTCGAAGAGAAGGGCTTCACCACCTTCGCGCTGGAGGCTCCCTGGTCCACCGGCCTGGTCCTCAACGCGTACGTGCTGCACGGGAAGGGCGACCCGGAGAAGATCATGCGGAAGGAGTTCCAGAGCTCCTACCGGATATGGAACACCCGCGAATACCTCGATCTGCTGAGGTGGATGCGCACCCACAACGTCCGCCACCCCGACCACCCCGTGCGGTTCATGGGTGAGGACAACGGCTACGCGGGACCTCAGCTGTTCGACGAGGTCACGGACTATGTGTCCGCCCACCACCCGCGGCTGCTGCCGGAGTTCCGCCGCTCCTACCGCGCGCTCCGGCCGACCGGGAGCGTGGCGGAGACCGTCAACGAGAACCTGGCCAAGCCCGCCGCCGAGCGCGAGCGGACGGCCACGGACGTGCGGCGCGCCTACGAGCTGCTTCGGGCGCAGGGGCCGGACGGGGACCGGAGGGCGTACGAGTGGGCTCTCCAGCACGCCAGGGCCATTTCCCAGACCGGCACCCTCTACGCGTACTACGACCTCTCCGACCCGGAGAAGATCGCCCGGGCCATGCTCTACCGCGACCAGATCATGGCGGAGAACACCGTGTGGTGGCAGCGGCACACCGGCCACCGGATGCTGCTGTCGGCCCACAACGGCCATGTCTCCTACGAGTCCGACAACCCTGAGCAGTATCCGAAGACCCAGGGGGAGTTCCTGCGCGAGACGGTCGGAGCCGGATACGTGAACATCGGCTACACCTTCGGGCAGGGCTCGTTCAACGCGATGGATCTGACGGATCCGGAGGAGCCCTACCGCCGCTTCTCCGTGGAGCCGCTGGGCGCGGGCAGCAATGAGGAGGTGCTGGAGCGCGTCTCGCGCCGGGACTACTACATCGATCTGCGGGCCGCGCCCGAACCGGCGCGGGACTGGCTGCTGGCGAAGCGGCTGACCCGCTCCATCGGGAACGCCTGGCCGGAGGACCCCTATCCAACCTCGCTCGGGCGCCAGTTCGACGTGCTGATCCACCTCCATCGCGTCACGGCCGCGGATCTCCTGTCGACGACCTGATCTACCGCCGCGGGGCCACCAGGCGTTCTGGGCCCAGGGTGGTGAACCAGTGCTGGATCCGGTCCTCGTTGTGGGTCCGCGCCAGGGACAGGGTCAGCAGCAGCCGGGCCTTCTGCGGGGTCAGGTCCTGGGCGCCGACGACGCCGCGTACGTGCGGGTCGTACACCGCCCCCGACCCGGTGCGGGAGGCCGAGGCGAAGAGCACGCCGTTCTTCACCGCGTCCGCGCGGGCCTCCGTCATGGCCGGGGAGAGGCCGCCCGCGCCGGTGCCCGCGGTGACGACACCGGCCGCGCCCGCGTCGGCGAACGCCTTGATGGCCTCGGGCCCGGCGCCCTGGTAGCTGTAGGCGATCTCGACCTTCGGCAGCGGCCGCCGGGCGATGCGGTCCAGGTCGAACGGGGTCTTCCAGCCCGGCTTGCCGCATTCCCGGACGCGCGCCGGGGCCCGGTCGATGCGGATGTGGTTCTGGTCGACGACACCCAGCTCACCGCTGCTGCCGCTGGTGAAGGCGTTCAGCCGCGACGCGTCGGCCTTGCGGACCTCGCGGGCGGCCTGGATCTGGTCGTTGAGCATGACGACGGTGCCGAAGCAGGTGGTGCGGCCGCTGGCGGCGAGGTGGATCGCGTTGAAGAGGTTGGCGGGGCCGTCGGAGCCGATGACCGTCCACGGGCGCAGAGCGCCGGTGAGCACGACGGGCTTGTCGCTGCGGACGGTGAGGTCCAGCCAGTACGCGAACTCCTCCATGGTGTCCGTGCCGGTGGTGACGACGACCGCGTCGTTCGTCCGCAGCGCGTTGTCGACCGCGGCGGTGAGCCGCCGGTACTCGGGGACGGAGTAGTCGTTGGAGTCCTTGTTGCCGAACTGCCGTGTCGTGACGTCGGCGAGCCGGTTCACTTCGGGCCTGAGGTCCTCGACCAGCCGGGACACCGGGAGCTGTCCGGACTCGTAGTTCTGGAAGGACACCCGGCTCTTGCTGACGCCCGCGATGGTGCCGCCGGTGCCGATGACGGCGACCTGTGGCTTGGGCCCGCCCCGGGGCCCCGGCGACTGTCCGGCGACGGCGAGGGCCGCGGCGGGGGTGCCGAGGCCGACGGCGATCAGGGTGATCAGGACGGCGGAACCGCGGGCGATCTGGTGCATGGGAACCACTCAAAGCGGCATTTACGGGCAGATACGGCATATACGAACGGACTATCCACCGTAACCACGTTCTCCGGCGGAGGGCGAGCGCCCGCACAGCCGGGCCAGCAGCAGCGCCACGTCGTCGTCCGGCGCCCCGTGCAGCGCCGCCAGCACCTGGTCGCAGATCCGGTCCAGCGGGCCCTGGTGGTGGCGGCGCAGCAGCTGGACGAGGGTGTGCAGTCCGACGTCCAGCGACTCGTGCCGTTTTTCCACCAGACCGTCGGTGAACAGGGCCAGCACCGCGCCCTCGGCCAGTTCGCAGTCGACCGCGGCGAACGGAACGCCGCCGACGCCCAGCGGGGCGCCGCTGGGGGTGTCGATCAGCTCGGCGCCGCCGCCCGGGTGGACCAGGACCGGCGGCAGATGGCCCGCGGTGGACAGCTCGCAGTGCCCGGTGCGCGGGTCGCAGACCGCGTACAGGCAGGTGGCGATGGAATCCCCCAGGGTCTGGGTGATCTCGTCCAGGTGGCGCAGCAGCTCGACGGGCTCCAGGCCGAGCTGGGAGAAGGCGCGGGTCGCGGTGCGCAGCTGCCCCATGATCGCGGCGGCGTGGATGCCCTTGCCCATGACGTCCCCGACGACCAGGCCGACCCTGCCGTCCCGCAGCGGCAGCACATCGAACCAGTCGCCGCCCGCGGCGCTGACCGCGGGCAGATAGCGGGAGGCGGTCTCCAGGCCGTCGAGATCGCGCGGCGGCAGGGACAGCAGGCTGCGCTGGAGGGTGAGCGCGGCGTCGCGTTCACGCCCGTACAGCCGGGCGTTGTCGATGGCCAGGGCGGCACGGGTGGCCAGCTCGCAGGCGAGGGTGAGGTCGTCCTCGTCGAACGGCCGGGGGTTGACCGTGCGGTGCAGGCTGAGGGTGCCGAGCACGCCGCCGCGGGCGATGAGCGGGGCGGCGATGTAGGAGTGGACGCCCTCGCGCCGCAGCATCTCGGCGGCGGCCTCGTCGCGCGCGATACGGCGTATGTCCTGCTCGGACGTGCGCGGCAGCAGGATCGGCGTGGCGTCGCGCACGCACTGGGCGATCAGGCGGTTCGGGCCGTAGCGGGCGATCTCGCCGACCGGGTCGGCGGCGTCGACGGCCTCGGTGGGATAGCCCGCGGCGACGGCGAGCGCCCGGAAGCGGGCCGAGCCGTCGCTCCGTACCCGGGCCACGGGTTCGCGGTGCACCACCGCGTCGAGGACGTCGACGGCCGCGAGGTCGGCGAGCCGGGGCACCGCCACATCGGCGAGTTCCTGGGCGGTCTGCCGCAGGTCCAGGGTGGTGCCGATGCGGACGCCCGCGTCGGCGACGACGGCCAGCCGCTCGCGCGCCTCGGCGACCTCGCTGGCCGCCCGGTGGCGCGCGGACACGTCGATGACCGAGACGGCGACGCCCAGGACCCGGCCGCCGGGGTCCTCCAGCCGGTAGTACGACTCCGACCAGGCATGGTCGCGGTCGGGGTCGGCAGGGGTCCGGCCGATGGTCTGCTGGTCCAGGATCGGTTCCCCGGTGGCCAGGACGCGCCGCATGGCGGTCTCGATGGCCTCGGTGTCGAGCCCGGGCAGCAGCTCGCTGATCCGGCGCCCGCGCACCAGGGGTTCGGGCATGCCGTTCATGCGCTGCAGCGACGGGTTGGCGCGCAGCCACCGCAGTTCGGTGTCGAAGACCGCGAGGCCCACCGGCGACTGCTTGATCAGCAGGCCCGATACGGCCAGGTCGGTCTCGACCCGCCGTACGGTCCCCTCGTCGGCGGCCAGCCCGAGGGCGTACGCGTCGCCGTGCACGTCGTGGAGGCCCATGGTGTGGAACTCGACGCGCACGGTGGTGCCGTCCCGGCGCCGGACGGGGAAGACGCCCGCCCAGGTGTCGCCCGCCCGGACCCGGGCGAACAGGTCCACGGCCGCCCGCCGGTCCGCCGGGTTGACGAGCAGCTGGTCGGCGCGGCGCCCCAGGGCCTCGGCAGCGCGGTAGCCGAACAGCAGCTCCGCCTCGGGGCTCCACAGGGTGATCCGGCCGTCGGCGTCCAGCACCACGGCGGCGACCCGCAGGACGTCGAGCACTCCGCCCGCGACCGTGGTCAGGCCGTCCTCGGCCGTCGGGTCCGCCTCGCTGTCCTGGTCAAGACGGTCATGCGTCGTCATACCGGCACCTCACGGGCTCGCCGTGCCCTCCCTCTGTCATACCTCGCCCCGGGCACCACCGCACCACCGATGGGGGATGCGGGCACGGTCAGATGGTGAACGGGCGCTGCCGGGCGAAGCCGGGGCGCTCGGCTCCGGCCAGGACCAGATGGGGGGTCTGGTCCGGGGGCATCCGCCTGACGATCTCCCGGTGCAGGGCGCGGTAGCTGCCCGGGAACGCGCCGCCCCGCCAGATCTCCAGCAGGGTGCCGGTGAACAGCCCGTTGACCGTGCCGTCGGCGGAGGTCTGGTTGTCCTGGCAGCCGGAGATGTGCAGCACCGTGGCGTCGATTTTCGCGAGGTCCTTGGCGGTGCAGGTCTTCTGGATCCGGTCGTAGAGGCCGCGGTCGCGGGCGTAGACGGCGGACTGCACGGGCTGGGGCATCGCCCGCAGCCGCCTGCCGACCTCGCGGGGGTCGTCGGTGGCGAAGCGGCGGCCGAGTTCACCCGCGCTGAGCACCTCGGGCAGCCGCCGGGCGACCGTACCGCTGTGGCAGCTGTCGGAGAGCATCCAGATCCGCACGCCCCTGGCGAACTTGCCGAACAGCCCGAACAGCTCGTCGTCGACCAGCTGACGGTCGTACAGCACCCAGGTCCCGTCCAGCCGCTCGCCGGTCTCGTCGTGGTTGAGGTCGGGCACCTGGCCGCCGTGGCCGGAGTAGGTGAGGAAGAGGATGTCGCCCTCGGCCAGCCGCCCGGCCGCGGTCTCCAGCGCGGAGGTGACCGCCTCGGCGGTGGCGGCGGCGCTCAGCAGCGGGCCGGTGACCTCGAAGCCCGCGGCAGCGGCGAGCCGGGCCATGTCGGTCGCGTCCCGCTCCCCCGCGGTGAGCTCACCGCTCCAGCCGTCGTACGCCACGGGGTCGACCTGGTTGAGTCCTATGTGCACGGAGAGACCGGTGGGCATGGGGGCTCCTCGGGTGGCGGTCGACCGGACAGTGCGCGGCGCGGCCGCCCCGCGGGCGAGGGTTCGCCCTCCCCAGGATGATGCGGCGATACGTACCGCTCCGCCCTGTTTTCCGGGCCCATCCGGAGGACCTGCGGCCGCTCCGCCACGGCGGACCTAAGGCCGCTCCGCGCCCCCGGCGGACAAGGCGCGCACGACGAGGTCGGCGGTGCGCTCCAGATAGCCGGGCTCCGGCGGCACCCCCCGCACCGCGATGCGCCAGTAGACGGGCGCGGCGAGCAGATCGAGCGCCAGCTCGCGGTCGGTGTCCGGCGGCAGCTCGCCCCGCGCCACCGCGCGGTCCAGCACGCCGATCGCGCGGGCCCGGCGGGGCCCGCCGATGGTGGTGGCGAGGGCCTGCGCCAGCGCCTCGTCCCGGCGCGCCTCGGCGATCAGGTCCGGGAGGATCCGGCTGAACCGCGGGTGGGTCAGCCAGTCGGCGACCGCCCGCAGCGCGGACAGCACATCGCCGCGCAGCGTCCCGGTGTCGGGCAGGTCGACCATCGCGACGCTCAGTTCGGACGCGACGTCGATGACCATCTGCTGCTTGGAGGCCCACCGCCGGTACAGCGCGCTCTTGCCGACCCCGGCGCGCTTGGCGACCGCCTCCATCGACAGCCGCCCGTAGCCCTGTTCGGCGAGTTCGTCGAGCACGGCCGCGCGGATGGCCTCGGTCTTGTCCGGGCGCAGCGTGGCGGCGCCGCTCGGGGCGCGTCGGGTGGGCGGGGCGGGGCGAGAGGGATCCGGCATGGCCCGAGAGTAGCAGATGGACGAGACGGTACCGTTCTGTTTAGATGTGCGACGGGACGACACCGTCCCGTCCATTCACTGGAGGAGCAACACGTCATGGACGCACGCGTCACGGTGTACGAGCGGATCAAGGAGCGTCTGCTCGCCCACGACATGGGGGGATTCGCGGATCTGTGGGCCGAGGACGGCACCATGGAGTTCCCGTTCGCCCCGCCCGGCTGGCCGCGCAGGCTGGAGGGGCGCGAGGCGGTGCGGGAGTACGTACGCGACTACACCGACCACATCGATCCGCGGGCCGTGGCCCACGAGACGGTCCATCTGACCGCCGACCCCGCCGTGCTGATCGTGGAGTTCACGGTGGAAGCCGTCGCCGTCCCCTCCGGCCGCCCGCAGCGGATCGACTACGTGGCCGTCCTCACCGTCCGGGAGGGCGAGATCGCCTCGTACCGGGACTACTGGAATCCGCTCCTGCTGAACGGGGAGCTGGGCTTCGCCGCCGAGGGGAGCCGGACCGATGGCTGAACCCGGCGTGCTGGTCATCGGCGCGACCGGAACCACCGGCTCGCGCGTCGCGACGCTGCTGCGGGAGCGCGGCGCGCCGGTGCGGGCCGCCGCCCGGCGGCCCGATCCGGCGGCGGGCGCGGAGGGGGTGCGCTTCGACTGGTACGACCCGGCCACCCATGCCGCCGCGCTGACCGGGGTGGAGCGGATCTATCTGGTCGCCCCCGTGGGCGAGGCCGATCCGATGCCCGTGGTCGAACCGTTCCTGACCGCCGCGCTCGACCGGGGCGTACGGCGGGTGGTGCTGCTCAGTTCCTCCGCGGTCCCGTGCGGCGCGCCGGTCCTGGGCGCGCTGCACCAGTTCGTACGGGACACGGTGCCCGAGTGGGCGGTGCTGCGGCCGTCGTGGTTCATGCAGAACTTCACCGGCGACCACGCGGTGGCCCACGCCATCCGCGGCGACGGGCAGATCGTCACCGCCACCGGTGACGGCCGGGTCGGCTTCGTCGACGCGGACGACATCGCCGCCGTCGCCGTCCGGGCCCTGCTGGACGACCGCCCGCACAACACGGACCACGTCCTCACCGGCCCGGAGGCGCTCGGCTACGCCGAGGCGGCGCTCATCGTGGCCGAGGTCTCCGGGCGCCCGGTCGGCCATGTCGCGGTGACGGCCGAGGCGCTGCGGGAGAGGCTGACGGGGCTGGGGATACCGCGGGACTTCGCGGCGATGCTGGCGGGCCTCGACGAGGACATCCGGGGCGGCGCGGAGGACCGTACGACGGACGCGGTCCGCCGGATCACGGGCCGCGCACCGCGGTCGTTCCGGGACTTCGCGAAGGCCCACCGGGCGGCCTGGGCGTAGGCCCGCGTCAGCGCAGCAGCAGCTGGAGGCCGCCGACCACGGTCGCCGCGATCACCAGCCGCTCGAAGAGCAGCTGGTCGATGCGGTCGACGCACAGCTTGCCGAGGATGGCGCCGGGTATCACGAAGAGGGCGAGGCCCGCGTCCAGCAGCAGGGAGTGGCGGTCGATCAGGCCGAGCCCGACGCTGAAGGGCACCTTGCACACGTTCACGATGAAGAAGAACCAGGCCGAAGTGCCCAGGAAGCCGAGCTTCCGGAAGCCGGAGGAGATCAGGTAGAGGGACATCACCGGGCCGCCCGCGTTGGCGACCATGGTGGTGAACCCGCCGAGCGCACCGTACGAACCGGCCTTGGCCCGGCCCCCGGCGCCACCGGCCGGCTGGTCGGCCGCCGCCGCGTCCGCCCCCGTACGCCGTCGCCACACCGTGACGGCGGCCATGAACAGCAGGATCGCGCCGATCGACACGCGCACCGCCGCGTCGTCGGCCCACAGCATGAACACCCAGCCCGCCACCACCCCGACCGCGACCGCGGGCAGCAGCCGCCACAGGGTGGCCCAGTGGGCGTGCCGCCGGTAGGTGAGTACGGCGATCACATCGCCGACGATGAGCAGCGGCAGCAGCACCCCCGTCGACTCACGGGCGGGCAGTACGGCCGCGAAGATGGCGAGGCTGACCGTATTGGCCCCGCTGACGGCGGTCTTGGAGAAGCCGACGAGCAGGGCCGCACCGGCCAGCGCGGCCAGTTCCCAGAGCGCGATGGTGTTCATGCCACGACACGATGCTACGTACCCACCTGCGCGGATACGGCGGGGTGGCGCTACGGCATCGGGCGGTCCGCGGCTTCGTCCAGTGCGGCCCGTAGCGTGCGGCTGTCGGTGAGGCCCTCCCCCGGCCGGGTCAGCCAGATGTGGCCGCGCCGCACGCACCCGGGGCGGGGGCACCGCAGCACCCGGCCCGCCCCGGCCGCCGCGACCGTGCGGCGGCGGGCGTACGGGGTCCCGGCCAGCCAGCGCTTCCATTCGGCCGCGGACCCGGGCGGGACGAGGAAGGTCAGCACATGGCTGGAGGTCGCCAGCATCACGGGCCCGGTCGCGGCATCGCGCCGCTGGAGGGCCTGGATCACCGCCGTACCGATGTCGTCGGCCATCCGGACCAGGTCGAAGACGGTGCCCACCGGCAGATCGGCGAGTCCGTCGCCGCTGGCCCACTGGAGCCGTACCCGCCCGGGTTCGTCGCTGGCGGCCAGCAGCCAGTCGGCCGCGTCGGTCTGCACGGTGCCGCCCACAGGGCTCATGAGGCGTGCTCGAGGGGCAGGGTGAACCACACCTTCTTCCCCTCGCCCCCCGGGTCCGGCGGCTCGGTGCCCCAGTCGCTGGCCAGGCAGTCGACTATGGCGAGACCGCGGCCGGACTCCTCGGTCAGCGAGGCGCTGCGGAAGATGGGGATGACGGGCGAGCCGTCGGCCACCTCGACGCGCAGCTCATGGCCGAAGCATCCGTCGGCGACCTCCAGGGAGACGGTGATGGTCACGGTGTCGGCGGGGCCGGCGCTGCCGTGCTCGACCGCGTTGGCGAACAGTTCGTTGGTGGCGAGGACGGCGCCGTCCACGAGCGCGCCGAGCCGCCAGTCGTTCAGATGGCCCGTCACCATGCGCCGCACCGCGGCGGCACGGTCGGGAAGGGCGGGGAATTCGGCCCGGAAGAGCCGACGGGTGACGAGGGCGCTCATAAGCCCCTCCCCGCGCGGTTCGGGCCCGGTGATCCGGATGCAGTGGCGGTTGACGGACACCGCGAGGGCAGGGCGGTCGCGCCCCAGGTCCTCGTCATCGGCCGGTGCCGGCCGCTGCGGCAGTCCTGGGAGGGATCGGCTCACGGTGTCCGTCCTCGTCGGTCTGTGGGCTCTCATGACATACAGGCACATGGGGTGGTTGATGTTCCGTTACGCGGGTAGGCGCTTGCTGACGACTGACGGCGCTGCGTCTGAGCCGGTGGCGGTTGGTGCGCGCCCCCCGTCCGACCCGCCTGGACCGGCTGCCACGGACGGCGTCGACGCGGTCGCGGTTGGTGCCGGATACCGGCATGGTTCCTCCTTCGAAGGCAGCTCGGAGCGTCATCGGTCACCGTCATGTAGAAAAACGGTTGAACCGACCGGTGGGCGAGAGGGCATGGGGGTTGTCCGGTTGTACGGGCGTAGTGGTTCGGGCCGTACGGTCCTGGCGAGGCAGGCGTGAGCGGCGACCGCGGCGGGGAATCCGCCCCGGCCGCGGGGTCCGGTCCGTCCGATATGTTCCGCCTGGACGGCAAGCGGGTGCTGGTCACCGGGGGCACCCGGGGGCTCGGCGAACAGATCGTGCGGCTGCTGACCGCGACCGGAGCGCGGGTGGCCACCTGCGCGCGAACGGCTCAGGACCTGCGGGCCCTTGAGGCGTCGTTACCTACGCAGGCGCCGGGCGCGCTGTTCACCGAGGCCCTCGACCTCACCGCGCCGGACCGGCTGGAGGCATTCACCCAGGCGACGGTGGAACGTTTCGGCGGACTGGACGGCGTGGTGGCGTGCGCCGGGGGCGCACGAGGCCGCGGACTGGAGGAGGCCGACGCCCAGGACTGGTCCGCGACCTGGGAGCTGAACGTCGGTCACACGGCGCGGCTGATCAAGGCCACGGTGCCGCATCTGCGGCGCGGCGGCGGCGGTTCGGTGGTGGTGATCGCCTCCATCTCCGGCTGGAAGCCGGGACCGCAGGCGCAGTACGGGGCGGCCAAGGCCGCCCAGATCCATCTGGCGGCCTCACTCGCCCGCGAGCTGGGCCCGGACCGCATCCGGGTGAACGCCGTGTCGCCCGGCTCGATGCTGATCCCCGGCAAGCGCTGGGACCGGATGCGTGCCTCGGAGCCCGAGAGGTACGCCCGCTTCACGGCCGAGGTCCCGGGCGGCGACCTGGTCACGCCGCTGGAGGTCGCCCGGGTCGTGGCGTTTCTGCTGTCCGACGCGTCGAGCGGGGTCTCGGGCGCCCATCTGCCCGTGGACCGGGCCCAGAACGCCCCCACCCCGAACGGCTACTGACGACAACGGGGCGCCGGGGGTGCCACCCCGGATCGGGTGACACCCCCGGCGCCCGTCGCGCCCGATGTACGCGGCAGCCCCCCGGTCCCCCGCTCCGGGGGCCCGCCGCGCGCGGCCGTCAGGCCGTCAGGCCGCTGACCCGAGCACCGCCCGCGAGCGATGCTCGAATTCCCGCACCATGGGCTCGCCCCGCCGGGGCCGCAGCCTGCTGCGGAAGTCGCGCAGCGCCTGGATCGAGCGCTCGCTGTGCACCCCGCTGAGGGTGTCCAGCGCCTCGCCCGCGGTGCCGATGGCCTCGTCCAGCCGGTTCTGCTGGAGGTAGGCCGTGGCGAGGACGGACCGGCTGATGGCCTGGCGGCGGCGCCGGTCGGCGTTGGCGCGCACCGACTCGGCGGCCGAGTTCTCGGCCTCCGCCGCGTTTCCCAGGTCCCGGAAGCACAGGGCCGCCTCGGCCGCCAGATAGTGGTGGTCGAGGAAGCGCACCCAGGGCGACTCCTGCGGGGCGCCCCGGCTCGCCTCCAGCTGGGCGTCGGCCGCGCGCAGCGACTTGGACGCCTCCCGGGGCTGGTCGAGCGCGGCATGGCCGCGGGCGGCCATGGCGTGCAGCCGCATCAGGCCGAGCGGACTGCCCGCGTGCTTCGCGGTGGCGACGCCGACTCTGGCCAGCTCGACCCCCGCGTCCGGCTGGCCGAGGTTGGTGGCCAGATGGGACAGCCCGGCCAGGATCTGACCGCCGAGCACCCGGTCACCGCCCTCGGCGCACAGCCGCAGCGCCTGGGTCATATAGCGCTGGGCCAGGCCGTATTCGGCGTTGTCGTAGGAACTCCAGCCCGCCATCGCGGCCAGCTTGGCGGCCGCGGTGAACAGCTGGCGCCGCTCGTGCGGCGGCGCGCCGCGCTGCTGGAGCATGGGCACGACCTCGGTCGACAGATAGAGCACGATGCTGGCGCGGACCTGGCCGCCGCCGAAGCGGTTGTCCATCTCGTCGAACATGCTGATGGCCGCGTGGACCTGCTCGACACGGCCGCCATCGGCCGCGGAGGAGAGCCGGGGGGTGTCCTGGTTCTCGACCAGCCACAGCAGCCATTCGCGCTGTGGGGTCACCAGGGCTCCGGCGACGAAGGGCACCGCGCCCAGCAGGCTGCGGCGGGAGATATCGGTGGAGCCGAGTTCGGCGAGCGTGTGCAAGGTCTCTGCTACGTCCTCCCGGTAGGCCAGCGCTCTGGCGACGACGGGGCGCTGACGGTCGGCGATGAAGCCGAGCTCGGCGGGCGCCAGCGGCCGGCCGAGCCGGTGGGAGAGCACGGCGGCGATCAGCTCGGGCGTGTTGCCGCGCGGCTGTCCGCCCTGCAGCCAGCGGGTGACGGACGCCTTGTCGTAGTTCGACTCGTGTCCTTGCCTGCGGCCCAGTTCGTTGACCCGGTGCGCCAACGAGGCGTAGGAGCACCCGGATTCCTTCAGGGCCGCGGCCAACGCGGCGTTGGCGGGGGCACTCTGGCGCCCGCTTCCCGGCTGTGCGCCCGGCATCACCGTAACCCTCCCCGGCACGCGCCACGGAAGGTTTCGGGATCCCCGCCGCGCGGCGCCTTACCGCTCATCGGCTGCGTCAACGACGTTGTGGACAAAGGAGGTTGGGAGCCCCCGCCGTGGAGGGTGAGATGGGTCACCTGCTCACTATGCGTGGTGAGTCGCTCACCCCGCAACCTTCGTTCTGATAATTTCAGAACGATCCGCATAGCTCTGTCTGTGTCGTCGGGCTCGTGGCACACTGTCCAGGCACACTGTGCAGGCATATGACAGCCACTCCGGGAGGCGGGACGTGAGCGAGGCACGGCCGAGCGGCGCCGCCCCCACCGTCTTACGCAGGGTCCTCGGCAAGCGACTGCGGCACCTTCGGGAGCGGGCCAAGGTTTCCTTCGAAGAGGCAGCTCAGGCCATCGAAGTGACCCCGCTGACGGTGCGTCGGATGGAGAAGGCGGAAGTCGGCCTCAAGATTCCGTACGTCAAGGAACTGCTGCGGAATTACGGCGTCCGGGGACCGGAGATCGAAAGCTTCCTCGCCCTCGCCCGGGAGGCCAACCAGCCTGGCTGGTGGCATCAGTTCCGGGACGTACTGCCCGACTGGTTCAGTGCGTATGTCAGCCTGGAGAGCGAGGCCACCGTCATCCGTGCGTATGAGCCGCACTACGTCCCCGGGCTGCTGCAGACCGAGGACTACGCCCGGGCGGTGCTCCGTATCGGCTTCCCCAACGACACCGAGGAGGAGCTGGAGCGCCGTATCGCGCTGCGCCTCCAGCGGCAGATCCTGCTCACCAAGCCGGACGCGCCGATCATGTGGGCCATCCTCGACGAAACGGTGCTGCGCCGCCCCGTCGGCCCCAGCGAGGTGATGCGGAACCAGATCGACCACATCATCGACACCCTGTCGATGCCCAAGGTCCGGCTGCAGGTCATGCGCTTCGCGTCCGGGCCGCACCCCGGAGCCTTCGGCCCCTTCCACTACTTCCGCTTCGGGTTCTCCGAACTGCCCGACGTCGTCTACACCGAGAACCTCACCGGCGCGGTCTATGTGGACCGGCCGAAGGAGGTCGTGGCCTATCTGGAGGTCCTGGACCGGATGGCCGTCCAGGCGGACCCGATCGGCGATACCAGCACCATCCTGGCCGAACTGCGTAAGGAGCTGTGATGACAGACCCCGTCTACACCGGGATGCCCGCCACGGACCTCGGCACGGAGGGCTGGCAAAAGCCCTGGAGCGGGTCCAACGGAGGCACCTGCATCGAGGCCAAGCGGCTGCCGGACGGCCGGGTGGCCCTCCGTCAGTCCACCGACCCGGGCGGCCCCGCGCTGATCTACACCCGCTCCGAGGTCGCCTCCTTCCTGGAGGCCGCCAAGGCGGGCGGCGCCGACTTCCTCATCGCCTAGCCGCCTGGCCTGCGCCCTCGCCCGGCCCGCCGCATCGCCCGGCCCGCCTCGGCGGATGCCCCCCGATACGCGCCGGGCGCACCCCCACACGGGCCACCATTCGAAAACCACTACGGTCGCACAACCGCACAACCCCGCAGCGCACTCCCGCCCCCGCCACCCCGCCACGCACACTGAAGGCGCCGTGGCGGGCGGCGGTGTCGTCCCTCCATCCAATCCGGGTCGCTCCGGAACGACGGGAAGACGGGATGAAGCTCCAGGATGCGTATCCACAGCGGCGCACACTGATCGTCGAGGGCTGTGACGGCGTCCGCCGGGACGGGCTGCTGTCCGGGCTCGCGGACCGGCACGGCTTCGCCGTCACCCGTGCCTCCCCCGACCTCCCGCACCTCGACCCGGTCCGCCCCTACCGCGAGCTGCTCCAGCACGACGGGGCGCTCGCGGTGGACGCGGGGCTGGTGGGCGAGCTGGTCTACGGGCCGCTGCGGCGCGGGCGCTCCCGGGTCACCTGGATCCAGGCATTCGACTTCGCGGACGCGGTGGCCGCGGGCGACGGGGCGTTCGTCCATGTCACCGCGCCCGTGACCGTGCTGGAGGACCGGCTGGCCGCGCGCGGCGCCGGTGCGGCGGACCTCGCGGAGATCGACGCCGCGCTGACCGGCTTCGACCACGCCTTCCGGACCCTCGCGCAGCACGCCCCGGTGGTCACGGTCGACGAGGAGCCGCCGATGGACCCCGGTTCCGGCCCCGGCGCGGAGCCGGGCCCGGGCGAGACTCCGGTGACGCTCCAGACGGCCTCGTTCGCCCGCCGCCTGCCACGGATTCGCTCACCAGTCCGCCGCTACGCCGGGAACCGCTGAACTCCCGGTCGTAGTGGGTAAGTTGGAGCCTCTCACAGGCATGACGCACGGCAGGAGAAGTCCCGATGACCAACGGTTCGTCCACCCCCCGCCCCGACCAGCAGGCGTGGTCGAAGATCGACACCGGCGTGCCGCATTCGGCCCGGATCTGGAACTACTGGATGGGCGGCAAGGACAACTACGAGGTCGACCGGATCGCCGGCGACCAGTACCGGGAGGTCGCCCCGAACATCGAGGTGATGGCCCGCGCCTCGCGCGCCTACCTCATCCGCACCGTCACCCATGTGGCGGGCGAGTGCGGGATCCGCCAGTTCCTGGACATCGGCACCGGGCTGCCCACCTACGACAACACCCACCAGGTCGCCCAGCGGGTGGCGCCCGAGGCCAGGATCGTCTACGTCGACAACGACCCCCTGGTGCTCCGGCACGCGCAGGCGCTGCTCACCAGCACCCCGGAGGGGGTGACCGACTACATCGACGCCGATCTGCACGAGCCGGAGCGGATCCTGGAGATGGCCGCCAAGACGCTGGACTTCGACCAGCCGATCGCCCTGATGCTGATGGGCATCCTCGGGCACATCCAGGACTACGACGAGGCGGTGTCGATCGTCGCCCGGTTACAGCAGGCCCTGCCCTCCGGCAGCTACTTCGTGCACTACGACAGCACCGACACCGACCAGGCGCTCAAGGAGGCCCAGCAGGGCTACGACGACACCGGCGCCGTCCCGTACGTGCTGCGGGGCCTGACCGAGATCAGCCGCTTCTACGACGGCCTGGACCTGATCGAACCCGGTATCGTCTCGTGTCCGCTGTGGCGGCCCGGGCCGTCCGAGACGCCCATCGAGACGACGGACGTGCACGGGGGTGTCGCGCGGAAGCCATGACGAGGGCTGTCGCCGACCCGGACGGCCGTGCCGACCAAACGAATGGTTCGGCCACCGGGTAGGTAACCCGCGGCCCCGCCCCGTCGTCAGACACGGCGCCGGGGAAGCCGAGGCGGAGGGACGCGCGGGTGTTCGAGGTCGGAGCCTGGAGAGTGCCCTCGGTCAAGCGGCTGCTGCGGGCGTCCGTCACCGACGGGCCCGCCGTCGTACGACAGCTCCGCGGCCCCCGGGAGGACGCCCCGGGGGTGCCCCGGCACCTCGCCATCATCATGGACGGCAACGGCCGCTGGGCCGCCTCCCGCGGCCTCTCCCGCACCCGGGGCCATGAGGCGGGGGTGCTGGCGCTGCCGCGCGTGGTGGACACGGCGCTGGAGGAGGGCGTCGAGCATCTGTCGCTGTTCTTCTTCTCCACCGAGAACTGGAACCGGCCGCGCGCCGAGGTGGCCGCCCTCATGCGGCTCACCGCGCAGCTGGCCGATGTCTTCCGCGCGTACGGCGAGCGGGGCGTACGGCTCCGCTGGCTGGGCTCCGAGGCCCGTCTCCCCCGCGCCACCCTGGCCGCCCTGCGCCGGGCCGAGGAGGAGACGGCCGGAAACCGCGCGATGACGCTGGCCTTCTGCTTCAACCACGGCGGACGGGAAGAGATCGCCCGCGCCGCGACCTCGCTGGCACGGGCCTCGGCGGACGGGGCGCTGGACCCGGCCCTGATCGACGAGGCGCTGTTCACCCGGCACCTGCCGCACGGCGACCTCCCGGACATCGACATGCTGGTGCGGACGTCCGGGGAGCAGCGGATCTCGAACTTCATGCTGTGGCGCGCGGCCTACGCGGAGCTGTTCTTCGTGGACACGCTGTGGCCGGACTTCACCGCGGAGGAACTGCGCGGCCTGCTGGCGGCGTTCGCGGGGCGCAAACGCCGCTTCGGCGCGAGGTGATCCGGGAGCCGACGGCGCCCCCAGGCGTGTCCGCAAAGTCGGCGTCGGGCCCGCGACGCCTGGCACGCTCCCCCGGCTACCGCTGGGAGGTGCCCCCTGACGCCACGGGGCGATCCAACGCGACTGTGCGGACCCCCCTAGCGGATCGGGACGCCGGAGAGGGTGCGGGCGATGACCAGGCGCTGGATCTCGCTGGTGCCCTCGAAGATCGTGTAGATCGCGGCGTCCCGGTGCATGCGCTCGACCGGGTACTCGCGGGTGAAGCCGTTGCCGCCGAGGATCTGGACCGCCTGGGCGGTGACCGTCTTGGCGGTCTCGCTGGCGAACAGCTTGGACATGGAGCCCTCGGCCGAGTCGAACGGCCTGCCGTTCACGGCCATCCACGAGGCCCGCCACACCAGCAGGCGCGAGGCGTCGATCCGGGTGCGCATGTCGGCGAGCTGGAACGCGACGCCCTGGTTGTCGATGACGGGGCGGCCGAACTGCTGCCGGGTCTTGGCGTAGTCGAGCGCGACCTCGTACGCGGCGCGGGCGGTGCCGACCGCCATGGCGCCGACGGCCGGGCGGGACGCCTCGAAGGTGGCCATCGCGGCGTTCTTCAGCCGCTCCCCGCCGCCCGCGGCCCTCTCGCGGGCGCGGGCGAGGCGTTCGTCCAGCTTCTCCTTGCCGCCGAGCAGGCAGCTGCCGGGCACCCGTACGTTGTCGAGGACCACCTCGGCGGTGTGCGAGGCGCGGATGCCGTGCTTCTTGAACTTCTGCCCCTGGGACAGGCCGGCGGTGTCCGGCGGGATGATGAAGGACGCGTGGCCCTTGGAGCCGAGCCCGGGGTCGACGGCCGCGACCACCACGTGGACGCTCGCGATGCCGCCGTTGGTGGCCCAGGTCTTGGTGCCGTTGAGGACCCATTCGTCCTTGGCCTCGTCGTAGACGGCCCGGGTGCGCATGGCGGAGACGTCGGAGCCAGCGTCGGGCTCGGAGGAGCAGAAGGCGGCGACCTTCACGTCGTTCGCGTCGCCGTACATCTGCGGGATCCAGGTGCCGATCTGCTCCTCGGTGCCGTTGGCGAGCACGCCGACGGCGGCAAGGCCCGTGCCGACGATGGACAGGGCGATCCCCGCGTCGCCCCAGAACAGCTCCTCCATGGTCATGGGGATGCCGAGGCCGGTGGGGTCGAAGTACTGCTGGGCGTAGAAGTCCAGCGAGTACAGACCGATCTTGGCCGCCTCCTGGATAATCGGCCAGGGCGTTTCCTCGCGCTCGTCCCATTCGGCGGCTGCGGGGCGCATGACGTCCGCGGCGAAGCCGTGGATCCACTCGCGCACTGCCTTCTGATCTTCGTTGAGTTCGAACGAGAACTCCGCCATGGCCCCTCCACCTGCTACGCCTGCTGTTACCTACGGTAACAGCAGTCTGTTACCGGCGAGTAGGCGATGTCAACTCCATCGCCGTGCGAAACCCTTGCCCCGGGCGGGTGTTACGTTGCGCAGACACGCGGAGCCCAGGCATGTCACGCGTGCACACGTCAGGGGGCGGGGAGGCCACGTCATGGAGACCGGGACCAGCCAGCGCGAGGACCACCAGCAGCAGGCCGCGGCGCGGCGCCGCAAGGAGCTGCTGGAGGCCGCCGACCGGGTGGTGCTGCGCGACGGCCCCGAAGCCTCGATGAACGCGATCGCTGCCGAGGCGGGCATCACCAAGCCCATTCTGTACCGCCATTTCGGCGACAAGGGAGGGCTCTACCGGGCCCTCGCGGTACGCCACACCGACGCCCTGCTCGCCTCGCTGCGCAACGCGCTGGACGCCCCCGCGCCCGACCGCCGCGGACGGGTGGCGGCCACGCTGGACACCTATCTGGCGGCGATCGAGGCCCGCCCCCAGGTGTACCGCTTCCTGATGCATCCGGCCGACCGGAACCAGCAGCCGGAGCAGGAGCAGGGCTTCGACGTGGGCCACCACTCCGCCCCGCTGCTGCGCCGGATGGGCGACGAACTGGCCAAGGTGATCGCCGACCGGGTCGAACTCGGCCCCGAGGGCGAGGAGGTGGCCCGGATCTGGGGCCATGGGATCGTCGGCATGATGCACGCCGCGGGCGACTGGTGGCTGCGGGAGCGGCCCTGCTCGCGCGACCGGCTGGTGGAGCACCTCACCGACCTGCTGTGGGGGCGGCTGGCCCTGTTGGACGACCGGATCGGCGCCCCGGGCTTCTGAGCCCCCCCGGCCGGGTCCAAGACGTCGGCCGGGCCCAAGACGTCGCGGCCAGGACCACCGCCGGGAAAGCTCCCCGATTTACGCCCGCTCGCGCGCCCACGGCGCACGGCGGGCCGCCCACAGCACCCGGCGCCGCCGCAAGCCCTCCAGCCGGTCCAGGAACAGCCCGCCGTCCAGGTGATCGCCTTCGTGCTGGAGGCAGCGCGCGAAGAAGCCAGTGCCCTCGACCCGCACCGGCTCCCCGGTCAGCGTCACGCCCTCCACCACCGCGCGGTCGAAGCGCGGGGTGCCCGCCTCGATGCCGGGCAGCGACAGACAGCCCTCCGCGCCCCGTACGGTCACCCCGTCGGCCTCGACCGGGCGCGGGTTGACCACATGCCCCAGATGGCGCCGGTCCTCGTCGTCCGGGCAGTCGTACACGAAGACCCGCAGCCCCACGCCGATCTGGTTGGCGGCGAGGCCGACCCCGCCCGCCGCGTACATCGTGGCGAACAGGTCCTCGACCAGCCGGTCGAGCGCGGAGTCGAACGCGGTGACCTCCTCGCAGGGCGCGCGCAGCGCAGAATCGCCGAGCAGCCGCAGGGGCCGCACCGCCCCTCGGCTCCCCGGGATCGCGCCGTTTCGCATGAGAGCCAAGCCTACGGTCCCCCGGAAGGCGCGACGGAATTCGGGACACCGCCCGGATCTCGATAGGCTGATCCCCGACCGTGGCCTCCCGGCTGGCGACTCGGCACGGAGGGGGCGTACCACCGGTGCCTCGGGGGGCAGGTGCGGCGCCGGTATGCGAGGAGGATCGAGAGACGATGGCAGGCAACTCAGAGCCGCTGTCGCCACGTGCCAAGCTGGCCGTGACGGCGGGCAAGGCCGCGGCGGCGGTGTCGAAGGCCGCGGGCCGCGGCAGCGGATCGGTGATCGGCGGCAAGGTGGCCCTGCGCCTCGACCCCGATCTGCTCAGCAGGCTGGCGCACCACCTGGACGTGATCCTGGTGTCGGCGACCAACGGCAAGACCACGACCACCCGGCTGATCGCCGAGGCGCTGCGGGCCGCGGGCCCGGTGGTCTCCAACGCGCTCGGGGCCAACATGCCCGCGGGCATCACCTCGGCCCTGGCGGGCGGCTCCGACGCCCGCTACGGCGTGATCGAGGTCGACGAGAAGTACCTCGCCGGGGTGGCCCGCGACACCGAGCCCAAGGCCATCGCACTGCTCAACCTCTCGCGCGACCAGCTCGACCGGGCCGCCGAGACCCGGATGCTCGCCGAGAAGTGGCGCGAGGGCCTGGCCGGTACGAAGGCCACGGTGATCGCGAACGCGGACGATCCGCTCATCGTCTGGGCCGCCTCCTCCAGCACCAATGTGGTGTGGGTCGCCGCGGGCCAGGAGTGGAAGGACGACGCCTGGTCCTGCCCGTCGTGCGGCGGGGTGCTCCAGCGCCCCGGCGACGACTGGGTGTGCGGCGAGTGCGGCTTCCGCCGCCCGGTGCCCAGCTGGGCGCTGAACGGCGACTATGTGCTGGACCCGCACGGCGCGGCCTGGCCGATCCACCTCCAGCTGCCCGGCCGCGCGAACAAGGCGAACGCGGCCACCTCGGCGGCCGTCGCCGCGACCTTCGGCGTGCCCCCGCAGGTCGCGCTGGAGCGGATGTACCAGGTGCAGGCCGTCGCCGGCCGCTATGACGTGGTCACCTTCCAGGAGCGCGAGCTGCGGCTGCTGCTGGCCAAGAACCCGGCCGGCTGGCTGGAGACGTTCTCGCTGATCGACCCGCCGCCCACCCCGGTGATCCTCTCGGTCAACGCGCGCGGCGCGGACGGCACCGACACCTCCTGGCTGTGGGACGTGGACTACACCCGGCTCGCCGGGCACCCGATCTGTGTGATCGGCGACCGCAAGCTGGACCTCGCGGTGCGCCTCGAGGTCGCCGGGCTCGACTTCCGGGTCTGCGCGGACGCGGACGAGGCGGTACGGATCTCCCCGCCCGGGCGCATCGAGGTGATCGCGAACTACACCGCGTTCCAGGACCTGCGCCGCCGAGTCGGCAACTGACCCCCGTACGAGGAGACACGACGATGCGTAGCACGAGCCAGAACGGCCTGCGTCTGGTGTGGATCTACCCCGACCTGCTGAGCACGTACGGGGACCAGGGCAACGTCCTGGTGGTGGAGCGCCGGGCGCGCCAGCGCGGGCTGGACGTCTCCCGCCTGGACGTCCGCTCCGACCAGCAGATCCCCACCTCCGGGGACATCTACCTGATCGGCGGCGGTGAGGACCGCCCGCAGCGGCTGGCCGCCGAGCGGCTGATGCGGGACGGCGGGCTGAACCGCGCGGTCGCCAATGGGGCGATCGTCTTCTCGGTGTGCGCCGGGTACCAGATCCTCGGCCATGAGTTCGTCAACGACCTCGGGCAGCGCCAGCAGGGCCTGGGCCTGCTGGACGTGATCAGCACCCGCGGCGAGGGCGCCCGCTGCGTCGGCGACGTACTGGGCGACATCGACGAGCCGCTGGGGCTGCCGCCGCTGACCGGGTTCGAGAACCACCAGGGCGTCACCCATCTGGGCCCGACCGCGCGCCCCTTGGCCCGCGTCCGGTTCGGCAACGGCAACGGCACGGGCGACGGTTACGAGGGCGCGTACAAGGACACCGTCTTCGGGACGTACATGCACGGCCCGGTGATGGCCCGTAACCCGCACATCGCGGACCATCTGCTGAAGCTGGCCCTCGATGTGAACGGGCTGCCGCCGGTCGACGACCAGTGGTACGAGGCGCTGCGCAACGAGCGGATCGCGGCGGCCACGCAGCCCGCGTGAGCGCCCTCGCGCACAGCTGAGCCGCCGGGTGACCGCATGTCGGACACCCGGCGGCGTGTTGTCCGCCAGGGGCGCGGCCGCCTATAGGGTGTCGTCGTCCAGCCGGACAGCGCGGTCCGGATGTCGCTCCCATCTCCCATGGGACGTACGCAGACAGAGGAATCACGCGCCATGCGCATCGGTGTGCTCACATCCGGTGGCGACTGCCCCGGGCTGAACGCGGTGATCAGGTCCGTCGTCCACCGCGCCGTCGTCGACCACGGCGACGAGGTGATCGGCTTCCAGGACGGCTGGAAGGGCCTGCTGGAGTGCGACTACCGCAAGCTCGACCTGGACGCCGTGAGCGGCATCCTGGCCCTCGGCGGCACCATCCTCGGCTCCACCCGGGTGCAGCCCGCCCATCTGCGCGACGGGGTGGAGCGCGCGAAGGGCCACGTCGAGGAGCTGGGCCTGGACGCGGTCATCCCGATCGGCGGCGAGGGCACCCTGAAGGCGGCCCGGCTGCTGTCGGACGCCGGACTGCCGATCGTCGGCGTGCCGAAGACGATCGACAACGACATCGCGTCGACCGATGTGACCTTCGGCTTCGACACCGCGGTCGGGGTGGCGACCGAGGCCCTGGACCGGCTCAAGACCACCGCGGAGTCGCATCAGCGGGTGCTGATCGTCGAGGTCATGGGGCGGCACACCGGCTGGATCGCGCTGCATTCGGGCATGGCCGCGGGCGCCCACGCGATCGTCGTACCGGAGCGCCCGTTCGACGTCGAGGAGCTGGCCAGGACCGTCGGGGCCCGGTTCGAGGCGGGCAAGAAGTTCGCGATCGTGGTGGCCGCGGAGGGCGCCAAGCCGCGCGAGGGCACGATGGAGTACGCGGCGGGCGACCGGGACGTCTACGGCCACGAGCGGTTCGCCGGTATCGCCCGGCTGCTCTCCGTCGAGCTGGAGCGGCGGCTGGAGAAGGAGGCCCGGCCGGTGATCCTGGGCCATGTGCAGCGCGGCGGCACGCCGACGGCGTACGACCGGGTGCTGGCCACCCGCTTCGGCTGGCACGCGGTCGAGGCGGCGCACCGCGGCGAGTTCGGCAAGATCACGGCGCTGCGCGGTACGGACATCGTCATGGTGCCGCTCGCGGACGCCGTGGAGCGGCTGAAGACGGTACCCGCCGAGCGGTACACCGAGGCCGAGTGCGTACTGTAAGTACGACACGAGCCGGATACAGCCGATTCGCACCGCGACCATCAATTGCGCAACCCCTACGGCGAGCAACCAGGTCCGCGAGAGCGGCGCCGGTTCAGGCGCGCAAAGGGGAGAGCTGATGGATCACGGCGGGCACGGCATGATGATGGATCTGCCGCCGTTCACGCTGTCGCGCGGACTGGAGTTCGGCGGTGATCCCGTCTTCCTCGTCGGCTGTGTGCTGGCCCTCGCCCTGTACGGCTGGGGCGCGGTGCGGCTGTGGCGGCGCGGTGACCGCTGGCCGGTGGGGCGGCCGGTGGCGTTCGTGGCGGGCGTGCTGACCATCGCGGTCGCGATGTGCACCGGGCTGAACGACTACGGCATGGTCATGTTCAGCGTGCACATGGTCCAGCACATGATCATCAGCATGGTCTCCCCCATCCTGCTCCTCCTCGGTGCCCCGGTGACGCTGGCCCTGCGGGCGCTTCCGGCGGGCGGGCGCGGCCGCAAGGGGCCGCGGGAGCTGCTGGTGGCGCTGCTGCACAGCCGCTACATGCGGGTCGTCACCCATCCCGTGTTCACGATCCCGCTGTTCATCGCGAGCCTGTACGGGCTCTACTTCACCCCGCTCTTCGACTTCCTGATGAGCTCCAAGGCCGGGCACATCGCGATGATGGTCCACTTCCTCGCGGTGGGGCTGGTCTTCTTCTGGCCGATCATGGGCGTGGACCCGGGTCCGCACCGGCCGGGCTATGTGATGCGGATGCTGGAGCTGTTCGCGGGGATGCCCTTCCACGCGTTCTTCGGGATCGCGCTGATGATGGCGAGCGCGCCCATGGTCGGCACCTTCGAGCATCCGCCGGGCTCGCTGGGGATCGACGCGCTGTCCGACCAGAACGCGGCGGGCGGCATCGCCTGGGCGTTCAGCGAGGTCCCGTCGGTGATCGTACTGGTGGCGCTGGTGTACCAGTGGTACAAGTCCGACCAGCGCCAGGCGCGGCGCAGCGACCGTACGGCGGACCGCGACGGCGATCAGGAACTCGCCGCGTACAACGCCTATCTGGCGTCGCTCCAGGCCCGCGGACGCTGACAGAGCCTGTTCCCGGAGCCCCGGCCGGGGGACGATGGGGTGGGAGTTCCGGCGCCCGGGTGCCGGGACCGCCGTGAGGAGGTCGGGGATGACCGGATCGGCCAAGGGGATGACGGCGTGCGCGGTGGGCGGCCTGGTGGTGGTGACCGCCTACACCGTGGCACTGGGGAGCAACGGCTGGCTGTGGTTCGCCTGGGTCGTGCTCGCTCTGCTGGCGGTGGGAACGCTGCTGGCCCGCTGAGCGGGCGTACGTCACGCCGCGGTGCCGCGCAGCCACCGCCACAGCGACGTCCACCACGGGACGCGGGCGGGCGGTGCCACGGTGTCCGCGGTGGCGGTGCCGCCCGCGGATAAGGCGTCCTCGTCGTCCGTGGGCGCCCAGCGCGGGGCACGCACCTTGGGCGCGGGCAGCAGGCCGGCGGCGCCCACCGGGTCCGTTTCGGGTCTGCGCGGCATGAACGCGACCGGCAGCGCGACCAGATGGCGGGAGATCCACGACGCCACCCAGTTCAGCTCGGACTCCGGCGCGTCCAGCCGCAGGTCGGGCAGGCGCAGCAGCAGGGTGTCGATGGCGGTGTCCGCGATGGCGCGGCCGATGTCCTGGCCGGGGCATTCGTGGGGGCCGCCGCTGAACGACAGATGCGAGCGGTTGCCGTACATGGGCGCGCCGAGGTCGGGGCGGATGGCGGGGTCGACGTTCCCGGCGGCGAGGCCGAGCAGCAGCATGTCCCCGGCCTTGATCTGCCGTCCGCCCAGTTCGGTGTCGCCGGTGGCCCAGCGTCCGGGGATCACGGTGAGCGGCGGTTCGTTCCACAGCACATGCTCGATGGCGTCCGGCAGGGTCATATGGCCACCGGCCAGGGAGGCGCGGAAGCGCGGGTCGGTGAGGACCATGCGCAGCGTGTTGGCCATGAGGTTGGTGGTGGTCTCGTTGCCGGTGAGCAGCACGAGCCGCAGATGCTGGACGACCTCCTCCTCGGTCAGCTCGGAGGGGTGGCTCAGCAGCCAGGAGGCGAGGTCGCCGCCGGGCTGGAGGCGCTTGCGCTCGACGAGCTGGCGGAGGGTGTCGGTGACGTACTGGTCGCTGCGCAGGGCCGTGTGGGAGCCCTTCATCAGGTCGCGGGTGGCCTCGACCAGCCGTGGGCCGTATTCGTCGGGCATGCCGAGCAGGTGGGTGAGGACGAGCATGGGCAGCCGCTGGGCAAAGCCGGTGACCAGTTCGGCCTGTCCCTCGGCGCAGAAGTCGTTGACCAGCTGATGGGTGAAGCGGGTGATGTGGCGGCGGATGCCGCGGCGGTCGACGCGGTTCATGCTGTCGGTGAGCGCGGCCCGCAGCCGTTCGTGCTCGTCGCCGTCGGCGAAGGTGCACATGGGCTGCCAGCCGACCACGGGCAGCAGCGGCGAGTCGTCGGGGATCCGGCCCTCCCCCCAGGCGCTCCAGTAGCGGGAGTCGCGGGAGAAGCGGGAGGGGGTGCGGGCGACCTCCAGGTTCTCGCGGTAGCCGAGCAGCAGCCAGGCCGGTACGTCGTCGCCGAGCAGCACCGGGGCGACCGGTCCGTGTTCGGTGCGCAGCCGCTCGTACAGACCCATCGGGTCCTTCTCGTTCTCGGAACCGAAGAGGTTCACCCCACCGGTGAGGGGTCTCCGGGCGTGGGCGGGGCACTGGTCGGGAGGAGGGGTCACGGTGTCTCCGGGGTCACGGTGGTGAGGTGTTGCAGATAGCTCACGAGGGTGAGGAGGGTGTCGCGGCTGGAGGCGCGGTCGCGGGCGTCGCAGTCGATGATGGGGACGGCCTCGGGCAGGTCCATGGCCGCGCGCAGCTCGCCGACGCCGTGGACGGGCGCTCCGGGGAAGGCGTTGATGGCGACGACGAAGGGCACGCCCCGCTCCTCCAGCCGTCCCAGGACGTCGAAGCTGACCTCCAGCCGCCGGGTGTCGATGAGGACCACGGCCCCGAGCGCACCCTCGAAGAGGCCGTTCCACAGGAACCAGAAGCGCTCCTGGCCGGGGGTGCCGAAGAGGTAGAGCACCAGCCGTTCGTTGAGGCTGATCCGGCCGAAGTCCATGGCCACGGTGGTCTCGGTCTTGCGCTCCACCCCGGCGATGTCGTCGACCCCGGCACCGGCCTGCGTCATCGTCTCCTCGGTGGTCAGCGGCCTGATCTCGCTCACCGAGCCGACCATGGTCGTCTTGCCGACCCCGAATCCGCCGACGATCACGATCTTGACGGCCGCGGCGGCGGAGGCCGGGAGGGTGTCCTCGCTCCGGGGTCCGGCGAGCGTCTCAGAGGTTCTGTAGTCCATGCATCACCGCCTGGAGGAGTTCGGTGTCGGGCAGCACGGCGGCCGGGACCGGTGCCCGGGCCTCCACCTGGTGGTGGGCGAGCAGGTCCGCGAGCAGTACGGTCACCGTGCTGACGGGCAGGGTCAGGTACGCCGAGACCTCGGCGACGGAGAGCGGGAAGTGGCACATCCTCAGCACGGCGGCGGCCTCGGGCAGCATGCCCGGCTCGGGTTCGGCCCGGGCCACGATCAGGCTGACGAGTTCGATGGTGTCCCCCCGCGAGGACCGGCCGGGGCCGCCGCCGTCGACCATGTACAGCCGTTCCGGGCCGCCTTCGTCGACGCCCCTTCCGGTCCGGCTCATGTCACGCGTCCGTCGACCCGTGGCGGGCTGCTGAGGTGTTCGCCGAGCCGGGCGACCAGGTCTCTCATGCACTGGCCCATCAGCCCGGCGTCCACGCCGTCGTCGGCGAGCACGGCGAGGTAGGAGCTGATGCCCGCCGCCATCAGGTAGAAGAAGCCGCCGTCGACCTCGATGACCACGAGCCGCATCCGCCCGTCGCCGGTGGGGAATTCGGCGGCGATCGCCGTCGACAGGCTCTGCAGCCCCGCACAGGCGGCGGCCAGCCGGTCGGCGGTGTCCGCCTCCGTACCGACCTGGGCCATGCACAGGCCGTCCGAGGACAGCAGGACCACGTGGCGGGTCTGCGGAACGCTCTTGGCGAGGTCCCGGAGCATCCAGTCCATGTTGAACCGCGCTTGCGTCACTTGCTACTCACCCTTATCCGAGACATCGGAGGCATCCGAGGCGTTGTCCAAGGCGTTCCACGCGTCCGACGGCTCGTCGCCGTGCGGGTGGCCGGACATGTCCACCGGGTCCGCCTCGCCGGACACGGCCTTGGTGAACGCGGCCAGCCACATCCCGGGCTGGACGGGCGGCTCGGCCGGTGCCGGGGGGCCCGCCGGGGCGGGCTCCGGGTCGGCCTGGATCCGGATGGGCGGGGTCACGGTCGGCATCCGGCGGCGGCGCTGGGGCAGTCCGGCGGTGTTGTGGCGGATTCCGTTGTGGTCGTGGACGACCGGGCCGGTGGCGTCGGCGGGGAACGGCGGGTAGGGCGCGGCGCGCTTGATGGGCTTGGGCGGCGGCAGCTTCTGGGCCCGGGCGATGGCGCCGCCGGGGGCGGGGGTGGGACACATGACGTCCTGCGGGACGATGAGCACCGCGCGGACGCCGCCGTACGCGGAGGGCCGCAGCGAGACCTGGAACCGGTACTTCACGGCGAGCCGTCCGACCACGGCCAGGCCCAGCCGGGGCGTCTCGCCGAGGTCGTCGAGGTCGAAGCCGGTGCCCGCCTGCTCCATCACGTACTCGGCCCGCCTGCGGCTCTCCTCCGACAGGCCCACCCCGGCGTCCTCGATCTCGACCGCCACCCCGGACTGGACCTCGATCGCGGTCAGATGCACCCGGGTCTTGGGCGGGGAGTAGCGGGTGGCGTTGTCCAGCAGTTCGGCCAGGGCGTGGATCAGCGGCTCCACGGAGGGGCCGACGATGCCGACGTCGGCCACCGAGTGCAGATCCACCCGCCGGTATTCGAGAATGCGCGACATGGCACCGCGCAGCACGTTGTACAACGGCACCGGGTTGCGCCACTGGCGGCCCGGGCGGGAGCCGCCCAGCACCGAGATGCTGTCGGCGAGCCGCCCGATCAGCGCGTTGCCGTGGTCGAGGTGGAGCAGATCGTGGAAGACCTCGGGGGCGGCCCCGTGCTTGTCCTCCATGTCCCGCATGTCCATGGCCTGTTGATGGACGATGGCCTGCACCCGGCGGGCGATGTTGACGAACGCCCGCCCCGCCGCGTCCCGCAGGTCCTCCTCGGCCCGCACGGTCTCCAGCACCGTTTCCAGGACGACCAGGCGGGCGGACTCGAAGTCCGGGTCGAGGACGGGCGAGGGCTCGATGGTCTTCATCACGGCGTCGACCTCGGCCCCGCGCTGCAGCCGCCGCACGGCCGCGGGCAGCACCTCCTGGGCCAGCCGCCGGGTCTCCACCTCCTGGTCGACCAGGCGCTTGCGGTACGCGCCGTCCTGTTCGGCGACCCGCGCGCGCAGCCTGCCGATCAGGCGTCCGCGGCGGGCCGACTCGGCCGCCGACAGGGCGACCGCCAGCGTCGCCGCCGCGCCGCACCAGGCGACCGTCGCCCGCGCCCCGGCGGACACCACGGTCACGGCGAATGCCGCGCAGGCCGCGACAGCGGCGGGAGGGATGAGCCATACGAGCGCGGAGGCGGGCCGTCGGCCTCCAGATGACGCGCCGGCGAAAACCATCGGCTTCCTTAAAAGCAGCGGGAGAAAATGCGTGCGAAGAACTCGCTATGGGCCCTGGAGCATAGCGGTGATGGCACATCCCGAAATGACGATGATTTTTTCTTGGTAACGAATTCGGCGGGTGAATTCAATGAGCGTAAAAATGCGATCGCATTCGCTCATATCTCTGGGGGATCCGAAACCCCACACCGCCAACATGCGGTGTATTTGCTGCCATTACGGACATCATGCGGCGACTCGCCGGACGCGGCGGTGAGTTGTACAGTCGGCAGTTTTCCCCGGTCACGCAGACGGGGGCCGCCCGGATGGGCGACCCCCGCCGGACCCCGCTTCCGTACGCGCCGACTCGTACGGAAGCGGGCTCGGCCGACCGTTACTCGACGGCCCCGGCGGCCTTGGCGGCCCCGCCGGTCTTCGCGGGCTTCGGCGTGGCGTGCGGAGCGCACGTCACGTCCTTGGCGTCCACCGTGCCCTTGAGCAGGTAGGCGTCCACCCGGTCATTGATGCAGGCGTTGACCAGCCCGGTGACGCCGTGCGAACCGGCGTCCTTTTCCGTGATCAGTCGCGAACCCTTCAGGCGCTTGTGCAGCTCGACGGCGCCCTCGTACGGGGTCGCGGCGTCACGGGTGCTCTGCACGATGAGCGTCTTCGGCAGCCCCTTGCCCGCGCCGACCTCCAGCGGGGTGTGCTGCTTGGACTGCCAGGTGGCGCACGGCAGGTTCATCCAGGCGTTGGACCAGGTCAGGAACGGGTAGTCGCGGTGCAGCCGGGTGTTGTCCCGGTCCCACTTCTGCCAGCTGGTCGGCCACTTGGCGTCGGCGCACTCCACGGCGGTGTACACCGCGTTGCCGTTCTCCGAGGCGATGTTGCCCGCGGTGTCGGACAGGTCCGGGCCCGCGGCCTCGACGAGCGCCTTCTCGTCACCGGCCAGGTAGTCGCTCCACACCTGGGCGACCGTGGCCCACGACGAGTCGTAGTACGGCGCGCTCTGGAAGAAGCCGAGCAGCTCGGCCGGGCCGACGACCCCGCCGATCGGGTTCTTCTTGGCGGTCGCGCGCAGCTTCTCCCACCGCGCCTGGACCTTGGCCGGGGTGTTGCCGATGTGGTAGGCCGCGTCGTTCTTGGCGACCCATGCCTTCCAGTCGTCCCAGCGCATTTCGAACGCGACGTCCTGGTCCAGGTTGGCCTGGTACCAGATCTTCTCCCGCGAGGGGTTGACCACGGAGTCCACGATCAGGCGGCGCACATGGTCCGGGAAGAGCGTCGCGTAGACGCCTCCGATGTACGTCCCGTAGGACACGCCCAGGTAGTTGAGCTTCTTGTCGCCGAGCGCGGCCCGGAGGACGTCGATGTCGCGGGCGGTGTTGGGCGTCGTCATGTGCGGCAGCATCCGGCCGCTGCGCTCCTTGCACCCGTCGGCGTACTCCTTGGCGAGCTTGCGCTGCGCCCGCTTGTCCGCCTCGCTGTCGGGCACCGGGTCCATCTTGGGCGCCTTCACGGACTCCTGCGGGTCGATACAGGAGATGGGCGCCGAGTGGCCGACCCCGCGCGGGTCGAAGCCCACGAAGTCGTACGCCTTCGCGGTCTTCGTCCACAGCGGGTTCTTGTTGGTGACCCGGGTCGGGAACTTCAGCCCGGAGCCGCCCGGGCCGCCCGGGTTGTAGATCAGCGAACCCTGCCGCTCGGAGGCGGTCCCGGTGCTGCCGACGCGGTCCACCGCGATCTTGATGGTGCGGCCGTTCGGCTTGGCGTAGTCCAGCGGCACGGTCACATAGCCGCACTGGATGGGCTTGGCCAGGTTCCAGTCGGCCGGACAGTCCGTCCAGTCGATGCCCGCCTTCGCGGCCCGGGCCGCGGCGATCGCCGCCCCGCGGGCCTCCGCGACGCCCCCCGGCGTCCGCGTGGGCTCCGATGCCCCCGCCGTGGGAGCGGCCAGCGCACCGGTTATCAGCGCACCGGTCATCACGCCGCCGGCCACGCCGAGTACTGCTGTGCGTCTCACGTAGTAATCCCCCTGCTTTGTTGCGCCGCCCGTGCGGCGATGATCACAGAGTGTCAGGAGGATCCTCGCGCCTCGCTTACTCCGGAGTACAGGGCAAACCGCCGTTTCTTTATCAACACGTCACCTTCACGGACGGTTTCGCGCACGGACACGCGTACGAAAGCGCGTGCGGTCCTCAGCCGTCGACCGCGGCAGGGAGGCGGCGAGCAGACTCTCCCAGCCCTCGAAGACCTCCGCGGCGGCAGCTGGGGCGGGCTCGCCCCGCATCTGGCGGCCCGCCCCGGGGCGCGGGTCCTGGTCGTCGCCCGGGGCAGCATCGGCCTGTACGTGTGCGACATCGCCCGCGCACTCGGCGCCTCCGATGCCGCGTCGATCAGCTCGCCCTCGCGCTGAGGTCCCTCGCGCCCGAGGGCATCTGCGAGAGCGCCCTCGAACTCGCCGCCTCCGGACAGGTCGCCCCCGAGCGCGTCGTCTCCCATGTCCTGGACTGGGAGCAGCTGCCGGAGGCGCTGCCCGAGAAGCGCCTCAAGCCGGTGTTCGTACGCGACATCGCTCCGGCCGGGCGCTGGCCGCCGCCTCGTCCAGCATCCGGCGCAGCCGCAGGCCGTCCGTGGCCACGGCGCTGACCAGGGCCGCGGGACCGGCGAGCGGGGTGAGGACGGCCGTGTCGGCGAGCAGCCGGGGCTGTACGGGGTCGTCCTCGAACGCCGCGTCGACCACGAGGAGTTGACCGGCCGCCCGGTGGCCGCCGAGCACCGCGCCGCCGTCCCAGCCGGGCGCGCCGGGGCCGTACGACAGCTCCTGGTCCAGCAGCGGGCGCCCGGCGCGGTGCACGGTCAGCCTGCTGGTCAGCCGCCCCGGCTGCTCGCCGGAGCGGCCGAGGATCTGTTCCTCGCGCAGCACCAGACGGGCGGTGGGGGCGAGTTCGACGGTGGTGGTCATGCGCAGATCGCTGCCGTGGGCGGAGATCAGGGGTTCGGGCAGCCAGTGCAGGGTGGCGCCGTCGGCAACGGTCAGCCGGATCGCGTAGTGGGCGGGCTCGGCGCAACGGCCGGGCAGCGCGAGGGTCGCGGCCGCCGAGCCGACGCGGAGCCGAGCACCGGGGCCGACGGTCGCGGTCAGCGCGATCCGGTCGCCGCCGAGCGGGGCGCTCATCGCCCCGACGACGGTGACGCACGCCTCCCCGTCGCCGGTCGACCGGGTCCGCCGCAGGGCGAGCGGCCCGTCCCCGGACAGCACGGGCAGCGCGGTGCCGCCGCGTCCGTCCGCGGCGGCGACGAGGCGGGCGGCGGCGCGGACGCCGGTGCCGGACGCGGTGCCGGACGCGGTGCCCGTACCGGTCACGCCGGGACCGCCGTCCAGGCGGCCAGCCGCTCCCGGACCCAGTCGGCGATCGGACGGACGCCGTCCGCCGCGACCAGGGAGGTGAAGGCGACGGGCAGGTCGCCGCGCTGCTCCTTGGCGTCGCGCGCCATGCGCTCCAGATCGGATCCGACATACGGCGCGAGGTCGGTCTTGTTGACGACGAGGAGGTCGGCCGTCGTCACGCCCGGGCCGCCCTTGCGCGGGATGTCGTCGCCGCCCGCGACGTCGATGACGAACACCTGCGCGTCGACCAGGCCCCTGGAGAAGGTCGCGGTGAGGTTGTCGCCGCCGGACTCGACCAGGACGAGATCGAGCGGGCCGACGCTCTCCTCCAGATCCTCGACCGCTTCGAGGTTGGCGGAGATGTCGTCGCGGATCGCGGTGTGCGGGCAGGCGCCGGTCTCCACGGCGGTGATGCGCTCCGCGGGCAGCACCGCGTTGCGCAGCAGGAACTCGGCGTCCTCGCGGGTGTAGATGTCGTTGGTGACCACGGCGATCGACAGCTCGTCGCGCAGTGCCCGGCACAGCGCGGCGACGGTCGCGGTCTTGCCGGAGCCGACCGGTCCGCCGAGGCCGATGCGCAGCGCCCGGCGGGTGCCGTCGGGTCGGCGGGGGTCGGCGCCGTGGGTGTGGCGCTGCGGGTAGGTCTCGGGGTGATCGAGGTGCATGGCGGCTCCGGGGTGTCGGGCGACTACGAGGCGAAGAGGCGTACGGGCCAGGTGGCGTGCTGCTCGGCGGCGATGTCGAGCAGCGGCGCCGCGGCGGCGGGCAGCACGCCGGGGCCCTCGTCCAGCGCCCGGTGGGCCGCCTCAGCGGCCCGGGCGGCGATCCGGTCGGTCTCGGGGGCGAGGCGGGCGAGGACGGTGGTGGCGTCGAACGGGTCGAGGCTGAGCAGCCGTACGGCGGCGGACGCCGGTCCCCCGGCCGACTCGTACGCGGCGGCGTACGCGGCTGCCTGTGGGCCGAGCCCGGCGGCGCGCGCCGCCAGCCCCTGCACGACGGGCTGATGGGCACCGCGCGGGCGGGCGGCGGCGAGGGCGTCCAGTTCGGGCGAGGGCCAGGTGGCGCGGGCGGCACGCATCAGCTGACGGCCGAGCCGCCGTGCGGTCAGGCGCAGCGCGGGGACCGGGGTCCGGGCGTCGGCGGCCTCGTCCAGCGCGAGCGGGTCCACCCCGGCGGCGGCCGCGGCGGCGAGCCCGGCCGCGGTGAGCCCGGCGGTGTGCAGCCGCCCGCGGCAGAACGCCTCCAGGCTGGCCCGGTCATGGATGCGCCCGGCTCTGACGGCGGCCTCGGCCCCACCGGAGTGGGCGTGTCCCCCGGCGGGGAACCGCCCGTCGGCGAGGATGAGCAGCGCGGCGACGGCCCCGGGGGCCGTCGGCATGGTCTCGTCCACGGTCATCGCGCTCAGAAGAGGAAGTACCGCTGGGCCATGGGGAGTTCGGCGGCCGGGGCGGGTTCCACGGGCTCGCCGTCGATGGTCACCGTGAAGGTATCCGGGTCGACCTCCACCCGCGGCATGGCGTCGTTCTCCCGCATGTCCGCCTTGGTCACCCCGCGCGTCCCGCGGATCGGCACGAACCGCTTCCCCAGGCCGAGCCGGTCCGCCAGACCGTCGTCCAGGGCCGACCGCGTGACGAAGTTGAACGAGTTGGCGGCCGGGGCGCGCCCCATCGCGCCGAACATGGGCCGGGGCAGCACCGGCTGGGGCGTGGGGATGGACGCGTTCGCGTCGCCCATCTGCGCGTACGCGATCTGCCCGCCCTTGAGCACCAGGTGCGGCTTGACGCCGAAGAAGGCGGGCTCCCACAGCACCAGGTCGGCGAGCTTTCCGGGCTCCACCGAGCCGATCTCGCCGTCGAGGCCCTGCGCCACCGCCGGGTTGATGGTGTATTTGGCGACATAGCGACGCGCCCGCCGGTTGTCCGCGCGCCCGTCCCCCGGCAGGGCGCCCCGGCGCCGCTTCATCACGTGCGCGGTCTGCCAGGTACGCAGGACGACCTCGCCGATCCGGCCCATGGCCTGGGAGTCGGAGGAGATGATCGAGATGGCGCCGAGGTCGTGCAGGATGTCCTCGGCGGCGATGGTGCCGGGCCGGATACGGGACTCGGCGAAGGCGAGGTCCTCGGGGACGGCCGGGTTGAGGTGGTGGCAGACCATCAGCATGTCGAGGTGTTCCTCGACGGTGTTGACGGTGTGCGGCCGGGTCGGATTGGTGGAGCTGGGCAGCACGTTCGGCTGGGAGACCACGGTGATGATGTCGGGCGCGTGGCCGCCGCCCGCGCCCTCGGTGTGGTACGCGTGGATCGAGCGTCCGGCGATCGCGGCGAGGGTGTCGGCGACGAACCCGGCTTCGTTGAGGGTGTCGGTGTGGATGGCGAGCTGGGCGCCGCTCTCCTCGCACACGCCGAGGCAGGCGTCGATCGCGGCGGGGGTCGCCCCCCAGTCCTCGTGGATTTTGAATCCGAGGGCCCCGCCCCGCAGTTGGGACCACATGCCCTCGCGCGAGACGGTGTTGCCCTTGCCGAGCAGCCCGATGTTGACGGGGTACGCCTCCAGCGCCTCGAACATCCGGGCGAGGTGCCAGGGGCCGGGGGTGATGGTGGTCGCCTTGGTGCCCTCGGCGGGCCCGGTGCCGCCGCCGACGAGGGTGGTGATGCCCGAGGACAGCGCCTGGTCGAGAAGGGTCGGGGAGATGAAGTGGACGTGGGCGTCGATGGCGCCCGCGGTGAGGATCCTGCCGTTGCCCGCGATGACCTCGGTTTCGGGACCGATGACGAGATCGGGGTGGACACCGTCCATGGTGTCGGGGTTCCCGGCCTTGCCGATCCCGGTGATGCGGCCGTCGCGCAGCCCGACGTCGGCCTTGACCACGCCCCAGTGGTCGAGCACCACGGCACCGGTGATCACGGTGTCGGGGGCGCCCTCGGCGCGGGTGGCGCGGGACTGGCCCATGGATTCGCGGATCACCTTGCCGCCGCCGAAGACCGCCTCGTCGCCGGAGCGGCCGGGCCCGCCGCAGCGGTCCTCCTCGATCTCGACCACGAGGTCGGTGTCGGCGAGCCGGATCCGGTCCCCGGCGGTCGGTCCGAACAGGTCCGCGTAGGAGGCGCGGCTCAGCTCCGTCACAGCGCGCCGCCCGTCTCGCCGCGCAGCCCGGGGACGACCCGCGCTCCCGCCAGCGGTACGAGGGCCACCTCGACGGGGATGCCCGGTTCGAAGCGCACGGCGGTGCCCGCGGCGATGTGGAGCCGGTGGCCGCGGGCCGCGGCACGGTCGAACTCCAGGCCCGGGTTGGCCTCGGCGAAGTGGTAGTGGGAGCCGACCTGGACCGGCCGGTCGGCAGCGTTGAGCACGGTGAGCCGGATGACCGGCCGCCCCTCGTTGAGCCGTACCGGCTCGTCCGCGTAAAGGATCTCTCCGGGGATCACGGAACGGGTCCTTCCGTCAGACGATCGGCTGGTGGACGGTGACGAGCTTGGTGCCGTCCGGGAAAGTGGCCTCGACCTGCACGTCATGGATCATCTCGGGGATGCCCTCCATGACCTCGTCGCGGGTGAGCACCTTGCGCCCGGAGTCCATCAGCTCGGCGACGGTCCGGCCGTCGCGGGCGCCCTCCAGGATGTGCACGGTGATCAGCGCGATGGCCTCGGGATGGTTGAGCAGCACACCCCTGGACCGTCGCTTTTCAGCCACGTCGGCAGCCACATGAATGAGCAGGCGTTCCTGCTCGTGCGGCGTCAAATGCACGTCGTCCCACCTCATCCTCACGCACGACTATCGAAGGCTAGATGGGTGGCGTTTCAAGCTGGTTAACGCGTCGGCAAAGAATCGCTCTTGACGGGTGCACGGAAAAGCGATGATCCTCATGTCCGCATCATGATCTACCAGCTCCGCACAAACCCCCCACATCACTACGGAGCCCAACTGTGCATCGAATAGCGCCATTTCGCCGTGGCACGCTCGCGGCCGGAACCTGTGCCGCCCTCGCCGCCGCCCTGCTGGGCGGGGCCTCCGCGGCCCAGGCCACCGTCACCCCCCGCGCCGCCGCACCGGACATCGACGTGAAGGCGGTCAAGGCCGATCTGGACCAGCTCCAGACGATCGCCGACGACAACGGCGGCAACCGCGCCCACGGACAGCCCGGCTACCGGGCGTCCCTGGACTACATCAAGGGCAAGCTGGACGCCGCCGGGTTCAAGACCGGCGTCCAGGAGTTCACCTCGGGCGGCGCCAAGGGCTACAACCTGGTCGCCGACTGGCCGGGCGGCAGCGCCGACAAGGTGGTCATGGCCGGATCGCACCTCGACTCGGTCGAGGCCGGCCCCGGCATCAACGACAACGGATCGGGCTCCGCCGCGATCCTGGAGGTCGCGCTCGCCGTGGCCAAGGCCGACCTCAAGCCCACCAAGCAGCTGCGGTTCGCCTGGTGGGGCGACGAGGAGGACGGCATGGTCGGCTCCACGCACTACGTGGACAGCCTGAAGGCCGACGAGAAGTCGAAGATCGACTCGTATCTGAACTTCGACATGCTCGGCTCCCCCAACCCCGGGTACTTCGTCTACGACGACGACCCGGAGCTGGAGAAGGTCTTCAAGGACTGGTACGCGGCCAAGGACATCGCGACCGAGAAGGAGACCGAGGGCGACGGCCGCTCGGACCACGCCCCGTTCAAGGACGCCGGGGTGCGGGTCGGCGGGCTGTTCACCGGCGCCGAGGCCACCAAGAGCGCGGCGCAGGCGGACGCGTGGGGCGGCAAGGCGGGCGAGCCGTTCGACCCGTGCTACCACTCCGCGTGCGACAAGACGTCCAACGTGGACGACACCGCGCTGGACCGCAACAGCGACGCCATCGCCCACGCGGTGTGGGAGCTCAGCTCCTAGATCCCGCTCCCCCAGCCGTCGTCACCCGCGGCCCGGACGCCGATCCCCGGCGTCCGGGCCGCGGTGCTCTGCCGCGATACCGAAGCGCCGCCGTTCGCCGGGAGCGGACGAGGTCGGGCGCATCGCCGAGACCGTGCTGATCACCTGCTCCTCCTCCCCCTCCGCCTCGATCGCGTCGAGTCGTTGCAGGTCATCCGAGGACACCAGGGCGACCAGCGGCTTCCCGTGCCGGGTGAGGACCACCCGCTCACCGCCGTAGACCACGCGGTTGATCAGCTCCGCCAACTCCGCCCGGGCTTGCGTCACCGGAATCTCGTACGCCATGCTCCCCATCGTACGGGACGTACATCCTGTACATTTTTTACGGAGCCAAGCCACCGGAACCACGAGAGGTGACCGCGATGGAACGACCGGCCGCGCGCCATGTCCTGCCCGAGTTCACCGAGCGCACGAGCACAGGCGTGCGCACCATGGACCCCTACTCCAAGCTGCTCTCCGAGCGCATCGTCTTCCTCGGCACGCCCATCGACGACACCGCGGCCAACGATGTGATCGCGCAGCTCATCCACCTCGAACACGCCGCGCCCGACCAGGACATCTCGCTCTACATCAACTCCCCGGGCGGCTCGTTCGGCGCGATGACGGCGATCTACGACACGATGCGCTTCGTCACCTGCGACATCGAGACCACCTGCCTGGGCCAGGCCGCGTCCGCCGCCGCCGTGCTGCTCGCCGCCGGGACGCCGGGCAAGCGGCTGGCGCTGCCGGGCGCGCGGGTGCTCATCCATCAGGCGGCGTTCGGCGAGCCCGTCGAGGGCACCACCTCGGACCTGGAGATCCAGGCCGCCGAGCTGCTGCGGACCCAGGCGCTGCTGGAGGAGATGCTGACGCGGCACACCGGACAGAGCGCCGAGCGGATCCGCGCCGATATCGACCGCGACACGATCTTCGACGCCGCGGCCGCGGTGGCGTACGGGCTGGTGGACGGGGTCACCCAGAGCCGTAAGCGTCCGGGTTCGCTGCCCGGGGCGAGGTGATCGCGCGATGCTTCCGCCGGAACTGCCCCCGCTGCCTCCGCTGACCCGCGCGGAGGGAGACCTCGTGGACGGCTATCTGGAGGCCGTCGATCTGCTCGGCCGGATCAATCCGGCCCGCGGCCATGACACCTACAGCGGGCTGCGCGCCGCGCAGGCGCTGGTCGGGAAGGCCATCGCGCTGCGGGACGCGCTGGCGCTGATGCACGAGCGGGGCGAGAGCGAGCTGCACAGCGCGACGCTGGCCCGGGCGCTGCGGGTACTGGACGGGGAGCGGCGCTCCCAGCGGGTCACGCTGCCGTCCGTCGCCCAGCGCTGAGCCCGCGCCCGCCGCTGTCCGCCCCGACGCGCCGAGCCCGGCCCGGCGCACCGAGCCGGGGGCGCACCGGACCGGGGCGCCCGTGGCATCGCCCGAACGGCGTAGTCCGGATCCCGGCGCGAGGCCGCCGCCGGGTTGCGGCCGGTGTCGCCGATACGGCCCTATCCGCAGGCCGGAGCCCAGGGCACGGCCCGTCCCGGTCACCCGAACGGCGGAGCCGTGACCACCCTCACACCCCGCCCGCTCGGCTCGGAACCGGCGGCCGCCGGGGGTGACCATCCCTGGGACGACCGAACCCGGTCAGCGAAGGGTGGTGTGCGAGATGACCGCGCACATACGGATCCCCAGAATGGTCTCCCGGGCCGGTGCCGTCTCGGCCCTCACCGCCGTCGCCGTCGGCGGCACCGTGGCGGTGCCCGCGCTGCCGCAGCAGGCCGACGCGGCGACCGTGGCGGCCAAGGCGCTGCGCATCGCGGCCTCGAAGAAGGGCGCGCCCTATGTGTACGGGGCGGCGGGGCCGCGCCGCTTCGACTGCTCGGGGCTCACCCAGTACGCGTACAAGCGGGCCGGGAAGCGGCTGCCGCGCACCGCCGCCGCCCAGTACAACCGCACCCACCGCATCAAGGCGTCCGCCCGCAAGGGCGGTGACCTGGTCTTCTTCCACGAGGGAGGCAGCGTCTACCACGTCGGCCTCTACGCGGGCAGCGGCCGGATCTGGCATGCGCCCAAGGCGGGCACGGTGGTGCGGCTGGAGCGGATCTGGACGGGCAAGGTCTCGTACGGGCATGTGCGCTGAAAAATACCGGCCGATTGTCAGAGCCCGGAGCTACGTTGACGGGGAATCAGGGGTCGCCCTGGTCCCCCGTCACCTCCGGAGGAACCGCATGGCCTATCTCAATCCGGTCCGGCACATCTCCATCGACGCCCACGATCCCTACGCCCTGGCGCAGTTCTGGTCGCGGCTGACCGGCTACGCCATGACGGACGAGGACGCGCCGGGCGACGACGAGGTGCTGATCGTCGCGGACCAGCCCGGCGTGCCCGGCCTGCTGTTCCTGCGGGTGCCGGAGGCCAAGACCGTCAAGAACCGGGTCCACCTCGACATCCAGCCGCCCTCGGGCACCCGCGACGAGGAGGTGAAGCGGCTGCTCGGGCTCGGTGCGCGGATCGTGGACGACCGGCGCACGGAGGACGGGATGGGGTGGGCGGTGATGGCCGATCCCGAGGGAAACGAGTTCTGCGTGGAGCGCGGCGCGGCCGAGCGCGGTCTGGTGTGACCGCCCCGGTGAGGCGCTAGCGTGGGCCGGTGCCGGTCCGGGGAGGGACCGGCACCGGGAGGGGGAGCGTCATGAGCGATCAGTTTCAGGCGGACCGGACCTACGACCAGGTGTATCTCGTCTTCGTCGACACCTCCGGCTATTCCACGATCGTCCGCTCGAACCCCAGGGACCGGGCCGCGCACGGCTTCGATCTGCTGCGGGAGCGGATGCGGGCGCGGATCGACCAGGTCTCCGCGCAGCACCGCTGTGCCCGCAGCGATCTGTGGAACTGGCGCGGGGACGGCGGGTTCTTCGCGATCCACGACGACAGCGAGAGCGTGGCCCGCGATGTCGCGCTGGAGGCGGCCCGGACCTTTCTCACCCTCGATCTGCGGCATCTGCGGGACGAGTTCGCGCAGGCGGGGGTGGACGGCGAGCTGCATGTGCGGATGGCGGTGCACAAGGGGGCGATACGGCACACCGGCGAGGGCCGGACCGGCACCATCCACTCCCCCGACATCAATCTGGCCGCGCATCTGGAGAAGGCGACCCCGCCGGACTGTCTGGCGGTCTCGGAGGACGTGTACCGCACCGCGGGCCGGTATGCGGAACTGTTCGCGCACGTCGGCAGCCATGAGGGCAAGGACGTCTATCTGATGGCGGGCGACGGCGGCCCCGGCGAGGCGGCCAAGGCGTGGCTGGCGGGCCGGGGGCTGGCGGACGGCACGCCCGTGCACGCCTATCCCGAGCGGCCCAGTCCGGCCGAGAAGGCGCGGCTGCTGGACGCGGCGTCCGCGGAGGTCCTCGACATGGGCACCGCGCTGCGCACCTCGTCGTCCCGGCTGGTCACCACCGAGCGCCCGGCCCGGTATCGCGACGCGGCCCTGAGCCTGCTGCGCCGGGGCGGGGTGTACCGCTGCTATCTGCTGGATCCGTCCTCGGACGCGGCGGCCACCCTGTCGCGGCAGTACCAGGAGGACATGACCCGGAAGATCAAGGACTCGCTGGAGCGGTTCGGCCGGTTCAAGGAGCGGTACGGGGCGGCGGCGGACGGCCTGCGGGTCTACCAGACGGACGGGTTTCCCGGCTTCTCGGCGCTGGCCGTCGATTCCCGCGGGTCGAACGGGCTGATCCTCTACTCCTCGTATCTGATGGGCACGAGCCCGTACGGGGTGATCGAGCGCGGAGACATGCCGCACTATCTGATCAGCCCGGACGCCGGTCGTACGTACGCCCGCATCCTGGAGCTGACCGAGGCGCGGGCGGCTACGGGGCAGGTCGAGCGCGTATTGTGACCGGTTGCGGTAACCCGCACGCACATGAAGGACGACGCCCCGGAAACCGTCCGTCGCGAGACCGCGCTGGAGCGTGACGACCGGAACTTCGCCGAACTGCTGCAGGAGCTGCGCGTCACCCAGACGGGGGTGCAGATCCTGTTCGCCTTCCTGCTGACCCTGGCGTTCACGAATCGCTTCGGATCGCTGGACGAGGTGCAGCGCGGCACGTACGTGGCCACCCTGCTGCTCGCCGTCGTCGCGGCGGCCCTGTTCACGGCCCCGGCGGCGCTGCACCGGGCGCTGTTCCGGAAGGGGGCCAAGCGGCGGGTCGTGGACATCTCCGGGAAGCTGGCCTCGGCCGGTCTGTGCGTGCTGACGATGGCGTTCACCGGGTCGGTGCTGCTGGTGGTCGACGTGGTGTTCGGGCGCGCCCCGGGGATCGCCGCGGCGGCGGGCACGTTCGCGGTGTGCTGCGGGCTGTGGGGCGTCCTCCCGCGGTGGATCCGCCACCGGATGGACCGCGCGGCGGCAAGGGCGAGCGCACCGGCCGTGCCGCACGACGACACGGGCCGGGCAGACCCCTAGCGGACCGGCACGGTCCAGGGCAGCGCGATCCATACGGTCTTGCCGCCTTCCGCGGTGGGGGTGACGAACACCTCGCCGCCCGATTCGGCGGCCAGGCAGCCGATGATGACCAGGCCCCGCCCGTTGTCCTGGTGGGCGGTCGCGGACAGCCGCCGGGGCAGGCGGGGGTGGCTGTCGGTGACACCGATCGACAGCCGCCCCTCGTGGTCGAGCCTTATGTCCACGGTGAAGCTGGGCGACTGGCCCAGGGTGTGCTGTATGGCGTTGGTGGCGAGCTCGGAGACGATGAGCCGCACGGTGTCCGCGGCCTCCTCACCTTCCCCGAGTCCCCATTCGGCCAGCACGTTCGCCACATAGGCGCGGGCCGCGGGAACCGAGGCGGGCGTGCTCGGCAGAGTGACGGATGCTTCCTGATGGTCTGCCATGACGGCCTGTCCCTTTCCCGCCGGGGCACGGCTGCGGACGCGCACGGGTGGCGCCGGCGCAGCCTGAGGGTCCCGGGTTGGGCGGCCCCGGCGGCTCCGACCGTCAGACTGCCATCAATGCCCTCCGTGACGGGGGCGATCCACCGAGTTATGCATATATCTGTCGCCCGAAGCGGTGAACTCTGCTACGGAAGACCGGATTTGCCGGGCAGACTGGGCCACGGTCACGACAGGGCGGGACAGCGGGATCAGCGGACAGGGCAGGCGGGAGGGAGATCTCATGCGGTACGGCCCGGCGGTACGCCGCCGCAAGCTCGGCGCGGAGTTGCGTCGCCAGCGCGATCTGGCGGGGCTCACCAGCGGTGAGGCCGCGCGGCGGCTGAGCTGGCATCAGTCGAAGGTGAGCCGGATCGAGACCGGGCGCAGCGGGGCGAAGCCCGGGGATGTGACGCGGCTGCTGGAGGTGTACGGAGTCACCGACCCGCAGCTGCGGGCCCTGCTGGAGGCGCTGTGCGGCGGGGGCGCCTCGGATCCGGAGGGGTCGCGGCGCGGCTGGTGGTACGCGTACCGCGATCTGCTGCCGCCCGCCTACCGGGACTTCATCAGCCTGGAGGCGGAGGCGTCGGCCGCGTACACCCTGGAGACCACGGTGGTGCCGGGGCTGCTGCAGACCGCGGACTACGCGCGGACGGTGACCCGGGCGGCGCTGCCGGAGCTGCCGCAGGACCAGCTGGACACGCTGGTCGAGGTGCGGATCGCGCGCCAGTCCGTGCTGCGCGACGCCCAGCCGCTGGCCCTGCACGCGGTGCTCGACGAGGCGGTATTGCGGCGCGGAGTGGGCGACGCCGCGGTGATGCGGGCTCAGCTGCGACAATTGGCCGAGTTGGCCGAATTACCTCAGGTACGGTTGCAGGTGCTGCCGTTTTCCGCCGGAATGCCCATTGGTATTACAGGTCCTTTCATTATCTTCTCTTTTACGCACATTACTGACCTCGACGTAGTGGTTCTCGACCATTTGACGAGTAGCCTCTATCTGGAGCGGAAAGAAGACCTCCGGGCGTACAGCAGCGCATTCGATGTGCTGCGGACCAACGCCCTGGCACCTGAGGAATCGTTGACGTTCATCAAAAAAATCGGGGGCGGCGCCTGAGAGGGGCACCATGTCCGATCTATCCGTCAAGTCCGCCGACTGGCTGAAGAGCAGCTACAGCGTCGGAATGAACAATTGCGTCGAAACGGCCCGGCTGAGTCCTGGCCTGCTCGCCGTGCGGGACTCGAAGAACACCGCGGGTCCCGCCCTGTTGTTCCCCTCGTCGGCCTGGACCTCGTTCCTCGAGGACCTGTGCCACGGCGATCCCGGTGACCCCGGCTCCGGAGGTGCCTCCCGGCCGTAGCCGGGAGGTCTCCACCACGCCGGACACCGATCCGTCAGATCGATCCGTCAGGCGGCCGGTGCGGTCCCCACGATCACGTCGGCCGCCTCCTCCACCTGCTGATCCGTCAGATCCGCGCGAGCGGTGAGCCGTACCCGCGAGATGCCGTCGGGCACGGACGGGGGACGGAAGCAGCCCACCACCAGACCGGCCGCACGGCAGTCCGCTGCCCAGCCCACCGCCTGCTCGGGGGAGGGCGCGCGCACCGACACCACCGAGGCGTCGGGCCGCGCCGCGGTGAGCCCGGCGGCGGTCAGCCGTGCGTGCAGCCGCGCAGCGACCGTACGGGCCCGCGCGGCGCGCTCCGGCTCCCGGCGCAGCAGCCGCAGCCCCGCCAGGGCGGCGCCCACGGCGGCCGGGTTGAGGCCGGTGTCGAAGATGAACGTACGAGCGGTGTTCACCAGATGCTCGATGACCCGGGCGGGCCCCAGCACCACCCCGCCCTGGCTGCCCAGCGACTTCGACAGGGTGGCCGTGACCACCACGTCCGGCGCGCCCGCGAGCCCGGCGGCGTACGGGGCGCCGCGCCCGCCGTCGCCCACCACCCCCAGCCCGTGCGCGTCGTCCACGACCAGCGCCGCGCCGTGCGCCCGGCAGGCGGCGGCGAGCCCGGTCAGCGGTGCCACGTCGCCGTCCACCGAGAACACGGAGTCGGAGACGACGAGCGCGCGCCGGGCCGGGTCCTCCTTCCGGGCTCCGTCGAGCACCTTGGCCGCGGCGTCGGGGTCGGCGTGCGGGGCGACCGCGACCTCGGCGCGGGAGAGGCGGCAGCCGTCGATGAGCGACGCGTGGTTGCCCGCGTCGGAGACGATGAGCGCGTCCCGGCCGCTCAGCGCGGAGACCGCGGCCAGGTTGGCGGCGTACCCGGAGGAGAACACCAGGGCCGCATCGAAGCCGCAGAACGCGGCCAGCTCCGCCTCCAGCGCCGCGTGCAGTTCCGTGGACCCGGTGACCAGCCGGGAGCCGGTCGAACCGGCGCCCCAGCGGCGTGCCGCCGCCGCGGCGGCGTCCGTCACCTCGGGGTGCCGGGCCAGGCCCAGGTAGTCGTTGCTCGCCAGGTCGAGCAGCGGCGAGTCGGCGGGCCGGGGGCGCAGCACCCGCTGCAGCCCGGCGCGGCCGCGCCGCTCCCGCCCCGCGTCGATCCACGCGAACGGGTCGTCCTGGCGGTCCTGGGGCATCGGCTTCCTCGCCTTCCGTCGGGCCTGGTCCCGGCACCGGCCGGGCGGGGACCGGGTGCCGACTGTGGGGTCCGGATAGAAGGTAGTCGTGCCCACGCGTGGGCAGGGTGTGGCAATACACACACCCCGAACGCCGCGTCTTGTACGGTCCCTCCTTGGCCCGGAGCGGTGGCGTAAGACAGGATCTCCGCCATGGACCTGCTGAACACGCTGGTGGACAAGGGGCTGCGGGGCGAGTCGCCGACCCGCGCAGAGGCTCTCGCGGTATTGGCGACTTCCGACGACGACGTACTGGATGTGGTGGCCGCCGCGGGCAGGGTGCGCCGTCGCTGGTTCGGGCGGCGGGTGAAGCTCAACTACCTGGTGAACCTCAAATCCGGGCTGTGCCCCGAGGACTGCTCGTACTGCTCGCAGCGGCTCGGCTCGAAGTCCGAGATCCTCAAGTACACCTGGCTCAAGCCGGACCAGGCGGCGGCCGCGGCGGAGGCCGGGGTCGCGGGCGGCGCCAAGCGGGTCTGCCTGGTCGCCAGCGGACGCGGGCCGACGGACCGGGACGTGGACCGGGTCTCGCAGACCATCGCCGCGATCAAGGAGCAGAACGAGGACGTCGAGATCTGCGCCTGTCTCGGACTGCTGTCCGACGGCCAGGCGGCGCGGCTGCGGGACGCGGGCGCCGACGCGTACAACCACAACCTCAACACCTCCGAGGCCACGTACGGCGACATCACCACCACCCACACCTACGCCGACCGGGTCTCCACCGTGCAGCAGGCCCAGTCCGCGGGCATGTCGGCCTGCTCCGGGCTGATCGCGGGCATGGGCGAGCGTGACGAGGACCTGGTGGACGTGGTCTTCTCGCTGCGCGAGCTGAACCCGGACTCGGTGCCGGTCAACTTCCTCATCCCGATCGACGGCACCCCGCTGGCCGGGGACTGGAACCTCACCCCGCAGCGCTGTCTGCGCATCCTCGCCATGGTGCGGTTCGTCTGCCCGGACGTGGAGGTGCGGCTCGCGGGCGGGCGCGAGATCCATCTCCGCACGCTCCAGCCGCTGGCCCTGAACCTGGCGAACTCGATCTTCCTCGGCGACTATCTGACCACCGAGGGCCAGTCGGGCAAGGACGACCTGGCGATGATCGCCGACGCGGGTTTCGAGGTGGAGGGCACCGACACCAGGACGCTGCCCGCGCACCGCGCCGACGCCCTCGCGGCGGCCGGCGGCGGCTGCGGCTCGCACGGCGCGGAGGGCGGCGGCTGCGGCCCGTGCGGTGACGCCCACGACGCCCCGGCCGCCGACGCCGAGCCCGCCGTCGAACCCGCTGCCGCCCCCGCCGCCGAGCCCGTCGCGGTGGCGGCCGGGGAGTCGCACGCGGACCTGGTCGCGGTGCGCCGCCGGGGCCCGGGGACGGAACTGCCGCCCAATGCCTGAGCCGCTGACGCCCGACGCGCTGCTGGCGCTGGACCGGCAGCACGTCTGGCATCCGTACGGCCCGATGCCCGGCCGCGCGGACCCGCTCGTCGTCGAGTCCGCGGCCGGGGTCAGGCTGCGGCTCGCCGAACCGGCCGAGGGCGTACGGGAGCTGGTGGACGGGATGTCGTCGTGGTGGTCCGCCATCCACGGCTACAACCACCCGGTGCTCAACGACGCGGCGCGCGGCCAGCTCGACCGGATGAGCCATGTGATGTTCGGCGGGCTCACCCATGAGCCCGCCGTGCGGCTGGCCACCCGGCTCGTGGAGATCACGCCCGAGCCGCTCCAGCACGTCTTCCTCGCCGACTCCGGCTCGGTGTCGGTCGAGGTCGCGGTCAAGATGTGCCTCCAGTACTGGCGCTCCCTCGGCCGCCCAGCCAAGCAGCGGCTGCTGACCTGGCGCGGCGGCTACCACGGCGACACCTGGCAGCCGATGGCGGTGTGCGACCCGGACGGCGGCATGCACCGGCTGTGGTCGGGCGTCCTGCCCGAGCAGATCTTCGCGGACGCGCCGCCGCCCGGCTTCGACGCCGAGCCCGACCCGGCGTACGAGGCACATGTGCGCGAGCTGGTGGCCCGGCACGCGGACGAGCTGGCCGCGGTGATCGTGGAACCGGTGGTGCAGGGCGCGGGCGGCATGCGGTTCCACTCCCCCGCCCTGCTGCGGATGCTGCGCGAGGCGTGCGACGAGCACGACGTCCTGCTGGTGTTCGACGAGATCGCCACCGGCTTCGGGCGTACCGGCACGCTCTTCGCGGCCGAGCACGCCGGGGTCAGCCCCGATGTGATGTGCGTGGGCAAGGCGCTGACCGGCGGTTATCTGACGCTGGCCGCGACGCTGTGCACCTCGCGGGTGGCGGACGGCATCTCGCGCGGCGAGCTTCCGGTGCTCGCCCACGGGCCGACGTTCATGGGCAACCCGCTGGCCGCCGCCGTCGCTGGCGCCTCGATCGACCTGCTGCTGTCGTACGACTGGCGGCAGGAGGTCAAGCGGATCGAGACGGGGCTGCGGGAGGGGCTGGCGCCCGCCGCAGAACTGCCGGGCGTCACGGAGGTACGGACGCTCGGCGCGATCGGCGTCGTCCAGCTCGACCACCCGCTGGACGACGCGGGCATGGCGGCGGCGTCGCGGGCGGCGGTGCGCGAGGGCGTATGGCTGCGGCCGTTCCGCGACATGCTCTACACCATGCCGCCCTTCATCACGGGCGACGACGATCTGGCCCGCATCTGCACGGCGGTACGGGCGGCCGCGGCCGCCGCGGCGGGCTGACGGCACAACACGCGACGACACAACACGCGACGACACAACAACAAGACAACAGCGAAAGGCACGAAGCAACAGATGTCAGTACTGGTCGTGACCGGCACCGGCACGGAGGTCGGCAAGACCGTCACCACGGCGGCCGTCGCGGCGGCGGCGCTGTCCCGCGGCCGGTCGGTCGCCGTACTCAAACCCGCGCAGACCGGCGTCGGTCCGGACGAACCGGGCGATGCCGCCGAGGTGGCCCGGCTCGCCGGTGGCGTGACCTTGCGGGAACTCGCCCGCTACCCCGAGCCGCTGGCGCCCGACACCGCGGCGCGCCGCGCCGGGCACCCCGCCGTACGGCCGCGGGAGATCGCGGAGGCGGCGGAGAAGCTGGCCGCCGAGCACGATCTGGTCCTCGTGGAGGGCGCGGGCGGCCTGCTCGTACGGTTCGACGAGACCGGCGCGACGCTCGCCGACGCGGCCCGGCTGCTCGACGCCCCCGTCCTGGTCGTCGCCCACGCGGGCCTGGGCACGCTCAACGCCACGGCCCTGACGGCGGAGGCGCTGCGCGCCCGTGGCCTGCGCTTCCCCGGCGTCGTCATCGGCAGCTGGCCCGCCGACGCGGACCTCGCCTCCCGCTGCAACCGGACCGACCTGCCGCGCGCGGCAGGTGCCCCGCTACTGGGCGCCGTCCCCGAGGGGGCCGGGACCCTGCCGCCCGCCGACTTCCGCGCGGCGGCCCCGGAGTGGCTGGCACCGCGGCTCGACGGCGTGTGGGACGCGGAGCGCTTCGTGAAGGAGCACCGCACGAAGGAGCACCGCACGGCGTAGCGGTGGGGGCGGCATGGGCAGACTCCCGGTATCGGTATACAGCCGTCCCGCTGGAAAAGGGGTGTCACCCATGCCCGTACGCCGCCTCCGGCCCCCGAGCGAGGCCGTCCACCACCCGCTCTTCGCCCGCTTCTGGGCGAAGGTCAGCCCGCTGGCCGACGAACGGGCCGGGGTCGCCGAACTCCGCGGTGAACTGCTGTCCGGGCTGTCCGGCCGGGTCATCGAGATCGGCGCCGGAAACGGCCTGAACTTCGCGCACTACCCGAGCACCGTCTCCGAGGTCGTCGCCATCGAGCCCGAGCGCCATCTGCGCCGCCTGGCGGTGCGAGCGGGTCATCGGGCCGAGGTGCCGGTGGACGTGGTGCCCGGGGTCGCGGAGGCGCTGCCGGTCAAGAGCGAGGCGTTCGACGCGGCGGTGGCGTGTCTGGTGCTGTGCTCCGTACGGGACGTCCGGCGCACCCTGGCCGAGCTGCATCGGGTGCTGCGGCCGGGCGGTGAGCTGCGGTTCCTGGAGCACGGGCGGGCCGAGGGGCGGGCGCTGGCGATGACGCAGGGGGTGCTGGACCGGACGGTGTGGCCGCTGCTGTTCGGCGGCTGCCACACCGGGCGCGAGGTGCGGGTGGAGCTGGCGCGGGCGGGCTTCGAGCCCGTCACCCAACGGTCCCTGCGGCTGCCCGAACGGGGACTGCCGCTGCCCACCTCGCCCTGCACGCTGGGGGTGGTGCGGCGCCCGCCGTCATAATTCTCGCCCGACGCTCCAGCGGCGCGGCCCGTCGCCTCGCTAGACGCCCCAGCGGCGCAGCTCGTCCGCGATCGCGTGCACATCCACGGCGCCGTCGTGCACCAGGCGTGCCAGGTCCCGCACCCGCTCGGGCGAGATGGCCACCTTCAGCCCGCTCGCCACCAGGTAGGCGTACGCGACGGCCGACGCGAACAGCGCGTTCGAGCGCTCCAGGGCCGGCACCCGGAGCAGCAGCTGCAACAGGGCGGCGGCCCGCTCCTGCGGATCGGTGTAGATCGGGGTGCCGAATATCTCCGCCTCATGGCGGCTCACGGCGGCCACCAGCGCGCCGTAATCGGTGACGCGCGGGTCCCCCGGGGTGTTGTGCTCGGCGATCATCAGCAGCCAGGCGAGGTCGATACGCACGGTCAACGGCGCGCTTCGCCTCCGAGCTCCCGGCCGAACCCCTCGTCGAAGACGGATTCGTACTGCTTCATGAAGTCGGCGGCGGCCTCCACGAACGTATGACCCACCTCGCCCGCGTCCTTCCGCACCAGCTCTTCGATGTAGCGGTTGACGCTCACTCCCCGCTGAAGGGCACGCTCCCGGGCCACCTCAGCGGTGGTCTCATCGACCCGGACGTTCAGCTGTGTCTTAGCCACCCCTCCACGCTAGCGCATAATTGCTAGCAGCGCCAACCGCGCGCGAAAGCCGGGACGGTCCCTACCATCGAGGGCAAACCGTTCCGACACGGGAGGCGTTTGTGTCCACACCGGCGGCAACGAAAACAGACGGGTACGCGGAGGGCGGCGCCCGCGCGGCGGCCCGGGCCCGCGGCCTGACCAAGGCGTACGGCAGCGGCGACACCGCCGTGATCGCCCTGGACTCGGTGGACGTGGAGATCGAGCGGGGCAGGTTCACCGCGGTGATGGGGCCGTCCGGCTCCGGCAAGTCCACGCTGATGCACTGCCTGGCAGGGCTGGACACGGTCTCCTCGGGCCAGGTCTGGCTGGGCGACACCGAGATCACCGGACTCAACGACCGCCAGCTGACTCAGCTGCGCCGCGACCGGATCGGCTTCATGTTCCAGTCGTTCAACCTGCTGCCCACGCTGAACGCGGCCGAGAACATCACCCTGCCGATGGACATCGCGGGCAAGAAGCCCGACCCGGAGTGGCTTGAGCGGGTCATCGACACCCTCGGGCTGCGGGACCGCCTCAAGCACCGGCCCGCCCAGCTGTCCGGCGGCCAGCAGCAGCGGGTGGCCTGCGCGCGGGCGCTGGCCTCCCGCCCCGAGCTGATCTTCGCGGACGAGCCGACCGGCAACCTGGACTCGCGGGCGGGTCTGGAGGTGCTGACCTTCCTGCGCGAGGCGGTGGACGACCTGGGCCAGACAGTGGTCATGGTGACCCATGACCCGAGCGCCGCCGCCCACTCCGACCTGGTGCTCTTCCTCGACGACGGCCGGATCGTGGACCGGATGGAGCGGCCCACGGCCGACTCGGTGCTGGGCCGCATGCAGATCTTCACCCGGGCGTACACGACACCCGAGGGCTGACCGATGAGCGCCGTACTCCGATAGGTTCGGGGCATTCCCGATCAAGGAGGGCTCATGGCAAGGCCGTTCCGTTTCGGAGTCAATCTGCTCACGCTCGAATCGGCCCCGGCATGGCGCGAGAAGTGCCGCCGCGCCGACGGTCTGGGCTACGACGTACTGCTGGTCCCCGACCATCTGGGCATGCCCGATCCGTTCGCGGCGCTGGTGGCCGCCGCCGAGGCCACCGAGCGGCCGCGGCTCGGCACCTTCGTCCTCAACCTGGGTTTCTGGAACCCGGCCCTGCTGGCCCGCGCGGTGGCCACCTGCGACACGCTCACCGGGGGACGGCTGGAACTGGGCCTGGGCGCGGGGTACGTGAAGGCCGAACACGACAGCGCCGGGCTGCCGTTCGGATCGCCGCGCGAGCGGGTGGACCATCTGGAGCACACGGTCCATGAGCTGGAGCGGCTGCTGACCGACCCCGAGCAGCAGCCGCGGCCCGCGCAGACGCCGCACCCGCCGCTGCTGCTGGGCGGCAACGGCAACCGGCTGCTGCGGCTGGCCGCCCGCCACGCGCGGATCGCGGCCTTCACCGGCGCGGTCCAGGCGCCGGAGGACGCGCCCGGCCCGGTGAAGCTGATCACTCCGGAGGCGCTGGAGGAGCGGGTGGCGGCCTTTCGCCGCTTCGCCGCGGAAGCCGGGGCCGGGGCCGGGGCCGACAGTGGCGGCGGGGAGCGCGCCGAGCTGAACTATCTGATCCAGATGGTGGACGGCACCGACGACCGCCGTTCCAAGGCCCGCGAGCTGCGGCCCTTCGCCCCCGACCTCACCGAGGAGCAGCTTCTGGAGCACCCCGCGCTGCTGCTGGGCAGCCCCAAGGACATGGCGGACCAGCTGCGGGCCCACCGCGAGCGCTTCGGCTTCTCGTACTTCAGCGTGCTGGAGCACCACATGGAGACCTTCGCCCCGGTGATCGAGGAGCTGCACGGAGCGTGATCGACGTACATTGACGTAACAGGAGCGGGGGTGCAAACCTCAGGTCGTGCAGGTGACCATTCGAGACGTCGCGAAGGCCTCAGGGGTCTCGCCGTCCACGGTGTCGCGGGCGCTGGCCCCCGGGGGAACGGTCAGCGTCGTCACGCGCGAGCGGGTGCGGGCCGCCGCCGACCGGCTCGGCTACCAGCCCAACCGCGCGGCACAGGGCTTGATCACGGGACGTACCGGCCATCTGGGCGTGATCGTCCCTGACCTGCTGAACCCCTTCTACGCGGAGTGCTGCAAGGGCGTGCAGTCCCGGGCCCGGGGCCTCGGCTACGCGGTGTTCGTGTCCGACGCCGAGCGCGACGAGGCCTTGGAGCTGGACGCGATCCGCACCCTGGCCCCGCAGGTGGACGGGCTCGTCCTGGTCTCGCCGCATCTGAGCGGCGAGGAGCTGCGGTCGCTGGACGAACTCGCCGCCAAGCCGACCGTGCTGCTGCACCGCACGGAGCCCGGCTTCGCGAGCGTCACGGCCGACCTGATGGCGGGCATGAGCGACGCGGTGGCCCATCTGCACGCCCTGGGCCACCGCAAGATCGCGTACGTCGGCGGGCCGCGCAGCTCCTGGGCCGCGCAGGAGCGGGCGGCGGGCGTCGAGGCGATGGCGGAGTCGGGCAAGGTCGAGATCGTCCACGTGGGGAGCGTGTCCCCGCAGTTCGACGGCGGGATCACCGGCGCGGCCGATGTGGTGCTCGCCAGCGGGGCGAGCGCGGTGGTGGCGTTCAACGACATCGTCGCGTTCGGGCTGATCAGCCGGTTCACCGCGCGCGGGGTGCGGGTGCCGGACGAGATGAGCGTGGTGGGCTGCGACGACTTCGCGCTGTCCGGGATGGCCGCGCCCCCGCTGACCACGGTGTCGGTGCCGAAGGCGTACGCCGCGCGGGCCGCCGTCGATCTGCTGTCCCGCATCCTGGGCACGCCCGCGGTGGAGGGGGCGGAGCCGATGCAGCGGGTGCTGGAGACGCATCTGGTGGTACGGGGGTCAACGGCCGCCGTCGAGTGAGAGCCGTGCTGAACTACCAGCGCGGCAGCGCCGGGTCGAAGCCCGGCTCCACGGTCCTCATGTAGAGCGCGTCGTGCCGGTGCTCGCGCCCCAGGTGCAGGTACGTGGCGTGCAGCCGGTCGAGGACGGCGCGGTCCAGCTCGACCCCGAGACCCGGGCCCGGCGGGACCCGCACGGCTCCGTCGGCGAAGGCCAGGGCACCGGGCGCCACCACGTCATCGGCGGCGTTCCACGGGTAGTGGGTGTCGCACGCGTAGGCCAGCTCCTCGGTGGCGGCGGCTACGTGGGTCATCGCGGCGAGGCTGATGCCCAGGTGCGAGTTGGAGTGCATGGACAGCCCCCAGCCCACGGCCTTGCAGACGTCACCCAGCGCGGCGGTGCCCCGCAGCCCGCCCCAGATGTGGTGATCGGCCAACACGATCCGCACCGCACCGTGGTCGAGGGCGGGGCGCATGGTCTCCAGCGAGTTCACGCACATGTTGGTGGCGAGCGGGATCGGGGTCCGCGCGGCGAGGGCGCCCATGTTCTCGGCCCCGGCCACCGGGTCCTCCAGGTATTCGAGGACGCCTTCGAGTTCGCGGACCGCCGTCAGGGAGGTCTGGAGGGTCCACGCGGCGTTCGGGTCGATACGGAGCGGATGCCCGGGGAACGCCGCGTGTAGCGCGTGAATGGCGGCGATCTCCTCGTCCGGCGGGAAGACCCCGCCCTTGAGCTTGAGGGAGCGGAAACCGTACCGGTCCACCATGCGCCTGGCCTGGGCGACGATGCCCTCGGGGTCCAGGGCGGCGCCCCACTCGTCCTCGATCGCGGGGGCACCGTCCCGTGCGGGGTGCCGCTCCCACTTGTAGAAGAGGTACGCGCTGTAGGGCACGGCGTCCCGCACCTGGCCGCCCAGCAGGTCGACCACCGGTAGCCCGGTCAGCCTGCCCTGCGCGTCCAGGCACGCGACCTCGATCGCCGCGTACACGCGCCGTACGTCGAAGGCGGGCGCGGGAACCGGGGCGGGGCCGCGCGATTCGGGCGGCCTCGTACGGTCGGACCAGCGCCGCCACGGCGCGCCAGGGCCGTAGTCGACGCCGTCCGCCCGCCCGGACAGCAGCGCGCGGACGGTCCGGCCGACCGCTGCCGTGTCGAAGACGGGGAGGCCCGCCAGATGCGCGCCGACGAGCGTCAGCCAGTCGAGCTGCCAGGCGTGACCGGCGCATTCGCCGAGTCCGGTGACCTCGCCGCCGCGGCCGTCGTCCACGACCAGTTCGAGGACCGCGCGCAGGACATGGGGCTGGTGGACTCCGTCGGCGTTGAGCAGCGGGGGGTCACGGAAGGCGATGGGGGTGACCCGCAGTTCACGAATGATCATGGTTCAGCCCTGTGGCACGGTCGTCCGGTACTTCTCCGTCATATGGGCGGCCGCCGCCCGTTCGCTCCGCTTGCCGAAGAGCACGTCCTGGTAGACGCTCTCGAACTCCAGCTTGTCCTCGTCGGAGCCGGGCGGCGGCAGTGGAGACCGCGCGAAGTCCTTCTCGAACGCGGTGACGTACTCGTACACCATGCGGTCGCCCTTGCTGAAGCCGGGCGCGAGGCGGTTGAGGTTCGGCCGGTTCGGCGGAAGACCGCGGACCACGCCGAGCGCGCGTCCCGCCTCGGGGTCGTTGAGCAGGAAGTCGAGCAGCAGCGCGGCCTCCCGCTTGTGCGGAGAGCGCTGCTGTACGCACATCATGCCCGCGCCCGCGGTCAGTCCGAGCGGGGCGCCGGAGGACACCGTGGGGAACGGCACGGCGGCGACCTCACCGTAGGCCTCGAAGTAGGGCGTGACCGAGGAGGTGAGCTTGAACTCGGCCGTGGAGATCTTCCGTACCAGCGGAGAACTCTCGATCGAGCCGTCGTAGGAGGCGGTGACGTGCGGCGGGGTGAAGATGCCCTTGTCCCTCAGCCGCGCGGTCAGCTCCCAGAACGCGGCGAGATCGGCCGTGCCGAAGCCGAGCGAGGCGTCGGCCTTGTAGATCGACTTGCCGCGCTGGGCGAGCCAGACGTTGAAGCACTCGCTGTAGCCGCCGAAATCGGTGAGCGGGACTCTGCCGGGCACGGCCCGCTTCAGGGCGGGGCCGATGTCGTTCAGCAGGTCGTCCCAGGTCCAGCCCTTCTTCGGGAGGCCGACCCCCGCCTTGCGCCAGAGGGTGGGGTCGACGAACAGGGCTTGCGTCGTGAGCCCCGTCGGCACCGCGTACAGCTTGCCGTCCAGGCGGTTGGCGTTCACATAGGTCGCGGGCACCTGGTCCAGGGAGAGGGCGGAGAACTCGGGGCCGTCGAGGTTCGCGAGCAGCCCGTAGTCGGCGTAGGACCGCATCTGGTAGTAGTCCATTTGCAGAATGTCGGGTCCGCCTCCTGCCGCCACTTGGGTGGCGAGCCGCTGGAAGTAGGCGTCGTACCCGGTGAACGACGTCGCCGCTTTGATGTTCGGATGGCGGCGCTCGAAGATCCGCAGCGCCTTGGCGGTGGCCAGATTGCGGTCGTCGGGGCCCCACCACTGGAAGCCGAGCGTCACCGTGTCGTCGGCGGCGGCCCTGTCTGCGGCGCACCCTGCGGTGGCGGCGCCCAGACCCAGCGCGCCGAGCGAGGCGAGCACCCGGCGGCGAGAGGGCGGGACGGGGGCGGGGGGACGGCGTGTTGCGGACATCGCGGCCCTTCACTCTGCGGGGCGGGGGCGGTTGGCCGAGAACGGCGGACGAGTGACTGCAAACGTTGCCACTCTGTTGCAAGCTGAACCGGAAATTACGCTTGCCCGCGAGGCCCAGTCAATGTCAAGAGCCGAATCATCAGGGAAAAGTTCGCCGCGCCCCACCTCTTGCCGCAAGCGCTTTCCCATGCAACCGTTGCCGCCGTTATCCATCCTCGCCGTTGAGGAGCACGTATGGCCCAGGCGACCGCACCGCCCCGTCCCCTGCCCCGCCCCGGCGGCGGCGTCACCGACGCCGTCGCTCCGGCGCGGCGCCGCCGCCGTTCATCGGTGCTGTCGGCACATGTCTTCCTGGCGCCCTGGCTGATCGGCGCGGTCGTCCTGACCCTCGGCCCGATGCTCGCCTCGCTGTATCTGTCGTTCACCGACTACGACCTCTTCTCGAAGCCGCAGTGGGTGGGTCTTGCCAACTACCGCTACATGCTGGAGGACGACCGGTTCCTCACCTCGGTGGGCGTGACCCTGAAGTTCGTCCTCATCGGCGCGCCGCTCAAGCTCGCCGCCGCGCTCGCCGTGGCGCTGCTGCTGAACCGCGCGCACCGAGGAGTCGGCCTGTACCGCGCCGCCTTCTACGCCCCGTCACTGCTCGGCGCGAGCGTCAGCGTGGCCCTGGTGTGGCGGTCGCTGTTCGCCACAGGCGGTCTCACCGACCGTTCGCTGGCCTTCTTCGGCCTCCACCTGGGCGGCCTCACCGACAATCCGGACTACGCCCTGTATCCGCTGATCATGCTGACCGTCTGGCAGTTCGGCGCGCCCATGGTGATCTTCCTGGCCGGGCTGAAGCAGATCCCGAAGGAGCTGTACGAGGCGTCCTCGATCGACGGGGCGAGCCGGACGCGCACCTTCTTCTCCATCACGCTGCCGATGCTGACGCCCGTCCTCTTCTTCAACCTGGTCATGGAGATCATCCACTCCTTCCAGTCCTTCACCTCCGCGTTCGTGGTCAGCAACGGCACCGGAGGGCCGTCCGACTCGACCCTCTTCTACTCGCTGTACCTGTACCAACAGGCATTCACCAACTTCCACATGGGATACGCCTCCGCGATGGCGTGGGTCCTGCTGGCCGTCATCGCCCTGGTCACGTTCCTCGTCTTCCGCAGTTCCCGGCTGTGGGTCTTCTACGGACAGGAGGAGACGTCATGACGACCGCGATGTCCCCGGCTCCCGCCACGACCACCCCACGGCTGCGTTCCGCGGTGTGGCACCTCGTCTGCGTGGCGCTCGGCCTCGTGCTGCTCTATCCGGTGCTGTGGCTCGTCACGGCTTCGGTGAAGTCCGGCACCGAGATCATCTCGAATCTGAGCCCCATCCCGGAGGTCTTCACCCCGGGCAACTACACCAAGGCGGCCGAGGGGATCAGCGGCATCACGCTGTGGCGGCTGTTCGGCAACTCGCTGCTCATCTCCACCGGCGCGGTCATCGGCAACGTGCTGTCCTGCTCCCTGGCCGCGTACGCCTTCGCGCGGCTCCGCTTCCGGGGCCGTGGGCTCTACTTCGCGGTGATGATCGGGACGCTGATGCTGCCGATGCACGTCGTGCTGATCCCGCAGTACATCATCTTCCAGAAGCTCGGCATGGTCGGCACCTTCCTGCCGATCATCCTGCCGAAGTTCCTGGCCACCGAGGCCTTCTTCGTCTTTCTGATCGTCCAGTTCATCCGCTCGCTGCCGCGCGAACTGGATGAGGCGGCGGTCATCGACGGCTGCGGGCCGTACCGCACCTTCTGGCACGTCATCATGCCGCTGCTCAAACCGGCCCTGGTCACCACGACGATCTTCTCGTTCATCTGGAGCTGGAACGACTTCCTCTCCCAGCTGATGTATCTCGCCGACCCGCGGGACTACACGCTGCAACTGGGCCTGCGGATGTTCGTCGACCAGTCCGGCGGCGCCGCGTTCGGGCCGATGTTCGCGATGTCGGTGCTCACCCTCGTACCCGTGATGCTGTTCTTCCTCGCCTTCCAGCGGCTGCTGGTCGAGGGCGTGCACACCTCCGGGCTCAAGGGATAGGGAGGCAGGGCCGATGCGCCGCTCTTGGTTCGCGCCGTTCGCCGACTGTCTGCTGCTCGGGGTGTTCCTGCTGCTCGCCTCGCTGCCCGTGGTCACCGCCTACCCCGCGCTGGTGGCGGGCTGCACCGTGCTGCGAGAGCAGGCGCACGGCGGGGCGGGCGTGACGCCACGCACCTTCCTGGCGGCACTGCGCCGGGTGCTGCGCTCGGGGCCGTCCGGCTGGCTCGCCCCCGCCGGAGTGCTGGCGCTGCTGTGGCTGGACGCGCTCGCCCTGGACGCTCACGGCGGGCCGGGCGCCGGGCCGGCCCTCGCCGTCGCGACCGCCGCTCTCGCCGCCCTGGGGCTGCGGTGCGCCGCGGCCTGGCGGGACGGGCTGCGCTGGCGCGCCGTCCTCGCCGCGGCCTTCCGGTCGGTGCCGGGGCAGCCGCTCGTCACCGTCCTGCTGGCCGGGTCCACGGCCGCCGCGGCGGTCCTGCTGACCATGTCCCCCGTCCTTTTGCTGGTCGTCCTCGGCCCCCTCGCGCTCGCCGCGACCGCCACCGACACGTGGCGCCCGCTGACGCCCTGACCGCACGAAAAGGGTTCGCCGGACGGCCCGGCGCTCTGCTTGGCTCCCCGCATGAGTGATCTTCGAATCCGCCATGCCACCCCCTCTGACGTCGACACCGTGCTCGCCTTCTGGCGCGAGGCCGCGGAAGGAACGAGCATCAGCGACGACCGGGGCGGGGTGGCCCGGCTGATCGACCGGGACCCCGAGTCGCTGCTGCTGGCCGAGCGGGACGGGGCGCTCGCCGGGACCGTCATAGCGGGCTTCGACGGCTGGCGCTGCCATCTGTACCGGCTCGCCGTCCACCCCGCCCACCGCCGCCGGGGCGTGGCGACCGCGCTGCTCAACGAGGCCGAGGAGCGGTTCGCGGCGCTGGGCGGGCGGCGCGGGGACGCCATGGTGCTCGACGAGAACGCGCTCGCCCACCACGCGTGGAGCGCGGCCGGTTATGCCCGGGAGCCGCAGTGGAGCCGCTGGGTGAAGCCGCTGCCCCGGTGAGACGGCCGGTCCCCGGCCCGGCGCGGAGCTTTGCCGCGCCTTTACCATGAGAGTGCGCGGCGTCTCCCGTCGCGCGCTCCTCCGGGCCCTGCCGGATCATGGGACGGAGGTGAACCGATGACCGAAGTCCTCCTCCTGGTCGTGGCGCTCCTGCTGGCGCTCGCCTGCGGTGGTTTCGTGGCGGCGGAGTTCTCGCTGACCACGGTCGAGCGCAGCGAGCTGGAGCGCGCGGTGGAGCGCGGCGAGCGCGGTGCGGAGAGCGCACTGAAGGCCGTGCGCGGCCTGACGTACCAGCTCTCGGGCGCCCAGCTCGGCATCACCGTCACCAACCTGGTCGTGGGCATGCTCGCCGAGCCGTCCATCGCCGCGCTGCTGGGCGGGCCGCTGACCGCGATCGGGGTGCCCCGCTCCGCCGTCCACTCGGTGGCCCTCGTCGTCGGCACCGCCCTGTCGACGGTGGTGATGATGGTGGTCGGCGAGCTGGTCCCCAAGAACTGGGCGATCTCGCGCCCGCTGCCGGTCGCGCGGGCCGTCGCCACCCCGCAGCGCGTCTTCAGCGCGGCCTTCCGCCCGCTGATCGCCCACCTCAACAACACCGCCAACCGCCTGGTGCGCCGGATGGGCGTGGAGCCCGCCGAGGAGCTGGCCGGGGCGCGCGGACCGCAGGAGCTGATCGCGCTGGCCCGGCACTCCGCGAAGGAGGGCGCGCTGGAGGCGGACACCGCGGAGCTGTTCGTCCGCACCCTCAATCTGGGCGGGCTGACCGCGCAGAACGTGATGACGCCCCGGGTGCAGATGATCGCGCTGGACGTACGGGCCACCGCCGAGGACGTCGCCAACGCGACCCGCGCCACCGGGCTGTCCCGCTTCCCCGTCCACCGCGACAGCCTGGACGCGGTGGCGGGCATCGTCCACATCAAGGACGTCCTCGCGATCCCCGCCGAGGCGCGGCCGCGCCATCCGGTGTCCGAACTGATGCACGAGGCCCTGCTCGTCCCCGAGTCGCTCACCGTGGACCGGCTGCTGGACCGGCTCTCGGCCAGGCGCAGCATGGCCGTGGTCATCGACGAGTACGGCGGCACGGCCGGGGTCGTCACGATGGAGGACATCGTCGAGGAGGTGGTCGGCGAGGTCCGCGACGAGCACGACCCGCACGAGACCCCCGACCTGGCCCCGGCGGGCGAGGACGCCGAGGGGCGGGCGGTGTACGACGCGGACGGCGCCGCCCGGGTCGATCAGCTGGAGGGGATCGGGCTGCGGGTGCCCCCGGGGCCGTACGAGACGCTGGCCGGGCTGATCGCGGCCGAGCTGGGCCGTATCCCGGTCGTGGGCGACACGGTCCGGCCCGAGGGCTGGCGGGTGGAAGTGGTGAAGGCGGCGGGCCACCGCGCCGCCCGGGTGCGGCTGCACGCCCCGCTCCCCCACAACCATGGCGACGGCCGGGACGACGACGGGGCGGGCCCATGATCGCCGTCCAGCTGCTGATCGGCCTGCTGACGCTGGTCGCGAACGCCTTCTTCGTGGGCGCCGAGTTCGCCCTGATCTCGGTGCGGCGCAGCCAGATCGAGCCGTACGCCGAGCGGGGCGACCGCCGGGCGCGGGCCGTGCTGTGGGGGCTCGAACACGTCTCCGCGCTGCTGGCCGCGGCCCAGCTCGGCATCACGCTGTGCACGCTGGTGCTGGGTGCCGTCGCGGAACCGGCCATCGCGCATCTGCTGGAGCCGCTGTTCCACACGACCGGGCTGTCGCTCGGGCTGGTCCATCCCATCTCGTTCGTGATCGCGCTGAGCGTGGCTACGTATCTGCACATGCTGGTCGGCGAGATGGTGCCGAAGAACGTGGCGCTGGCCGAGCCGGTGCGCTCCGCGCTGCTGCTCGGGCCGTCGCTGGTGGGGCTCGCGCGGGCACTGCGCCCGGTCATCTTCGCGGTCAACACGTTTGCCAACGGTCTGCTGAAGCTGATGCGGGTCCAGCCCCGGGGCGAGGTGGCGGCCACGTTCTCGGATGACGAACTGGCGCGTATGGTCGCGGACTCCAGTGAGGCCGGACTGCTGGACGACCGGGGTGCCGAGCGGCTGCGGGACGCGCTGGAGCTGGGCCGGCGGCCGGTGCGGGACGTGGTGCTGCCCATGGACCGGGTGGTCTCGGCGCGGATCGGGGTGACCCCCGAGGAGCTGGAGCGGATGTCGGCCGAAACCGGCTTCTCCCGGTTCCCCGTGCTCGACGGCTCCGGGCGGATCCTGGGCTATCTCCATGTGAAGGACGCGCTGGACGCACATCCGCGGGATGTTCCGTTCCGCGCCGATCAGCTGCGGCCGGTCGCCCGGGTGCGGTCGCAGACGCCGCTGGACGACGTGCTGACCGCGATGCGCGACAGCGGGACCCATCTGGCGCCCGTCATCGACGCGGAGGAGCGGTTGGAGGGGCTGGTCACGATGGAGGACGTGCTGCGCCTCCTGGTGGCGTGACGGAGACCGGCGGGGCATGCCGCGGTGCCGGACCGTCACTGGTCCCGTCTGGACTCATGGGCGATGATGCACGCCTGCCAGTGCGCGAGCGCCTCCTCCCGTCCGCCGCCGCCCTCCTCGGCCACGGCCAGCAGCGCGTCGGCGGCCATCGCGGCCAGCCGGACGGCGACCCGGCACACATCGCGCGTCTCCATCGGCTCCAGCAGGGCCGCCGCGCCCTCACCGTCGTCGGCGAGGGCGGCGGCGACGATCGCCATCGTCGTACGGTCGCATTCAAAGGCATCCACGCGGACCAGACTGCCCTACTCCGCGTCGTCCGGAACCCTGCTCCGCCCAACCGAGCGACCCGTATCCGCCCGCGCGCCGTCCCGGCCGGAGATTCCCGGCCATCCGCGCGGGGAGCGCGCGTTCAGGGGCGGCGGCCGGGCCGTGCGCCCGAAGGGTCGTAGCGGAAGACCACGTATTCGACGTGCCCGATCACCTTCGTACGGTCGGTGCGCCGGTACAGCTCGGGCGGCCGGAAGATGTTGTCGTCGTAGATGTCCGCGCCGGGTTCGAGGTTCCAGCTCGCCGTCGTCCCGTTCCGGGCACCGCCCTCGAAATAGATGTGGGTCATCGCCATTGGCTCATGATGCGCGCGCCGGGGCCGCCGCGCAGCCCGCGTGCACCGGATAAGATCGTCCGAGCCATGCAGACGAACACCACCTATACGAGCTTTGTCGCGATCGGCGACTCCTTCACCGAGGGCATGTCCGACGCCCTCCCGGACGGCGGCTACCGCGGCTGGGCGGATCTGCTCGCCGCCCGGCTCGCGGCCCGTACCCCCGGCTTCCGGTACGCCAATCTCGCGGTGCGCGGGAAGCTGATCGGCCAGATCGTGGACGAGCAGACGGGCCCGGCGGCCGCGATGGGCGCGGACCTGGTGACACTGGTCGGCGGCGGGAACGACGTCCTGCGTCCGAAATGCGACGTCGGACGGGTGTGCGGGCTGCTGGAGGAGGCGGTCGAGCGGCTCGCGCCCAGCTGCAAGCAGCTGGTGCTGATGCGCAGCCCCGGGCGGCGCGGCCCGGTGCTGGCGCGGTTCGAGCCGCGGATGGAGGCCCTGTTCTCCTTCGTGGACGAGCTGGCCGTGCGGCATGACGCGCTGGTGGTGGACCTGTACGCCTCGGAGGCGGTCGGCGATCCCCGGATGTGGGCGGACGACCGGCTCCATCTGAACGCCGAGGGGCACCGCCGGGTCGCCGAGGCCGTCTGGCAGGCGCTGGGCCATGAGCCGGAGGAGGACTGGGACGCGCCCCTGCCGCCCGCGGTCCGCCCGGGCTGGGTGGCCCGCCGCACCTCGGACGCGCGGTTCGCCCGCGAGCACCTCGGGCCGTGGATAGCCCGGCGGGTGACGGGCCGTTCCTCGGGCGACGGCCGGGCCCCGAAGCGGGCCGAACTCCTGCCGTACCAGGGCTGACCGGACCGGAGTGCCCGGCCACCGGTCTGGCCTGGGGATACGGCCAGTAGACTCTGTGCACGTGACTGGTAAGCCGCGCATTCCGAACGTCCTGGCCGGCCGCTACGCCTCCGCGGAGCTGGCCGTCCTGTGGTCCCCCGAGTACAAGGTGACGCTGGAGCGGCGGCTGTGGCTCGCCGTGCTGCGTGCCCAGAAGGACCTGGGCATCGAGGTGCCGGACGCCGCCCTCGCCGACTACGAGCGGGTCCTGGAGAACGTCGACCTCGCCTCGATCGCCGAGCGCGAGAAGGTCACCCGGCACGATGTGAAGGCCCGCATCGAGGAGTTCAACGCCCTCGCGGGTCATGAGCACGTCCACAAGGGCATGACCTCCCGCGACCTGACCGAGAACGTCGAGCAGCTGCAGATCCGGCTCTCCCTGGAGCTGGTGCGGGACCGTACGGTCGCCGTGCTGGCCCGGCTCGGCAAGCTGGCCGCCGACAACGCCGAGCTGGTGATGGCGGGCCGCTCGCACAACGTCGCCGCGCAGGCCACCACGCTCGGCAAGCGCTTCGCGACCGCGGCGGACGAGCTGCTGGCCGCCCACGGGCGGCTGGAGGATCTGCTCGGCCGCTACCCGCTGCGCGGCATCAAGGGCCCGGTCGGCACCTCACAGGACATGCTGGACCTGCTCGGCGGCGACGCGCGGAAGCTGGCCGAGCTGGAGCAGCGGATCGCCGGTCACCTGGGCTTCGCGCAGGCGTTCACCTCGGTCGGCCAGGTTTACCCGCGCTCGCTGGACTACGAGGTCGTCACCGCCCTGGTGCAGCTGGCCGCGGCCCCGTCCTCGCTCGCCAAGACGATCCGGCTGATGGCCGGGCACGAGCTGGTGACCGAGGGCTTCAAGCCGGGCCAGGTCGGCTCGTCCGCGATGCCGCACAAGATGAACACCCGCTCCTGCGAGCGCGTCAACGGCCTCGCCGTGATCCTGCGCGGCTACGCCTCGATGACCGGCGAGCTGGCGGGCGACCAGTGGAACGAGGGCGATGTGTCCTGCTCCGTGGTGCGCCGGGTCGCGCTGCCGGACGCGTTCTTCGCCTTCGACGGGCTGCTGGAGACCTTCCTGACCGTACTCGACGAGTTCGGCGCCTTCCCCGCCGTCGTCGCCCGCGAGCTGGACCGCTACCTGCCCTTCCTCGCCACCACCAAGGTGCTGATGGGCGCCGTGCGGGCCGGGGTGGGCCGCGAGATCGCCCATGAGGCGATCAAGGAGCACGCGGTCGCCGCCGCCCTCGCGATGCGCGAGCAGGGCGCCGAGCGCAACGAGCTGCTCGACTCCCTCGCCGCCGATGAGCGGATTCCGCTGAACCTGGCGGAGCTGGCGGCGCTGATGGCCGACAAGCTGTCCTTCACGGGCGCGGCCGCCGACCAGGTCGGCACGGTGGTCGGCCGGATCGAGGAGATCGTCAAGCAGCACCCCGAGGCCGCGGCGTACGCCCCGGGCTCGATCCTCTGACGCCGCCCGTGACCCCCGAGGAGCTGGAGGCCGCCCGCGACCGTCTCGTCCCCGATGTGGTCGGGGACGGTCTGCGGGTCCTCTTCTGCGGCATCAACCCCGGGCTGATGACCGCCGCCACCGGCCACCACTTCGCCCGCCCCGGCAACCGGTTCTGGCCGGTGCTGCACGCCTCGGGGTTCACGCCGCGGCGGCTGCACCCCTCCGAACAGGGCGAGCTGCCGTCCTATGGGCTGGGCATCACCAATGTGGTCGCCCGGGCCAGCGCGCGTGCCGACGAGCTGACCGACGCGGAGTACCGGGAGGGCGGCCGGATCCTGGAGGAGAAGGTCCGCCGTCTGCGGCCGCGCTGGCTCGCGGTCGCGGGGGTCACCGCCTACCGGGTCGCGTTCGGCGACAAGCGGGCGAAGATCGGCCCGCAGGAACGGACGATCGGGGACACCCGCGTCTGGGCCCTGCCCAACCCCAGCGGGCTCAACGCGCACTGGACGGCGGCGGCGATGGCCGAGGAGTACGCCCGGCTGCGCGCCGCCGCCGAGGCGAACCAGGCCACCACCTGACGTCAGCCGCCGCCCTCGGCCTCCTTCCCCGCCTCCCCTATGGCCACCACCAGCTGGAACGGCAGCTCACGGTCGCCCTGCCCCACCCCGAGCCCGACCCAGCGGCCGTCCAGCCGCCAGACGTACAGCTCGGGCACATAGCCGCACAGGGCATCGAGCGGCGGCGGCACCGGCTCCCCCATGGCCGAGCGCTCCAGCGTGTCCGTGAGGTCCAATACCCGGGGAGTGCCCCACCGTAAGGTCAGCACCTGGACCAGGACGCCCAGCTCGGCCTCGAACTCCTCCAGCACCTCCTCGACCCGGGTCAGGTCCGCGTCCCAGAAGTCCTCGCTCACGCGGAGATCGGCGACATGGAACCCCGGGCCGCGGCGCTGCGCGGGAAAGTCCCGGGCGCGCAGGTCCTCGATCGTGGCCAGGTGGTCCGCCGTACTGGTCATGCCCTCAGTAAACAACCCCGGACCGACATCTGGTCGCCCGTCAGATGCCCCCGCGTGCGCGGGTTCGCAGGTGACTCGCCGTGCACGCCCCCAGCAGATACGATCCGGCACACGAGGCGGGAGGGGGTCCGACGTGGGGCGGCTGACCGGTGGGGATCCGTCCCTGCTGCGGCGCATCAACTCCGCCGTGGTGCTCCAGGCGCTGCGCGCCGCTACCGCTTCCGCGCCGCCGGACGCCGCCGCCGCGTCCCTCACCGACCTCACCCTGGCCACCGGCCTGTCCCGGCCCACGGTCGAGGGCGTGGTCGACGGGCTGATCGACAGCGGGCTCGCGGTGGAAGTGCCCGCCGAGGAGGGCGGAGTCCGCCGCCAGGGCCGCCCCGCGCGCCGCTTCCGCTTCCGCGCCGAGGCCGGACATCTGCTGGGCATAGAGATAGGAGCGCACCGGGTCGCCGCCCTGCTGTCCGACCTGGACGGGCGGGCGCTCGGCTCGACGGTGCGCGAGGTGTCCGAGAAGGCCCCGGCGGACGAGCGGCTGGAGCGGGTACGGGACGCCGCCGCGGAGCTGCTCCGGGACACCGGGGTCGAGGGCCGCTCGCTGCGGGCGGTCGGGGTGGGCAGCCCCGGCATCGTGGAGGCCGACGGCACCGTCCATCTGTGCACCGCCCTGCCGGGCTGGACGGGCCTGCCGCTCGGCGAGCGGCTGCGGCGCTCCTTCCAGTGCCCGGTGCTGGTGGAGAACGACGCGAACACGGCGGCCGTGGCGGAGCACTGGAAGGGCGCCGCGGCCGGTTCGGACGATGTCGTCTTCGTCCTGGCCGGGCTGAGCCCGGGCGCCGGGTCGCTGATCGGCGGGCGGCTGCACCGCGGCTACGGCGGCGCGGCCGGGGAGATCGGCGCGCTGCATCTGCTGGGCCGCGAGGCCAGCCCGGAAGAGGTGCTCTCCACCACCGGCGAACCGCTGAACCCGCTGGACGAGGCGCAGGTCGTGCGGGTCTTCGCGCTCGCCCGGGACGGCGACATCCGGGCGCGCGCGGCCGTGGACCGCTTCATCCGGCGGCTGGTGCACGACACGGCGGCCCTGGTGCTGGCGCTCGACCCCGAGGTGGTCGTGGTGGGCGGCTGGGCCGCTGGACTGGACGGCGTGCTGGCCCCGCTCCGCGGCGAACTGGCCCGCTACTGCCTGCGCCCGCCGCAGGTCGCCCAGTCGGTGCTGGGCGAGGCCGCGGTGACGACGGGCGCGCTGCGGCTGGCGCTGGACCATGTGGAGGCGGAGCTGTTCGCGGTGGACAGCACGGTCACCGCGCGCCGCGCCGGTCGGTGAGAAACTCCGCTCCGCCGCCGAGCGGGCCGGGTCAGCCCGCCAGCAGTTCGACGCCGCTGGCGTCGCCGAAGGTGAGGCGGCAGGTGTCGGCGCGGTACGTGGCCACGGCGACCGCCGCGGTGCGTTGCTCCGCGATGTAACGGGTGGTCACCACGAGAACGGGGGCGCCGGGCAGCCGGTCCAGCTCCTTGGCGTCGTCCGCCCGGGCCGACCCCAGCTCCACGGACTGCTCCCGCCCCTCCAGCTTCAGCCGGCTCAGCTCGCGCAGCACGGCCCGGGCGCGGGCCAGTCCGCTGGGGGTGTCGATGGCGGCGAGGCCGGGAACGGACGCGGCCGGTACGTACAGCAGCTCGGCGGCGAGCGGCTGGCCCTGGCTCACCCGGGTGCGCCGGACCCGGTGCACGGGGGTGTCGAGGTCGATGTCGAGGAGCTGCACGACCGCGGCGGGCGGCACCGCCTCGACACTGTCGACGCAGGCCCAGGCGTCGTCGCCGGCTTCCGTCCAGGTGTGGGTGTAATCCGTGACGGCCACGCCGACGCGCGGCGGGGCGACGGTGGTGCCGACCCCGCGGCGGCGCTGCAGCCTGCCCTCCAGCTCCAGCTGTTCGAGGGCCTGCCGGAGGGTGGCGCGGGCGACGCCGAAACGGGCGGCCAGGTCACGCTCGTTGGGCAGGATCTCCCCGACCGCGAACTCCGAGTCGAGCGCATCGCTGAGCACGGTCTTCAGATGCCAGTACTTCGGCTCCGGTACCGATTCGAGCTGTGAGGTCCCCACCCTGATCTCCCCCTGCGTCTTTATGCGTGCTTATTTATTAAACATTGTTGCAGTATCAATGCGACCATAGGGCGGGGGCCACACTTGGTCAAGACCAATGCACGATCAGCTATCGTCAATGATCATTTGTACGAGGGGCGGGAGCTGAGGCAATGGACCAGGTCACCGTGGTGACGGGCGGCAGTCGTGGCATCGGGGCGGCGGTGGCGGTGCGGCTGGCACGCGCCGGACACAGCGTCGCCATCGGCTACGAGCAGGCGCGGGAAGCCGCCGAGCGGTGTGCGGAGCTGGTGCGCGCGGAGGGGGTGCGGGCCGCCGTCGTGCGGGCCGACACCAGCGTCACGGAGCAGGTCGAGGCGATGTTCGACGCGGTGCGGGAGGAACTGGGCCCGGTCACCGGGCTGGTCAACAACGCCGGGATCACCGGGCCGTTGGGCCGCTTCACCGAGACGTCGCCCGAGGTGATGCGGCGCGTCGTGGACGTCAACACGACCGGCGCCCTGCTGTGCGCGCGGCGCGCGGCGCGCGAGATGTCCACCCGGCACGGCGGCAAGGGCGGCGCCATCGTCAACATCTCCTCCGGCGCGGCGACGACCGGCAGCCCCGGGGAGTACGTGCACTACGCGGCCAGCAAGGCGGCCGTGGACGCGATGACGGTGGGCCTGTCGAAGGAGCTGGCCGCGGAGGGGATCCGGGTCAACTCGGTGCAGCCGGGGATGACGCTGACCGACATCCACGCGCAGATGGGCGACCCGGAGCGGCCGTGGCGGAATCCGGAGCGGGTGCCGATGGGACGGCCGGGCGAGCCGGAGGAGATCGCGGGCGCGGTGGCGTGGCTGCTCTCCCCGGAGGCGTCGTATACGACCGGAGCCGTACTGCGGGTGGCGGGCGGGCTGTAGCCGAGTTCGCCAGAAGAGCCTGCTGTTTACTGTGCGTTCGGGAATGAGGCATCTCGCACCGATAGCAACAGACCAGCACAGCTGTTCTACGAGCAACGGGAGGCTCCACCATGGCGACGGAATCCGGCAGAGAGATCGGTCGGCGGAGGGTACTGCAGGGGTCGGCGGCCGCGTCCGCGGCGCTGGCCCTGCCCGCCGCCGCGGCGGGGGCGGCCTCGGCGGCGGCGGCGCCCGCGCAGGCGCTGTCGGGTCGCCCGAGCGCCCGGTGGGGCGTGCAGACGGGCGATGTGACGACGTCTTCGGGTCTGGTGTGGGTGCGCTCCGACCGCCCGGCCCGGATGATCGTGGAGACCTCCGCGACGGAGTCCTTCACGCGCCCGCGCCGCTGGCAGGGGCCGCTGCTCGGGCCCGGCACGGACTTCACCGGCCGCACCGCGCTGCACGGCCTGCCGTCCGGCAGCCAGGTGCACTACCGGGTGCTGCTCGCCGACCCGGAGGACCCGCGCCGCACCGGTGAGCCGGTGTACGGGACGTTCCGCACGGTGCCGGAGCGCCGTAAGGATGTGCGCTTCGTCTGGTCCGGCGACCTGGCGGGGCAGGGCTGGGGCATCGACCCGGACCACGGCGGCTACCGCGCCTTCGAGGAGATGCGCCGCCGGAACCCGGACTTCTTCCTGTGCAGCGGCGACAACATCTACGCCGACGGCCCGCTGACCGAGACCGTCAAGCTGCCCGACGGCTCGACGTGGCGGAACCTCATGACGCCGGAGAAGTCCAAGGTCGCCGAGACCCTGGACGAGTACCGCGGCAACTTCCGCTACAACCTGCTGGACGCCAATCTGCGCCGGTTCCACGCCGAGGTGCCGACCATCACCCAGTGGGACGACCACGAGGTGCTCAACAACTGGTACCCCGGCGAGATCCTGGTCGACGACCGCTACACCGAGAAGAACGTGGACGTGCTGGCGTCCCACGCCCGGCAGGCGTTCGCCGAGTACTTCCCGATCAGCACGCTGCGGCCGGACGCGAGCGGCCGGGTGTACCGGGTGCAGCACCACGGCCCGCTGCTGGACGTCTTCGTGCTGGACTGCCGTACGTACCGCGACGCCAACTCGCCCGGCCGCCAGCCGGAGGACACCCAGGGCATCCTGGGAGCCGAGCAGCTGAGGTGGCTGAAGCGCGAGCTGTCGCGGTCGCGCGCGGTGTGGAAGGTGATCGCCTGCGACATGCCGCTCGGTCTGGTGGTCCCGGACGGGGACAAGGACTTCGAGGCGGTCGCGCAGGGCGACCCGGGCGCCCCGCTGGGCCGTGAGCTGCAGCTGGCGGAGCTGCTGCGGTACATCAAGCACCAGAAGATCACCGGCACGGTGTGGCTGACGGCGGACGTCCACTACACCTCGGCGCAGCACTACGACCCGTCGCGGGCGGCGTTCAAGGACTTCGCGCCGTTCTGGGAGTTCGTCACCGGCCCGATCAACGCGGGCTCTTTCCCGGCCGTGAAGCTGGACGGGACGTTCGGCCCGGAGCAGCCGTTCGTCAAGGCGCCGGACCGGGCGAACGTCTCGCCCGCCGAGGGCTACCAGTTCTACGGCGAGGTGGAGATCGACGGCGACAGCGGCGAGCTGACGGTCCGGCTGCTGGAGGTCGGCGGGACGGTGCTGTACACCAAGGCCCTCAAGCCGGGCCTGGTCGGCCAGTAGCGGAAGCCCGCCGGTACGGTGTGCGGCCCCCTTCCCGGGGGACGCGTACCGTACGGCCATGGCCTCCTCCGTTCCGTCCTCCCGCCTCACCTATCCGGAGGTCGGCGCCACTCGGCACCGGCCGCTGCCCGCCGGATACGGGCATCTGCGGGTGCGGACCCGGGTCGGGGCGGGGGCGGAGGTGTTCGAGGCCGCGGGGCGGGCGGTGCTGGACTGGCGGATGCACCGGGCCGTCGGGGTCACGATCCGCGCCGACGGGCCCGCCGCCGAGGGGCGGGCGGTCGTGGTGGGGCTGGGGGCCGGGCCGCTGCGGCTGCGCGCGCCGTGCGAGGTGGTGTGGACGGTGGCGGACGGAACGGCGGCCGGCTTCGCGTACGGGACGCTGCCGGGCCATCCGGAGTGCGGCGAGGAGTCGTTCGTGGTGAGCCTGGAGCGGGACGGCTCGGTGTGGCTGACGGTCACGGCGTTCAGCCGCCCGGCGGTACGGTTGACCCGGGCGGTGGCACCCCTGGTGCCGCTCTTCCAGCGGGCGTACGCGCGCCGCTGCGGGCGGGTGCTGCGGCGGCTGGCGGCCGGGGGCCCGGACTCGTAGCTCCCCTCGCCCTCTTCCGCCTCGGACAACTTTAGTATCGGACAAAACGAGCTTCTCCGAGCAGATGCACACTTAACCCATAGGTCACAGGGCGTTTGTGATCACGCAACACCCTTGCGCGAGGCTGTTTCCCATGACTCCTCGAGCGACACACGACCACCACCCCACCCGACCGCGTGACCGCTGGCGGCTGCCCGTCTGGTGGCGCCGACTACACGGCCACGCCCCGCCGGTGCCGGAATCCTCACCGGAGCCCGCGGACCCGTCACGGACCGGCGCGGCCGAGGCCGCGGGCGCCCCGGAGAACTCCCCGCAAGAGGACACCGCCACCACGCTGTGGCGGATCCGCACGACCGTACGGGACGAGCCGGGCACCCTGGCCGTGCTGTGCGGGGCGCTGGCCGGTCACCGGGTCGACATCCTGTCGCTGCAGACCCATCCGCTGGCCGAGGGGACCGTGGACGAGTTCCTGCTGCGCGCCCCGGCCGCCGTATCCGTCGACGAGCTGAAGCGCTCGATCGCCGCCGGGGGCGGCAGCGACACCTGGATCGAGCGCGCCGACGCCCACGATCTGGTGGACGCGCCGACCCGGGTGCTGACGCTGGCGACCCGTACCGCGCTGGATGGCGCCGAACTGCCGCTCGCGCTGCGGCAGTTGCTCGGCCGCTGCACCATCCACTCGGTTCCGGCCACGTCGCTCGGCGGCCGCCCGCTGGAGGACGTACCGCCGGTCGAAGGGGTGCTGGAGGAGACCGTGATGCGGCTGCGGGACCCGTCCGGCGGGGCGCTCACCATCGAGCGGCCCCATCTGCCGTTCACCCCGACCGAGTTCGCGCGCGCCCGCGCGCTGGTCGAGCTGGACGCCCGGCTCGGCCCGCGGCTGCCGCACCGCCGCGATGTGCTGACGCTGCCCGAGGGCAACGAGGTCACCGTGCGCCGGGCCGACACCCGCGACCTGGCCGCGGCCCGCGCGATGCACGAGCGCTGCTCACCCGCCACGCTCGGCGGGCGCTACCACGGCCCGGTCGGCGACGCCGACCGCTATCTGGACCATCTGCTCAGCCCGCGCTTCGGCCGCACCCTCGGCGCGTACACCGCCTCCGGCAGGCTGGTCGCCCTCGGCCATCTGCTGTGGGACGGGGACGAGACCGAGGTCGCGCTGATCGTCGAGGACGCGTGGCAGCGCCGCGGCATCGGCGGGGAGCTGCTGCGGCGGCTGGTCGCGCTGGCCGCCGAGACGGGCAGCGAATGCGTCTACGCGGTCACCCAGTCGGCCAACACCGGGATGGTCGCGGCGATGCGCGCCCTCGAACTGCCGCTGGACTACCAGATCGAGCAGGGCACGCTGGTGGTCACCGCGCAGCTCGCCCCCGCGCAGGTGCCCGCCCCGGCCCCGCGTGGCGGCGGCACCCCTTGATGACGCCGCGCCCCCGGGCGTACGAGGATGGCCCCATGTCCGATTCCAAGAACGCTCCGCTGCCCCGGCAGGTCGCCGACGCCTATGTCGACGCCCTCATCGCACTCGACCCGATCACCGGCACCTTCCTGGGCGTTCCCGAGAGCGCGCGCCGGCTGCCCGACTTCTCCCCCGGGGGCGCCGAGGCGGCCGCCGAGCTGGCGCGCACCACTCTGGACCGGCTGGCCGAGGCCGAGGCGCGGCCGGGTGGGGACAGCGACGCCGAGCGGCGCTGCGGACGGCTGCTGCGGGAGCGGCTGACCGCCGAACTCGCCGTGCACGAGGCCGATGAGCATCTGCGCGCGATCAGCAATCTGCACTCCCCGCTGCACTCGGTGCGCAGCGTCTTCACGGTGATGCCGACCGCCACCGAGGACGACTGGTCGGCGATCGCGGACCGGCTGCGGGCCGTCCCCGGCGCGCTGGAGGGCTACCGCGCCTCGCTCGCCGAGGGGCTGCGGCGCGGACTGCCCGCCGGACCGCGGCAGGTGGCCACGGTCCTCGGCCAGCTGGACGAGTGGATCGGCACCGACCGGAGCTGGTTCGCCGACTTCACCGCCGAGGGGCCGGACGCGCTGCGCACCGAGCTGGACGGGGCCGCCGCCGCGGCCACCGAGGCGCTGGCCGCGCTCCGCGACTGGCTGCGCGACGTATACGGCCCGGGCGTCGAGGGCGCCCCGGAGGTGGTGGGGCGCGAGCGCTACCAGCGCTGGTCCCGGATGTGGAACGGCACGGACCTGGATCTGGACGAGGCGTACGCGTACGGCTGGTCCGAGTACCACCGCATCCACGCCGAGATGCGCACCGAGGCGGAGAAGATCCTGCCCGGCTCCACCCCGTGGGAGGCGCTGCGCCACCTCGATGAGCACGGCGCGCACATCGAGGGCGTCGAGGAGACCCGGGTCTGGCTGCAGGAGCTGATGGACGAGGCCATCGAGCAGCTGGACGGCACCCACTTCGACCTGGCCGAGCGGGTCAAGCAGGTCGAGTCGATGATCGCCCCGCCGGGGAGCGCGGCGGCCCCGTACTACACCCAGCCGTCGGTGGACTTCTCGCGGCCCGGCCGCACCTGGCTGCCCACCATGGGCGAGACCCGCTTCCCCGTCTACGACCTGGTCTCCACCTGGTACCACGAGGGTGTGCCCGGCCACCATCTGCAGCTCGCCCAGTGGGCGCACGTCGCCGACCGGCTCTCCCGCTACCAGGCCACGGTCGGCATGGTCAGCGCAAACGCCGAGGGCTGGGCGCTGTACGCGGAGCGGCTGATGGACGAGCTGGGCTATCTGACCGACCCGGAGCGGCGGCTCGGCTACCTCGACGCGCAGATGATGCGGGCGCTGCGGGTGATCGTCGACATCGGCATGCACCTGGAGCTGGAGATCCCCGCCCACTCGCCCTTCCACCCCGGTGAGCGCTGGACGCCCGGGCTGGCGCGGGAGTTCTTCGGGCAGCACTGCGGCCGCCCCGCGGAGTTCCTCGACAGCGAGCTGGTGCGCTACCTGGGCATGCCGGGCCAGGCCATCGGCTACAAGCTGGGCGAGCGAGCCTGGCTGACCGGGCGGGAGGCGGCCCGCAAGGCGCACGGCGACGCGTTCGACGCCAAGAAGTGGCACATGGCGGCGCTGTCCCAGGGGTCGCTCGGGCTGGACGATCTGGTCGCGGAGCTGTCGGCGCTCTGAGCGCGGGGCGCTGGCGCGCTCCGAGCCGCCGGGGGTACGAGGGGTGGCCGGGCCGGGTGTTGTGCCCCGGCCGCCCCTGTTCCTATCGTCCGTGTCATGCGTCCCGTGTTCCTCTTCTCCCGCGATCCGCTGGCCCCGCGCCGCATCGACCCCGAGTTCGCCGAGGAGGCCCAGGCCGTGCGCGCGACGGGGGCGGCGGTCGCGCTGGTCGACCACGAGGCCCTGACCGCCGGGGACGCGGCGGGCGCGGTGCGTGCCGTGGCCCGGGGCGAGCGCGGCGCCGGTCCCGTCTGGTACCGCGGCTGGATGCTGTCCGCCGGGCGGTACGCCGAACTGGCCGCCTCCCTCGCCGACCGCGGCCACACCCTGCTCACCTCGCCCGAGCGGTACCGCACCGCGCATGAACTCCCCGGCTGGTACGACGTCTTCGCCCCGCTGACCCCGCGCAGCGCCTGGCTGCCGCTGCGGCCCGGGGAGGCGGCGGTGCCGGACGAGCTGGCGCGGCTGGCCGCGCGGCTGGGCGGCGCGGGCCCGGCGGTGGTGAAGGACTGGGTCAAGTCCCGCAAACACGAGTGGGCCGAGGCGTGCTACATACCCGACCTCGCCGACACCGCCCGGCTGGCCTCGGTGGTCGCCCGCTTCGTGGAGCTGCAGGGCGCGTACCTCACCGGCGGTGTGGTGTTGCGCGCGTACGAGCCGTACCGGCCGACGGGCGAGGCCCGGGTCTGGTGGCTCGACGGCGAACCCGTTCTCATCGGCCCCCACCCCGACACGCCCGGCCTGACCCCCGACCCCGACCTGTCCGAGGTGGCCCCCGCCGTCCGTCAGCTGGCCTGCCGCTTCATCACCACGGACCTCGCCCGCCACGAGGACGGCCGCTGGCGCGTGGTGGAGGCCGGGGACGCGCAGGTCAGCGGCCTGCCGCGGACCACGGAGGCGAAGCCCCTGTTCACCGCCCTCACCACGGCCGCCGCGCGCTAGCGATCAGACCGGGTCAGCTCGGCGAGACACCCCCGGGTGCGTCGTCCGGGCGCCTCGGCCGGGCCCGGCCGAGTACAGTCTCGCTGGGCCGCGCGCATCCGCGCCGCGTCCCGGCGAGGAGGGGCCCCACGTGGCGTACGAGCAGACGCGCGAGAACGGGCGGCTGGTGCTGCGGAACGGCCGGGTGACGCTGCGCGAGCACACGCCCGGGGACGCGGCCGTGGTCGCCGACGGCAAGCCCGGCGATCTGGACTGGATCGACGGCGTCCCCGGCGACGCGTCGATCGGTGCCGCCGGAATGACCGCCCGCGCCGCGGCGGCGGGGTACCACAGCTCCCCCTGGGGCATCTACGCCATTCTGCGCGCCGAGGACGACGTCGCCCTCGGCAGCATCGGCTTCCATGGCGCGCCCGCGCCCGACGAGGGCGAGGTGGAGATCGGCTACGACCTGTCCCACTCGGCGCGCGGCGCGGGCTGGGCCACCGGTGCGCTGCGGCTGCTGATGGAGTGGACCGTGGAGCAGCCGGAGATCCACACCGTCATCGCCACCACCGAGCCGTGGAACATCCCCTCCCAGCGGGTGCTGCTCCGCGCGGACTTCGCGCGCACGGCGGACCGCGGCGACCTGTACGTCTACCGGCACACCGCCGCGCGGGCCTGAGGGGGCTCAGCCCGGGGCGGCGGAGGCGGTGCGGTGGCGCACCGCCGATCCCTCGCGCCCCTTGACCACCTCCAGCCGTGCCGGGATCCGCTGGCGCAGATCCGCGACATGGCTGACGATGCCGACCGTACGGTCCCGTTCCCGCAGCGAGTCCAGGACGTCCAGCACCTCGTCCAGGGTCTGTTCGTCCAGGCTGCCGAACCCCTCGTCGATGAAGAGCGTGTCCAGTCGGACCCCGCCCGCCTCGTCCGTGACGACATCGGCGAGGCCGAGCGCGAGGGAAAGCGACGCGAAGAAGGTCTCGCCGCCGGAGAGGGTGGCGGTGTCGCGCTCGCGGCCGGTCCACGCGTCGATGACGTGCAGCCCGAGCCCGGAGCGGCCGCGGCCGCCCGCCCGGGCGTCGGAGTGCACCAGGGTGTAGCGCCCGGCGGACATGTGCCGCAGCCGCGCGCTGGCCGCGGCCGCGACCTGCTCCAGCCGCGCGGCCAGTACGTACGCCTCCAGCCGCATCCGCCGCTCGTTGTCGGCGGAGGTACCGGCGGCGAGTGTCGCGAGGCGCGCGACGCGGTCGTACTCCCGGCGCAGCGGGGCGAGCCGGTGGGCGTCCTCGACGGCCTGCGCGGAGAGCCCGTCCAGATCCTGGCAGCGGGTGCGGGCCGCCGCGTCGGCCGCCGAGGCGTCGCGCAGGGCGCGGGTGGCCGCGTCCGCCGCGGCCCGGGCCGCGGCGAGGTCGGCGGGCGGCTGCTGCGCCGCGGCGGTGAGCCGCGGATCGGCCAGCTCGGCCGCGACGGCCGCCGACTCCCGCTGCCACTCGTCCAGTCGGCGCCGCGCCTCGTCGTGCCGGTCCGAGGACAGTACGGCGTCGGCCGCCGCCTCCGGCGTGTCGAAGCCCGCGCGGTACGCGGCGTCGGCGAGGTGGGCGTCGGCCTCCTTCAGCCGCCGTGCGGCGGCCTCGGCGTCGCGGACCGCCTCGGCCGTCCGCGCCAGCAGCCCGGCCTGCCGCTCCAGCCGCGCCGCGCGCTCGGCCACCGTGGCGTCCCCGCCGCGGGCCTCCGCCAGCTCGGCGAGCAGCGCGGCCCGCTCCCGGGCCAGCGCCTCGCGGTGCGACGTACGGCCCGCCGCGCGCCGCTCGGCCTCCTGCCGCTGGGCCAGCCGCCGGGCGTGCTCGCCCTCGGCGCGGTCGAGGGCCGCGCGGGCGTCGAGCCCGTCGGCGGCCGCGTCGCGGGCCCGGGCGTACGCGGTGCGCGCCTCGGCCAGGGCGCGGTCCAGCGCCTCCACCGTGCCGCCGTCCGCCCCGGCCTCCGCGCCCGCCAGGGCCTCCTGCAGCCGCTGCGACCTGCGCTCGACCTCCTCGCGGCCCGCCTCGGCGCGCTGGTACTCCTGCAGCGCGGCCTCTTCCGCCGTACGGTCCACATGCCCGGCCCCCGGGCGCGCCGGGCTCGGGTGCTCGCTTCCGCCGCACACCGCGCAAGGCTCCCCCGGGCGCAGCCCGGCCGCCAGCTCGGCGGCGATCCCCCGCAGCCGCCGGTCCTTGAGGTCCAGCCAGCTCTCCCGCGCGGCGCCCGATCGCTCCCGGCACCGCAACAGCTCTTCCCGCGCCCGGTCCGCCAGCGTGGCGAGGCGGTCGCGCTCGCGCGCGGCGTCGAGCCGCCGCTCGGCGGGCTCTATCCGCGCGCCGAGCTGTTCGGCCCGGGTGGCGGCCTCGTGCGCCGCCTCGATGCGCGCCTGATGGGCGAGCCGCACGGACTCCCATCCGGCGAGCCATTCGGCGGCCTCCTCGATGGCCTCGTCATCGGCCCGCGCCTCGCGGTCCAGCTCGGCGATCTCCTCCGCCACGGCCCGTGCCCGGTCCTCCCCGCGCCGCGCCGCGGCCAGCGCGCCCAGCTCCCCCCGCACCCCTTGTTCCACCCGCGCCAGCCGGGCGGCCCCGGCCTCGGCGAGCGGTCCGCCGGCTGAGACCGGCTCGGACGGCCGGGGGGCCGGGACCTGGGCGGGGGTCAGGGTGGCCAGGGCGGGGTCGGTGGCCAGGTGGGTGCGGGCCGTGCGCTCGGCGGTGGCCGCGCGGTGGTGGGCGTGGGCGGCGGTGGTGCGGAGGTCCAGCGCGGGGGCCACGGCGTCGGCGGCGCGGGCGCGGTCCAACAGGGCGTGCAGCCGGTCGCGTTCGGCCCGGCGCAGCTCCAGCTCGTCCCGGCGGCGCCGCGCCTCGGTGTGACGGCGCTGGAGTTCGGCGCGCGCGCTCTCCGCGTCGGCCGCCCGGCGGGCGGCCTCGTGCCCGGCTTCGGCGCCGCGCAGCGCGGATGCCGCGATGTCCCGCCGTTCGCGCGCGCCCGCGCGGGCGAGGGCGGCCCACTCCAGCACGGCGGCGGCGAGGCCCGGTTCGCCGGCGGTGGCCTCCGGCAGGGGGTGCGCGTCCAGTTCGGCGGAGCGGCCCGCGGCCTGGGCCATGCGGTGGGCGAGCGTGAGGAGCCGTTCGTCGCCGCCGATGACGCGCTTCTCGGCGGCCCGCCGCAGCTCGGCGAGCCGCTCCTCGACGGCGGCGAAGCGGCTGGTGTCGAAGAGCCGGCCCAGCAGCTTGGCCCGGGCCGGTTCGTCCGCGCGGAGGAAGCGGGCGAAGTCGCCCTGCGGCAACAGCACCACCTGACAGAACTGGTCCCGGCTCATGCCCAGCAGCTGTTCGATCTCCGCGCCGATCTCCTGGTGCGAGCGGCTGAGCGCCTTCCAGGTACGGGAGTCGGCGTCGTAGGCGCGCAGCCAGCTCTGCGCCTTCTCCCTGGTGACCCCGGTGCCCCGCTTCTTGGGGCGGGGCTGCTCCGGCCGCCGGGTGATCTCCAGGCGCCGTTCGCCGACGGTGAGTTCGAGGACGACCTCGGTCGGGGTCAGCGGATCGGCGTGGTCGCTGCGCAGGGAGAGCCCGCTGCCCTGCCGGGCGCCGGGCACCTGCCCGTACAGGCCGTAGCAGACGGCGTCGAGGACGGACGTCTTGCCCGCGCCGGTGGGCCCGTGCAGCAGGAAGAGCCCGGCGGCCGACAGCTCGTCGAAGTCGACATGCTGGGTGGTCCCGAAGGGGCCGAAGGCGGTGACGGTCAGCCGGTGGAGCCTCATCGCGGGTCCTCCCCCTCCGTCCTGACGGCTTCGAGGGCGTCGCCGAGCAGCACGGACTCCCGCGCGTCCGGGCCCCGCCCGCCCCGTACATGGGCGACGAAGTCCTCGGCGATCTCCCGGTCGGAGCGGCCGCGCAGCCGCTGGGCGTAGGAGGCGAGGGGGTCCTCGGGGGGCCGCTCCGGGTCGAAGACCAGGCTGAGGACGTGCGGGAAGCGCGCCGCGAGCCGGGCCATCGGCTCGTACGGCCGCACCGGGTCGGTCAGCGTCGCCTCGACCCACGCCGTCTCGTGCCGGGCGAGGTCCGGGTCGGCGAGCAGATCGTCCAGCCGCCCCCGGAGGCGGGCCAGCGGGCGCGGTACGGGACAGTCGACGCGCTCGGCGGCGCCGATCGCGCCGTCCGCGGTCAGCTCCACCAGCCACATGGACTTGCGGTGGACGGCCTCGGAGAAGGAGTACGCGAGCGGCGAGCCCGAGTAGCGGATCCGCTCGGTGAGGGTCTGACAGCCGTGCAGATGCCCGAGCGCCACATAGTCGACGCCGTCGAAGACCTCGGCGGGGACGGAGGCGACTCCGCCGACCGTGATGTCCCGTTCGCTGTCGCTGACCGCGCCGCCGGTGACGAAGGCGTGCGCGAGGACGACGGACCGGGTGCCGGGCGGCCGGGCGGCGAGGTCGGCGCGCACCCGGTCCATGGCGGCGCCGAGGACGGCCGGGTGTCCGGCGGCGGGGGCGCCCAACGTCTCGCGCACCAGGCCGGGTTCGAGGTAGGGCAGACCGTAGAAGGCCACGTCGCCGTGGCGGTCGGCGAGGACGACGGGGGTGCCGCACCCGGCGGGGTCGGTGCGCAGATGGATCCCGGCCCGCTCGATGAGCCCGGCGCCGACGCCCAGCCGCCGCGGCGAGTCATGGTTGCCGGAGATCATGACGGTCGGTACGCCGAGGTCGGCGAGCCGGTGCAGGGCGTCGTCGAACAGCTCGACGGCGGCCAGCGGCGGTACGGCCCGGTCGTAGACGTCCCCCGCGACGAGGACGGCGTCCACCTGCCGCTCCCGCACGGTCGCGACGAGATGGTCGAGGAACTCCCGCTGCGCCGTGAGCAGGCTGACGCGGTGGAAGGACCGCCCGAGATGCCAGTCGGAGGTGTGCAGAATTCTCAACGATCGACTCCGACCCGCACGTTTGTCCTTTCTCCACCCCATTGGTCAGCGATGCGCCCGTACCGGATCAGCGATACGGGCACCGACCACGTTAACCGTGATCGGTGCCCGGGTCCGCACGGACCTCGCTTTTGTACCCGTATTACCTGCGCGTCCCGCCCCATCGGTGGTCGTCGAAGAGGTCGACGCCCTCGGGGTAGCCGGTGCCGTAGTCCGAGCCGTAGCCGTCGGGGTGACCGTTTTGGTGGCCGTCCATGGGACGCGGGTCGAGGTAGTACCACTCGGCCGTGGGGCCGGGACCGGCGGACGGGTCGGCCGTCGGCTCCGGCCCGGGGTCCGGCTGCTTGGCCGATTTCGGCGCGTTCAGTTCGTTCGGCATCAGCAGCTCCACCCGTACGCCGGGGGTGGCCCGCTTCTGTGCGACGAACTCCTCGACCTGGCTGCGGCAGGCGTGGTCGAGATGGGTGACGCCCATCAGATCCAGCCGGATCCGCTCCTTCCCGGCGCCGCCGACGGCCTCGAGCGCGTCGATGAGGTTCGGCAGCCGCAGGAAGGTGGCATTGCCCTTCATGACGACCTTGGCGGTGTCGCCCTCGATGGTGTGCTCGACGGAGGTCTGCGACATCCGCAGCGCGGCCAGCACGATCCCGGCCGCCAGCCCGATCAGCACCCCTTCGAGCAGTGCGGTGGCGACGATGGCGAGCGTGGTGGCGAGCATCACGAAGAACTCGCCGCGGTCCTGGTGCCACATCTTCGGGAACTGCTCGGGGGCGAGCAGCTTCCAGCCGCTGTGGACGAGGACACCGGCCAGCACCGAGATCGGGATCAGGGCGAGGACGCTGGGCAGCAGCAGGGCGAACGCCAGCAGCCACAGGCCGTGCAGCGTGCGGGAGAGCCGGGTCTTGGCGCCGGACTGGACGTTGGCCGAGCTGCGGGCGACGACGGCGGTCATGGGGAGCGAACCGAGGATGCCGCAGAGGGTGTTGCCCGCGCCCTGGGCGATCAGCTCGCTGTTGTACTGGGTGCGCTTGCCGTCGTGCATCCGGTCGACGGCGGCGGCCGTGAACAGGCTCTCCGCCGAGGCGATGACGGTGAAGGTGACGATGGCGGTGAGGATCGCGGGGTCGGCGAGCCCGGCGAACTGCTCGGCGCCCGGTACCTGGATGGCGGCCAGCAGATTGCCGACCTGGAGCGTCTTCACCTCGACGCCGGGGAGCGCGGCGACGACGATGCCGAGACCGACGGCGACCAGCGCGGCGGGCACCTTCTTGACGGGCCCCGGCACCTTCTTCCAGACGAAGCTGAGGACGACGGTGGCGATGCCGAGCCCGGCGGCGATGGCCGCCTGCGGGTTCGCCAGGGTGTCGGCGATCAGTCCGGGGAAGGCGAGCATGTTCTCGATGGCCGTGCCGGGGGCCTTGTTGTCGGCCAGCGGATACGCCTGGCTGACCATCAGCGGCAGGCCGATCCCGGCGAGCATGCCCTGGACGACGGCGACGGAGGTCGCCTGGAACATCCGGCCGAGGCGGATCAGCCCCAGCACGATCTGGAGGATTCCGGAGCCCAGCACGATCACGCCGAGCATCGCGATGCCCTGCGCCTCCACCGTCTCGGCGACGAGCGCGGCGAGCCCGGCGGCGGGGCCGCTGACCTGGAGGGTGCTGCCCGGGGTCATGCCGACGACGAGGCCGCCGATCACCCCGGTGATGATGCCGAGTTCGGCGGGGGCACCCGAGGCGACGGCGACGCCGATGCACAGGGGCAGGGCGACGAGGAAGACGACGAGCGAGGCGCCGATCTCGGTGCCGAGGTTGACCCCGGCGGTCTTGCCGCCCTTGGGGGCACGTCCCGTGGAGTCGCGTCCCTGCGCGTCGCGCCCCGTGGAGTCGCCTCCCCGGGAGTCGCGCCCCGGTCCGCTCTCCCTTCCGGTGCCCGCGCGGGCACCGGGTTCCGCCCCGGTGGCGGGGCCAGCACCGGCCCCGCCACCGGGAGTCTTAACCATCCCTTGTAACGTCTCGAACGTTTCCCAACCCGCCCCGTTTCCGTCGCCCGGCGCATGGGCCGGGGCGTAGGCGGGGGTTTGGGCCGAGGCATGGTCCGGCCAATCGTCGACGTATATCGGGGGCCCGGCCGCTCCCGTGGGGGCCCGGCCTCGTGCGTGCCGTCCCGTCGTCATGGGTGCACCCGGAAGTCGCCGTCCGCTTCGAGTTCCCACAACTCGGCGCTGTCGATCTGATAGAACCAGCCGTGCAGCCGCAGTTGGCCCTTTTCCCACCGGCGCCGGGCGGCCGGGTATTCCTTGAGGGTGTCGAGCTGATTACGGACATTCAGCTGGGCCAATTCCCGCATGCACGGGTCCTCTTCGGCGGAGCCGAGCTTCAGGGCCAGTCCGGGCCGGGCGACGTCGAGCCAGGCCCCGACCCCGGGCATCTGGGACAGATCCGCCCCGGAGGCCAGCGCCCCCATGGCGCCGCAGTGCGAATGTCCGCAGACGATGACGTCCCGGACGCCCAGCACCTCCAGCGCGTATTCGATGGTGGCGACCTCGCCGGAGACCAGGTGCATACCGTGCGGGGGAACGATGTTTCCCGCGTTGCGCAGCTCGAAAATCTCACCGGGCCGGGCCCCCGTGATGAGCGCCGGAATGACGCGGGAGTCCGCGCAGGTGATGAACAGAGCCTGTGGAAATTGCCCGTCGGCCAGTTTCCGGTATTCGCCGCTGTCGAAATCGGCACGGCGCCGGAATGAGCGGGCGTGTTCAAGAAGAGTCTGCATCATGCCTCCCTGACGGGTGATTGTCACCAGATGCCATTCACCGTAGGGAGACATGAGTCAGGCGAGGGCTAAACGAACACTAGAGCATTGCAAGTTCTTGCCCAATATTCGGAGCCCACTCGCAACATTACAAAAACCGGGACGCGCGTCGGGCGCTGCGGTAGAACGGTCCCATGACCGTACGAGCACTGCTGATCGAGGACGACGAGACGATCGCCGAGCCACTCGTCGAGGGTTTACGGCGATACGGGCTGACGGCCAATCATGTCGGTACGGGTGCCGCCGGGCTGCAAGGGCCGTACGGGGACATCGTTCTGCTCGACCTGGGACTGCCGGACATGGACGGCATCGACGTCTGCCGCGGCATCCGGCAGGTCTCCGACGTACCCATCATCATGCTCACCGCGCGCGGTGAGGAGGCCGACCGGGTGCTCGGACTGGAACTGGGAGCCGACGACTACTTGGCGAAACCATTCAGCATGCGGGAGCTGATCGCCCGCATCCGCGCCGTGACCCGCCGCACCCAGCGCGCCGAGACCGCGCCCACCGCACCCCAGGCCGCCGCGCCCACCCCCACGCCTCCCCCGCCGGTCTTCGAACCGGAACCGGCCCGGGCCCAGGCGCCCGCTCCGGCACCGGCACCGGCCCGGCACCAGGCGCTGGACGGCCAGGACCCGCTGATCGTGGACCGCAGGACCCGGCAGGTGTGGGTGGGCGGCACCCCGGTCGCCCTCACGCCGAAGGAGTTCGAGCTGCTGGCCCTGCTCACCGAGGACCCCGGCGCCGTGTACTCGCGTCAGCAGATCCTCGACCGGGTGTGGGACCCGCACTTCCACGGGCCGACCAAGACCCTGGACGTGCACGTCGCCACCCTGCGCCGCAAGCTCGGCGATCCGGCCTGGATCCAGACCCTGCGCGGCGTCGGCTTCCGGCTCGCCGTGCACACCGGAGTTCCGGAGGCCGCCCGGCCGTGACCCGTCGTCTGCTGCTCGGCTATCTGAGCCTCGCCGTCCTGGTCCTGCTGTGCTTCGAGATCCCGCTCGGCTACATCTACAGCCGGTCCGAGAAGGAGCGGGTCATCTCCGCGGCCGAGGACGAGGCCGAGTCGGTGTCCGCGTTCGCTTCCCTGTCCATCATGGCGGGCCGGGAGGAGCGGGAGCTTCCGACGCGGGTCATGCACTGCGCCCAGCGCATCGGCGGCGAAGTGCTCATCGTGGCCGCCGAGGGCAGAGTGCTCGCCGCGTCCCATCCGCTGCCCGCCCAGGAGGCGCGGGACGTGACGTCCCGGCCGGAGATCGCGGCGGCGCTGGGCGGCCGTGACGCGGTCGACGTACGGACCTCCACCATCGGCGGGGTCAGCTATCTCTCCATCGCCCTTCCCGTCACCCACGGGAACCAGCTCCAGGGCGCGGTCCGGCTCACCGTACCCACCGACGCGGTGCACTCCAAGGTGCACCGGGCGTGGCTGCTGCTGGCCCTGGCGGGGCTGGCGATCCTGACCGGGGCCGCCGTGGTGGCGCTGGTCTTCGCCCGCTGGACCAGCCGTCCCATCGTGGAGCTGGAGCGCTTCGCGCACCGGCTGGCCGACGGCAAGGCCCCCACACCCGCCCCGGTGACCTCCGGGCCGCCGGAGGTACGCAGCCTGGCGGCCACCTTCAACCAGACCGCGGCCCGGCTGGCCCATCTGCTGGAGGCCCAGCGCGCGTTCGCCGCGGAGGCGTCCCACCAGCTCAAGACGCCGCTCGCGGCGCTGCGGCTGCGGCTGGACAACATGGAGGCCGATCTCCCCGAGCACGCCCGTCCCCAGCTCACCGCCGCGACGACCGAGACGGACCGGCTGGCCCGCATGGTCGGGGGGCTGCTGGCGATGGCCCGGATGGAGGAGGGCGCCGTGACGCCGGAGCCGGTCGACCTGGACGAGCTGTGCACGGAGCGCCTGCGCACCTGGACCCCGCTGTTCGAGAAGCACCATGCCCATCTCGTGCTGCGCGGCGTCCCGGTCGGCCACGCCCTCGCGGTGCCCGGGGCCGTCGAGCAGATCCTGGACAACCTGCTGTCCAACGCGCTGCGTTCCTCGCCGCTGGGCAGCACCGTCGCGCTCGACCTCCGCCACCCCGCGCCGGACCGCCGCCATCTGCACCGGGACGGCCGCCCCAGCTGGGTCGAGGTGCATGTCATCGACCAGGGTCCGGGCATGACCGCCGAGCAGCGCCGCCGTGCCTTCGACCGCTTCTGGCGGGCCCCCGACTCCCCCAAGGGCGGCACCGGCCTCGGCCTCTCGCTGGTCCAGCGGCTCGCCCACGCCAGCGGTGGCGAGGCCACGCTGAACGCGGCCCCCGGTGGCGGGCTGGACGCCGCGGTCCGGCTGCGGTCCCCGGTCAGGTCCGGTGGCCCGGGGCGCCCGGCCAGAATGCAGCTGCGCCGCAAATCCGTCCCGGAGCCCACCGTCCGGACCCCGGTCTAGCCCCCTCCGGGCTGCGGTCCGGCCCCGTCCGGGCCCCGGTCCAGCCCCGTCCGGGCTGCGGTCCGGCCTCCGGTCAGGGGGCCTCTTCGTATGCCTCGCCGCCCAGCTCCAGCCCGGCCGTCCCCGCGGTGGCGTCCGCGAGCCATTCACGGAAGGCCGCCACGTCCGCCTCGGGCAGCCCCACCTCGATGGTCACCGCCTCCGCGTACCGGACGTCCCGTACCACCCGGCCCGTCGTGCGCAGATCGTTCTCCAGCTTCCCGGCCCGCTGGTGGTCGACGGTGACCGTCGCCAGCCGGAACCGGCGACGGATCACGGTGCCCAGCGCGTCCAGCGCCTCGCCGACCGCTCCGCCGTACGCGCGGATCAGCCCGCCCGCGCCGAGCTTCACGCCCCCGAAGTAGCGGGTGACCACGGCCACCACGTACCGCGCCTCGCGGCGCACCAGCATCTGCAGCATCGGTACGCCCGCGGTGCCCCCCGGTTCGCCGTCGTCGCTCGCCTTCTGTACGTCGCCGTCGGCGCCGATGACGTAGGCGAAGCAGTTGTGGTTGGCGGTGGGGTGTTCCTTGCGGACCCGCTGGATGACCTCCTGGGCCTCCTGCTCGGTCGCGGCGGGCGCGAGCGTGCAGAGGAAGCGGGACTTGTTGATCTCGACCTCGTGCACGCCTTCGCGCGCGACCGTCCGGTACTGCTCCTGCATCCGGCCACCCTACGCCGGGGCTCCTTCGCGAGGGGCGGCCAGGAGTGCGGCGTGGGCCGCCGCGGTGAGCACCACCGCCGCGAGCACCCATGAGATCCAGTTGCCCGGGTTGGGCAGCCACTGCCTGCCCAGCGCGACCGGGTAGATGACCGCCGCGTACACGGCGGGGACGGCGTTCCGCACGATCCCCTTCCTGGCGGCGCCGAGGAACAGCAGCGGCGCCAGCAGCCCGGCGGAGAACACCACGCCCACGACCCAGAGCGCGCGGTGCCGCCGGCTGTGGTACATGGGAATGCTGGAGGACGCGGTGGCGGACAAGGGGTTCACGTTCACCTCTCGGCGGTCGGTGTACGGGTCATGGGTACGGACACGGATCGATCATTTGGCCGATTTCTCACTGCCCGAACTCCAGTTCCGATGAAATGTTCGACTAGTTCGCTAACCGCCCGGCTCGGCGCGGAGACAGCTGAGCGCACGCCGCGCGCTGGCGGCTCCGATTCCCTCCAGATCGCGCAACTGCCGGGCGGAGAGACTGGACAACCGTTCGACGCTGTCGACACCGGCCCGCAGCAAGGTGTTGGCCAGCCGATGCCCGAATCTGTCGTGTCCCAGAACGTCGAAGAGTTCGCCGCCCTCGCATGAACAACCGATCTCCCGGTCCAGCGTCCCCGACTCCTTTTCCCGCACCCGGCACGCGGAGCACACATCGATCACCCGGCCATCCCGGAGGGTCCTGGCCCAGCTCAGCGGGACCATCGCCGCTCGCGCCGCGCTCACGCTGTCGGCCGCGTCGGATGTACAAGTGGCGCCACAGATGTCACATCGAATGGTGATCGAATGACTCATGTGAGCATGATGACAGACAAGTCGCCAACGGGCTTTGCACACCGACACTTTGCGGCAGCCCGGCCCTCCACAGCATTCCCCGGATGTCGCGCGTCCCACCCTTGAAACCGTGGTACTCGGCGAAATGCTGCCCTCCGGCACATGCGTTTTTCACGGTGCCTTCATTACAAATGCGACTGTTACCGCGCCCGGAGGGGTGAAAACGTGGGCCGACAGTGGACAGCGCAGAGTCCGGGGGGATGCGCGCGCTGGGCGGAGAAGCGTGAGGAAGCGTCTCGATTCAGCCGATGAGGCGGAGGAGACGCACACACGCCCCAGCGGTCACACCCCTTGATGCCTGCCGGGTGCTGTCACGGAGCCCTGCCCGGGGCTCACTTGACCGACAACGGGAACGGCTGGGTGATGACAATCAAGGCCACTGGGGACGGTACGGCCGACGCGAAGGGCCCTCGGAAACGTGGATGGCGCTGGCGCGCGTCCGCGGCCGTGGGCCTGGCGGCGGTCCTGACCGGCGGGGGAATCGTGGCGCTGAAGGCGGCCGGGTCATCCGCACCGGACGACTCGGCGCCCGCGGCCAACATCGCCTCGCACACCGGGCCACTGACCTCGAAGGAGACCCGGGCGGCGTCCCGGATCGCCCTCGGGGCCACTGGCGAGCGGCAGAACACCCAGGGCAAGAACGCCAAGGGCGGGGAGCCCGCGGAGAAGAACGCCGCGGGCGGTTCCGGCGCCGAGGTGCTGGACACCCGCCGCCCGCCGCGCGCCAAGTCGGCCGCCGCCTCCGTGCCGGACAGCCAGGCCGAGGTCCAGCTCTACGACTACGCGTCCGACAGCCTGATCACCCGCGTCGTCGACATGCGCTCCGGCAAGGTCGTGCGCGCGGACCGCCAGCACGGGGTCCAGCCCGCGCCCACCCTCGCCGAGGTCCGGCAGGCGGTGAAGGTCATCCTCGCCGACCGCCGCCTCGGCGACGGGATGCGCGCCTCGTACCAGGCGGAGACGGGGAAGCGGCTGACCTCGCCCTCCCAGCTGAAGATCCAGGGCATGTCGTTCCTCGCGTCCCGTGCCGAGGGGGTGAAGGGCGCCGAGCAGGTGTCGCAGTGCGGCGCCCACCGGTGCGTACAGCTCTTCGTACGCATCCCGGGCGGCAAGTGGATCGACACCAGCAGGATCGTCATCGATCTCTCGGCCGGGCGCACCGCCGTCATCGGCCTGTGAGGGGAGCTCAGTTCGTGTTCAGTTCGTTTCGGCGTGCCCGTGTGCTCATGGCCGTGGTTGGTCTGCTGACGCTGTGGGTGCCGGGCCCGGCGTCCGCCGCTCCCCGGAAGGCACCGGCGACTCCGTCCTGCCCCGAGGCCGACCGCATCGACAAGACGCTGAAGAACGGCGCCCGCTGGCAGATGTGCTGGAACATCGACCGCAGCACCGGTGTGGAGCTGAGCGATGTGACATACACGCCCAACCGGGGTACCCCGACCCGCGTGCTGAAGAAGGCATCCCTCGCCGAGGTCCATGTGCCCTACGACAGCGGTCAGCCGCGCTTCTACGACGTGTCGTCCATCGGCTTCGGCGACCTCGGCGAGGGCACGCTCACCAAGCTCTCGAAGGACGACTGCCCCACGGGCAAGCTCTGGAACTACCAGGACACGCCCGTGATGTGCAGTCAGGAGCAGCCGCGGCCGTTCGCGTACAAGAGCGCGGTGGAGAAGAGCGTGCGGCACGGCAGCGATCTGACCGTGTTCTCGGTGTCCGAGATCGGCTGGTACGACTACATCATGGAGTGGCACTTCTCCGACGACGGTGCCATCACCCCGCGAGCGGGCGCCACCGGATCCCTGTCGCCGTTCGCGTTCTCCGACGCGACGAGCGGCTGGCCGACGGGCGTGGGCGACCAGCGGTTCAGCGAGAACCACTCGCACAACATCTTCTGGCGGCTGGACTTCGATGTGAACGGCCAGTCGCAGAACGTCGTCGAGCAGTACGACTTCGAGGGCTCGGGTACGGCCAAGCGCACCATGAAGCGCACCGAGCTGTCCAAGGAGACGGGCGCGGACCTGGCGCCCGGCCGCTTCTGGCGGGTGATGAACCCGTCGGCCGAGAACGACGACGGCCACCCCATGTCGTGGGAGATCGACAACGGCGACAGCGATCAGTACCGGGGTCCGGGCGACACCGAGAAGTTCACGCACCACGACATGTACGTCACCCAGTACCGGGAGTGCGAGCAGCTGGCCTACGGCAACACCACGAAGGGCTGCGCCGCCTCGGTGGACAAGTACACCAACGGCGAGAAGGTCACCGACCCCGTCGCCTGGGTCAACGTCGACTACCACCACGTGCCCCGGGACGAGGACCAGGACCCGATGCCCACGCACTGGCAGAGCTTCCGGATCGTCCCCCGGGACGTCACGGCCACGAGCCGGCTGCCGTGACCGACCCGATCCGTCCCCCGTCCCCTCCCTCCGCGACAAGGAGTGCACAGTGTTACACCGGCCCATGAGAACGTCCGGAGACGAGCGGCGGTCCACGGCGGCGCCACCCCATCGCCTCGAGGACCGTCTCCACGCCCTGGCGCGTGCCCATCAGGTGCCCGGAGCCCAACTCGCCGTGCACAGCGGCGGAACCACCCGCGCCGTGCACACCGGGGTCCTGGACTCCATAACCGGGGAGCCGTTCACCGCCGATACGGCGGTGCCCATCGGCTCCCTCACCAAGTGCTACACCGCCACCGTCGTGATGCTCCTGGTCGCGGACGGCGATGTGGAGCTGGACGACCAGCTCGGCGACCATGTGCCGGAGCTGCGGCGGGCCGGGCCGCCGTGCACGGTACGGCAGCTGCTCAGCCACACCGCCGGGCTCGCGTCCGGGCCCGACTCCGACCATGTCGCCGCGCTGACCACCACGCGCTATCTGCAGGCCCACTGCACCGACCGCAAGCTGGTGATGGAGCCGGGGACCGACTTCTCGTACTCCAACGCGGGCTATGTCGCTGCGGGCCGGCTGATCGAGACGGTCACCGGGATGAGCTGGCAGGACGCCGTACGCTCCATCCTCCTGGAGCCGCTGGGCACCGTGCCGTCCTTCATCGGCGCGCCCGGTACGCCGGGGCGGCAGGCCGCCCGCGGCCACTCGGCCAACAAGGCGTCGGGGCGGACCCGGCCGGTGCGGCAGAACCTCGCTCCGGCGGAGGCCGCGGCCGGGGCGCTGATGGCGAGCGCGCCGGACCTGGTGGCACTGGCGCTGGCCCACACCCACGACGGGCCGGGCGGGCTGCTGCCTCCGGAGCTGGCGGAGGAGATGCGACGGCCGGTGCCCGGTGCCGACCCCGGTGTTCTCGCCGACGGCTGGGGGCTGGGGTTCGCGCTCTTCCAGCGGGACGACGCCACCTGGTTCGGCCACGATGGCAACGCCCAGGGCACGTCCTGCTATCTGCGGGCCGATCCGCTCAGCCGTACCGTGGTGGCGTTCACCAGCAACTCCAACAGCGGTGCCGATATGTGGCACGAACTCAGCGGCGAGCTGGAGGAGATCACCGGCATTCCCGTCCCCGGGACACCGGCCCGGCCGCGTCCGGCCATCCCCATGGCCTCGACGGCGCAGTGCACCGGGATCTATCTCAACGGCGATGTCGAGTACCAGGTGACGATGAGCGACAGCGGCACCCTCGCCCTGTCCGTGGACGGTGACGTCCCCGCGCCACTGGTCTGCCACGAGGACCTGACCTGCGACCTGGTGGACCCGTCCTCCGGGCGCCGGATTCCCGGTGGCCGCTTCGTACGCGACCCGCGTACCGGCGCGGTCGACCGGATTCAGCTCTCGGGCCGGATGGCCCGTAAGAACGCCCTCGTCTGAGGTTCTTCAGCGCACTCCCCACCGCGGCCGTCTCCCCCGCCATGCCACGGCCGCGCGCGGCGCCTCCTCACCCGAGTTCCACCCCTTTCAACCGCTCTGAAGGGCCGCACCGACATGATGGACCAGTACGACAACGCATCGGGTTCGGCGTCCGCGTCCCCGGACGCCCCGGGCCTGCCTCCCGCGGCGTGGAACGCCACGTCCCGTAGCGCCTCCCGCGCGCCGCTGGGTGAGCTGTTCGCGTCCTGGGCGGCCCGTACCCCTCGGGCCACGGCGCTGGTGGCCGGGGACCGGACATGGTCGTTCGGTGAGGTCGACGCCTGGGCGAACCGGCTGGCCCACCACCTCATCGGGCGCGGTGTGGGACCCGAGCGCGTGGTGGCACTGGTCCTGCCGCGCTCGGCCGAACTGGTGGTGGCCGAGCTGGCGGTCGCCAAGGCGGGGGCCGCGTTCCTGCCGGTGGATCCCGCGCATCCGGAGGAGCGCCGGGCCATGATGCTGGCCGACGCCCGGCCGGTGGTGGTGCTCGACGATCCGGCGCACATCCGGGACGTGACCGGCCCCGAGCACACCCCCTGCGACGCGGACCGGCTCGCCCCGCTGCTGCCGGAGCATCCGGCGTACGTCATCTACACCTCCGGCTCGACGGGTGTGCCCAAGGGCGTGCTGGTGCCGCACGCCGGACTGGGCAACTTCTCCGCCGCCACCGCCGGCCACTACCGCGTCCGGCCGGGCGACCGGGTGCTCCAGTTCTCCTCGCCGAGCTTTGACGCCTCCGTACTGGAGCTGTGCTCCTCCTTGCTGGCGGGGGCGGCGCTGGTGGTGCCCCCCGAGGGCCCGCTGCTGGGCGCCGAACTCCCCGCCGTGCTGCGGCAACACCGGGTGACCCACGCCCTGATCCCCCCGGCGGCCCTGGCCACGGTGCCCGCGGAGGAGGTCCACGACGGCCTGCCCGAGTTCCGCACCCTGATCGTGGGAGCGGAGGCATGCCCCGCCGGTCTGGTGGACCTGTGGGCACCGGGCCGCCGGATGGTCAACTCCTACGGCCCGACCGAGGCCACCGTCGTGGCCACCTGGACGGACGCGCTGGAGGCGGGCTCCGGCAACCCGCCGATCGGCCGCCCGCTGCCCAATACCCGGGTGTTCGTGCTGGACGAGTCGATGCGGCCGGTGCCGGTGGGCTCGGTCGGCGAGCTGTACATCAGCGGCGCGGGCGTGGCCCGCGGCTATCTGGACCGCCCGGGGCTGACCGCGGAGCGCTTCGTCGCGGTCCCCTTCGGGCCGCCCGGCGCCCGGATGTACCGCACCGGTGACCTGGCCCGCTGGACGCCGGACGGCGAGGTGGAGTTCCTCGGCCGGACCGACCACCAAGTCAAGGTGCGCGGCTTCCGCATCGAACTGGGCGAGGTGGAGGCCGCGTTGGCGCGCCACCCGGACGTACAGGCCGCCGTCGTCACCGTCCGGGAGGACGAGCCCGGGCTGAAGCGGCTGGTCGGCTATGTGGTGCCCACCAGTGGCGGGACGCCGCCGCGGGCCGCGGAGCTGCGGGCCGCGGTGGCCCGGCTGCTGCCCGCCCACATGGTGCCGTCCGCCTACGTCGTCCTGGACGCGTTCCCCCTCACCCCGCACCGCAAGATCGACCGGCAGGCGCTGCCCGCCCCGTCCGCCACCGCGGAGGGGCACTCCCGCCACATCGCCCCGCGCACCCCCGCCGAAGCGGCCCTGGTCGGCGTCTGGACCGAGGTGCTGCCGGTGGACACCGTGGGCGTCGAGGACGACTTCCTGGGGCTGGGCGGCGACTCCATCCTCGGCGTCCAACTGCTGTCCCGGATCCGGGCCGAGCTGGGCGTGGAACTGTCGCTCCGGGAGCTGCTCGACGCCCGGACCGTGGCGCGGCTGGCCGCGCGGCTGCCGGAGGAGGGCGCCGACGCGCCGCAGGCGCCGATCCCGCCCGCCCCCCGCGACCGGCCGCTGCCGCTGTCCGCGGCCCAGCGGCGGCTGTGGTTCCTGGACGATCTGACCTCCGGCGGCACCGAGTACAACACCGGGGCCGGGCTGCGGCTGAGCGGCCCGCTCGACACCGGCGCCCTGCGCCGCGCGCTCGCCACCCTGGCCGCCCGGCACGACGCGCTGCGCACCACGTTCGTCACCGTGGACGGCCACGGTGTGCAGCGGATCGCCGAGCAGAGCACCGTGCCGCTCGACCACGCCGACCTCGGCGGGCGGCCCGCCGCGGAGCGCGACGCCGCCGTCGACCGGCGGCTGACCGACGAGCTGAACCGCCCCTACGACCTCGCCGAGGGCCCGCTGACCCGGGCGCTGCTCATCCGGCTCGCCGACGACGACCATGTGCTGCTGCTGGCCCAGCACCACATCGTCACCGACGGCTGGTCGGTCGGCCTGCTGGTCCGCGAACTGACCGCGCTGTACGCGGCGGAGGTCACCGGCGCCGACCCGGACCTCCCCCAACCCGCCCTGCAGTACCCGGACTTCGCCGTCTGGGAGCGGAACTGCCCGGCCCCGCCCGGGCAGGACACCGATCTGAAGTACTGGCGGGACCGGCTCGCCGGAATGCAGGCCCTGGAGCTGCCCACCGACCGTCCCCGCCCCCCGGTGCGCACCACCGCCGGCGCGGTGCACCGGCGTGAGCTGCCCGCCGACCTGGTGGCCGCCCTCGGGCGGCTCGGCCGGGAGCGGAACACCACGCTGTTCACCCTGCTCTCGGCGTCCGTCGCGCTCCTGTTCTCGCGCTACTCGGGCCAGCGGGACGTCTCCTTCGGCACCGTCACCAGCGGGCGCCACCGCAAGGAGCTGGAGTCGGTCGCCGGGTTCTTCGTCAACACACTGGTGCTGCGCGCCGATGTCGACGGGGACAGCACCGTCGAGCAGTTCGTGGACGCGATGCGCGAGACGGTGCTGGACGCCTTCAGCCACGACCGGCTGCCGTTCGAGCGGGTCGTCGAGGAGCTGGCCCCCAAGCGCGACGCCAGCCGCAACCCGCTGGTGCAGGCGCTGGTCGTCCAGCAGGGCGCCATGGTGCCCGCCCGGGAGGCCGGGGGCGTGACGATCGCCGAGCACTCGCTGCCGCGGCCCGCCGCGCGGTTCGACCTGGTGCTGGAGTTCCTGCCCCGGGACGACGGTTCGCTGGGGCTCACCGTCGAGTACAACTCCGATCTGTTCGACGCCCGGACGATGGAGCAGATGGCCGGGCATCTGCACCGGCTGCTGACCCGGATGGTGGCCGACCCCGGCAGCACCCTCATCGAACTCCAGATGCTGAGCGACGCCGAGTGGCACAAGCTGCTCGACTCCTGGAACGGCACGAACGGCACGAACGGCACGAGCGCCGCCACCGGGGCGACGCTGCCCGAACTCTTCGCGGCGCGGGCCGCCTCGCAACCGCGGGCGACCGCCGTGACCTGCGGCGGGACCCGGCTCTCCTACGACGAGGTGAACCGGCGCGCCAACCGCCTCGCCCGGCTGCTGATCGACCGGGGCGTCGGCCCCGAGCGGCTGGTGGCGCTGGCCCTGCCGCGCTCGGCCGAGCTGGTCGTCGTCCTGCTGGCGGTGCTCAAGGCGGGCGCCGGATATCTGCCGGTGGATCCCGGCTACCCGGCCGAGCGCATCGCGTTCATGCTGGACGACGCCGCGCCCTCGACGATCCTCACCAACGGCGACACGGCCGGCTGCCTGCCCGCCGGGGCCGAACCGCTGCTGCTGGACGACGCCGCGGTCCGCGCCGACCTGGCACGGCGGGCGGACGATGACCTCACCGACGCCGACCGGACCGGCCCGCTGGACCCGGCCCATCCCGCCTACGTCATCTACACCTCCGGGTCCACCGGCAAGCCCAAGGGCGTGGTGGTCACCCATCGGAGCGTCGTGGGCCTGGCCGCCTGGGCCGAGGCCGAGCTGGGACGGGAGCGGCTGACCGGGGTGGTGGCCTCGACCTCGCTCAACTTCGACGTGTCCGTGTTCGAGATCCTGTGCCCGCTGCTGGCGGGCGGCAGCATCGAGGTCGTCCAGGATCTGCTGGCCCTCGCCGACCCGGCGAACCGGCCGCGCGCGACCGGGCTGATCAGCGGCGTCCCGTCGGTGTTCGCCCGGCTGCTGGGCGGGGACCCCGGGCAGGCCGACCCCGGATACATCGACGCCGGGCGCCTCGACGCCGGGACCGTCGTCCTGGCGGGCGAGGCCCTCCCCGCCCAGACCGTACGGGACATCCGGGCGGCGCTGCCGACCTGCCGTATCGCCAACATGTACGGGCCGACCGAGGCGACCGTGTACGCCACCGCCTGGTTCTCCTCGGGCGAGACCCCGCGGCAGGCGCCGCCGATCGGGCGGCCCGTCGCGGACACCCGCGCCTACGTCCTGGACCCGACGCTGCGGCTGGTGCCGCCCGGGGTGACCGGTGAGCTGTACCTCGGCGGCCAGGGCCTCGCCCGGGGCTACCTCAACCGGCCCGCGCTGACCGCCGACCGCTTTCTCGCGGACCCCTTCGGGACGCCGGGCAGCCGCATGTACCGCACCGGTGACCTGGTGCGCTGGGGCAGCGACGGCCAGCTGGAGTACATGGGCCGGGCCGACGACCAGGTGAAGATCCGCGGCTTCCGCATCGAACTCGGCGAGGTCGAGACGGCGTTGCTGCGCCACCCCGGCGTCGCCGAGGCCGCCGCCGTCGCGAAGGAGACCGGCGGCCACAAGCGGCTCATCGCCTACGTCGTGCCCGCACCGGGCACCACACCGGACCCGGCCGCGCTGCGCACCTTCCTCCAGGGCAGCCTGCCCGACTACATGGTGCCCGCCTCGATCCTGGCCATGGAGCGGATGCCGCTCAACCCCAACGGCAAGCTGGACCGCGGCCGCCTCCCCGACCCCGACTGGTCCCAGTCGGCGGCGCCGGGCTACGTGGCGCCGCGTACCGCGACCGAACGGACCCTCGCCCAGGTCTGGTCCCGGATCCTCCATGTGGAACGCATCGGGGTCGAGGACAACTTCTTCTCGCTCGGCGGCGATTCGATCCTCAGCATCCAGGTGGTCTCGCAGGCGCGGCAGGCCGGGCTCTCCGTCACCTCGCGCGACGTCTACCGCCACCAGACCATCGCCGCCCTCGCCCTGCACCTGGACGCCGCGGCCCTCACCGCCGACGCGGAGCCGCGGCCCGGCGCCGCCGACGAGGGCGCGGCCACCGGGGAGCTGCCGCTGACGCCCATCCAGCACTGGCTGTTCGAGACCGACCCCGAGCGGGCCGGGCACTTCAACCAGACGATCTCCCTCGTCCTGCCCGAGGACGTGGACGAGGACGCGCTGCGCGGCGCCCTGGCGGCGGTCGTGACCCACCACGACGCCCTGCGCTCCCGCTTCCCCGACGAGGACGGCGCCCGCTCCCAGTGGATCGACGACGGCGGGACCACCGACCTCCTGCACCGCCACACCGGCGACGGCGAGCCCCACCTCGGCGGCTTCGACCTGACGGACGGGCCGCTGCTGCGCGCGGTGCTCCACGAGGGCGCCGGTGCCGAGGGGCGGCCGGTGCTCCACCTCACCGTGCACCACGCCGTGGTGGACGGGGTCTCCTGGCGCATCCTGCTGGAGGACATGGACGGCGCCTACCGCCGACTGGCCCGGGGCGAGGCGGCCGCGCTGCCCGCCGCGTCCTCCCCGCTGCGCCGCTGGGCCCGGCGGCTGAACGACCACGCGCGGACCGGCGGGTTCGACGCCGAGGCCGCGTACTGGACCGAGCTGGCGGAGAACTGCGATCAGTCGCTGCCGGTGGACCACGACGGGGCGAACACCTACGCCTCGGCCCGGTCGGTCACCGTCACCCTCGACCGGGACGAGACCACCGCCCTGCTCCAGACGCTGCCCGAGGTCTACCGGACTCAGGTCAACGATGTGCTGCTGAGCGCGCTGGCCCGGGTACTGACCCGGTGGACCGGGCGCGGCCGGGTGCCGGTGGACCTGGAGGGCCACGGCCGCGAGGAGATCTTCGAGGAGGTGGATCTGTCCCGTACGGTCGGCTGGTTCACCACCCGCTTCCCGGTGGCGCTCGGCCTTCCCGAAAGCCTTCCCGAAGGCTCTCCCGAAAGCCTTCCCGAGGACGCCTGGGGGGACGTACTCAAGTCCGTCAAGGAGCAGTTGCGGGCCGTGCCGCAGCGCGGCCTCGGCTACGGGGCGCTGCGCCATCTGGCCCGCTCCGAGGGCTTCCCCGCCGGTCCCACGGCCGGGATCAGCTTCAACTACCTGGGCCAGTTCGAGCTGGCGGGCGACGGCGACGGGCTCTTCCGCGGCCTCCACCGCGAACTGGCGCTGGATGCCTCCCCGGAGTCGCCGCGGCCGCATCCGCTGGAGGTGGTCGGCCTGGTCGAGGACCAGCGGCTCACCTTCACCTGGTTCTACTCGGCGAATCTGCACCGGGAGGAGACCGTCGACCAGCTGGCCGGGGAATTCCTGCGGGCGCTGCGCGCCATCGCCGGGCACGCCGCCGCGCCCGGCGCGGGCGGCCGCACCCCGTCCGACTTCCCGCTCGCCTCCCTCGACCAGGGCACGGTGGACCGGCTGGTGGGCGACGGCAGCGGAGTGGAGGACGTCTACCCGCTCACCCCCACCCAGGCGGGCATGCTGTTCCACGGGCTGTCCCAGGACGACCGGCGCGCCTACTTCCAGCAGCTCTCCTTCGTCCTCGACGGGGTGTCCGACCCGCGCGCGCTGGCCGCGGCCTGGCAGCGGGTCGCCGACCGTACGCCGGTCCTGCGCAGCCGCGCCGAGTGGGACGGGGTGCCCGAGCCGCTGCAGGTGGTGGAGCGCGGCGTGCGGGTGCCGGTCACCCAGCTCGACTGGCGCGGACTGTCCGCGGCGGAGCGCCGGGAGGAGTCGCGGCGGTTCCTCGCCGAGGACCGGGACCGGGGTCTGGACCTGGCCGCCGCACCGCTGATGCGGCTGGCGATCGCCCGGCTCTCCGACACCGAGGTCCAGGTGGTGTGGACGTTCCACCATCTGATCCTGGACGGCTGGAGCCTGTTCCAGGTGCTGTCCGACGTCTTCGCCTGCCATGCGTCCGGCGCGGGGGCCGCGCTGCCCAGCCGCCGCCCGTTCCGCGACTATGTGGCCTGGCTGCGGGACCGCGACTGGGCTGAGGCCGAGGAGCACTGGCGCTCCCGGCTCGGCGACCTGTCGGAGCCCACCCCGCTGCCGTTCGACCGGGAGCCCACCGAGACCCATCACGCGGAGTCCACCGGCGAGGTGCGCGTCACGCTGCCCGCCGACGCGTCCCGCGGGCTGGCGGAGCTGGCCAGGGGCGGCGGGCTCACCATGAACACCCTGCTGCAGGGGGCCTGGACGCTGCTGCTGGCCCGGTACACCGGCCGCGCGGACGTCGTCTTCGGGACCACGGTCTCGGGCCGTCCGCCGGAGCTGCCGGGCGTCGAGGCGATGACCGGTCTGTTCATCACCACCGTGCCGACCCGGCTGCCGGTGCCCACCGACGGCACCCTGCTGTCGTGGCTGCGGGAGCTGCAGGAGCGGCAGACCGAGGACCGGCGGTTCGACTTCGTACCGCTCACCCGGCTGCGGTCGATGACCCGGCTCGAAGAGCGGGTGAACCTCTTCGACAGCATCGTGGTGTTCGAGAACTACCCCGTGGGCGAGGACCTCGCCGCCGCGCACGGGCTGGCCCTGCGGGACCTCGACGGCGTCGAGACGACGAACTACCCGCTGAGCCTGGTGGTCTACCCCGGCGAGGAGATCGCGCTGCGGCTCGGCTACGACCCGTCCCTGTTCGACGCCGCGACGGTTCAGCGCATGGGCGAGTACCTGTCGGTGCTGCTGACGAACATGGCGACCGGCCGGGACCGGGCGCCCGCGCGCCTTCCGGTGCTCGGCGACGCCCGGCGCGCCCAGGTGCTCCGGGAGTGGAACGACACCACGGCCCCGCTGCCCGAGGGGTCGGTGGCCGAGCTGTTCGCCGCCCAGGCACGGCGTACGCCGGACGCGCCCGCGCTGGACGGTGACGGCGGCGCGGTGAGCTACCGGGAGCTGGACGCGCGCGCCAACCGGCTGGCGCACCGGCTCATCGGGCTCGGGACCGGGCCGGAACGCCCGGTGGCCGTGCTGATGGACCGGTCCGTGGAACTGGTGGTCGCACAGCTGGCGATCGTCAAGGCGGGCGGGGTGTACGTACCGCTGGACACCCGTGCGCCCGAGGACCGGCTCCGGCTGGTGCTGGCCGAGGCGACGGCGGACGTCCTGCTGACCGACCGCGCCTGGGAGCGGACCGCCGCGGACCTCGGGCACGGCGGGCGGACGCTGCTGGTGGCGCCCGGTGCCTCGGGCGGCGAAGGCGACGAGGGCGGCGCGGGCGGCGACGAGCCGTCCGGCCCGCCCGCGGTGCGGGTCTTCCCCGACAACACCGCCTATCTGATGTTCACTTCGGGCTCCACCGGGCGGCCCAAGGGCGTCGCGGTCCGGCACCGCGATGTGACCGCCCTCGCCCATGACCGCGTCTTCGCGGGCCACGACCGGGTGCTGGTGCACTCCCCGCAGGCGTTCGACGCCTCCACCTACGAGGTGTGGGTGCCGCTGCTGCGCGGCGGTACGGCCGTCGTGGCCCCGGTGGGCGACGTGGACGCGGACGCCGTACGCCACGCGATCACCCGGCACGGGGTGAGCTGCCTGTGGCTGACCGCCGGTCTGTTCCGGCTTCTGGCGCAGGAGGCGCCGGACTGCCTGCGCGGCGCCCGGGAGGTGTGGACCGGCGGCGAGGCGGTGCCGCCCGCGGCGGTGCGCCGGGTGCTCGACGCCTGCCCGGACCTGACGGTGGTCGACGGCTACGGGCCCACCGAGACCACGACCTTCGCCACCCGGCGCCCCTTCCGCGCCGGTGCGGAGCTGCCCGGGACCCTGCCCATCGGACGGCCGATGGACAACACTCGGGTGTACGTACTGGACGGCGCCCTCCAGCCGCAACCGCCGGGCATCCCGGGCGAGTTGTACATCGCGGGCGCCGGGCTCGCCCGTGGCTACCGCAACCGGTCCGGCCCGACGGCCGAGCGCTATGTCGCCGACCCCTTCGGCCCTCCCGGCTCCCGCATGTACCGCACCGGGGACCTGGTGTCGTGGACCGCCGACGGCGAACTCGCCTTCGTGGGCCGGTCGGACGACCAGATGAAGATCCGCGGCTTCCGCATCGAACCGGGCGAGATCGAGGCCGCGCTCACCCGCCACCCGGCCGTCGCCGAGGCGGTCGTCGCGCTGGCGCGGGACCAGGAACGGAAGCTCCTGGCCGCCTATCTGGTCCCGGTGCGCGGCGCCGAGGTGCCCGAGCCCGAGGCGCTGCGGTCCCTGGTGGGCCAGTCGCTGCCCGACTACATGGTGCCCGCGGTCTTCATCGCCCTGGACGAACTCCCGCTCACCGGCAACGGCAAGGTGGACCGCCGTCGGCTGCCCGAGCCCGACTGGGCGGCGGCCACGACGGGCGCCGAGTACGTGGCGCCCCGCACCGACGCCGAACGGATCCTGGCGGAGATCATGGGTCCGCTGCTGGGCCGGGAGCGGATCGGCGTCGAGGACAACTTCTTCATGCTCGGCGGGGACTCGATCCTCAGCATCCAGGTCGCCTCGCGCGCCCGGCAGGCGGGCCTGTCGGTGACGCCCAGGGAGCTCTTCCGGCACCCCACCATCGCCTCGCTCGCGACCGTCGCCACGGCCACCGCCCGGCCCGTCGCCGACACGGGCCCGGTGAGCGGCGAGGTGCCGCTGACCCCGATCCAGCACTGGTTCCTCGGTACGGACAGCCCCCGGCCCGAGCACTTCAACCAGTCCGTGCTGGTCGAACTCGACCGGGACCCCGACCCCGAGGCGCTCCGGCAGGCCCTGCGGGCGCTGCTGGTCCACCATGACGCGCTGCGGATGCGCGTGACGCACGGGGCGGACGGGACCGTACGGCAGTACTGCCCGCCGCCGGACGCGAGCGGCCCGGACCCGCTGCGGGAAGTCGATCTGTCGGGGCTCGGGGAGCCGGAGCGGAAGGCCGCCGAGGAGGCGGCGATGGCCGAGGCGAACGCCGGGTTCGTGCTGGAGCGGGGGCCGCTGCTGGCCGCCCGGCTGCTGCGCCCGGGTCAGGGCCTGCGGCCCTCGCTCTTCCTGACCGTGCACCACTTGGTGGTCGACGGCGTCTCCTGGCGCGTGCTGCTGGAGGACCTGGAGACCGCCTACCGCCAGGTGCGCGGCGGCGCCCCGGCCGATCTGGGCGCGCGCACCACCTCCGTACGGGACTGGTCCCGGCGGCTGACCGCGCACACCGCGGCCGGTGGCTTCGACGCCGAACTCCCGCACTGGACGGCGGTGGCCGCGGACTGCGCCACCGGGATTCCGGTCGACGGGAGCGAGGCCGAGGGCGACAACACCGTCGCCGCCATGCGGTCGGTGACCGTCACGCTGGACCGGGAGCGGACCACCGCCCTGCTCCAGCAGGTCCCCGAGGTCTACCGCACCCGCGTGGACGATGTGCTGCTCTCGGCGCTGGGCCGGGTGCTGGCCGAGTGGACCGGGCGGCGGCGGGTCGCCGTCGATCTGGAGGGGCACGGCCGGGAGGAACACCTGCTCGACGGCGTGGACCTGTCCCGTACCGTCGGCTGGTTCACCACCATGTTCCCGGTCGCACTGGACCTCCCGAACCTCGCGGACGTCCCGGGCGGCGGCTGGGGCGAGACGCTCAAGTCCGTCAAGGAGCAGCTGCGTGCGGTGCCCGCCCAGGGCATCGGCTACGGGGCGCTGCGCCATCTGGCGCCGGGCTCGCCGCTCGCGGACGCGGCGGAGCCCCGGATCAGCTTCAACTACCTGGGCCAGTTCGACTGGTCGGACGCGGGCGGGACCACCGGCGACGACGCCCTGGTCCGCACCGTGCAAGGCGGTCTGGGCGGCGACGCCGCGCCGGAGTCGCCCCGGGCGCATCTGCTCGACATCGTGGGCCGGGTCGAGCGGCGCCGCCTGGAGATCACCTGGTACTACGGCTCCGGGACGCACTCCGAGGAGACGGTGTCCCGGCTGGCCGGGGAGATGCTCCGCGCGCTGGAGGACATCGTCGCCCACTGCGCCGCACCCGGTGCGGGCGGCCGTACCCCGTCGGACTTCCCGCTGGCCCGGCTGGACCAGGCCGCGGTGGACCGGGTGGCCGCCGACGGGCGGTCGGTGGAGGACGTCTATCCGCTGACCCCGATGCAGGCCGGGATGCTGTTCCACAGCCTCGTGGACCCGGCGTCCGACGCCTACTTCAACCAGGTGCAGCTGCGGCTCACCGGGGTGACGGACCCGCGGGCGCTGGCCACGGCGTGGCAGCGGACCACGGACGCCAACCCGATCCTGCGCACCCAGCTGGTCTGGGCGGACACCCCGGAGCCCCTCCAGGTCGTGCGGCGCCGGGCCACCCTGCGGATCACCCACCACGACTGGACCGGACGGTCCGAGGAGTGGCGCGAGGCCGAACTGAGCAGCCTGCTCGCCGACGACCGGGCCGAGGGGATCGACCTCGGCAGCGCGCCGCTGACCCGGCTGGCCCTGATCCGGCTGTCGGCCGACGAGGTGCGGCTGATCTGGACGTTCCACCATGTGCTGCTCGACGGCTGGAGCGCGGCGCAGGTCTTCGACGAGGTGTGCGAGCGGTACGCGGCGCTCACCACCGGACGCGCCGCCGTCGTGTCCGCGCGGCGGCCCTTCCGGGAGTACCTGGGCTGGCTCGGCGCGCAGGACACGGCGGAGGCCGAGCGGTTCTGGCGCGGCGCGCTGGCGGGCTTCACCGCCCCGACCGAGCTGCCCCGCGACCGGCCCGCGGCCGAGGCGCACCGTACGGCGTCCTCCGGCACGCACCGGGTCACCCTCGGTGCGGAGGAGTCCGCGCGGCTCCGGCAGGTCGCCCAGCGCAACGGGCTGACGATGAACACGGTGATGCAGGGCGCCTGGGGGCTGCTGCTGTCCCGCTACGGCGGCGTGGACGACGTGGCGTTCGGGACGACCGTCTCGGGCCGCCCCGCCGCGCTGCCCGGGGTCGAAGCGATGGTCGGGGTGTTCATCAACACCATCCCCACCCGGGTCCGGGTGGACGGCCACAGCCCGCTGCTGAGCTGGCTGCGGGAACTCCAGACGGCGCAGTCGGAGTCCCGGCGCTTCGAGTTCGTGTCCCTGGCCCAGCTGCAGAGCTGGAGCGAGGTGCCCGGCGGCGTCGGTCTCTTCGACAGCATCGTGGTCTTCGAGAACTACCCCTTCGACAGCGAGGCCATCGCGGCCCACGGCCTCAAAATCCATCAGGAGCGGGATCTCGAACCGACGAACTACGCGCTCAGCGTCGTGGTGGCGCCCGAGGAGCGGGTGTCGATCTCGCTGGACTACGACCCCGCCGCCTTCGACGCCGCGACGGTCGAGCGGCTGGGCGGGTGCCTGCACGGGCTGCTGTCCGAGATGGCGGCCGACCCGGACCGGCGGCTGGCGGAGCTGCCGCTGATCGGCGCGGCGGAAACCCGCCGGATTCTGGACGAGTTCAGCGGCCGTGTCGCCCCGGCGCCGCGCGCGGTGCTGCCGGAGCTGTACGAGGCGCAGGCTGCCCGTACCCCGGACGCGGTGGCCGTGCGCGGCGCGGACGGACAGCTGACGTACCGGGAGCTGAACGAGCGCGCCAACCGGCTGGCCCGGCTGCTGATCGGCGCGGGAGCCGGTCCCGAGCGCTTCGTGGCGCTGTCGCTGCCGCGTACGCCGGAGCTGGTGGTGGCGCTGCTGGCGGTGCTCAAGACCGGCGCCGGGTATCTCCCGGTCGACCCCGCGTACCCGGCGGAGCGCATCGCGTTCATGATCGGCGACATCGCCCCGGACACCGTCCTGACCACCCGGGAGACGGCTGCCCGGATCCCGGCCGGTCCGGAGCGGATCCTGCTGGACGACGCGGAGACCGCCCGGGCGCTGTCCGGGCTCGCGGCCGACGACGTCGGCGATGCCGAGCGCGTCGCCCCGCTGACCTCCGGTCATCCGGCGTACGTCATCCACACCTCCGGATCGACCGGTACGCCCAAGGGCGTCGTGGCCACCCACCAGGGTGTCGCCGCGCTGGCCGCCTGGGCGGCGGAGGAGTTCGGCGCGGCGGGGCTCTCCCACGTCGTGGCGTCCACCTCGCTCAACTTCGATGTGTCGGTCTTCGAGATCATCTGCCCGCTGCTGGCCGGTGGTTCAATGGAGATCGTCCGCGATCTGCTGGCCCTGGCCGAGCGGCCGGAGCCGTGGACGGCGTCCCTGATCAGCGCCGTGCCCTCGGCCCTCGGGCAGGTGCTCGGCAAGGGCGGCGTGTCCGTCACGGCCGACACCGTGGTGCTGGCGGGCGAGGGGCTGGCGGCCCGTACGGTCCAGGAGGTCCGCAACGCCATCCCGGGCTGCCGGGTGGCCAACATCTACGGCCCCACCGAGGCCACCGTCTACGCCACCGCCTGGGTGTGCGACCCCGCCGACCCCGGCCGGACCCCGCCGATCGGCTCACCGGTCGCCGCCACCCGGGCCTACGCGCTGGACGCGCGGCTGCGGCCGGTGCCCGTCGGGGTGCCCGGCGAGCTGTATCTCGCCGGTCCGGGCCTGGCCCGGGGGTACTTCGGCCGCCCCGGGCTGACCGCGGACCGCTTCACGGCCGACCCCTTCGGCCCCGCGGGCAGCCGCATGTACCGCACCGGCGACCTCGTGCGCTGGGACGCGGACGGGCAGCTGGAGTACCTCGGCCGGACCGACGACCAGGTCAAGGTGCGGGGATTCCGCATCGAGCTGGGCGAGGTCGAGGCCGCGCTGGCGCGCCACCCCGAGGTCGCCGAGGCGGCCGCGGCCGTCATCGAGACCTCGGGCCACAAGCGGCTGGTCGGCTATGTCGTCCCGGCTCCCGGCACCACGGCCGTCGAGCCCGCCGCGATGCGGGCGTTCCTCGCGACGAGCCTGCCGGACCACATGGTGCCCGCGGCCGTCGTCACTCTGGAGCGGCTGCCGCTGAACCCCAGCGGCAAGCTCGACCGGCGGGCGCTGCCCGCCCCGGACTGGGCCGCCCCCGCCACCGGCCATGTGCCGCCCCGGACGGAGGCCGAGAAGGTGCTCGCCGGGATCTGGGCCGAGGTCCTGGGGGTGGAGCGGATCGGCGTCGACGACAACTACTTCAGCCTCGGCGGCGACTCCATCCTCAGCATCCAGATCGTCTCCTCGGCCCGCCGCGCGGGCATCGAGCTGACCCCGCGCCATCTGTTCGTCCACCAGACCGTCGCGGACCTGGCCGCCGCCGCCAGGGACGTCCCGGCCACGGCGGTCGCGGCCGAACAGGGGCCGGTCGTCGGCGAGGTGCCGCTCACCCCCGTTCAGCACTGGCTCTTCGACACCCTCCCGGACAGCCCCGGCCACTTCACCCAGTCGGTGTCCGCCGAGCTGACCGGGCCGGTGGACGAAGCCGCGCTGCGCGCCGCGCTGGACACGCTGCTCGACCACCACGACGCGCTGCGGATGCGCTTCGAGCACACCGGGAACGGCCACTGGAGCCAGCACGGCGTCCCGCCGGGCGGCGGCGATCCGGTGCTCGACGTCCACGATCTGTCCGCCACCGAACCCGGGCCGCGGGAAGCGGCCATGCGGGAGGCGGCGGCACGGATCCGGGCCGGATTCCGGCTGGACCAGGGGCCGTTGTTCAAGGCCGTGCTGTTCCTCCGGGGCGTCGGGGAGCGCCCGGTCCTCGGTCTGATCGCCCACCATCTGGTGGTGGACGCGGTCTCCTGGCGGATCCTGCTGGAGGATCTGGACACCGCCTACCGGCAGCTCGCCGCGGGGCGGACCGGGGGCCTCGGCCGGAAGACCACCTCGTTCCGCGCGTGGTCGCGGCGGCTGAGCGAACACACCGTCGCCGGGGGCTTCGACGCCGAGCGCGGCCACTGGACCGCCGCGCACGGCTTCCCGGACCTCCCCACGGACGGCGAGGGCCCCAACACCGCCGCCAGCGAGGAGGCGGTGACGGTCCGGCTGGACACCGAGGAGACCCGGGTCCTGCTGCAGGAGGTGCCGGGCGCCTATCTGACCCGGATCAACGATGTCCTGCTGTGCGCGCTGGGCCGGGTGCTGAGCCGCTGGACCGGTCGGGACCGGGTGCTGGTCGCGCTGGAGGGGCACGGCCGCGAGGAGATCTTCGAGGGAGTCGATCTCTCCCGTACGGTCGGCTGGTTCACCTCCATGTTCCCCGTCGCCCTGGACGGCGGCGCCGGGACCGGGCTGGAGGAGGCGCTGAAGACCGTCAAGGAGCGGCTGCGGGCCATCCCCGGGAACGGGCTGTCCTACGGGGCGCTGCGCCATCTGTCGGGGGCGGCCGCGCCGGACCTCACCGAGGGCCCGCAGATCAGCTTCAACTACCTCGGCCAGCTCGACTGGGACCTGCCGGACGGCGGTCTGCTGCACGCCCTGAGCAGCGGTCTCGAAGGCGACATGAGCCCGGACGCGCCCCGGCCGCATCTCCTCGACGTGGTCGGCCGGGTGGAGCGCAAGAAGCTGGAACTCACCTGGTCCTACTCGCGGGACCGGCATCACCGCGACACGGTGCTCCGGCTCGCCGAGGAGACGCTGGAGGAGCTGCGCGCGATCATGCGGCTGTGCACGGGTGCGGAGGCGGGCGGACGCACGCCGTCGGACTTCCCGCTGGCCGCTCTGGACCAGGCGACCGTGGACCGGCTGGCGGGCGACGGCCGGGACGTGGCCGACATCTATCCGCTGACGCCCACGCAGAACGGGCTGGTCTTCCACGGGCTGGCGCAGCGCGGCCAGGGGCTCTACGTGGAGCAGGCGACGTTCATCCTCGACGGGGTCGGGGACTCCCGGATCCTCGCCGCCGCCTGGCAGCACGTCGTCGACCGCACCCCGGTGCTGCGCAGCGAGGTCGTGGTCCAGGGGGTGCCCGAGCCGCTGCAGATCGTGCGCCGCGGCGCGGCCATACCGGTCGAGGAACTGGACTGGAGCGGTCTGACGGAGGACGAGCGCCAGGCCGCGCTGCGGCGGCTGCTCGACCAGGACCGCGCCCGGGGGCTCGACCTCGCCGCGGCGCCGCTGCTCCGCGTCACGCTGGCCCGGCTCTCGCCGACCGAGGTGCAGGTGCTGTGGACGTTCCACCATGTGCTGCTCGACGGCTGGAGCGTCTTCCAGGTCCTGACGGACGTCTTCGCGGCCCACGCGGCGCTGGCCGCGGGGGAACAGCCGCAGCTCCAGGCCCGCAGGCCGTTCGCGGACTACGTCGCCTGGCTCGGCCGACAGGACCGCGCACAGGCCGAGGCGCACTGGCGTAAGGCACTCGCGGGGTTCACCGCGCCCACTCCCCTCCCCTACGACCGCAAGCCGACGGCGGAGGCCCCCACCCGGTCGTCGCAGTGGCTGTCGCACCGGCTCGGCGAGCAGGAGACAGCGGCCCTGGAGGACTTCGCCCGGCGGCACCGGCTCACTCTCAATACGATCGTCCAGGGCGCTTGGGGATTGCTCGTATCTCGCTTGAGCGGAGCGTCGGACGTCTGCTTCGGGGCGACCGTCTCGGGACGGCCCACCGAACTGCCCGGCGCCGACAGCATCACCGGCATCTTCATCAACACGCTGCCGGTGCGGCTGACCGTGCACGAGGGTGCCGCTTCCGTCCCGTGGCTGCGCGAGCTCCAGGCCGATCAGGCCGACGCGCGCGGCTTCGGACATGTCCCGCTCTCCCAGCTCCAGGGCTGGAGCGAGATACCGGGCGGGTCGGACCTCTTCGAGAGCCTGGTGGTGTTCGAGAACTACCCGATCAACAGCTCGGCAGCCGCCGAACACGGGCTGCGGGTGCGCGAGCTCCAGGCGCTGGAGAGCACCAACTACGCGCTGACCGTGGTCGTCTCGCCCGGCTCCGAGCTGTCCGTCGAACTCGGCTACGACCCCCGGCTCTTCGAGGAGACCACCGCGCAGGGGCTGGCCGCCCAGCTGACGCACGTCCTCGGCGCCCTCGCCGCGGCGCCCGACGATCAGCCGCTGGACCGGCTCGGCACGCTGCCCGCCGCGATGCGCGAACGGCTCCTGGTGGAGTGGAACGACACCGCCCGGCCTGCCGCGCGGACGACCCTGGCGGAGCTGTTCGAGGCCGCCGCGGACCGTCATCCCGACGCGCCCGCGGTCCTCGCGCCCGAGGTGCGCCTGTCGTACGCGGAGCTGGACGCCCGGGCCAACCGCCTCGCCCACCGCCTCATCGGGCAGGGCGTGGGCCCCGGGCGGCTCGTCGCGCTGGTGCTGCCCCGGTCGGTGGAGATCGTCGTCGCCCAGCTCGCGGTGGCCAAGGCGGGCGGCGCCTATCTGCCCGTCGACCCCGGCTACCCCGCCGAGCGCGTCGCCCTGATGCTGGCCGACGCCGCCCCGCACCTCACCCTCGACGACATCGGGGATGACACCCCGGGCGGTGCGGCGCACCGGCCCACCGACCGGGACCGGTCGCGGCCGGTCGACCCCGACGACCCGGCCTATGTGATCTACACGTCCGGGTCCACCGGCACCCCCAAGGGAGTGGTCGTCACCCACCGCGGGATCGGCAACTTCGCCGCCGCCGAGGCCGAGCACTACGAGGTGCGGGAGGGCGACCGCGTCCTGCAGTTCGCCTCGCCCAGCTTCGACGCCTCCGTACTGGAGCTGTGCATGGCGCTGCCCACCGGGGCCGCGCTCGTGGTGCCGGAGCCCGGGCCGCTGCTGGGCGAGCACCTCGCGCGCGTCCTGCGCGAACAGCGCGTCACCCACACCCTCATCCCGCCCGCCGCGCTGGCCACGCTGCCCCCCGGAACCGAGAAGGAGCTGCCCGAGCTGCACACACTGATCGTGGGCGGGGACGCCTGCGGTCCGGAGCTGACGACCCGGTGGGCCACCCACCACCGCATGATCAACTCCTATGGGCCCACCGAGGCCACCGTGGTCGCCACCTGGTCCGGTCCGCTCGTCGCCGACGGCGCTCCGCCGCCCATCGGGCGGCCCGTCCCCAACACCCGGGTGTATCTGCTCGACGCGCGGCTGCGCCCGGTGCCCCCGGGGGTGCCCGGCGAGCTGTGGATCAGCGGTCCGTCGCTGGCCCGCGGCTATCTGAACCGCCCCGGGCTGACCGCGTCCCGGTTCCTCGCGGACCCCTTCGGGCCCGCCGGGTCCCGGATGTACCGCACCGGCGACCTCGCCCGCTACGACGCCGAGGGCCGGATCCACCACCTGGGCCGCACCGACCACCAGATCAAGCTGCACGGCTACCGCATCGAGGCCGGGGAGGTGGAGACCGCCCTGGTCGGCCACCCCTCGGTCGCGGAGGCCGTGGTGACGGTCCGGGAGGACGAGCCCGGCGTGCGCAGGCTGGTGGCGCACCTCGTGCTCGCCCCCGGGGCCACCGTCCCGGCCGACGCCGAGCTGCGGGCCGAGCTGGGCCGTACCCTGCCCGGCTACATGGTGCCGTCGGCGTTCGCCGTCCTGGACCGCCTCCCGCTCACCGAGAACGGCAAGACGGACCGTGCCGCGCTGCCCGCGCCGGGGCCCGCCACCGCGGCACCGGCCGTCGGCCATGTCGAGCCGCGGACCCCCACCGAGGAGGTCGTCGCGGAGATCTGGTCCGAGGTTCTGGGGGTGGAGCCGGTCGGCGCCGAGGACGACTTCTTCGCCCTGGGCGGTGACTCCGTCCGCAGCCTGCTGATCGCCTCGCGGGCGGGTGAGGCGTTCGGCCTCGACCTGACGCCGCGGGACATCATGACCGCGCACACCGTCTCCGCCCTCGCCGAACTGGTCGAGGAATACATCCTGCGCGAACTCGAAGACGCCGCTTCGGGCGGCAGCGACCACGACGAACGGTGAGGACAGACAAGATGACGTCTTCGAGGAACAGCCGCGCCTCCGCCCTGCCCGAGGAAATGCGGGAAGCCCTGCGCCGCCGTCTGGCGGGCAAGGCCGGACGCGGGGCGATCCCCCGCGCGGACCGCACACCGCCCCTGCCGCTGTCCTTCGCGCAAGCGCGGCTGTGGTTCCTGCACACCCTCCAGCCCGACGAGGCGGGCTACAACAGCGCGGTCGCCCTGCGGCTGACCGGCGCCCTGGACCTGGCCGCGCTCTCCCGGGCGCTCGATGCCCTGGTGGAGCGCCACGAGGCGCTGCGGACCGTATTCGAGGACGGTGACGGGCAGCCGACGCAGGTGGTGCGCGAGGCCACCGCGGTTCCGCTGCCGGTGGCCGGCCTCACCGGCGACCCCGGAGCGCTGGACGACACACTGCTCGCCGAGTACTCCCGCCCGTTCGACCTGCGGACCGGGCCCCTGCTGCGGGCGCTGCTGGTCCGGCTGGCCGACGAGGAGCACGTCCTGCTGCTCACCGCCCATCACATCGTCACCGACGGCTGGTCCATGGGCATCCTGCTGGACGAGCTGTGCGCGCTGTACGGGGACGGGTCGGCCGACCTGCCGCCGGTTGCGGTGCAGTACCCGGACTTCGCGGTGTGGCAGCGGAAGCGGCTCTCCGGGGCCGCCCTCGACAAGCAGCTCGACTACTGGAAGGGGCGGCTCGCCGACACCGTCCCGCTGGAGCTGCCCACCGATCGGCCCCGGCCCAAGATGCGCACCTCGGCGGGCGCGGTGCACGAGTTCACTGTGGACCGCCGGGTCGCGGCGCGGCTGAAGGAGCTGGCGGCGGAGCGGCGCACCACCCTGTTCACCGTGCTGGTCGCCGCGTGCCAGGGGCTGTTCGCCCGCTGGTCGGGGCAGGACGACATCGCGCTGGGCACCGTCACGTCCGGCCGTGGCCGCACCGAACTGGAGCGCGCCGTCGGGTTCTTCGTGAACACCGTGGTGCTGCGTTCCGGGGTCGACGTCTCGCGTTCGTACCGCGAGCTGATCGACACCGCCGGTACGACGGTCCTCGACGCGTTCGCGCACGACGAGACGCCGTTCGAGCGGCTGGTGGAGGCCGTGGGGGCGCGCCGGGACGCCGGGCGCAACCCGCTGTTCGACGTCATGGTGCTGCTGCACAGCGCCCCGCGGGGCACGCCCCGCCCGGCCGGGCTGACGGCGACGAGCGTCGATGTGCCCCGGCAGTCGTCCACCTTCGACCTCAGCGTGGAATTCGTGGAGGACGACGGGGAGTTGCGCGGGCTGCTGGAGTACAGCACCGAGCTGTTCGACGGGGAGACCGCCGAGCGGATGGCGGGGCATCTGCTGGTGCTGCTCGACGCGGCGAGCGCCGAGCCGGACCGGCCGCTGCGGGAGCTTCCGCTGCTGACGGAGGACGAGAGGCGGCGGGTGGCGGAGTGGGAGCGCGGTCCCGCCCTGGGCACGGAGCCGACGACGTTCCCCGCCGTGTTCGAGGCGCAGGCGGCCCGTACCCCGGCGGCGACGGCCCTGGTCGCCGGGGAGGAGACGTACGACTTCGCGGCGCTCAACGCGGCCGCCAACCGGCTGGCGCACCAGCTGATCGGGCAGGGCGTCGGCCCCGAGCGGATCGTCGGGGTGAGGCTGCCGCGCACCGCCGACATGGTCGTGGCGATCCTCGCCGTCCTCAAGGCGGGCGGCGTCTATCTGCCCATCGACCCCGAACTCCCCGAGGAGCGCGTCGCGTTCCTCCTCGACGACGCCCGGCCGATGCTGGTGCTGGACGAGGCGGCCGTACGCGCGGTCCCCGCCACGCTGCCCCGGACCGACCCCACCGACGCGGACCGGACCGCCGCGCTGCACCCGGACGGCGCGGCCTACATCATCTACACCTCCGGCTCCACCGGCCGCCCCAAGGGCGTGGCCGTGGCGCACCAGGCCATGGTGAACCTGCTGGTGGGCCACCGCCACGGCTTCGTGGCCGAAGCGGGCGGCGGTCCGCTGCGCGCCGCGCTGACCGCGTCGTTCTCCTTCGACACCTCGCTGGAGGGGCTGCTGCTCCTGGCGGACGGCCATGAGCTGCACCTGATCGACGAGACCACCCGGCTCGATCCGGCCGCGCTGGTGGACCACATCGCGGGGCACCGGATCGACTTCCTCGACCTCACCCCGTCGTATCTGCGGCAGCTCCTCCCGGCCGGGCTGCTCACCGACGCCCGGCACCGGCCCCGGGTTCTGATGCTGGGCGGCGAGGCCATCGGGCAGACGCTGTGGCGGGAGCTGGCGGAGGCGCCCGGCACCACGGCGTACAACTTCTACGGTCCGACCGAGTGCACCGTCGACGCGCTCGCAGCCCGGATCGGCGGCGCCGGGCGTCCGGTGGTGGGACGGCCGCTGGGCAATCTGCGCGCGTACGTGCTCGACACCCGGCTCCGGCCCGTCCCGGCCGGGGTCGCGGGCGAGCTGTATCTCGCGGGTGACCAGCTCGCGCGCGGCTATCCGCACCGCGCGGGGCTCACCGCCGCGCGCTTCGTGGCGGATCCGTTCGGGCCCGCGGGCGGCCGGATGTACCGCACCGGCGATGTGGCCCGCTGGACCGCCACCGGGGAGCTGGACTACCTCGGCCGCGCCGACGACCAGGTGAAGATCCGCGGCCACCGGGTCGAACCGGGCGAGATCGAGGCCGCGCTGCTCGATCTGCCGTCCGTCGCCGAGGCGGCCGTGGTGGCCGTGACCGACGAGCGCGACCACGCACGGCTGGCCGCCTACTACGTACCGGCCGCCGCCACCGAACCGCCCACCGCGCAGGAGCTGCGGGCGGCCCTGAAGCGCACGCTGCCGGGCCACATGGTGCCCGGCGCCTTCCTCGCCCTCGACGCCATGCCGCTCACCACGAGCGGCAAGCTCGACCGGCGGGCGCTGCCCGCCCCACGGCCCGACGCCGACCGCCGGGAGAACGCCTATCTGGCCCCGCGTACCCCGGTGGAGGAGGAGCTGGCGCGGATCTGGGCCGAGGTGCTGGGCGCCGGGACGGTCGGGGTGTCCGACAACTTCTTCGAACTCGGCGGCGACTCGATCCTCAGCATCCAGGCCGTCTCCCGGGCGCGCCAGGCCGGGCTACGGCTCAACTCCCGGGACGTGTTCCTGCACCAGACGATCGCCGACCTGGCGGCCGCGATCGCCCCGCGCACCGCGCCCGGCGCCGAGGACGATGCCGAAGAGCCGACGGGTCCGGCGCCGCTGACCCCGATCCAGCACTGGTTCTTCGCCACCCACGGCCCGCTGCGCCACTTCACGATGTCGATGGTCGTGGACCTGCCGTACGACGTGGACGAGACCGCGCTGAACACCGCTCTGGACGCGGTCGCCGCCCACCATCCGGCGCTGCGGACCCGGTTCGTACGCGACGGCGACGGCGGCGAGTGGCGCCAGCACGCCGACGGCCCGGTGGCGGGGCCGCTGGTCCGCCGCCACGACCTGTCGGGGCTGGAGGGCGACGCGCTGCGCGCCGCGGCCGAGGCGGCCGCCGAGGCCGCCCGCGCCGAACTCGACCTCACCACGGGCGCGTTGCTGCGCGCCGCGCTGATCCTGCGCGGCGCGGGGGCCCGGCCGCGGTTGTTCCTGACCGCGCACCACCTGGCCGTGGACAGCGTGTCCTGGCGCATCCTGCTCGGTGATCTGGAGGCCGCGTACCGGCAGGCCGCGGCCGGGGAGCCGGTGCGGCTGGACCCGGTCGGCACCTCCTTCACCCGCTGGGCCCACCGGCTGAGCGGCCATGTGCTGGCCGGGGAGCTGGACGGCGACCTGCCGTACTGGGAGGGCGTGGCGCGCGCGGGCGGCCCGGACCTGCCGGTGGACCGCCCGGGCAGCGCCACCGCCGGAACCACCCGCACGGTCCGGGTGCGGCTGGACCACGACACGACCGACGCGCTGCTGCGCCGGGTGCCCGGGGTGTACCGGACGCAGATCAACGACGTCCTGATGAGCGCGCTCGGCCGGGTGCTCGCCGACTGGACGCGCACCGACCGGGTGCTGGTGGCGATGGAGGGCCACGGCCGGGAGGAGATCGACGACACCGCCGAACTGTCCCGGACCGTCGGCTGGTTCACCACCCAGTACCCGGTGGCGCTCACCCTGCCCGGGGGCGGCTGGGGCCCGGTCCTGAAGTCCGTGAAGGAGCAGCTGCGGGCGCTGCCCCGGCGGGGCCTGAGCTACGAGGCGCTGGCCCATCTGAGCGCGCCCGGCTCCCCCGCCCGTGTGCTGCGCGACGCCCCGCTGCCGGGCATCTGCTTCAACTACCACGGCCAGTGGGACTCCGTCACCGGCGACGACGCGTTCACCCTCACCGGCGAGGCCCTGGGGCGGGATCTCGCCGCCGATGAGCCCTCGACCTATGCGCTCGATGTGTCGGGCGTGGTGGCCGCCGGGGAACTGGAGCTGACCTGGCTCTACTCCGACCGCGTCCACGACGAGAGCACGGTGCGCGGGCTCGCGGACGCGATGCTGGCGGCGCTGCGGGAGATCGTCGGCCACTGCGCCGAGCCGGGCGCGGGCGGCCGTACGCCGTCCGACTTCCCGCTCGCCCGGCTGGACCAGGCGGGCGTGGACCGGCTGGTCGGGGACGGGCGCGGGACCGAGGACGTCTATCCGCTGACCCCGCTGCAGGAAGGCATGCTCTTCCACCGTCTGGTGGGCGACGGGAACGATGTCTATCTGGACCAGGCCACCCTGACCCTGGCCGGGGTGGGCGACCCGCGGGCGTTCGCCCTCGCCTGGCAGCAGACGGTCGACCGCACCCCGGTGCTGCGCAGCGGCGTGGTGTGGGAGGACGTCGAGCGGCCCGTGCAGTTCGTACGGCACCGGGCCGCCGTGCCCGTCACCCACGTGGACTGGCGGGAGCTGCCGGAGGAGCGGCGCGCGGCCGAACTGGACCGGCTCCGGGAACAGGATCTGGCGCTCGGTCTGGAGCTGACGGCGCCGCCGCTGATGCGGCTGACGCTTATCCAGCTTCCTGGCGACCGGCTGGAGTTGATCTGGACCTCGCACCATCTGATCCTGGACGGCTGGAGTCTGGCCCAGGTCTTCACCGAGGTGTGCGAGCGGTACGCCGCGGCGGCCCGGGGAGAGCTCCCGGCGCTGACCGCCCGGCGGCCGTTCCGCGACTATCTGCACTGGCTGGACCGCCAGGACGGGCGGGAGGCCGAGGAGCACTGGCGGGCGCTGCTCGCGGGGGTCACCGCGCCGACTCCGCTGCCGTACGACCGCAAGCCGCTGGAGTCCCACCGGGCCGGGTCCTCGGCGACCGTGGCGGTGGCGCTGGGCGCCGGGGTGTCGGCGCAGCTGCGCGCGGCTGCCCGGCGCTGCGGCCTGACGGTCAACACGATCGTGCAGGGCGCCTGGGCGCTGCTGCTGTCCCGGTACAGCGGTGAGGGCGACGTGGTGTTCGGCACCACCGTCTCGGGCCGCCCGGCGGAGCTGGCCGGGGTCGAGTCCATGGTGGGCATGTTCATCAACACCCTGCCCACCCGGGTACGGGTCGACGGCACCCGGAACACCGTGGAGTGGCTGCGGGAACTCCAGGTGGCGCAGGCCGGTTCGCGGGGCTTCGAATCCGTGTCGCTGGCCCAGCTGTCGGCCTGGAGCGAGGTCCCGGCCGGTACGCCGCTCTTCGACAGCATGGTGGCGTTCGAGAACTACCCCTTCGACGACTCCTCGGCGCGCGAGGCCGGGCTGCGGATCCTCGACGTCCACTCGACCGACGCCACGAACTTCCCGCTGAGCCTGCGGGCCCATCTGTCCGACCGGCTCGGCTTCGACCTCGGCTACGACCCGGAGCTGTTCGACGCACGCACCGCGGAAGCCCTCACGGACCGGCTGTGCCAGCTGCTGACCCAGATCGCGGCGGACCCCGACCGTCCGCTGCGGGCCCTGCCGTGGCTGACGGCCGAGGAGCAGCGGCGGATCCTGGTCGAGTGGAACGGCTCCGCGCGGAGCGCGCCGGAGCGGACCGTGGTGGACCTGTTCGAGGAGCAGGCCGCCCGTACCCCGGACGCGACCGCCGTCACCTGCGGCGCGGAGTCGCTGTCGTACGCGGAACTCGACGCGCGGGCGGGCCGGTTGGCCCACCGGCTCGCCGCCGGGGGCGCGGCGCGGGAGCGGTATGTGGCGCTGGCCCTGCCCCGCTCGCCCGACATGATCGTGGCGATCGTGGCCGTGCTGAAGACCGGGGCGGCGTATCTGCCGATCGACCCGGACCAGCCCGCCGGGCGGATCGCCCATATGCTCGCCGACACCGAACCCGTACTGCTGCTGACCACCACCGACCTGGCCGAGCGGATCGCGGCGGACACCGCCGTGCCCCGGCTGTGCCTGGACGACAGGGGCGTGGCCGCCGATCTGCGGGACCGCCCCGCCACCGTCCCGGCCGCCGCGCGGCCGCTGCCGGACAGCCCGGCCTACGCCATCTACACCTCGGGGTCGACCGGGATGCCCAAAGGCGTGGTCATCCCGCACGCCAACGTGGTCCGGCTGTTCTCGCAGACCGAAGCGTGGTTCTCGTTCGACGCGAGCGATGTGTGGACGCTGTTCCACTCCTACGCCTTCGACTTCTCCGTCTGGGAGATCTGGGGGCCGCTGCTGCACGGCGGCCGGCTCGTGGTCGTCCCGTACGCCGTCTCGCGCTCCCCGGAGGAGTTCCTGCGGCTGCTGGCGGATGAGCGGGTGACGGTGCTCAACCAGACGCCGTCGGCCTTCTACGCGCTGATGCGGGCGGACGAAGAGCGTCCCGGGTCGCGGCTGAGCCTGCGTACGGTGGTCTTCGGCGGTGAGGCGCTCGACCCGCGCCGTCTGGAGGGCTGGTACGCGCGGCACGCGGACACCGCGCCCGTCCTGGTCAACATGTACGGCATCACCGAGACCACCGTGCACGTCACCCATGTCGCGCTCGACCGTGCCACCGCGGCCGGGGCCACCGGCAGCGGCATCGGCACCGGCATCCCCGACCTGCGGATCTACGTCCTCGACGCGGCTCTCGAACCGGTGCCGCCGGGCGCGGTGGGCGAGCTGTACGTGGCGGGCGCGGGGCTGGCCCGTGGCTATCTGCGCCGTCCGGGGCTGACCGCGTCCCGTTTCGTCGCCGACCCGTTCGGCGCGCCGGGGAGCCGGATGTACCGCACCGGCGACCGGGCCCGGTGGAGCGCGGACGGCGAGCTGGAGTATCTGGGCCGCGCCGACGACCAGGTGAAGATCCGCGGTTTCCGGATCGAACCCGGTGAGATCGAGGCCGCCCTGACCGCGCATCCGGGCGTGGCCCACGCGGTGGTGACCGTGCGCGAGGACACCGGCCACCGGCGGCTGGTGGCCTACACCGTGGCCACCGGTCAGGACGCGCCGCCGTCCGCCGCCGAGCTGCGGGAATTCCTCGGGCGGACCCTGCCCGAGCACATGATTCCGGCCGCCTACGTCCCGCTGGCCACCCTGCCGCTGACCGCCAACGGCAAGCTGGACCGGGCGGCGCTGCCCGCCCCGCGCGCGGACGGCCTCGCAACGGGCGCCGAGCGGATCGCCCCGCGCACCGAGGCGGAAGCCACGGTGGCCCGGGTGTGGGCCGAGGTCCTGGGGGTCGAGGAGGCGGGGGCGGAGGACAACTTCTTCGCCCTGGGCGGCGATTCGATCCTCGCCATCCGGGTGGCCTCCCGGCTGCGCACCGCCTTCGGCACCGACGTCTCGCCGCGGTCGCTGTTCACCCATGCCACCGTCGCCGCCCTCGCCGCCGCCTTGAGCGCCCCGGACGGCGCCGCCCCGGGCGGGATGATCCCGGCCGTGGCGCGGGGCGGGGCGGACCTGCCGCTGTCGTACGCGCAAGCGCGCCTGTGGTTCCTGGACGGCTTCGACGACCGCGACACCGAGTATGTGACCCCGTTCGCGCTGCGGCTGCGCGGCCCGCTCGACACCGGTGCCCTGCGCACCGCGCTCGACGGCCTGGTGGCCCGGCACGAGCCGCTGCGGACCACGTTCGCCGAGATGGACGGCCGCGGTGTGCAGCGGATCCACGACCCGTACGCGGTGGAGCTGTCGCGCCACGACCTGACCGCTTTCCCCGCCGCCGAGCGCGAACGGGAGCTGGAGCGGCTGCTGGAGCGGGCGGGCGCCACCCCCTTCGACCTGGCCACCGGCCCCCTGCTGCGGGCGTCCCTGATCGGGCTGGACGACGAGGAACACGTCCTCACGCTGACGATGCATCACATCGTCACCGACGGCTGGTCCACCGCCGTCCTCAGCGACGATCTGAGCGAGCTGTACACCGCGGCGCGCGAAGGCCGGAGCCCGGAGCTGCCCCCGCTGCCGCTGGGGTACGCCGACTACGCGGCCTGGCAGCGCGACCCGGACGGCGGGGCCGCCACCGTGGAACCGCAGCTGGACCACTGGCGCAAGACGCTCGCCGACCTGGCCCCGCTGGAGCTGCCGACCGACCGGCCGCGCCCGGCCGTGCAGACCAAGAACGGGGCGCTGCTCGACTTCACCCTGGACGCGGGTCTGGTGGACCGGCTCCGCGAGACCGGGCGGCACAGCGAGAGCACCCTCTTCATGACCCTGCTCGCCACCTGCCAGGTGCTCCTGGCACGCTGGTCGGGGCAGGAGGACATCGCGGTGGGTACCGTGACCTCGGGGCGGGAGCGCCCCGAGCTGGAGCGCCTGGTCGGGATGTTCGTGAACACGCTCGTGCTGCGCGGCCGGGTGCGCGCGGAACGCCCGTTCGGCGAACTCCTCCGGGAGGTGCGGGACACCGTCCTTACCGCCTTCGCCCACCAGGACGTGCCGTTCGAGCGGATCGTGGACACGCTCCAGCCGGAGCGGGACACCAGCCGCACCCCGCTGTTCCAGGTGACGGTGGCGCTGCACAACCTGGGAGCCGAGGTACCGAGCCTGCCCGGGCTCGCCGTGGAGGCCGTGCGGATCCCGAGCCGGACCGCCGCCTTCGACCTCGGCTTCGACTTCGTGGCCCACCAGGGCGCCCTCACCGGGTACGTGGAGTACAACACCGACCTGTTCGACGCGGCGACCGTGCGGCGGATGACCGACCAGCTGCGGCTGCTGCTGGAGGCGGTGGCGGAGGACCCGGGCCGCCCGGTGGGCGAACTGCCGCTGCTGACCGCGCGGGAGCGCCACACCGTGCTGGAGGAGTGGAACGCCACCGCGCTCCCGGTGCCGGACACCACCTTCCCGCGCCACTTCGAGGAGCAGGCCGCCCGCACCCCGCACGCCACGGCGCTGGTGGCCCCCGATGCCACCCTCGACTTCGCCGGGCTGAACGCCCGCGCCAACCGGCTGGCCCACCATCTGATCGGCCTGGGGGCCGGTCCCGAGCGGGTGGTCGCGGTCAGGCTGCCGCGCGGCGCCGACCTGATGGTGGCCCAGCTCGCGGTCCTCAAGGCGGGCGGCGCGTATCTGTACCTCGACCCGGAACTGCCCGCCGAGCGTGCCCGGTTCCTGCTGGAGGACTCGGGCCCCGAGGTGGTCCTCACCCCCGAGGCGCTGCGCGACGCGCCGCTGGGCGATCTGCCCGCCACCGATCCCACCGACCGGGACCGGCGCTCCCCGCTGCGCCCCGCGAACACCGCGTACATCAACTACACCTCGGGTTCCACCGGCCGTCCCAAGGGCGTCGCCGTCGAACACCACCAGCTGGTCAACCTCTGCCACGACCACCTCGCCGGGCTCATCGCGCCGCACGCCGCCGAGGCGGGCCGTCCGCTGCGCGCGGCGCTGACCGCCGCCTTCTCCTTCGACACCTCCTGGGAGGGCGCGGTGTTCCTGGCCGCGGGCCAGGAGGTGCATCTGATCGACGACGCGGTACGGCTCGACCCGGACGCGCTGGTGGAGCTGATCGGCGCCCGGGAGCTGGACTTCCTCGACCTGACCCCCTCGTATCTCCACGAGCTGATGGCCGCCGGGCTGTTCGACGGCCGCCACCGGCCCCGGATCGTCATGGTGGGCGGCGAGGCGCTCGGGGCGCCGCTGTGGCGGGAGCTGCGCGCGGTGCCCGGGGTGGCCGCGTACAACTTCTACGGGCCCACCGAGTGCGCCGTCGACGCGGTGTACGGGCGCCTGGCCGACCTCGGGGACCGGCCGCTCATCGGGCGCCCCGGCCACAACCTGCGGGCGTACGTGCTGGACGCGGCGCTGCGCCCTGTACCCCCCGGGGTGCCGGGCGAACTGCATCTGGCCGGTGCCCAGGTCGTGCGCGGCTACCGGGGCCGACCGGGGCTGACCGCGTGCCACTTCGTCCCCGACCCGTACGGTCCGCCCGGCTCCCGGATGTACCGCACCGGCGACCGGGCCCGCTGGACGGCGGACGGGGTGCTCGAATTCCTCGGCCGCACCGACGAGCAGGTCAAGATCCGTGGCTTCCGCATCGAGCCCGGTGAGATCGAGGCCGCCGTGCTGGACCACCCGGCGGTCGAGGACGCCGTGGTGGTGGCCCGGGAGGACACCGGCCACCGGCGGCTGGTGTGCTACCTCGTGGCCACCGCGCCCGAAGCCGCGCCCGGCGCGGTGGAACTGCGCGCCCGGCTCAAGGAGAGCCTGCCCGACTACATGGTCCCGGCGGCCTTCGTGACGCTGGACCGGATGCCCCGTAACGACGCCGGAAAGGTCGACCGGCGGGCGCTGCCCGTGCCGCCCGCGCAACCGGACGCGGAGAGCGCGTACGTGGCGCCGCGCACCGAGACGGAAACCGTGCTCGCGCGCGTGTGGTCCGAGGTGCTGGGCACCCCGCGGATCGGGGTAGAGGACAACTTCTTCGCCCTGGGCGGCGATTCGATCCTCAGCATCCAGATCGTCTCCCGCGCCCGCCAGGCCGGGCTGCGGATCACCTCCAAGGATGTCTTCCGCCACCAGACCATCGCGGAACTCGGGTTGAGCGTCGGGGCCGCCCCGGCGGAGGACCGCGCCCCGGCCGGTCCCCCGGCGGGCCCGGCGCCGCTGACCCCGATCCAGCACTGGTACCTCGACGGGCGGCGGCCCGGCGATCCGCACCACTTCACCATGACCCAGCGGCTGCGGCTCGCCGACGGCCTCGACGAGGCGGCCCTGCGGCGGGCGGTGGACGCAGCTGTGGCGCACCACGCGGCGCTGCGCACCCGGTTCCTCGTCATCGACGGCCAGTGGCGGCAGGAGGTCCTGGCCACCGCGCCCGGTCCACTCCTCGAACGGCACGATCTGTCCGGCCTCGCCGGCGACGAGGCGCGGGCGCGCGCCATGCGGGAGGCCACGATCGCGGCCCAGACCGGTCTGGACATCGCCGAGGGCGCGGTGCTGCGGGCCCTGCTGTTCACCTACGGTCCGCAGCGGCCGCCCGAGTTGCTGCTCACCGTCCACCATCTGGTGGTCGACGGCGTGTCCTGGCGCGTCCTGCTGGGCGATCTGGAAACCGCCTACGCCCACGCCGCGGCCGGAGCCACGCCCGCTCTGCCCCCGGCGAGCAGCGCCTACGCGCACTGGGCGGCCCGGCTGGCGGAACACGCGCGGTCCGGCGGGCTGGACGGCGACCTGGCGTACTGGCAGCGCACCGCGCACACCACGCCCGCCCCGCTGCCCGTCGACCGCCGGGGCGCCAACACCCAGGAGACGGCGGCCACGGTGACCACTCGCCTCAGCCGCGCCGAGACCGACGCGCTGCTGCGCGACGTCCCGGACGTCTACCGCACCCAGATCAACGATGTGCTGCTCAGCGCGCTCGGCCGGAGCCTGGCCCGCTGGACCGGCGGCGACACCGTGCTGATCGGGGTGGAGGGCCACGGCCGCGAGGACCTCTTCGACGAGCTGGACCTGTCCCGTACGGTCGGCTGGTTCACCGCCGAGTTCCCGCTCGCGCTGACCGTCGCGCCGGACGCGGACTGGCGGGAGCTGCTCAGGTCCGTCAAGGAGCAGCTGCACGCCGTCCCGCACCGGGGGCTGAGTCACGGCGCGCTGCGCCACCTCTCCCCCGGCGCGGGCGCGGAACTGGCGGGCGGTCCGGCCCCGCAGATCGGGTTCAACTACCACGGTCAGTGGGATGTCGCCGCCGAGGAAGACGCCTCCGGACTCATCCGGGCCGCCCTGCCCGCCACCGGCCGGGACGCGCCGGACGGCGAGACCCGTACGTATCTGCTGGAGGTCACCGGAGCCGTCCAGGGCGGCCGTCTGGAGCTGGGCTGGACCTATCCGGCCCAGATGTACGACGAGGCGACCGTGCGCCGCCTCGCCGAGGACGTGGTCGCCGCGCTGCGGGAGATCGTCGCGCACTGCGCGGAGCCCGGCGCGGGCGGCCGTACCCCCTCCGACTTCCCGCTCGCCCGGCTCGACCAGCGCCGGGTGGACATAATCGCGGGCGACGGCAGGGACGTGGAGGACGTCTATCCGCTGACCCCGCTGCAGGCGGGCATGCTCTTCCACGGCCTGGTCGACACCCAGGGCGCCTACTTCGACCAGATCGCGCTGCGCATCGGCGGAATCGCCGACCCGGACGCGTTCGCCGCCGCCTGGCAGCGGGTCGTGGACCGGACACCGGTGCTGCGCAGCGAGGTCCGCTGGGAGGAGCTGGAGGAGCCGGTCCAGGTGGTGCGCAGGCAGGCCGTACTGCCCACCGCCCGGCACGACTGGCGTGACCTCTCCCCGGACGGGCGACAGGCCGCACTGGAGCGGCTGCTGGCCGAGGACCGGGCGGCCGGGATGGAGCTGACCGAGGCGCCGCTGACCCGGATCGCGGTGGCGCGGCTGACCGACGACGAGATCATGCTGGTGTGGACCTCTCACCATCTGATGCTCGACGGCTGGTCCACCGGGCAGATCTTCGCCGAGGTGTGCGCGTACTACGCGGCGCTCACCGAGGGCCGCACCGTGCAGCCGCCCGCGCGCCGCCCGTTCCGGGACTTCCTGCGCTGGCTGGGTGAGCAGGACCGGGAGCGGGCCGAGCGGCACTGGCGGGACGTCCTGGCGGGCTTCGGCGCCCGCACCCCACTGCCGTACGACCGGCCGCCCCGGGAGGCGCACCGCGCCACCTCGGGCGCGCTGACCCGGCTGGAGCTGACCCCTCAGGTGTCCGCGCGGCTGCGCGAGACGGCCCGGAGCCGCGGGCTGACGGTCAACACGGTGGTGCAGGGCGCCTGGGCGCTGCTGCTGTCCCGGTACAGCGGCGAGAGCGACGTGGTGTTCGGCACGACCGCCTCGGGGCGCCCGGACGGGCTGCCGGGGGTGGAGACGATGGTCGGCATGTTCATCAACACGGTCCCCACCCGGGCCGTGGCGGACGGCGGCCGCGACGTGGTGCGGTGGCTGCGGGAGCTCCAGGAGCAGCAGAGCGAGTCCCGCCGCTTCGACTTCGTCGCCCTCTCCCGGATCCAGGCCCTGAGCGAACTGCCCGCCGCCGAGGCGCTGTTCGACTCCATGGTGGTCTTCGAGAACTACCCCTTCGACGAGGATTCGGCGTCCGGCGCCGGGATCGCCATCCGGGAGGTGCGGGCCGAGGACGCCACGAACTTCCCGCTGTGCCTGCGCGCCTACCTCGGCGACCGGCTCGGGTTCGACATCGCCTACGATCCCGCGCTGTTCGACGCGGCGACGGCGGAGCGGGCCGCGCGCCATCTGGGGACGCTCCTGACCGGTATCGCCGACGGCGCCGGGCGCACCCTGGACGATCTGCGGCTGCTGACCGGCGCCGAGGAGCGCCGGGCGGTGCGGGAGGGGAACGACACCGCCCGGCCACTGCCCACGGGCTCGCTCGCGGAGCTGTTCGCCGAGCAGACCGCGCGCACCCCGGACGCCCTCGCCGTCACCGACGGCGACACCGCGCTGAGCTACCGCGACCTCGACGCGTGGTCCGGTCAACTCGCCGCCGTACTCGCCGAGTCGGGGGTGCGGGCCGAGGAGCGGGTGGCGCTGCTCATGGACCGGTCGGCCGAACTCGTCGTGGCGCAGCTCGCGGTGGTCAAGGCGGGCGGAGTGTACGTACCGGTGGACGCCCGCGCGCCGCGCGCACGGCAGCGGGAGCTGCTGGAGCAGACGGCCGCGAAGACCGTGCTGACCGCGGACGAGGTGGCCGCCGCGCGCGACGGCGAGCGGACACCGCCGGTCGTGGCGGCGGACCGGGACAACCTGGCGTACGTGATGTTCACCTCCGGGTCGACCGGGGTGCCGAAGGGCGTGGGGGTGCGCCACCGCGATGTGGCGGCGCTCGCCTTCCACCGGGCGTTCGCCAGCGGCGGGCACGAACGGGTGCCGCTGCACTCCCCGGTGGCGTTCGACGCCGCCACCTACGAAGTGTGGGTGCCGCTGCTGCGCGGCGGCCGGGTGGTGGTGGCCCCGCCGGGTGAGCTGGACGCGGCGGCGCTGCGGCGGCTGGTGGCCGCCGACGGCGTGACGGGCCTGTGGCTGACCGCCGGGCTGTTCCGGCTGCTGGCGCAGGACGCCCCGGAGTCTTTCGCGGGACTGCGCGAGGTGTGGACCGGTGGCGATGTGGTGCCCGCGGCGGCCGTACGGAGGGTGCTCGCGGCCTGCCCCGGGCTGACCGTGGTGGACGGGTACGGGCCGACCGAGACGACGACGTTCGGGACGGCCTTCCCGATGTCCGAGGCCGACCGGGTGCCCGAGGTGGTGCCGATCGGCGGGCCGCTGGACAACATGCGGGCGTACGTCCTGGACGCGCGGCTGCGGATCGTCCCGCCGGGTGTCGTCGGGGAGCTCTTCGTCGCGGGTGAGGGCGTGGCCCGCGGCTATCTGGGGCGGCCCGGCGCGACGGCGGCGGCCTTCCTCGCCGATCCGTACGGGCCCGCCGGGGAGCGGATGTACCGCACCGGCGACCTGGCGCGGCGGCGGCCGGACGGCACGGTGGAGTTCGTCGGCCGCGCCGACCACCAGGTGAAGGTCCGGGGCTTCCGGATCGAGCCGGGCGAGGTGGAGAGCGTGCTGACCGCGCACCCCGGGGTGGCGGACGCGGCGGTGGTGGCCCGAGAGGACCGTCCCGGGGTGAAGCGGCTGGTGGCGTATGTGGTGTTGGGCGGTGAACCGGCCGTGGACGGCGCGGAGTTGCGCGCCCATGTGGCGGCCGGGCTGCCGGACTACATGGTCCCGTCCGCGGTCGTCCTGCTGGACGCGCTGCCGCTGAGCCGCAACGGCAAGCTGGACCGCGCGGCGCTGCCCGCCCCCGGTCCCGCCCCGGACCGGGCGGCCTACGTCGCTCCGCGTGACGAGGCCGAGCGGCGCACGGCGCTGATCCTGACCGAGGTGCTGGGGGTCGAACGGGTCGGCGCCGAGGACGACTTCTTCGCCCTCGGCGGTGACTCCATCCTCAGCATCCGGCTCACCTCGCGGCTGCGGGAGGCGTTCGGGGCGGAGATCTCGCCCCGGCTGGTGTTCACCCACTCGACCGTGGCCGCCCTCGCCACCGCCCTCACCGAGGCGAGCGGCCGTACGGACGGCAGGTCCACGCCGATCACACCGGTGCCCCGGGACGCGGAGCTGCCGCTGTCGTATCCCCAGCAACGCCTGTGGTTCCTGGACTCCTTCGCACCGGACAGCACCGAGTACATCACCCCGCTGGCGCTGCGGATGCGCGGCACCCTCGACGTCCGGGCGCTGGAGGACGCGCTGACCGCGCTGGTGGCCCGGCACGAGTCGCTGCGCACCACCTTCGACGCGGTGGACGGGCGCGGCGTGCAGATCGTGCACGAGCCCGCCCCGGTCCCGCTCGCCCGGCACGATCTGTCGGACCTCCCCGCCGAACGGCGGGAGGCGGAGCTGACGGAGTTGCTGGCGCGGGAGCGGGAGCGCCCGTTCGACCTGCGGCGCGGCCCGCTGCTGCGGACCGGGCTGATCCGGCTGGGCGCCGAGGACCACGCGCTCACCCTGACGCTGCACCACATCATCACCGACGGCTGGTCCACCGGTGTGCTCCTCGGCGATCTGCGCGAGCTGTACCGGGCGGCGTCCAGCGGCGAGGCGGCGGCGCTGCCACCGCTTCCGGTGCAGTACGCCGACGTCGCGGCCTGGCAGCGCACCGAGCTGTCCGGTCCGCAGACCGACGAACAACTGACGTACTGGAAGCGGCAGTTGAGCCATGTCGAGCCGCTGGAGCTGCCCACCGACCGGCCCCGTCCGGCGGTGCGGAGCGGACACGGCGCGACGGCGGAGTTCGAGGTGCCCGCGGCCGTGAACCGGCGTCTCAAGGAGTACGGACAGGCCCGTGGCACGACCCTCTTCATGACGCTGGTGGCGGCGGCCCAGGTGCTCCTGGCCCGGCTGTCGGGCCAGGAGGACATCACCGTGGGAACGGTCACCTCGGGGCGGGAGCGCGCCGAGGCGGAGCATCTGATCGGCTTCTTCGTCAACACGCTGGTGCTGCGCTCCTCGGTCGACCCCGAGCGGGGCTTCACCGATCTCCTGGCCGATGTGCGCGGCACCGTCCTGGACGCCTTCGCCCACCAGAGCGTGCCGTTCGAGCGGGTGGTGGACGAGGTGCAGCCCACCCGGGACACCAGCCGGACACCGCTGTTCCAGGCGATGGTGGTGCTCCAGAACATCCCCGGCGGGCCGCTGGACCTGCCCGGTCTCGCGCTGGCGGACATCGCCCCCGAGACCAGCACCGCGAGCTTCGACCTCACGCTGGAGTTCGCCGAGGCCGACGGGGGCGTACTGCGCGGGCTGATCAGCTACAGCACCGACCTGTTCGACGCGCCGACGGCCGAGCGGATGGGCGCCGCCCTCCGTACGCTCCTCACCGGCATCGCCGACGACCCGGACCGGGCGGTGGGCGCGCTGCCGCTCGCCACCCCGGCCGAGCTGCGGCGGACCCTCGTCGAGTGGAACGCCACCGGGCACCCCGTACCCCCGGCCACGCTGGCCGAGCTGTTCGCGCGGCAGGCCGCGGTGTCCCCGGACGCCACGGCCGTGCGGTACGGGGCGGGCACGCTCACCTTCGCCGAGCTGGACACGGCCGCGAACCGGCTGGCGCACCGGCTCATCGGGCGCGGTGTGCGGCCGGAGAAGCTGGTGGCGCTGGTGCTGCCGCGGTCGGTGGAGATGGTGGTGGCCCAGCTGGCGGTGGTGAAGGCGGGCGGCGCGTTCCTGCCGGTCGACCCCAACTACCCGGCGGAGCGGGTGGCGTTCATGCTGCGCGACTCCGAGCCCCTGGTGGTCCTGGACGACCCGGCGTCGGTGTGGGCCGGGGACGGTCCCGCCGATCCGCCCGCCGCGCGGGGGCTGACCCCGGACCATCCGGCGTACGTCATCTACACCTCCGGGTCCACCGGAGTGCCCAAGGCGGTCGTGGTCACCCACGCGGGGCTGGCGAGCTTCTCGGCCGCCGCCGCGGCACGCTACGACGTCCGGGCCGGGGACCGCGTCCTGCAGTTCGCCTCGCCGAGCTTCGACGCCTCCGTACTGGAGCTGTGCGTATCCCTGCCGAGGGGTGCGGCGCTCGTCGTCGCGGAGGAGGGACCGCTGCTGGGCGAGCGGCTGGCCCAGGTGCTGACCGAGCACCGGATCACCCACGCCCTCATTCCCCCGGCGGCGCTGGCCACCGTGCCGGAGGGGGCCGGTGTCCCGGAGCTGCGCACCCTGATCGTCGGCGGTGACGCGTGCTCCGCCGAACTGGTGGACCGCTGGGCCCCGGGACGCCGGATGATCAACTCGTACGGTCCGACCGAGGCGACCGTGGTGAGCACCTGGTCCGGGCCCCTGACCGCCGGTTCCGGGGTGCCGCCGATCGGCGGGCCGATCCGGAACACCCGGGCCTATGTGCTGGACTCCGCGCTGCGCCCGGTTCCGGTGGGCGTGGCCGGGGAGCTGTACGTGGCCGGGGCCGGTCTGGCACGCGGCTATCTGGGCCGCCCCGGGCTGACCGCCTCCCGCTTCCTGGCCGATCCGTTCGGCCCCGCGGGCGGGCGGATGTACCGCACGGGCGATGTGGTGCGCTGGACCGCCGACGGCGAGCTGCGGTTCGTCGGCCGGGCCGACGACCAGGTCAAGGTGCGGGGCTTCCGGATCGAGCCGGGCGAGGTGGAGAGCGCGCTGCGGCGCAGCCCCGAGGTGCGCGAGGCGGTGGTGGCCGTGTGGGACAGCGGGCCCACGCCCGAGCATCCGTCCGGGCTGAAGCGCCTGGTCGGCTATGTGGTTCCGGCGGAGGACAGCGCGCCGACCGCCGCGTCGCTGCGCGACTTCCTGGGCCGGACCCTGCCGCCCCACATGGTGCCGACGGCGTTCGCCACCCTGGCGGAGCTGCCGCTCACCCCCAACGGAAAGGTGGACCGGCGCGCCCTGCCCGATCCGGATCCGGCACCGGCCCCCGGCGCGGACCATGTCGCGCCGCGCACCCCGATGGAGAGCCGGATCGCGGCGATCTGGGCGGACGTCCTCGGGCTGGACCGGGTCGGCGTGCACGACAACTTCTTCGACCTCGGCGGGGATTCCATCCTGAGCATCCAGGTCGTCTCCCGCGCCCGCCAGTCGGGGCTGCGGGTGTCCACCAAGGACCTCTTCACCCATCAGTCGGTGGCCGCCCTGGCCGCGGTGGCGACGACGGAACAGGAGGAGGGCGGTGCGGAACCGGTGACCGGTGCCCTGCCGCTCACCCCGATCCAGCGCTGGTTCTTCGCCACCCACACCGTCAACCCGCACCACTTCAACCAGTCCACCCTGCTGGAGCTGGACCAGCAGCTGGACGAAGCCGCGCTGGAACGGGCGCTGGCCGCCCTCCTCACCCACCATGACGCGCTGCGGATGCGGTTCACCGAAGAGGACGGCGCGTGGCGGCAGTACAACCCGGAGCCCGAACCGGCGGCCGTCCTCGCCCGGTACGACCTGTCGGGGCTGCCGCCGCACGAGGCGGACGCGGCGATGGAGAAGACGGCCGACGCCCTGCACGCGGGCTTCGACCTCGGCAGCGGTCCGCTGCTGAAGGCCGCGCTCTTCCGGTTCGGCGACGACCGGCGGCCCTTCCTCTTCCTGACCGCGCATCATCTGGTCATCGACGGGGTGTCCTGGCGGATCGTGCTGGACGACCTGGACACCGCGTATCAGCAGAGCGCGCGCGGCGCGACCGTCGACCTCGGGACCAAGACGACCTCGTTCCGGGACTGGGCCCGGCAGCTCGCCGAGCAGGTCGCGGACGGCGCCCTGGACCACGAGGCCGACCACTGGGCCGCGGCGCTGGACGCGCGGCCGCTGCCGGTCGACCACGAGTCGTCCGCCCCGGGGGCCGAGACCCGGGCGGTTCCGGTGGAGATCGACGAGGCGGATACGGAGGCGCTGCTGCGCGCGGCCCCCACCGCCTACCGCACCCGCATCAACGATGTGCTGCTGGCCGCCCTGGCGCTGGCCCTGTCGCGCTGGACCGGCCGGGACCGGATCTCCGTCGAACTGGAGGGCCACGGGCGCGAGGACGTCATCGAGGGCGCCGATCTCTCCCGTACGGTGGGCTGGTTCACCACGATGTACCCGGTCTCCTTCGACCTGCCCGCCGCCCGGGATTCCGCGTCCGTCGACTGGCGCGGCCTGGTCAAGTCGGTCCGGCGTCATCTGCGGGCCGTCCCCGGCAACGGCTTCGGCTTCGGGGCGCTGCGGACCTTCGGCACGGCCGCCGTACGGGAGCGGCTGACCGGCACCGGCGACGGGCCCCAGGTCGTGTTCAACTACCTCGGCCAGTGGGACGCCCGCTCCGCCGAGGCCAAGGACGGCCTCGTCCACGCCGAACACGGCTCCTTCGGCCAGGACCACGACCCGCGCGAGGGCGGCTCGCATCTGCTGGAGGTCGTAGGCGCGGTGCAGAACGGACGGCTCGGCTTCACCTGGTACTACCGTCCGGGCGTCCACGAAGAGTCGACCGTGGCGGCGGTGGCCGCGGACTTCGCGGACGCGCTGCGCCGTATCGCCCAGGACTGCCGGGGTGCCGTATGACCGGGCACCGCGCCGCCCCCGCGGCGCCCCCGGTGGACCCGCCGCTGCCGCTGTCGCGCAACCGCGGCTACCGGCTGCTGTGGGGCAGCCAGGCGCTGTCGGAGTTCGGCTTCCACGCGACGATGATCGCGTTCCCGCTGCTGGTCCTGGCGCTCACCGGCTCGGGCGCCGCCTCCGGTCTGGTGATGGGCACGATCGCCGCCGCCCAGATGGTGGCCGGGCTTCCGGCCGGTGTCCTGGTGGACCGCTACGACCGCAAAACGATCATGCTCGGCTGTGAGGCGGCCCAGGCGGTGTCCGCCGTCAGCCTGGTCGTCGCGGTGTGGAGCGACGCGGCCACCGTGCCGCACATGGTCGCCGTCGCCGCGGTGTTCGGGGCCGCCGCCGCCCTCTTCGAACCGGCGGAGAACGCCGCGCTGCCGCTGCTGGTGGACGACGCCCAGCTGCCCGCGGCGGTCTCGATGAACACGGCGCGGGCGTCGATGGGGCAGCTCTCGGGCACCGCCACCGGCGGGTTCCTGTTCGCCGTGGGGCGCTTCGTCCCCTTCCTGGCCGACGCCGTCATGCACACCCTCTCGTTCGTCGCGCTGCTCTTCCTCCGGCTGCCGAAGCGGGAGCGGCCCGCCACCCCGCCCGGCAGGCTCGGCCACGAGATGCTGACCGGCCTGCGGTGGGTGTGGCGGGAGCGGCGGATCCGGGTCACGATCCTGTGCGCGGTCGTGCTGAACCTGTTCTTCAGCGCCTTCTACCTCGTCGTCATCGTGCTCGCCGGAACCCGGGGGGTGCCCTCCGGGGAAGTCGGGGTGATGGCGGCCATGCTCGGGGTGGGCGGGGTCCTCGGCGCGTTCGCCGCGCCCGTACTCCACAGCCGCCTCGGCTCCTACCGCGCCATCGTGGCGGTGTTCTGGGCGCTGGCCGTGCTCACCCCGGTCGCCGCCTTCGTGCACAGCGGCTATCTGACCGGCGTGCTCTTCGCCCTGATGGCGCTGTTCCCGCCCACCGCGAACACCGCGATCATGACGGACCAGCTGCTGCGCACCCCGGACGAGCTGCGCGGCAGGCTCACCAGCGTCCTCGCCCTGGCCTGCGGCGCCGCGGGCGCCGCGGGCCCCGCGCTGGGCGGCCTGCTCACCCAGGGGCTGCCGGGCGACCGGGCGATCCTGGTGTGCTCGGCCGGGATGGCCGCCGCGGCCGTCCTCGCCACCGCCAGCCCGACCCTGCGCGGGCTGTCCCCGAACGCCCCGTCCGGCAACGAGCCGACGGGGACCTGAGAACCGTATCCGCGAGAAATCAGTACCGAAAAAGGAGAAAGACGATGGACGACAACGCCCGCTACCAGGTGCTCCGCAACGACGAGGACCAGTACTCCTTGTGGCCCGCCGACCTCGACGTCCCCGACGGCTGGCAGACCGTCGGCAAGGAGGGCACCAAGGACGAGTGCTCGGCCTACGTCGACGAGGTGTGGACCGACATGCGGCCCCGCAGCCTGCGCGAGCGCATGGCCGACTCGCCCTCCTGAACGGCCCCCGGCACCCGCCGGGGAATCTCCGGGGCGCGGTGTCCGTTTCCGCCGAGGAGGCCGGACACCGCACCCGCAGGAGGCAACCCATGTACGGCGACACCGCGACGATCCGCACGATCCTGAGCGAGCTGGGAGACACCTGGGCCGTCGTCGGTCTGTCCTCCAACCAGGCCCGCGCGGCCTATGGCGTGGCCGGGGTGCTCCAGCGCCACGGCAAGCGCGTCGTGCCCGTCCACCCGAAGGCCGAGACGGTGCTCGGCGAACCCGGGTACGCCACGCTGGCCGACGTCCCGTTTCCGGTCGACGTGGTCGATGTGTTCGTCAACTCCGAGCTGGCCGGGCCGGTCGCCGACCAGGCGGTGGCGATCGGCGCCAAGGCGGTGTGGTTCCAGCTCGGCGTCGTCGATCCGGCGGCGTACGAGCGGACCCGTGCGGCGGGGCTGGAGATGGTGATGGACCGCTGCCCCGCCATCGAGCTTCCGCGGCTGGGCCGTTAAAGGGTTTGGGGCCGACGCGGCGCGGCGGTTAGCTTCGCTCCATGATCCCGATACGTGCCGCCCGCCCCGCCGACGCCGCCGAGCTGGTGCGGCTGCGCCGCCTGATGTTCCTCGCGATGCACGGCGAGGACGAGCCGGGGCCCTGGGAGGCGAGGGCCGAGGAGGTCGTCCGGCGGCAGTTGAGCGAGCCGGAGCGCGTGCTCGGCGCGTTCGTCGTGGACGGGGACATCGCGGACGGGGGCGGGCCCGGGGCGCCGCATCTGGCGGCGTGCGCGGTGGGGCGAGTGGAGGAGCGGCTGCCCGCGCCCAGCCACCCCGCCGGGTATTTCGGCTTCATCTTCAACGTATGCACCGACCCGCGCTACCGGGGCCGCGGCTATGCCCGCGCGACGACGGAGGCGCTGCTCGACTGGTTCGCCGGGCAGGGCGTCACCCGCGTCGATCTGCACGCCACGGACGACGCCGAGGAGCTGTACCGGAGCCTGGGCTTCGCCGAGCACTCCACCGCGCTGTCGCTGGACCTGTCCCGGCGCCGCGGCTGACCGCTACCCGGCCAGCCCCTCCAGCACGACCGCGCCGGGCAGCCCGGCGAGCACCTTGCCCGGCACGATGAGCTTGCCCCGGCGGCTGCCGCTGCCGATGAGCGCGTACGGGATGTCGGCGACGGCGGCGTCCAGCAGGAGCGGCCAGTCGGCGGGCAGCCCGATCGGGGTGATGCCGCCGAACTCCATGGCGCTCTCGCCGGTCGCCGTACTCGTAGGCGCGAACGACGCCTTGCGGGCGCCCAGTTGGCGGCGTACGGCCCCGTTGACGTCCGCTCGGGTGTGGGCGAGGACCAGGCACGCGGCGAGCGTGACCTCGCCGCCCCGCTTCCCGGCCACCACCACGCAGTTGGCGGACTGCTCCAGCAGCCAGGAGCCGTAGTTCTCCACGAGCACGGCGGTGTCGGCCTTGTCCGGGTCGGTGTCCACGTACAGCACCTGCTCCACCGGGCCGGTGCCGCGCCAGTCGCGCAGCGCGCCCGCGACCGGGGCGGCCAGCAGGTCCAGGCATTCCACGGCGGGACGGACCTCGTCGAAGGCATCCATCGGGGTAGGCATGCGGCTCAAGTTAGCAGGCCGGGCGGGGTGCCACGGCCGCCCTCCCGGGCCCTGACCTCAGCGGGCGGGCGGCACCGAGACGGCCATGGTCATCTCCACCGGTACGTCCCCGTCGTTGCGGTAGGTGTGCGGGGCGTTGGCCTCGAAGGCAGCCGAGGTCCCGGTCGGCACGGTGTGCTCCCGGCCCCCGATGACCAGGGTCAGCTCGCCCGCGGTCACCCGCAGCAGCTCGAACGTACCGGCCGGGTGCGGGTCGGAGGCGCTGCCGTCGCCGGGCATCAGCCGCCAGTCCCACATCTCCAGCGGTCCGTTCGCCTCCGTGCCCACCAGCAGCGCGGTATAGCTGCCCGCGTCGGTGGACCACATCCGCACGGCCTGCTCGGCGGGGACGAAGGTCACCTGGGGGCCCTGCTCGTAGTCGAGGAGCGTCGTGATGCTCACGCCGAGCGCGTCGGCGAGCTTCACGGTGGTGCCGACGCTGGGGTTCGTACGGGCCTGCTCGATCTGGATGATCATGCCCCGGCTGACCCCGGCGCGCGCGGCGAGGGCGTCGAGGGTGTAGCCGCGTTCGTTGCGCCAGCGCTTGAGGTTGCGGGCGAGCGACTGCGTGAGCTGATCGAGGTCCGTCACAGTTCCAGTCCAATATTGTGAATGGCGGAGTCGAAATTAGTGAACTACGGTGTGCTGTACTCCAGCGTCCATCACACTGTACGGCGAGGTTTCACCATGTCCGCACTCTTCGCTCTTGCCACCAGCCTGATGTGGGGGCTGGCCGACTTCGGCGGAGGGCTGCTCACCCGGCGCACTCCCGCGCTCACGGTGGTCGTCGTCTCGCAGGTCATCGCGGTGACCGTGCTCGGCGCGATCGTGGTGGCCACCGGCGGCTGGTCCGAGGCCGGTCCGCAGCTGTGGTTCGCCGCGGCGGCGGGCGTGGTGGGCCCGGCCGCCATGCTCTGCTTCTACCGGGCGCTCGCGCTCGGCCCGATGGGCGTCGTCTCCCCGCTCGGCGCCCTGGGCGGGGTCATGGTGCCGCTCGCGGTCGCGATCGTGCTCGGCGAGCGGCCCGGGCTGCTCCAGCTGGCCGGGGTCGTGGTGGCGGTGGCCGGAGTGGTGCTGGCGGGCGGGCCGCAGACCGGCGGCGCCCCCGTCCAGCGGCAGACCCTGCTGCTCACCCTGGTCGCCGCGCTGGGCTTCGGCTCGGTGATGGCGCTGATCGCCGAGGCGTCCTCCACCCTGACCGGGCTGTTCCTCGCGCTGTTCGTGCAGCGGGTGTGCAACGTGGCGGTCGGCGGCACCGCGCTGCTGATCTCCGTACGGCGCGGCGCCTCCGCGCTGCCCGAGGGCGGCATGCGCGTCGTCGCGGCGTCCCTGCCCGCGCTCGCCTTCGTGGGGCTGGCCGACGTCGCCGCCAACGGCACGTACAACCTGGCGGCCCACCACGGTCCGGTCACCACCGCCGCCGTACTCGCCTCGCTGTACCCGGTGGTGACCGCACTCGCCGCCCGCGGGCTGCTGGGCGAGCGGCTGCGCGCGGTGCAGGCGACCGGCGCCGGGCTCGCCCTGGTGGGCACCGTGCTGCTGACGACGGGCTAACGTGCCGGGGACGAGACGTACGAGCCGAAGGAGACGGCAGTGGCGGAGCGGGCGCTGATCGCGGGAGTGGGCGGCAAGGAGCCGAAGGTCGATCCGGAGGCGTTCACCGCCCCGACCTCCGTGGTGATCGGCGATGTGTCGGTGGCCGCGGGAGCGAGCGTCTGGTACCACGCCGTGCTGCGCGGGGACGCCGAGTCGATCAGCGTGGGCGCGCAGAGCAACATCCAGGACAACTGCACCGTGCACGCCGACCCCGGCTTCCCGGCCAGCGTCGGCGAGCGGGTGACCGTGGGCCACAACGCAGTGCTGCACGGCTGCACCGTCGAGGACGACGTCCTGGTCGGCATGGGCGCCACGGTGCTGAACGGCGCGCACATCGGCGCGGGCTCGCTGATCGCCGCCCAGGCGCTGGTGCCGCAGGGGATGCGGGTGCCGCCGGGCTCGCTGGTCGCGGGGGTTCCGGCGAAGGTCAGGCGCGAGCTGACCGAGGAGGAGCGGGAGCACGTCCGGATCAACGCCGAGGGCTATGTGGAACTGGCCCGCCACCACCGCGCGGCGACGGAGGAGCGGGCCGGCAGGGACTGAGGGAAGCGGGTTACTCGGCGGCCGGGACGGGCTCCGGCTCGGCCGCCCCGGACCCGGCCGTCCCGGTCTTGGCGACCGCCACCGGCTGCTGGGCCTCGCGGGCCTCCCGGGCCGCCTGGGCCTTCTTCGAGCGCCACTTCATCACCAGCATCGAGCCGAGTCCGAAGCACAGCGCGAGGACGAGCCCGAGCCAGGAGAAGCGCTTGAGCCAGTCCTCGGCGACCTTCCCGACGGAGTAGATGACCGCGGTGGTGCCGCCCGCCCAGACGATGCCGCCGAGCACGTTGGCGATGGCGAACTTCCAGTACGGCATGCGCAGCACGCCCGCGAGCGGGCCCGCGAAGATGCGCAGCAGCGCGATGAAGCGGCCCACGAAGACCGCCCACATGCCCCACTTCTGGAAGGACCGCTCGGCGGTCGCCACATGATCGGCGCTGAAGTGCTTGGGGAATTTACGGCCCAGCCAGGTGAGCAGGGGCTGACCGCCCTTGCGGCCGATCAGATAGCCGATCGAGTCGCCGATCACGGCTCCCGCGATGGCGCTGGCACCCAGGACGTACGGATTGATGTGGTCCTGGGAGGCCGCCAGCAGCGAGGCGCTGACGAGGACGATCTCTCCGGGAAGCGGGATGCCCAGGCTTTCGAGGCCGATGACCAGGCCGACGAGCAGATACACGCTGATCGCGGGTACGGTTTCGAGCCATTCCTCGATGTGCAACGCCGGTTCCCTCCCGTATGCCGATCCCTTGTCGGCGCACGCCCGATCGAGCGCACTCGGGAAGCGTACTCAATCGGCGCGGCCGCCACATTCCACGATGGGTGGTCCAGGCCACATCGGCTCGCCGGACGGCTCCGTACGAGGGGGAGGCACCGCCGTACGAGGGAGACACAGGCCGCTCCTGAGCCCTGCGGCAGGTCCGCTCCTCAGTCCTGCGGCCGCAGGGTCCAGGTGATGGACATCTCCCCGGTGACCGCTCCGTCCTCGCGCGCGATCTCGATCCGTACGGGAAATTCGGGGCGCTCGCCCGCGTCGAGTCCGGCCACCACCTCGGCCACCGGGCGGCCGAGCCGGGCGGTCGCGGTGACCGGCCCCTTGGCGAGCTTCTTGTAGTCGATCTCGGCGCGCACGGCCAGCGGTACGGCGCGCTGCAGCTGGTCGCCGAAGGCGGCGAGCACGATCGCGCCGGACGCGGATTCGGCCAGGGTGAACATCGCCCCCGCGTGCGGTCCGCCGACGTGGTTGTGGAAGTCGGGCTGGTCGGGCAGGCGCACCACGGCACGCTCGGGAGACGCCTCGACGAACTCCAGGTTCAGGGTGCGGACCATGGGCACGGTGGCCGCGAGCATGTCGCCGATGGACGGCAGAGTCTCTGACATACCCCAGAAGTTACCACCCAGTAGGAAACTCGGGAAAGGGGCGGCCGTAGCCGCTGTCGGCCACCCCCTCTATCGTTATCGGCCATGTGGCCAGGACAGCAGCCGCCCGGGGGCGAGCAAAACCCGCAGGATCAGAACCCCTATCAGCAACCGGGGTACCAACAGCCCAACCCGTACCAGCAGCCGGGTTATCAGCAGCCGAATCCGTATCAGCAGCCACAGCCGCCGGGGTACCCCGGCCAGCAGGGGCAGCCGGGCCAGCAGCCCGGTTACGGACCGCCGCAGAACCAGCCCGGACACGGCTGGAACACGCCGTCCGGACCAGCCGGGGCACCGCAGCCGCCGCCGGACAAGAAGAAGCGCACGGCGACCATCGCGATCGTCGCCGCGGTGGCGGTCGTCGCGGCGGCCGTGATCACCGGCGTCGTCGTCCTGAACCAGGACGACAGCAAGGACGACGAGGCGAAGAAGGACGACAAGAAGCCCGCGGCTCCCTCGTCCGCCGCCTCCGCCCCGGCCGAGGACCCCTCCACCAGTGGCGAGGACAACCCGCGTGCCGGTGGCGACGCGGTCCAGGTGAAGCCGGTGATACCCGGCTGGCAGACGGTCGTCAGCCCCAAGCGGCACGACGCCTTCGACGTGCCCAAGAACTGGTCGGTCAAGAAGTCGGGCCTGAGCATCGGTTTCGAGGACGACAAGGGCAACCCGCTCGTCATCATGTCCGCCCCGGCCAAGTACAAGGAAAACGCCTGCACGGTCAAGGGCAAGGACGGCGAGGACGAGACCAGCGGCATCGCCGGGGTCGGCACCAAGGGCGCGCAGGGCGCCAAGACCGAGGCATCCGCCGCCAAGATCGAGGCCGAGAACTGGGTCTTCGCCGCCTTCGACCAGAAGCAGACCGGCACCCGCAAGGTCACCGACGCCAAGCCGTTCAAGAGTGACCACGGGCTCAAGGGCTACACCTCCACGGCGACGGTCACCGGCGTCAAGAAGACCGACAAGTGCGTCACGGACGGCAAGGCGGTCACCGTCACCTACACCGACGTCAACGGCGACTTCGCGACCTGGGTGCTCTACTCCGCCAAGGGCGTCAAGGACGAGGTTCCGGACGCCACGATCAAGAAGATCATGAGCACGCTGCGTCCGGTGAAGTCCGAGGACGGCTACTGATCGACGCGGCCGGAATCTGGTTGGACGCCGGGGCCCGCCCCCGGGGATAGTCCGCTGCGTGACCACTCCCCCGGCCTCGCGTCCCCGACCGCACCGCCCCGCGTGGGCGGGCCGCAACTACACCCTGCTGACCGCCGCCGCGGTGGTGACGGGTCTCGGAAACGCCGGGGCCCTCATCGCGGCGGCGTTCGCGGTCCTGGACGCGGGCGGGGACGGCGGCGACGTCGGGCTCGTCGCCGCGGCCCGCACCCTCCCCCTCGTCGCCTTCCTGCTGATCGGCGGCGCGTTGGCGGACCGGCTGCCGCGGCACCGGGTGATGGTCGCGGCCAACGCCCTCAACTGCGCCTCGCAGGGCCTCTTCGCGGCGCTCGTGCTCTCCGGCGAGGCGCGGCTGTGGCAGATGGCCGTGCTCGCCGGGCTCGGCGGCATCGGGCAGGCGTTCTTCGGCCCGGCCGCCGAGGGCATGCTGTTCTCCAGCGTCACCTCCGAACAGTCCGCCCGCGCCTTCGCGTTGTTCCGGATGGGCCTGAACGGCTCGCAGATCGGCGGCGCCGCGCTGGGCGGCGCGCTGGTGGCGGTCGTCGGCCCGGGCTGGGTGCTGGCCCTCGACGCCGCCGCCTTCGCCGCCGCCGGGGCGCTGCGCGCGCTGCTCGACGTCGGCCACCTCGCGCCGCGCGAGCCCGGCGGCGGCATGCTGCGCGATCTGCGCGAGGGCTGGCGGGAGTTCATCGGACGGCCCTGGCTGTGGAGCATCGTGGTGCAGTTCTCCGTCGTCAACGCCGTGGTGGCCGCGGCCGAGGCGGTGTACGGGCCGCTGGTCGCCGAGGAACATCTCGGCGGGGCGCGGCCCTGGGGGCTGGCGCTCGCGGCGTTCGGCGCGGGCAACGTCGTCGGCGGGCTGGCGATGATGCGCTGGAGACCGCGTCGGCTGCTGCTCGCGGGCGCCCTGTGCGTGCTGCCGTTCGCCCTGCCGTCGGCCGCGCTCGCCGTACCGCTGTCCGCGCCCGGGCTGGGCGTGGTGATGTTCGTCGCGGGGGCGTCGGTCGAGGTGTTCGGGGTGTCCTGGATGACCGCGCTGCACCAGGAGATCCCCGAGGACAAGCTGTCCCGGGTGGCGGCGTACGACTGGCTGGGCTCCATCGCCCTGGTCCCCGTCGCCACCGCCCTCGCGGGCCCGGCCGAGAGCGCGTTCGGCCGGACGGCCGCGCTCTGGGGCTGCTCGGCGCTGATCCTGCTGCTGACCCTGGCGGTGCTGTGCGTACCGGACGTACGGCGGCTTCGGCGCCGCGAACCGGCCCCGGTCGCCGAGGGGATGCCCAGCGCGGAGCCCGCGGCGGCCCCGGAGAAGCGCTGAGGCCCGCCGCCTGACGTACGTGCCGTACCCGCCGCGCCGTCAGCCGACGCTGAACGCGCCGCCCGGCGGCTCCGGCGACGGCACCGCGTCCTCGTCCCGCACCGGCACCGCGTCGCCCGTGAACCGCTCCAGCGCCGCCCCGTACTCCACCCGCGCCGGGAACGCGTCGGCCGCGGTACGCCGCGCCAGCGCCCCGACCGGCAACTCGCCCTGCGAGGCCACCAGCACCACGTTCCCGAACCGGCGGCCGCGCAGCACCGCGGGCTCCGCGATCAGGCACACCTCCACGAACACGGCGTGGAACGTGGCCAGTTGGGAGCGGAGGAAAGTGAACGGCGCGCTGTCGGCGAGGTTGGCCATATAGCACCCGCCGGGGCGCAGCACCCGGGCCGCGGCGCGCGCGTACGCGACCGAGGTGAGATGCGCGGGCACCCGCGAGCCGCCGAACACATCGGCCACGATGACGTCCGCGGACGCGTCGGGCGCGGCCTCCAGCGCGGCGCGGGCGTCCACCCGGCGCACCGCGATGCCCGCGCCGTCCGACGGCAGCGGCAGGTGCTCGGCGACCAGCTCCAGCAGCCCGCCGTCGGCCTCGACCACCTGCTGCCGGGAGCCGGGCCGGGTGGCGGCCAGATAGCGGGGCAGGGTCAGCGCCCCGCCGCCCAGATGCAGGGCGTCCAGCGGCGCACCGGACTCGCCGGTCTCGTCCAGGACATGGGCGAGGCGGCGCGCGTACTCGAACTCCAGGTGGCCGGGGTCGTCCAGGTCGACGTACGACTGGGGTGCGCCGTCCACCGTGAGCAGCCAGGCGCGCGGGCGGTCCAAGTCCGGCATCAGCTTGGCGGTTCCATGGTCCACGGCCCGGGTCACGGGTATCGGCTCGTTCACGTCCCCATTGTGCCGTCCCGGGCAGGCCGTCCCGGGCAGGCGGTGCCGTCCCGGGCAGGCCACGACTCCCGCCCGCCCTCCCCGGCGGGGTCGGGCGAGCGGGAGCCGTCCCTACGGCTGGTCGAGCACGGTGAGCACCGTGCCCGCGCCCACCGTGCGGCCGCCCTCGCGGATCGCGAAGCCGAGCCCCGGCTCCAGCGGCACCGCGCGGCCCAGCTCCACCGTCACGGTGACGGTGTCACCGGGGCGGGCCGTCCCGGCGGCCCCGAGGTCCACCTCGCCGACCACATCGGCCGTGCGGAGGTAGAACTGCGGCCGGTAGCCGGAGACCACCGGGGTGCGCCGACCGCCCTCGGCCGCCGACAGCACGTACACCCTCGCCGTGAAGCGCCGCCGGGGGACGACACTGCCGGGCGCCGCGACCACCTGCCCGCGGCGCACCGCGTCCCGGGCCACCCCGCGCAGCAGCAGCGCCACGTTGTCGCCCGCCTCGGCGGACTCCATGGGTTTGCTGAAGGTCTCGACGCCCGTGACGACGGTCGTCACGTCCGCGCCGAGCACCTCGACGCGGTCGCCGACGCGCACCGTGCCGCGCTCGATGGCGCCGGTGACCACCGTGCCGCGGCCGGTGATGGTCAGCACGTTCTCCACCGGCAGCAGGAACGGCGCGTCGAGGTAACGCACCGGCGTCGGTACGTAGATGTCGACGGCGTCGAGCAGCGCCTCGATCGCCCCGGTCCAGCGCGGGTCGCCGTCCAGCGCGCGCAGCCCCGAGACCCGTACGACGGGCGTGGTCTCGCCGGGATAGCCGTGCGCGGACAGCAGCTCGCGCACCTCCAGTTCGACCAGGTCGGTGAGCTCGGGGTCGCCCGCGTCGGCCTTGTTGAGGGCGACCACGATGTGGTCGACCCCCACCTGCCGGGCGAGCAGCACGTGTTCGGCGGTCTGCGGCATGACGCCGTCGAGCGCGGAGACGACGAGGATGGCGCCGTCGAGCTGGGCCGCACCGGTCACCATGTTCTTGATGAAGTCGGCGTGGCCGGGCATGTCGACGTGCGCGTAGTGCCGGGTGTCGGTCTCGTACTCGACGTGCGCGATGTTGATGGTGATGCCGCGCGCGGCCTCCTCCGGCGCCCGGTCGATGCGGTCGAACGGCACGAAGGTGCCGCCGGAGCCGCGCTCGCTGAGCACCTTGGTGATGGCGGCGGTGAGCGTCGTCTTGCCGTGGTCGACGTGGCCCATGGTGCCGATGTTCAGATGCGGCTTGGTGCGCACGTAACCCTGCTTGGACACCTTGGAGGTGTTGGACACCTTGGACGTGGCGGACATAGGACTGTTCCTCCTCGGAACGACAGGGAAGCGCGGACCCCAAGTGCCTGGCCGACCCTCCCCTGGCGGGGTCCGTCGGAGAGGTCCGAGGAGGGTCAGCTTCGGGCGCCGTCGAGGTGGGTGGCTGTCACGGCCACGGCGGCGGCAGCGAGCGCTGCGGCAGCGGTGGCGTCGGAGAAGGTGGCGGCAGCCTTCGGCGCGTCCGCGACCGCGGACGTCGTCATGGGGAAGGCATACCGGAACATGCGGTGATCATTGCGCACCGTTCGGTCCCCGTCGAATGGTTTTCGCGGCGCACGGGACCGGTGCGGCGCGGGCGAACCCCTGGTGTCCATGAGGTGGTCGACCGGGCGGCCGCATGTATCGGCGGGGCGACAACCAGCCGACGAGCGGGCGACATCACAGCGTGCGCCGGGCCCGGTCGGTTACGCTCCCCCGATGCTCGACGTCGCCGTCCCCGCCCCGAAACCGGCCGTGCGCCGCGCCCGCGCCGTGCTGTTCTCGCCGTGGTCACGGCTGGGGCTGCTCGCCGCGCTGCTGGGCGGCTCCGCGGCCGCGGTGTGGGTGTGGCAGCCGCACCGGCTGCTGGCCGACGGCTGGTCGCCGCAGCTGTCGGGGGCGTCGGCCGTGGTGCTGTTCGCGGCCGCGTACGGGCTGTGCACCGCCGCGCTGGTGCCGAGGCCGCTGCTGAACCTGGCGGCGGGTGTGCTCCTCGGCGCCCAGGTTGGTCTCGCCGCGGCGGTCGCCGGTACGGTGCTCGGCGCCGGGATCTCCTTCGGCCTGGGCAGACTGCTGGGCCAGGACGCGCTGCGCCCGCTGCTGCGGGGCCGCTGGCTGGGCGCGGCCGACCGGCAGCTGAGCAGACACGGCTTCCGCTCGATGCTGGCGATCCGGCTCTTCCCCGGCGTGCCGTTCGCCGTCGCGAACTACTGCGCGGCGATCTCGCGGATGGGCTGGCCCGCCTTCCTGCTGGCGACCGGGCTCGGCTGTGTGCCGAACACGGCGGCGTACGTGGTGGCGGGCGGCCATGCGGCCACGCCCACCTCGCCCGTCTTCCTCATCGCACTGGCCTGCATCGCCGTACCGGCCCTCGGCGGGCTCGTCGTGGCCTGGCGCAAGCGCGGCAGGCTGCGGGGCGCGTGAAGGAACGACGTGGGCGAACGCAACCCGGAAGAGCGGCAAGTACCCCTGCTCATATGGGTAAACCGGCCCTCGCACCGGGCCCTTGGCAGTCCGTTCGCCCGGGGACGCTACGCTGCCACCACAACCGGTTGCCGGTCCCCGGCCATCGGCCTTCACCTCGGCCGCCCCGCCTGTTCCGGCATGCCCCGGAGCAGCGCATGATCAGCCTTTGGATAGCGTAGACCCAATGTCGTGGTTTGAATCATTCATCCTCGGGCTGGTCCAGGGGCTGACCGAGTTTCTTCCGATTTCCTCCAGCGCCCATCTGCGCCTCACCGCCGCCTTCGCGGGCTGGACCGACCCTGGCCCCGCCTTCACGGCCATTACCCAGATAGGCACCGAGCTGGCGGTGCTCATCTACTTCCGCAAGGACATAGCCAGGATCGTGAGCGCCTGGTTCCGCTCCCTGTTCAACAAGGAGTGGCGCGGCGACCACGATGCCCAGATGGGCTGGCTGGTGATCGTCGGCTCGATCCCGATCGGTGTGCTCGGCCTCACACTGCAGGACGCGATCGAGGGCCCGTTCCGCGATCTGCGGCTCATCGCCACCACCCTCGTCGTCATGGGCATCGTGCTCGGCTACGCCGACCGGCGGGCCGCGCGCGACGAGACGGGCGGCAAGCACCGCGTCGCCAGCCAGCGCAAGTCGCTGCAGGAGCTGAGCGTCCGGGACGGACTGATCTTCGGTATATGCCAGGCGATGGCGCTCGTCCCCGGTGTCTCCCGGTCCGGCGCGACCATCAGCGGTGGTCTGCTCATGGGCTACACCCGCGAGGCCGCGGCCCGCTACTCCTTCCTCCTCGCCGTCCCGGCCGTACTGGCCTCCGGGGCCTTCGAGCTGAAGGACGCGTCCGAAGGACACACCGCCTGGGGTCCGACGATCTTCGCGACCGTCATCGCCTTCGTCGTCGGCTACGCCGTCATCGCCTGGTTCATGAAATTCATCTCCAGCAAGAGCTTCATGCCCTTCGTGATCTACCGGATCGTGCTGGGCCTGGCACTCTTCGCCCTGATCGGCTTCGGCGTGCTGAGCGCGCACGCGGCCGAGTCGGCGGGCTGACCTCCGACTTCACGAGTTTGAGGGATGGGCCGCCGGCCGAGGAGGGAGGAGGTCCGGCGGCCCCTTCGCCCAGGTCTGGCGCCCCCTGAGCGGTATACGAAGAGTCAACCGCCACGCGGCGCGCGGCGGGAGGGTGTGCGATAGATATATGCAAGCACTCTGGTCACACGGGGTGTGAATACATCACACTCCGCACAACCTCTCCCCCGAACTGCGGCTCATCCCGCCCCGCTCCTCCCCTCGCGCACCACCTCGACCAGCTCCCCCAGCTCCGAGACCCGCCAGTCCGCCCGCGCCACGTCGTCACCGGCCGCCCACAGATGCGCCCAGGGCCCCCGGCGGACGTGCGCGGCCCGCAGCCCGGCGGCCTGCGCCGCCCGGATGTCGAACACCGGATGGTCGCCCACGTAGAGCGTGCGGCCCGGCGCGGCCCCGCCCAGCTCGACGACCCGCGCGAAGAACCCCGGGTCGGGCTTGGCCACTCCCCACTCGTCGGACATCGCGAGGGCATCCACCGGCAGCTCCAGAGCGCGCAGCAGCTCCCCTGTGCGCACCGGCTGGTTCCCCGCCACCACGACCCGCACCCCCAGCGCACGCAGCGCCCCGAGCGCGGGCCGGACATCCGGATACAGATCGCGCTCCGCCAGCCACTCCCCGCGCCCCGCCGCATCCCACGCCCGCCGCTCCGCGGCGACATCCGCCCCCGGCTTGGCCAGCCGGATCGCCTCCCCGTCCTCCCGCCCCTGCGCGACGACGGCTCCCACCAGGGCGGACATCGTGTGCGGGGGCACGCCGAGCCAGTCGGCCCACGCGGCCCAGTAGCGGTCCTCCCGCACCAGCGTGGAGCCGACATCGAAGGCAACGACGTCGATCACCGCTCCTACTCCTTCTCCCCCGCCCAGTCCGCGTACCGGACCCGCGCGATCTCCAGTACCTCGCCGACCGTCCCCCACTCGTTCTTCCCCAGCCGCGCCAGCGGCCGCAGCCTGCCCACCTCCGGGTGCCCGTCGACCATCACCCCGTCGTCGACCGCGGCATGCACCACCCGCCCGAACACCACGGTCGAGTCCCCCAGCAGCATGGTGCTGTGCAGCTCACACTCCAACGCCACCGGCGACTCCGCCACCCGAGGCGGCCGCACCCGCACACTCTCCTCCCGCGCCACCCCGACGGCCTCGAACTCGCTCACCCCACGCGGAAAGTCCGTAGCCGTCCCATTGATCGTCTCGAACATCCGCTCCGGCGCGAGGTTCACCACGAACTCCCCGGTCTCCTCCACATTCCGCAGCGAGTCCTTCCGCCCGACGGACGTGAACTGCACGACGGGTGGGGACACGCAGGCAACGGTGAAGAAGGAGTGCGGCGCCAGGTTCGCCGACAGCGTGTCCGGGTTGATGGTGGACACCCAAGCGATCGGCCGCGGCACGACGACCGAGGTCAGCAGCTTGTAGAAGGGGTTCCGGCCGACGGTCTCAGGATCAAAGTCGATACGCATACGCCCCAGTATCCGCAACCCCGCCAGCCCACCCCAACGACGCCCCGCGGTCTCACCCAGCCCTGAGTTCACGGAACGTGCCCGGTACCGGAAGGCACAAGCGCCCGGAGCCGAGCACCACCATGTCCGCCCCATCCCTGTGGGAAGACTTCGAGATCCCGCCCGACAGCGATGCTCGGCATGACCCTGGTCAGCGCCACCGCCTTGTGCTGGCGCTGGGGCCGCCCCTTGGCTCGTTGGTCCTTGCGCCTAACGGAGTCCTATCAGGACCCCATACCGAGATGCGCTCCACCGGCGACGTCGAGAGAGACGCCGGTGATGTACCGGTTGGCCCGGTCCGTGAGGAAGCCGATCGCGTTGGCGACCTCGGCCGGTTCGGCGAAGCGTCGCATGGGGAGCTGCGCGGCGCGAGCGTCGCGTGCTGCCTGCGCGGAGCCGGACTGGTCGGCGAGCAGTGTCCACATCGGCGTGTTCACCGGTCCGGGGTTGACGGTGTTGACCGAGATCCCGTCCGGTCCGAGGATCTTCGCCATCGACCACATGATGTGCAGCACGGCGATCTTGCTAGCGTTGTACGGCAGGTAGTCGATCCGCGCTTCCTTGGCCGCGACCGACGACAGAAGCAGAATGGTGCCCTTCGTGCCGCTGCCCCGCATGAGGTTCGCGACCTCGCGCGTGATGGTGAACGTGCCCGTGGCGTTGATGCGCATGGTGCGCTCGAACTCCTCGGTCGTGGTCGCCAGCGGAGCGGGGGTGCCGCCGAGCACCCCCGCGGCGTGGACGAGGACGTCGATGCGGCCGTGCTCGGCGACGATCCGGCGCACCACTTCGGCGGTCTGCTGCTCGTCGGTGACGTCGAGCTCGGAGAAGCCGGCGACGTCCTGCCCGTCGAGCGGCGCGAGATCCGCCCCGACGACGATGTCCCCGCGCGCCTGCAGCGCCTCGACGACGGCCGCGCCGATGCCGCCGCTGGAGCCGGTGACCAGGGCGACCTGGGGCAGCGGCGCTACTGCACTGCTTTGCTGGACCACGCGCGTCCCTCCTGCTCCTCGGTGGGCAGGCCTGCCGCCGCGAGGATCTTGTCGAGTAGTTGCTGGGTCTTGACCGCTTCCCATCCGGAGGTCAGCGGCTGTTGCCGGTCCTGAACGCGGTCGAGGAAGTGGCGGACCGCGTCGGCGAAGCCGAAGGTCTCGGTCGCGGTCGCCCAGCCGAACGCCTCCGGGCTCATCGACCGGACGGTGCGGACGCCGTCCGCCGTCACCGCGACGGTGTCGGGGGCGATGACCTCCGCCGAGCGCAGCTGCCCGTACGCGTCGAGCTTCTCACCCCACGCGCCGGCGGCTCGGGCCGCGACCAGCAGGCCCGTGTTCCCGGTCGAGAACCGGATGAGGGCGGCCGCGCCGTCCTCCTCCCAGGGGTCGGTTCCGGCGGCCGCGCTGGAGACCTCGACGACGTCTCCGCCGCAGAACCAGCGGAGGAGGTCCACCATGTGGATCGCGTTCTCGAACGTGGCCCGGTACTCGGAGCCGGCGCGGTTCTTCTGCGCGACGCAGAACGACGCTCCGGCCGCACCGAACGCTTCCCGCGCAGCGACGTACACGGGCGCGAACCGCCGGTTCAGGCCGACCATCAGGATGCGGCCGTGCTCGTCGGCGAGCTCCGCGAGGCGGACCGAGTCGGAGGTCGAGGTGGCTAGGGGCTTCTCGCAGAACACGTCGATGCCGGCGCGGAGGGCGCTCTCGACCGCCGCGACGTGCTCGGAGCGGGGAGTGAGCACGAAGACGGCGTCGAGCTCTTCGGCGTCGAGCATCGCGTCGACCGTGCGGTACACGTTCGCGAACCCCCACCGACGCTGCAGCAGGCTCGGGTCCTCGCGCCGCGACACCAGGGCGCGCAGCTCGACGTCGTCGCGCTGAACAAGGGTGGGCAGCTGCGCGATGCTGGCGATGTTGCCGGCGCCCACCACGCCGACGCGCAGTGCGGTCACGAGCGGACCTCGGCGTCCTGGCCGTTCGCCTCGAGATCGAGCTGCCGCAGCAGCGTACGGAGGTGCTCGGCGCCGCGACGGAATCCGATCTCGGGGGCGTCGAGATCCTGCGGATGCCACCGGTACTCGTATTCGAGCGAGAGCACGTCGTCGTAGCCGACCTCGCGGAGGCGCCGGAGGATGGGCGACCAGGCGAGGGCGCCGTCGCCGACGACGCGCGAGATGACGGCGCGTTCCTCGGCGCGCACGCGCGCCGTCTCGGACGCGACGAACGGGGCGTTCGAGTTCTTGAAGACAAGGTCCTTGACGTGCACGTGGCCGATGAGATCGCCCTGGACGGCGAAGGCGTCGTCGACGTCCTCGTCGTGGGTGAAGGTGAGGTTCGCCTGGTCGTAGAGCACGCGGACGGCGGGCGAGTCGACCGCGTGGATGAGCTTGGCGGTGTCGCGCGCGGTCTGCGTCATGGTGCCGAAGTGGTTCTCGGCGCAGAGCACGACGCCTGCGTCCGCCGCCGGGCCGGAGAGTTCCTGGAACGAGCGGACGAGCTGCGTCCAGTGCGCGGCGTGGTCCTGCTGGCCCGGCTGCCACGCGCCGGAATAGACGCGGATGCGGTTCGCGCCGACCGCGTGGGCGATGTCGATGGCCGACCGCAGCTCGTCGACGGCTGCTCCGCGCATGCGTTCGTCGGTCGCGTTGATACCGGTCGTGTACGGGGTGAGCCCGATGACCGGGATGCCTTCGCCGTCGGCGACGCGTGCCGCTTCCGCCGCTGCCGCGGCACCGCCGATGGGCAGACCGCTCGTGTAGTCGTCCTGGTAGATCACCTCGGCGGCATCCAGGCCGGCTCGGGCGAAGAGTTCAAGCGCTTCGGCAACGGTGTGGTCGGGAGTGCCGAGGGTGTGGCCGGCGATCTTCACGAGGGTGTCTCCGAGGTCTTCGAGGCCGAGTGGGTGTGCCAGTCGTGGGGGCCGACGAGACGCGGGGGATCGACGACCCGCGAGCGGTCGACGAACTCGAGGATGAGGCCCCAAGAGGTGCGGGCGTACACCCACCGGTTCCCGGCGACAGCGGGGCTGTCGCCGGCGACCTCCTTGCGCGCACCGAGGATCTCGATGCCCCGGAGGTCGGCGACCGCGTCGACGACGTCGTCTACGTCGTCGACGACGAAGCAGAGGTGGTGCCCGCCCGCATCGCTGGCGCGCGGGAACACGGGCGAGCGGTCCTCGCTCCACCACTGGAACAGCTCCACGTTCAGGTTCGGCGGCAGCCGGAGCATGCGCAGCTCCAGGTGCGCGTCCGCGGGCACGCCGAAGTGCTCCGGCATGACCGCGGCATCGGGTCCGCGGGTGGAGCGATAGAGCTCCTCGGCGCCGAGAAGGACGGTGAACAGGCGGGTGGCGTCGTCGAGGTCGGGGACGGTGAAGGCCACATGGTCCACGTATTGCAGACCGGGAAGGCGACCGGGGTGCGGGTTCATGAGCGGAGTTCCTGGGTGGAGGAGCGGATGAGAAGCGACGGCTCGAGCACGACGTGGTCGGGCGGGCCGCCGGCGATGAGGGCCTCGCCGAGTTCGATGGCGATCCGTCCGAGGTCGGTGATTGGCTGTCGGACACTGGTCAACCGGGGGTTGAACTGGGCGCCGAGGTCGAGGCCGTCGAAGCCGACCACCGACAGGTCGGCGGGCACGGTCAGTCCGCGCGAGCCGAGCTCGGAGATCATGGCGAACGCGATGAGGTCGTTGGAGGCGATCACCGCCGTCGGGCGGATCGGTTCCCGCATCCAGTGGTCCACGATCCCCGGCCCCGGATCGGCGCCGGGCGCCCCCTCCAGGACGACGGGCGGGATGGCGTGACGCTCGGCGGCGTGGTGGTAGGCGTCCCAGCGATCCTGGGCGGTGTACGTGCCGACGATCCCCGGGGCGTAGGCGATGTTCGCGTGGCCGAGACCAAGGAGGTGGTCGAAGGCGAGGTCGACGCCCCGGGCGCTGTCGACAGTGACGGTGGGCACGGCGGGGTCGTCTTCGACCCGGTCGATGACGACGACCCGGTTCGAAAACGCGTACCGGCGGAGCGCCTCGAGGTTGACCCGGGTTGAGGGGGCGACAATACCGAAGGGGGAGTACATGGAGTGCATCGCGCTCACGTAGTCGGCGGTCTGCCCGGTGTCGCCGTCGGTGATGCAGAGCATCAGCTGGTAGCCGCGTGCTTCGGCGGCGGCGGCGGTCGTGCGCGCCAGCTCGGCGAAGAACGGGTTGGTCATGTCCGGAACGATCAGCGGGATGAGGTTGCTCGAGCCGCGGCGGAGAGCCTGCGCGAGGGGGTTCATCGAGTACCCGAGCTCGGCTGCGACACGCAGCACGTGTTCCCGGGTCGCCGCGCGCACGGCATCCGGCTTCGAGAACGCGCGCGACACGGTCGAGCGGTGGACGCCGGCCGCTTCGGCGACGTCGTCGATGCTCACCTCAGCCACGACGCACCGTCCCCTCCAGGTGCGGCGACCAGATGAGCTCCATAGTGGTCAGAAGCTCGGCGAGCGTCGGCAGGCCCGCGAACCCGGTCGTGAGCGTGTCGGCGACGCCGGTGACGAACACGTCGTACAGCGGGTCGCTGTCGACCTCGAGGACGGCGCTCTTGGTGATGCCGGATTGGTCGGTGAACGTCGCGTAGCCGGTGGTGTCGACGGTGGCGAACCCGTTGGTCCCGGCCGCGGTGAAGCTGCAGTACCGCTTCAGCGGCGAGTTGGGGAACGCGTAGCCGACCTCGACGATTGCCTCGCGGCCCGTGACGGTGGTCAGGACCATCGTGGAGTGGTCGTCGACCGCCTCGCCGTGCAGCGTGGTGGAGAGCTTCTGGACGACGTCGACGGGGTGTCCGAGGTGGCGAATCGCCAGGTCGACGAAGTGCGGGCCGAGGTTCATTAGGCTGCCGCCGCCGGAGAGGGCGGGTTCGAGCATCCACGGGTTGCCGTTCCGCCGGTACCGCGAGGGCGGACCGGTGACGAACGCCATCCGCTCGTAGACAATGTCGCCGGCCTGTCGCAGCCAAGTGTCGATCGGGGCGCCGCGCTGGACGAGCGGCACGGTCGTCGGCACGGCGGCCGAGCGCGCCTCCTCCTCGATCGTCCGAAGGTCGTCGAGGCTCGCACCGGCTGGCTTCTCGATCACGAACGGGATACCGCGGTCGATGAGCTCCCGGCCGACCGCGAGCATCTCGTGGTGCGGGCAGAACACGAACGCCACGTCGGTGCCGTCCTGGTCCAGAGCCTCGTCGACGCTCGCCGCGACTGGTGCGCCCAAGGGCTCGGCGAATGCCCGAGAGACCGCGGGATCGGGGTCCTGCACCGCCGTCACGCGGAAATGTCGAGCGAGCCCGGCTCGGTACAGCGGCGCGTGCCAGTGGGACGCACCCAGCACCACGGCCGAGGGCCGAGGGGCCGAAGAGGAATGATCCACCGCAGTCGACTCCTTCGCCTAGATAAGGATCCCGGCGCATCAGTCGCCCTCCAGAATGAGAACGATTGCTGAGATCGATTGCAACCCAGGATGTAGCACCTCGCCGCGGTTCGTCAACGCATCCGGATCGCGGCTCGCGAAGCGCGCGAAAGTGGTGTACCCATCTGGGTCATGTTCCAGAAACTCGACGTCATAGAGACCATCCGCGATTCCGGCAACGTCCTCATCGTCCGCCTCGACACCGCCGAGGAGGCGTTCGAGGTCGCCTCGGCAGCCGTCGCCGGCGGCATCCGCGCCCTCGAGATCACCCTGTCGATCCCCGGCGCCCTCACCGTGATCGAGCGCCTGACCGAGCGCTTCGCCGGTGAAGACGTGGCCTTCGGCGCGGGTACCGTCCTCGACGGGCACGCCGCCTGGTCGAGCATTCAGGCCGGCGCGCAGTTCCTCGTCAGCCCGAACCTCAACCCCGAGATGATCCGCGTCGCCAACCGCTACCAGATCGCCACCATCAGTGGTGCCTACACACCGACCGAGATCCTCGATACGGCCGAGGCCGGCTCGGACATCGTCAAGCTCTTCCCCACCGAAGCCGGCGGCATCCCTTACGCCAAGGCGGTCCTGGCGCCGCTCGCGCACGTCCCGATCCTTCCGGCGGGTGGCGTCACCACCGCCAACGTCGGCGACTGGTTCGCCGCAGGCGTCGCGGCGGTCGGAGTGGGCAGCGCCATCACCAAGGCCGGCCGCCCCGACGGCGACATGGGCAAGGTCACCGCAGCGGCGAAGGACTTCGTGGCCGCGATCTCGCGAGTGAAGCGGTGACATCCGACGTCCGAGCCCTGCCCATCGCCTACATCACGCTCGGCGGGGCGGGGTCGGGTAAGTCGACCCTGTCGAGACACCTCAGCTCCCTCACGGGCGCGGCGTATCTCGACAAGGACACGCTCGCCGGGTCCCTCGTGCAAGTGGCTCTCGAGGCGTTCGGGCAGGATCCCTCCGATCGGGAATCGAACGAGCTGTACCTGCGGAGGGTCATGCCGGCCGAGTACGAGACGCTCTTCGCGACCGCCGGCCGGAATCTGGAACTCGGCCACTCCGTCGTCCTCGATGCGCCGTTCGTGGCGTACCTCGGAGACCCCGACTTCCTGCGTCACTCGACCGAGAGTGCAGGCTGGCCCGCCGCTCGCATCCGGGTGATCCACGTGCGCACCTCGCCCGAGGTCGTGCGGCAACGGTTGATCGAGCGCGGCAGCGAGCGGGACCGGGTCAAGCTCGCCGGATGGGACGTCTACTGGGAGCGGTTCGGTGCACTCGAGTGCCGCTGGAACACCGGCGAGCACGACATCGTCGTGAACGATGACGAGTCGGCGTTCACGCGTCTGCGTGAGCTGGTGCAGCAGATCTGACCGCTGCGTTCTCGGGGTCTGACGACCAGGATGACCGCTGGGGCTTGACAGCGAGGGCGGACCCGTATGACTGTTCGTAACAGCGTTACAGGCGACGCGGACGTGGATCCACAATGGCGAGGAGACGAGGACATGGCACTAGCCGATGACGTCACAAATGCGATGCATGTGCTCGAACTGCTGGCGCCGCATCCCGAAGGCCGACGCGTCACGGAGATCGCCGAGCGCCTGGGCATCAACAAGGCCATCGCTCATCGCCTCCTCGCCGCCCTGGTCGATGCGGGCTATGTGAATCAGGATCCCCGCACCTCCACCTACTTCGCCACTCACAGCCTCGGCGCCCTGGGGCTCCGCCAGCTGTCCTCGTCAGCAGTGGGAACGTGGGCTCAGCGAAGCCTGGACTCGCTCGCGGCGGAGTGTGAAGAGCTCGTTCGCCTGGCGGTAGCCACCAACGACTCCTTGAAGTGGATCGCCAAAGCCCAGGGGGCGAACTCGCGTCTCCGCATCGACCCCGTCATGGGCCAGGAGGCGGTCCCCCACGCCACTGCATCCGGGAAGGCGTGGCTCGCCACTCTTTCTCCGGACCGAGTCGCGACCGTGCTGGCGCACGAGAGCCGTCTCGACGTCACCCCAAGATCCCCCCTCGATCGGTCCGCTCTCCAGGTCGAGCTCGACGAGGTTCGTCACCGCGGGTACGCCACGACGATTGAGGAGATGGACCTCGGTATCAGTGCCGTGGCGGCCGCCATCCACGGAGCCGGACCGGGCCGGGAGGCCACCGGGACGATCAGCATCGCGGGCCCCTCCGTGCGGATGACCCGAGCGCGCATGGCCGAGCTGTCGCCGCCCCTGCTCGCGGCCGCGGCTGACATCTCCCGGAGCTGGCCGAGCTATGCCTACCTCGTCGCAGACGAAGAACTCTCCGCCTAAGCGGCGTCCCATAACTGCCGGTCACAGGTGAGAGGGTCTTGACGTGTCTGGTGTGATCACGGCGTCGGAACCGTCCTGGACAGCCCCGTTCACCGGGCTGAGCCCGCGGCAGTTCGGCAAGATGATCACCGCGATGCGGCGTGAGGGCGTGGACCCGGTCCGCAAGGGCCGACCCTGGAGCCTGCCCCTGGAGGACCGGGTCCTGCTGGTCGCCGCCTACTGGCGCACCAACCTCACCCTGCGCCAACTCGCCCCGCTGTTCGGAGAGTCGAAGTCGGCTGCCGACCGCATCATCAACCACCCCGCACCCTCGCTCGCGCTCCGCCCGCGTAAGCGGTTCCGCGAGGACACCGTGCTGATCGTGGACGGAACCCTGGTCCCCACTCGCGACCACAGCGTCGCCGAGCAGTCGAAGAACTACCGGTACTCCACCAACCACCAGGTCGTCATCGACGCCGACACCCGGCTCGTCGTCGCGGTCGGCCGGCCGCTGCCCGGCAACCGCAACGACTGCGAGGCGTGGGAGCTGTCCGGTGCGAAGGACGCTCCCGGCAGGACGACCGTGATCGCGGACGGCGGCTTACCGGCGTAACCGGCCTGGTCATCCCGCACCGCCGTGAACGCGGGCAGGCCGAACTCCCTGCCTGGCAAGAGGACCACAACACCTCCCACCGCGGAATCCGCGCCCGCGTCGAGCACACCTTTGCCCGCAGGAAGAGCTGGAAGATCCTCCGCGACTGCCGCCTCAAAGGTGACGCTGTCCACCACGCCATGCTCCGTATCGCCCGCCTGCACAACCTGACCCTCGCGGCACCCCTTCAACAGGTTCAGCGACCCTCGGCCCGGGCGTTGGGATGCTCACTCGCGACCAAATGCAAAGGAAAATTCAATGACGGCCTCACATCTCGCGCCCAGCGCATCCACCCCCGACAGCGCAGATCCTGTCTCGCGTAAAAGACGGGCCCGTAACCTGCTCGCCGGGACCGTCGGGCACTTTGTCGAGTGGTACGACTGGTATGTATACGGTCTTCTCGCCGCTGTCTTCTCCGCGCAGATCTTCCCCTCGGGCTCCCAGTTCGCGTCCCTCATCGCCGGGTTCCTCACTTACGCCATCGGGTTCATCGTGCGGCCTCTGAGCGGCATCATCATCTCGCCGCTTGCCGACCGGTACGGGCGCCGACGCGTCCTGTCTCTCGCGGTCTCGGGGATGGCTCTCGGCTCGTTGATCATCGGGTTTACACCCCCGTACGCGACCATCGGCTACTTCGCGCCGATCCTGTTCGTCGTCGCCCGCATCCTCCAGGGCATCTCCGCCGGCGCCGAGGGGCAGAGCGCCATCGCGTTCATGGTGGAACACGCTCCAGCCAACCGGCGCGGACTCTTCGGCTCCTTCACCAACATGGCCAGCGGGCTGGCAACCCTCGCCGCAACGGGCGCCGCAGCCAGCGTCACCTCTGTTTTCACCGCCGACGCCCTGGCGTCTTACGGATGGAGGATCCCTTTCATCATCGGTGGTGTGATCGGCGTCGCTGGACTCATCCTCCGCGCCCGCTCGGACGAGTCTCCGGAGTTCGAAGCCAGCACGCTCGTCGAGCAGAAGTCCGCACCCGCGAAGCTCCTCCAGCTGCTCCGCGAGCACCCCAAGGCGATCCTGCAGACTGCTGCCCTTTCCGCTCCCGCCGTGGCCTACTACACCTGGGCGACGTTCCTGCCCACCTACGCCAACCTCACCTCGGGCCGAGACCTGTCCTCCACCCTTGCCGGCAGCACGATCGGCCTGGCCCTGCTGGTTGTCGTCGTCCCCACCAGCGGCTACCTCTCCGACCGTCTCGGTCGCCGGAAGATCTTCCCCATCATCGGCGCCATCGGAATGATCGTCCTGTTCTATCCGCTCCTTCTCCTCCTGCAGGCGCCCGGCTTCGGTGTCTACGTCATCGTCGCCGCCTCCGGATGGGTTGTCCTCGGAATCTGGCAAGCCGTCTACCCCACCATCCAGGCCGAGCTGTTCCCCGCCTCGGTCCGCGTCTCCGGAATCGGATTCGCCCATCAGATCGTCATCGCCCTCTTCGGCGGCACCGCACCCCTCATCGCGGCCGCGTTCGTCGGCGCCGGACGGCCCATGTACGTGGCGATCTACATGATCGCCATCGTCGCCCTGTGCCTCATCGTCTACTTCACGCTCCCGGAGACTGGCAGCCGTGCCCCGCGGGAGATCGTTTCCGCGAACGACACCATCGCCGTCGTCATGAGCGAGAACTCGTCCACTGCTGCCAGTTCAGCTCCTGAGCAGTACAAGGACTCCCGGTCGTAACCGCCCCTGCTCCCGAGCGCGCGATGGGGGCACCTCAAAGATCGAACGGAAATTCATATGATCATCAACACTTTTTCGTATCTTTGGTCGACAACGGCGATCGATGCGATATCCGAGTTGGTCCAGAATGGATACAATACCTTCGAGGTTCCCATCAGCTCTCCACATTGCTGGCCGGAAGAGATCTCCAGCTCCGAACATTCGGCAATCCTGGCGACGCTCAACGAGAACGGCGCCAAGATCCGATCCCTGAATGCCGGCGGATACGACATCAATCTGGCCAGTCCTGGTGCCAGCATGCGCCGGAAGAGCATCGAGCACATCAGGTCGGTGATCGATCTTGCGGTAGCTTGGGATGTCCCGGAAATTGTGATCTCACCCGGCACGCGGCGTCCCATGATCTCCCCCTCACTCGAAAATGTCCACGGTTGGATGCACGAAAGCCTGGAAGAGCTGGTCCCGCTGGCCAAGCGGGCGGGAAAACGACTCCTCTTCGAGAACACCCCCTACTGCTTTGCGCCGACAATTGGAGAACTGGCAGATATCGTCGGCACGGTCAATGATGATGCACTGAAAATCGTGTACGACGTCGCGAACGCTGCCTACATCGGGGAGGATCCCGTCTCGAGTCTGCGCTCCCACCACGGATCGGTTGCACTCATGCATATCTCCGACACGGGTACGGAAACGTGGGGCCACGACCCTATCGGCACTGGGGTGATCGACTGGAACGGGCTGGGTAAAGCAGTCCAAGAAACAATCGGGGTAGACAACGTCGTACTTGAAGTCATCCGCGAAGAGAACACCCTTGAAGAATTCGCGAAGGCGATGCGTGACCTCAGCGAAGAGGGTTGGAATCTCGGAGAGTGATTTCAGCGCCTCGGGGTTCAGAGTGACTCCGAGGGTCATCGAACAGTAAGGTGACAGTTCTCGATCACTGGTGTGAGTCGAAGTGCTTCGAAACGCATCAGATACAGCTGTCACGACTTGTGCGGCCTGCCGAGTATGCCCGCTGGAAATATACAAGGAGAGTGTGCAATGAGAGCTCTGGTCAGTGGCGGAAGCAGCGGCATCGGCGCGGCTGCAAGCCTGAGGCTCGCAGAGGCAGCGCTTGCCCGTGGCGAACAGCCGATGATCGCGGTATCCGGCCTTACTGCGAACGCGCGACAAGACGAGGTCGTCCGATCGATCCAGTCGATGGGCGGCAAAGCCATTGCATTGACAGGAGATCTGGGTGATCCCGACGTGCCCGGTCGGCTGGTAACCGCTGTGGTCGACGAGTTCGGCGGCTTGGATGCGCTGGTGGCAAATGCCGGAATCGCCAACCCTGGCGCACTCAAGGATCTCTCCCTCGAGGACTGGGACGACATGTTCTCCGTCAACCTCCGCGGGGCGTGGCTACTCGCCAAAGCAAGTTACCAGCACCTGAAGGATAGCCGCGGGTCCGCCTGTTTCACCTCTTCAATGTCGGGCCAGCTCCCACATGCCGGATCGGGTGCTTACAGTCCGACCAAGGCTGCGCTCACGCTGTTGGCTCAGACACTCGCACTGGAATGGGCACCTGACGGAATCCGCGTGAACGTGGTGTCCCCGGGCATGACTCGGACGCAGATGACTGAACAAATGTATCTCGATCCCGAAGTCAAGAAGGCAAGGGAAAAAATCATCCCGTTGTCGAAAATTGGCGACCCGATGGATATCGCGAACGTGATCGAGTTTCTTGTCAGCCCGCTGGCAGGATATGTCACCGGCCAAGATGTCTGCGTCGACGGGGGTTTCTCCAAGTCCATTCTCAGCCACATTCCCGGTCGGCCCAGCTCCAAGTCCTGACGGGAACTGTTCAACCGATTTCACCTGGGACCGCGTGCCGGTGCAGCGTCGGATCTGCGAACGCATGCTGCCGCTCATCGCCCCGGCGGCCTGGGTGATCGACGACGTGTCGGTGCCCAAGGACGGAAGAATGTCGGTCGCCGTGGCCCCGCGGTACTGCGGGGCCCTGGGCAAGCGCGCCAACTGCCAGGTTGCGCCCCGCCGGCAAGACCGTCGAGCGTCCGATCAAGGCCACTGCTTCGTCCGAGCAGGACTGGTGGGACGGGGTCCTGCCCGACTGCTGGCTGCTGGCTGGTGGCTGGTGGCTGGTGGCTGGTGGCTGCGCCTAACGAAGTCCTACTAGGCCGTGTCTGACAAATGATCTCTGCGAAGCTTCGTTGTCCGAGGCTGAAGGAGGGGTCATGGGGATTGAGCTGGAACTGCACTCGGGGCGACCCACGCGGAAGGGTTCGTCCCGAGACACCTTGCTGCGAGGGTCCTACGATCACGGTGAAGCGCTGGCGAGGGTGCTGAGCACCCTCGACCGGCGTGGCTCGGGCAAGCTCGGTTGGGTGGATCCGTATGGCGACACGCTGTTCAACGAACAGGAAGCTCAAGCCGCCCGCCAGGAAATCGCCTCCCTGACACAACGGTGCACTGACGACCTGCAGAAAGCGGCGCTCCTCGACCTTGCCGAGCTCCTTGAAGCGTGTGGGGGGACGCCAGGCAGCTACTTGTGGTTCATGGGTGACTAACCATGCTTGATCATTGATCTTGTAGTTGGCCGGGGCGAGTTGACGGATATGGCGTGGGAGCGGACAGTGCCGCTGTTGCCGCGCGTTGATGGTCGTAGGCGGCCATGGCGGGATCACCGTCAGGTGGTCAAATGGGAGGCGAGGATCTCCTCAAGAACGAACGACTCATCCGTTGGCAGGCCATCGCCATCGCGAACCGCTCCGGCGCAGACGACCAGGGCCTTCCAGAGCGCCCAGGCCCGTCCACGCTCCCAGGTCGCCTCGTCCACGCCTAGCCGGTCACGGAACGCGGCGCGGCTCTTGCCGGTCAGCATCGTCCAGGCGATCGACAGATCGCAGGCCGGGTCTCCGACTCCGCAGGTGCCGAAGTCGATAACGGCCGCGAGCGCGCCGTCCTTCACCAGAAGGTTCCCCGAGGCCATGTCACCGTGGAACCAGACTGGCTTACCGTCCCACGAGGCTCGCAACGCCCGTCCCCAGATCTCCTCGGCGATCTCGGTCCGGATCAGACCGTCCAACGTCTCCAGAGCTGCCCGGGCCCACCGGTCGTAGGTCGTCAGTGGCCCGCCTCGGAACCAATTGTGCAGTCCCGGACCCGGTCCGCCTGTCGGGTCGATCCGCTGCAGGGACACGAGGAACTCCGCAAGGTGAATGGCGAAGGCCGTCATGTCCTCGACGACGGCACGGGCCGCAGGCTCGCCACCGATCCACCGATATACCGACCAGTTGTGCGGGAAGCCCTCATCAGGCACGCCTTCGGCCAGCGGAACCGGGATCTCCAACGGCAACGCGGCGGCGAGCACCGGCAGCCACCGGTGCTCCTTCCCAACCGCCAGCGCGTACTCCTCGGCAGTCGGTAGCCGCACAAGCATCTCGTCACCGAGGCGAAAGGTGCAGTTGTCCCAACCTTGCGCATCGACCGGCCGGACCTCAAGGTCGGACCACTGCGGGAACTGCGCGGCGATCAACCTGCCCGCCACCGCGGCGTCGACTGGTTTCCGGTCCGGCAACGGCAGAACCTCGGGCGTCCCGTTCATCGGAGGCGACCGTACGGCGCCCCATCGGATCACCGCAATCGATTTCCGATCGCACGAACTCAATCGGTTCGATCCAGGGCATCCGGGAGACCGCGCGCTGGTGCGCCAGGCCGTGCAGGCAGACCCAGAGGGTGACCGCGTCCGTCTGCGGGTCGGTGGTTGCCGATTGCTCTGCCTGGCATCCACACCCGGCTGGAGCGCCGTGGACTGCTGCCCGCCGAGCACCTGGTCGACGGCGGCTACACCTCGCTGGTCCATCTGGAGCAGGCAGCCCGGGAACACCAGGTCACGATCACCGGGCCACTGCCGGTCAACTTTTGCTTCAACGTGCGACGGCGCGCCGGCCAGGGGAACGGGCGCTTCCTCAGTCCTCGCCCACCACGGTCAGGTCGTCGCCCAGGGCTGCGGCGATTTCGGCGGCCCGGGAGTGATCGTCCAATCGGCGCGTCAGGTAGGCGCAGGCGTGGTGGTGCCGGAGTGACCACCAGGCGGCGGAGCCGCCGATCCCACCTTTGGCGATCTTGCCCTTGTCGCGCACGAAACCCAGCGTCCAGGTGATTTCGGTGCCGAAAACCTCGTCGTAGTCGGTGATTTGGGAGGCAAGGAGCTCAGTGTGCAGCTGTGGGCCCAGCAGTTCACGTACGGGCCCATCCTGGCGGGTGAGATGGGAGAAGAACGCAGCCATAGCCGTCGCGGTCGTGTGCAGGTTGACCGCTCCGAAGACCGACTGCCGCCAGGCCCGGGAGTTGGCACGCTCCGTGTCCAGGGCCCCGGCGGGGATCTGAAGCCACGGCGCCGCGTGGAGCTGCCGCGGCCAGTTCGGGTCCGCGTACTCCAGGTCGGCGACGCGATCCAGTGCGTGATCCGGAACGCCGAACCAAGCGTCGAGATCCAGCGCGGGCCGCACCACGTCGTTGAATATCTCCTCCAGCGTTGCCCCCGCGCCCGCGCGCAGGATGCCATCGACGAGGTGGCCGTAGGTCAGCGCGTGCTCCCCGAGTGATGTCCCGGGAGCGTACTCCGGCGCCGCCTGCGCCAGGCTCGCCCGCAGCCCGCTGTCATCCAGCAGGTCGAGATCCGCGGCTTCGGGCCCGAAGCGCGGCTGCCCCGCCCGGTGTGTGAGCACGTGGCGGAGAGTGGTCCGTTCCTTGCCCCGGGCCCCGTATGCGGTCCAGTACCCGGCGATCGGCTCGTCCAGTGCCAGCGCACCGTCGCGAACCGCCACAAGGGCGGCGAGCGTGACGAGCGACTTCGACAGCGAGTACGGCTGGACCAGCGTGTCGCCACGCCAGGGACGACTCCGCCTGGCGTCAGCCCATCCCGCGTTCAGCCGGACGACCTCGCGGCCCTCCCGCCAGACCGATACGCCCGCCCCTGTTTCCTGGCCGTTGTCCACCAGCCGCTGGAAGACCTGACGCACCGCGTCATACCCGTCCTCGGCGAAACCCTCAACGTTCATCGCACCCGCCTCTACGTCCGATCAGATAGCCGCCAGCCGAGTAACTCGGACAACTCGCTCTTCTTCTCAGGGATGGAGTCCCGGAACCCAGGAGGATACCCCCTAGGGGTATCCAAGATAAGGGTTGAGGCAAGAGGAAACACCTGGCCGTTTCTGGATCGCCACGGGACTACAGGTGCTTTGCGGCAATGCCAGCCGATGAAGCATCCGCAGCCATTACATACCCCTAGGGGGTATAATCGCAACCCTTCCAGAAGGGCGGCAGACGCGCGAACTCGACGCCCCGCCCGCGACTTACCCATGCAGCGTGAGTTCACCGGCCTCGCCGGGGGTCAGACCACCGCCCAGCGTGACCTCGTAACCGGCAACCTTGACCGTGGTGTTGTGTGGGGGCAGGTGCGTTGGCTCGTACGCCCCGGATACGGCGAGGTCGGCGCCGAGCGTCAGCGCCTCTCCCCCGTGGGCTTGAAGTCGGCGAAAACGCGGTAGCCGCCGGCCTTGGGCAGGTCCACGGGAGTGGACCAAGTACCTTCGGCCGCACGGGTCGGGTGCAGATGGCGGTACTCGGCCAGCGCTAGACCGTAGAACACCCAGGCGGTATGCAGACAGGGTGAGCGGGCCAGGCGGCGGGCACCTTGCCTCCGCCTCTCCGGCCACTGAGCAGGGCACAGCAGAGGGATGAACGCGGACGTCAACGACGCTCCCTCCCGGGCTCGCGTGGCGACCAGGCTTCCAGCGCAGAGCTTGGACCGGGCGCGACGCCTCCGGAACGCGCTCGGTGTCGCGTATCCGACGGTGTGTGCGACTCGGGATGCCGGTGTGCGGTCTCAGGACTTCTCTGACGGTTTCTCGCCAGGAGACCGGTGATCGCCTTGCGGTCTATCTTCGACCAGTTCGCCGGCGGCGAGGGATGGCTGTGCCACTGCGAGCCCTGGGCAGGGCGGCGGGTGCGGGCTCGGGACCGGCCGGACGGCGCCGACTCGCGGTCCCCTGCGGCGGCACAACCGGCGGTTCGACGACTTCGATGGGCAACTCCGTTTCAGCGACCGCCTGCTCAGGATGCCCCTCACCGTCGCGGACGGGAGCACGGGGGCGGAACAGGCAAAATCATCCAACCCACGGCCCCACTGCACAGGTTAATGATCAAGTTAGAGCCGCAGCGTGAACGTCACGCCGCTATACGGGTCCTAGGCCTCCTCGGCGACGGAGCCGGGCACACGTGGTGTGGGCTCGGTGTGCGTTTGCGCGGCGGCCTCGAGGATGGCGCCGATCGCTTCAGGTTTCATTGCCGACAGGCCCTCGAAGTTGGTGCTCGTGCGCAGGGCGATGACGCCGATCAAGCAGGAGATCAGGACCTCGGCCCGGCCGACCGGATCGTCGGCACCCTCGGCCGCGAGTCGGTTGGCGAGCGGAGATATCAGGCGGGTGCGCGCTTCGTCTGCCGCGGCGGTACGCGCTTCGGGGACGTCGCTCCGGGAGAGGAGAGCCTGGACGAGAGGGCCCGGCGCGCCTCTGCGGTCGGCTCGGTGCAGCGCCTCCACGGTGAAGGCCCCCAGGTCGAGCGTCTCGGGCGACACGTTCACGTTCCGGCTGTCCTCGTCCACCACCGCCCGGTACAAGGCAGCCTTGCTGCCGAAATACCGCGCGATCAGGGAGGCGTCGACACCGGCGTGCTCTCCTATGTCCCGAACCGTCACCGTGTCATATCCATGGCGGGCGAACAGGTCGCGGGCGGCGCCGAGCAGCGCGGCCCGCGTGGCGTCCGAATCACGTTTTCTGCCGCGCGCGTGTTCCGTCTTCAAGCCCATGAGTCGTCCTTTCCGGCTCAGGTCCTTCATCGGCCGGAGCCGCGGCGGACGATACCCCACCCGGGCCACGCCGGTCGTGTGTCCGCGCCCGGACGCCGCACCCACCCGCCGCTATCCCGCCATGGGATACATCGACCCGCGCCGCCCCTCCGGCGACGCCAGCCATTCCAGCTTATCCGCGGTGTCCGCCTCGTTCTGCGGCGTGTGCAGCACGATCGACAGATCCGGCCGCGCCGGCAGCCTCATCGTGTCCCGCCGCTCCCACAGCTCGGCGAACTCCCCACTCGACGGCTTCAGTTCGGCCGCCACCGCCTGGAACCCCTCGTCGTCCGGGCTGGCCAAGCAGGCGGCCCGGAACTGCGCGACGACCGTTGAACAGCACGGAGTTGAGATGGCGGCGCTCGGCGTATCTCAGCCGCAGGACGCGGGCGACGGCCTCAGCGCCGGACAGCTCTGATGCGGAAACGGTCGGCTTCCTCGAGGCGTAGCAGCCCGAAGAATGATCGTTAAGGCCCTCACCGCAAGATACTCGCGGACGCCCGGCAAAAACGCGGCACCGTGGTACGGCCGCGTGCCCGCCGCAACCACCGCTTACCTCAGAACTTCGCAGGCGCCAGATTCGGTGCCAGCGTGTCCGGGTTGATGGTGGACACCCAAGCGATCGGCCGAGGTACGACGCCCGAGGTCAGCAGCTTGCAGAAAGGGTTACGGCCGACAGTCTCAGGATCAAAGCCGATACGTATGCGGCCAGTATCCGCGGCCGATCGGGCCGACGGGGGGGATCGACTCACGCCACCATCATGAGCAGCATCGCGGACATGGTTCCGCCCATACCGATGTGAGCGGCCAGTGCCGCGTCCGGCGCCGCGCCGACCCTGCGCCGACGGCCGTGGCTTCCCCGCTCCACCGTACGGGCCTTGTTCCACACCGAGATGGTCAGCGATACGAGGAACACCACCACTGTGTCCGGCATGGCGAGCAGCCAGCGCCCCCAGGTACGGCTTCGGCCGCTGTCACGGTCGGCGGGCAGGTTCTCCCTGTTGGTCCCCCGGACCCGGGCCCAGACGGAGGCGCAGATGGACAACAGGAAGTACACCGCGAGCACCGCGATCACGTAACGCCAGAAGGAGCCCGAAGATGACGCTGTGGTGGAGTCGGCCGCGGCGGCCATGCCCGGCGTGTTCATCCCGTGCGTCCCTCCCATGCCCTGCATCCCCTCCATGCCGTCCATGCCCTGCGCCGAGTCCATCCCGGGCATGTTCTCCATGCCCGGCATCCCGGCCATGGATGAGCCGCCCAGTGCCAGTACCGGCCCGGAGGGCGTAGTCGTCATGGCGAGTGTCATGATCACCATGCCGGCGCTGCCGACGATGAGGTGCCCCCACTGGCGGCCGTGGCTCCAGCCGCTCGCACGCGTGCGCTTGACGGCCATCATCACGCCGCCGAGTCCCAGGAGGGCGAATGTCGTTGCCCACCACATGCCGTGACCGGCGTACCACGCTGTCGTCGAGGGCAACGCCATGGCAGCCATGCATGCGCCCATCAGCGCATCGCCCCCCGCAGCGAAGCGGGCCTCCCCCTCGGTGGTCATCACGCGGACCAAGCTGACGGCGGCCACCAGCGCGGCGACCGCCGCTACGGACCAACTCAGAGTCTCCATCGCTGCTTTCCCTCTCCGTCCAAGTGCGGTCTCGGCGCCTCGTGCGGCATCGGCTGCTGAGCCCCTGAGTACGTAGGAGCTTAGGAGAGCGTTCAGTATTACCCCTACCGGGTATATTGGCGGAGTCGCCCACCGGGAGCAGGGATGGAAGCCATGACGACAGCCGGGTCCCGGCGGGACCGCGCCCGCGGTGGCGCGGTCCGCTGGATGCGGGGCGCAGCTGTCGCACTGCTCGCCGTGCTCGCCGTGGTCGTCCACCACGAGATCCCATCCTCGGTGCGTGCGACCGCCATGACCGGGATGGCGCGCATGGCCCACGCGCCCTCGGCGACGATGTCCGCGGACGGGGGTGGGCACAACAGCACCGCACAGGCTTCCGCCCCGGCCGCGCACAGTGACGGTGGGTTCTGTTCGGGCATGGCCATGCAGCACTGCTCGACCGCCGGCGTCGACGCCGTGAAGTTCATGCCACCGAGCGAGCCCTGGGGCGGCCGCGTGGGCGATGCACACGCCACCCCGACGGGTCGCTTCGTTCCCGGCACGGTGAGCCGGGCGCCGCCCGACCTTTCCGTTCTCTCTCGATTGCTCCTTTAGGCCGCCTCCACGGCATCTCCGCGTCCGTGTACGCGGTCAGCCGTGCCCTCGTGCGACCGAACAGAAGGCACATCGAGAAGAGGACACCACCATCGTGAACAGCATCAACCGACGCTCCGTCCTGCTGGCCGGGCTCGGCGTCGCGGGCGCGGGCGCGCTCGCCGCCTGCGGTAGCTCCGGCGGCGACGCCGGAGCCACCGCCCTGGTCAAGCCGTCCGACCCGGCCGTGGCCGCCACCGAGAAGAAGCGCGCCAGTACCGGCAAGGTGCACAAGCTGACCCTGACCGCCGCGCCCGCCATGCTGGAGCTCGGCGGTGGCGTCATGGCCAAGAGCTGGGCCTTCGGCGGGCAGGCTCCCGGCAAGGGGATCCGGGTGTCGGCCGGTGACACCGTGGCCGCCGAGCTCTCCAACCAACTGCCGCACAAGACGGCCACGTCCATCCACTGGCACGGCCTCGCGCTGCGCAACGACATGGACGGCGTTCCCCCGGCCACCCAGACCGCCGTACGGGCCGGATCCACCTTCGCCTACCGCTTCATCGCCGAGACCCCCGGCACGTACTTCTTCCACCCACACGTCGGTGTCCAGCTCGACCGCGGGCTTTACGCGCCGCTGATCGTGGAGGACCCGAAGGAGCCGCTGTCCTACGACGACGAATGGGTCGTCGTCCTGGACGACTGGGTCGACGGCGTCACCGGCACACCCGACGAGGTCTTCGCCGAACTGAGGCGGGGCATGGGCGGGATGGACATGGGTGGCCACGGCACGGGCGGCCATGACATGGGTGACATGAGCGGGATGGACATGAGCGGAGACAAGGGCGGGGAGGACACCTCACCGTCCGCCTCCGCCTCCGCCTCCGGCGACGGCATGTCGATGAAGTTCATGCTGATGGGCGCCGACAGCGATCTGCTCGGCGGGGACGCCGGCGACGTGAAGTACCCGTACCACCTGATCAACGGCCGTGTCCCGGCCGACCCGCACGTCCATACCGGCAGGCCCGGCAAGCGGGTCCGCCTGCGGATCATCAACGCGGGTGGCGACACCGCCTACCGCGTCGCGCTCGGCGGCCACAAGATGACCATCACCCACACCGACGGCTTTCCCGTCGAGCACCGGCAGGCCGACGCCGTGCTGATCGGCATGGGCGAGCGCTACGACGTGCTGGTCACGCTCGCCGACGGCGTCTTCCCGCTCGTCGCGCTCGCCGAGGGGAAGAACACCACCGGCATGGCCCTGGTCCGTACCGGCTCCGGCAGGGCCCCGGAAGCCACCGTCCGCCCGAGGGAACTGGACGGCACGATCGCGACCGCCTCCCAGCTCCGCGCGGCGGATGACGTCCGGCTGCCGTCGAAGAAGGTCGACCGGGTGCACCGCGTCGACCTGACCGGTGGCATGACGAAGTACAACTGGGCCATCAACGGCAAGCCGTTCGACATGAGCGATCCGACGGCCGCGCCCCTCGTGATCGAGGAAGGTCAGCGCGTCCGGCTCGACTTCGTGAACCGCACGAGCATGTGGCACCCGATGCATCTGCACGGCCACACGTACCAGCTCGGGAGCTCCGGACCCCGCAAGGACACCACGATCGTGCTGCCGAAGAAGAAGCTGTCCGTGGTCTTCGACGCCGACAACCCCGGCCGATGGATGCTTCACTGCCACAACGCCTACCACGGGGAGGCCGGGATGATGGCGCTGGTCGCCTATCAAGCCTGATGGCTCCAGGGCTCCCGCCGCGGTGGACTCCACCATGTGGCGGGAGCCCACGGTGCGTCAGGTCTTCCAGCGGCCAGAGCGGGTCTTCACCGCGCTGCTGGCCCACGCCGATGCCGAGTCGGCCCCGCGTCCACGGGGTGCCTCTATGTCTTTGGTCAAGCGAGGCGTGGGGTTCGGGGTTCGTAGAAGGTGCCGTCGCGGAGCATGGCGAACAGGACGCTGATGCGGTGTCGGGCGAGGCGGAGGAGGGCTTGGGTGTGGGTCTTTCCGCGGGCTCGGCAGCGGTCGTAGTAGGTGCGGGAGGCGGGGTCGTGCAGGGCGGCGAACGCGGACAGGAACATCGCGCGTTTGAGCTGCCGGTTGCCGCCTCTGGGTGCGTGTTCGCCGTGGATGGAGGTCCCGGAGGACTTGGTTGTCGGGGCGAGGCCGGCGTAGGAGGCGAGGTGGGCGGCGGTGGGGAAGCTGGTGCCGTCGCCGACGGTGACCAGCAAGGTTGCGGCGGTCCTGGCCGCGACCCCCGGCATCGAGGTCAGGACTTCCAGGACATGGTGGCCCGTGCCGCGAACCTGCCCCAGACCAGTCTCTTCTTCCAGCGGCTCACCCTGCGGCTGAGGATGTTCATCGCGGTCCTGGGGCTGGGCTTCGCCGACACGGCCGCCGACCTCATCGCCCGCGAGAACGCCCGGATCTTCGAGGCGATCCGAGCCGGTGACGGGGCCGAGGCGGCCCGTCTGTGGCGTATCAAGGTCGAACACAGCGTCCGCTTCATGGCTACGCAACTGCCTGACAGCACCTTCGACCCCAACCTCTGGGCCACCATCGCGGGCAAGCCGGAACGCCGCGCCGATGATCCCCGCAAGACCAGAAGCGTCTGACCGCCGCGGTGGTCAGAGGCTGTTGAGGAGTGCTAGCCGCTCGGCGCTGGTGGAGCCCTGGTCGGCGTAGTAGACGACGATCAGCTGGCGGGCTTGCGGGCGCACCATCTTCTCGTAGCGCAGGTCGAGTTCGCCGACGAGCGGGTGGTTCAGCCGGGTGAGGCCGGTGTCGCGGCGGCGGACGTCGCGGCGGGTCCACAGCGTGCGGAACCGCTCGCTGACGACGGTGAGTTCGCCGATGGTCTCCAGCAGCTCCGGGTCGGCGCCGTCGACGTCGATCATGGCGCGCAGACCGGAGACGGCCTTGGCGGTGATGTCGTCCCACTGCGGGTAGAGGCCGCGCATCTCGGGTTCGAGGAAGGCGGCCCGCAGCGGGTTGTGGCCGACGGCGAAGAAGGGGCACAGGAGCACGGCCTGCCGGTTGGCCGCGACCACGCGTCCGCCGGACCCCTGGACGTATGCGGGGGTGTCCGGCCAGCTGTCCAGGAGCGGTTGGAGATCGCCCTGGTTCGTACGGGCGCGGTGGCGTGGCCTGCGGGCGGGTGGGGCGGGGTGGGCGAGGCGGTGCAGGTAGGCGAGCGCGTCCTCATCGAGCTGGAGCGCGCCCGCCAGCGCGGCCAGGATCTGGTCGGAGGGGTTGAGGTTACGGCCCTGTTCCAGGCGCAGGTAGTACTCGGGGCTGATTCCGGCGAGCTGGGCGACCTCCTCCCGTCGCAGTCCGGGTACGCGGCGCCGCTCCCCGGCGGGCAGCCCGGCCTGTCGCGGGCTGATCTGTCCGCGCCGGGCCCGCAGGAACTCGCCCAGGGTGTCTGCCGTCTCGTGGCCCATGTGCTCGACGTTAGCCGCTCAGCAGCCCGAGGCGGACCAGGCTCTCGGCGGTGGCCACGACAGCGTCCTCATTGGAACGCGGTGTCCAGTCCAGCTCCTCGCGGGCCTTCGCGTGGGAGGCGCGGCGCACGACCCCCAGCTGCGGCACCGTCTCACGCAGCGGCGGGTTGACCATGGCCAGCAGGCGCAGCAGCCAGGCCGGGGCGGAACCGGTGGGGACCTTGGCGGCGGCCTCGCCCAGCCGCGCGCGCAACGCCACGGCGATGTGGTGGAAGGAGAGAGGCTCGCCCGCGAGCGCCAGATACCGCTGTCCGGCCGCCTGAGGCGCCGTCATGGCACGCAGATGCAGGTCGGCCGCGTCGCGTACGTCGACCGTGTTGGTCCAGATCGGCGGCGCGGCCCGCATCCCGCCGGTCAGCATCGTGTGGATGATACGGATCGACGCGGAGTAGTCGGGCCCGAGGACCGGCCCGAAGATCCCCACGGGGTTGACGACCGTCAGTTCCAGCCCCTTGCCCTCGCTCTCGATGAAGTCCCAGGCGGCCCGTTCGGCGACCGCCTTGGACTTGATGTACGCGGACACCCCCGGCCCGTCGGTCTTGGTCCAGTCGTCCTCGCCGAACGTCCGTCCGGTCCGCCCGTGGCCGTAGCCCACCGCCGCGAAGGAGGAGGTCAGCACCGTGCGCCGGACGCCCGCTTCCCGGGCGGCGCGAAGGACCCGCAGGGCCCCGTCCCGGGCCGGGACGATCACGTCGTCCTCGTGCCGCGGCCGCGCTCCGGGAAACGGCGAGGCAACGTGCAGGACGTAGTCGGCTCCGGCCACGGCCCGGTCCCAGCCGCGGTCGGAGGTCAGATCCGCCTCCACGTAGGAGACGCGGTCCACGTGCGGGGCTCCGGCCACGGCGAGCATCCGCTCGACGTCGGACCGCCGCGCCAGGGAGCGCACCGTGGTCGTGACGGTGTGCTCGGCGGACAGGAGCTGCGCGATCGTGTGGGAACCCAGAAACCCGGTTCCGCCCGTGACGGTTACGTGTGCCATGCCTTCATGGTCGGCGGCCGGGGCGTCGCGTTCCAGATCCCGCCGATACCAGTACTCCGGGGGACAGGCTCAGCGCACGCTGCCCCGCGACAGCTGGGCGGGTCGGGCACCCTCCGCCTTGCTCGGGGCGGACGGATAATCTGGGCCCGTCAGCAAAGATCGCAGAAGGGCGGAGAACATGGCAGACATCATGGAGACGGCGGCGCGGAAGGTCTTCGAGCGCTACGACGTCGATGGGGACGGCCTGGTCACCGCGGACGAATACCGGAAGGTCGTGGCCGAGCTGGAGGGCTCGGAGATCACCGAGTCGCAGGCCCAGGAGCTGATCGACTCGCTCGACACCAACGGCGACCGCCAGATGTCCTTCGAGGAGTTCTGGGCGGCCATGAACCGCTGACACCGTTACGTCATGCGCCGGGGCGAGGGTGGGGCGTTTGCGCCCACCGCCCCGTCGCCAGGTCCAGCGCGTCGTCCGGAAGCGGGAGTTCGGGGTGGGCGGTCAGCCGCACCCACTCCAGCAGCCCGCCGGACGGGCCGCCATGGACACGGATGACCGCGGTGAGCACCGGGGTGTCCGGGGCGATCCCGAGGTGGCGGCGGACCAGTGGCGAGGGGTTACCGGCGCGCAGCGACCGGCGGACGGCGGTGATCTCGTACCGGCCGGAGAGGATCTGGAGCATCTGCCGGGTGCGCAGTTCCTCCAGCGTGTGCCGGGCGCCGATCTCCGGTGGCTGTACGTGGTGGGAGACGAGCAGGGGCGTGCCCGCCCGCTCGTGTGACTGCACGCACTGCCACAGCCCGCTGCCGGGCGCCAGCCCGAACGCCCGGCATGCCTCGGCCGGTGCGGTCTCGATCCCCACCCGCAGCGGCCGGAAGGCATCCGGGGAGCCCTCGCTGTCGAGGACGAACCACACCGGCCCGTTGCCCGGCGGCTCCGGTGGGACGTACGGGGACGTGGCACGCCGGCCACGTCCCCGTACCACCAGCCCTTCCCGCGCGAGCCGCTCCAGCGCGCGCCGGGAGGTGATGAGGCTGACCCCGTACCGCTCGGCCAGATCACGCTCGCCGGGGAAGCCGGTGCGGCCGGCCCACAGCCCGTCCAGGATCTCCGCTGGCGCCCGTCCCCGTACCGTCGTCGGCCATCGCCTGAACGGTGGCCACCCCGCCCATGCTGGCCACGGCCGTCGCCCCACTGGCGACCATCAGCCGCTTCATGAACGCGCGCCGGTTCGTCCCCGCCCGCTGTTCCGTCATCCCAACCCCTTCGCGGTATGCCTCACGGCCGGGCCGGATGGCCCGCCGACGGAAAGGAGGCTGGGGACGCCGTATATGGGGAAGCTGGGATGTGTCTGTGGCCCGGATATCACACACCTGTAGGGGATTTCGACGGGACCCCCATCGCGGCGACCGGGCGCACACTTTGCCATCTCTTTACAACCTGCTCCCCCGCTGCCTCGTCTCTCCGCTCGATCCACACCGCAGCCCGCCGCATGGCGGGCGGACCGACGAAAGAGAGCGATTCCATGCGCCGAACCATCCTCAGCGCCGCGGCGCTCGCGTGCACCGCCGTGCTGGCGAGCAGCGGGCCCGCGTTCGCCGACCGGACTCCCCCGGCCCCGGCCCAGTCTCCGGCCACCGACGCCCGGCCCGTCCCCGAGCAGGCGACCAAGGTGCCGGCCGACGCCGTCCCGTCGCCGCGCCAGGAAGCGAGCGAGGAAGCGAGCAAGGCGCCGGACAAGGCCGCCCCGGTTCCCCGCGAGGAGTCGCGCCGGGGCCAGGTCTCCGCCGTGCCGAAGGGCGCGCCCGACACCGGTGCCACGGAGCCGTCTTCGGACTCCGGGACCGAAGGCGGGCTGATCGGCGGTGGCGCCGCGGCGGCGCTGCTGATGGGCGGCGCGACGGTCTACGTCGTACGGCGCCGCCGGGCGACCGGGGCATGACTCCGCTCTCCAGGCGCGCGTTCGCCACCGCGGCGATGGGCTCGCTGCTCGTGGGCTGCGGCGCCGACCGGACCTCCCGGGCCACGGCCGCACGCCCCACGCGTACGCCACCGCCCGGACCGGCCTCCGGCAAGGCGGCGCGCCCCCTGGGGCGTTCGGTCCCGGTCAGGCTGCGGATCCCGGCCATCGGGGTCGACACCCCGGTCATCCAGCTGGGGCTGGCGCGCGACGGCAGTGTGCGGGTGCCCCCGGTCACCGCACACGACCGGGCGGGCTGGTACCGGAATTCGCCGACTCCCGGTCAGACCGGCCCGTCGGTGATCCTCGGTCATGTCACGGCCGGCGCCTACGGGGACGGCGTCTTCCGCCACCTCACGCGGCTGCGCCGCGGCGACCGGATCACGGCGCGCCTGGAGAACGGCACGGCGGCGGAGTTCGCCGTGGACTCCGTACGGACCGTCCCCAAGGCGGATTTCCCGACGGACGACGTCTACGGGGACGTCAAACTCCCCGAGTTGCGGCTCATCACCTGCGGCGGCGCCCGCTCCGGCGACGGCTACCTCGACAACGTGATCGTCTTCGCCACGCTGAGCGCCACCGACACCTGACAGCGCTCCCGGATGACCGGTCCCGGGCCGATGGAACGTACGCCGTCGGCCCGGGCTCCTCCCTCATGAGTGCCCCCATGAGTGCCCCTACGAGTGCGACCACGACCATGGAGAACGTTGAAACGGTCCCGTGACAAGGCGGCGTCCGAGCTGTTCGCCGCCCTCTACCCGAGCCTCGCAGGCTGGTGCCGCCGTCTCGTCGACGACGATGAGACGGCCCACGAGATCACCTCGGAGGCGTTCACCCGTCTCTGGGCCCGCTGGACTTCCGTGGAGGAGCCCCGCGGCTTTCTCTACGTCACCGCGGCCAACCTCGTCCGGGACCACTGGCGCAAGCTGGAGCGCGAACGCAAGGCCATGCGCCGCATCACCACGGAAGCCGCTCTCCGCCCCCACACCGAACAGACCGATCCGTCGGTACGCCTGCTCGTGCAGTCGCTGCCGGAACGGCTGCGCGTCCCGATCCTGCTGCACTATTACGCTGACATGCCGATCCGGGAGGTGTCCGTGCTGACCGGACGCAAGGAAGGAACCGTCAAGGCCGACCTCCACGCGGCCCGGGAACTGCTCCGCGTCCACCTGAGGAGAAGCCTTGACCACACGCCTTGACGACGGCACGGAGCCCGAACCCGACGACCTCCTCGCGGTGATCCTGCGCCCGCCCACCGGCCCGCTCGGCCCGCCCCCCGGCCGCTACGCGGCGATCCGCCGCGCCGCGGCCCGCCGCCGTACGCTCCGCGCCGCCGCCGGGATCGGCCTGACCGGCGCGGTCGCCGCCCTCATCGCCCTGCCGCTCCACCTGGCAACGCCCAACGCCCCCGCGTCCCCGAGGCCCCCGCTCACCCCGCCGCCCGCGAACGCCCCCGTCGTGCCACCCACCCCCTCGGCGTCTTCCGGCCCCGCCGAGCAGCGCCCCACCAGGAACCCCCAGCCCAGCGACTCCGCATCCAAGAGCGGACCGACGCCCCCTCGCAGCCGACCGTCGGCCACACCCAGCTCGCCCCGGGCCAACCCCTCGGATGTCCGCCGCGGAACCGTCCTCCCCACCCCCGACCAGTCCCCCCGCCGCTAGTCGCTTCGGGCGGATGGGAGCCTGACCGCGTGAAGGATTCCCCGCAGCACCACCAGGAGCAGTCCGCGTGCCCTGTGCGGGCCGTACACAGCGGCTCATCCGGGCACACAGGCTACCTCGTCACCGGATACGCGGAAGCCAGGCAGGCGCTCGCCGACCCACGCCTGTCGAAGAACACCGCCGCCTTCTTCGCCGACAAAGGCTCCACACGACGGCTGCACCCTGCCCTGACGCAGAACATGCTGGCCAGCGACCCTCCGCACCACACCCGCCTGCGCAGGCTGGTGACCAAGGCGTTCACCACGGGGGCCGTCGCCGCGATGCGTCCGTTCATCGAGCGGGTGACCGATGCCCTTCTGGACGGCTGGCCCACGCATGGCCGGGTCGATGTCATCGCCGACCTGGCCATGCCGCTTCCCGTCACCGTGATCTGCGAGCTGCTCGGAGTACCCGAAGGCGACCGTTCGGACGTCAAGCGCTGGTCCGCCGATCTGTTCGCGGCAGGGCAGCCCGAACTCATCGACGCCGCCTCGCACGCGATGGCCGCGTACATGGCGGGCCTCATCGCCGAAAAACGAGATCGCTCGGGCGACACGCTTCTGGACGACCTCATCCGGGCCCGTGACGGCGAAGACCGGCTCAGCGAGGAGGAGTTGGTGTCCCTCGCCGTTCTCCTCCTCGTCGCCGGGCACGAAACCACCACCAACTTCATCGGCAGCGCGCTCCTCGCGCTCCTGCGGCAGCCCGACGAGCTGGAACGGTTGCGCCACGCGCCGGACCTCGTACCAGGCGCACTGGACGAACTGCTGCGCCACAGCTCCCCCGTCAGCACCGCCACGTTCCGGTACGCCACGGAGACCCTCACCCTCGGCGGCACCGAGATCCCCGCCGACGCTCCGGTACAGGTGGCCATCGGAGCCGCCAACCACGATCCCGCCCGTTTCCCCGCACCCGGTCAGCTCGACCTCGCACGGGACGCCACCGGACACCTCGGCTTCGGCCATGGCATCCACCGGTGTGTCGGCGCTCCGCTGGCCAGGGCCGAGGCGGAAGTCGCCCTCCGGAAAGTCCTCACCCGCTTTCCGGACCTCCGGCAAGCGGTGGACCCGGAAGAACTGGTCTGGCGTCCGACCCGCCTGGTTCGCGGCCTGCTGACGCTCCCTGTTCTCGTCTAGGCCGACAGCGGCATCGCGGCCTAGCGCGCCACGCGGTGGCGGAGGTAGACAACTTTCGAGCCGAAGGTGCGGGTCTCGACGAGTTCGAGATCCACCCGGCGCTCGTGCCGGGGAAAGAACGGAATGCCACCGCCGATCAGCACCGGGTAGACCATGGCCCGGTACTCGTCGATCAGGCCCGACGCGGCCGCCTCGGCGGCGAGCGTCGCGCCGCCGATCGCGATGTCGCCCTCCCCCGGTTCGGCCCGCAACCGCTCGATCTCCTCCGCCAGGCTCCCGGAGGCCAGGCGGGCAGTGCCCTGCACAGCCGACAGCGTGGTGGAGAACACCACCTTGGGCAGCGGCTTCCAGAGCGCTGTCCATTCGAGCTCGGAGTCGCCGAGCGAGGGATCCTGGTCGGCGGTCTCCCAGTACAGCATCGTCTCGTACAGCCGTCGCCCCAGCAGGTGGACGCCGACCTCTCGGATCTCGTCGATCCAGAAGCGGAAGACCTCCTCGTCGGGCACCGTCCAGTCGATGCCGCCGTCCGGCCCGACGATGTAGCCGTCGAGTGAGACGCTCATCGAATACGTCACGCCGCGCATCAGAAGTCCTCCTCGGTGACGGGTTCGACGTTACGACCGCCGCACGCACCGGAACTCATCGCCGCTCGCGGGATTCCCTCAGCTCTCCCCGACCAGCTGCTCGAACAGGTCCGTGCTGTCCGCCCACTGGTCGACGCCTCCCACCAGCGGCAACTCCCGGAGTTCTGGATCCGTGACCGTCCGGGCGAGTGCGTGCGCGAAGCGCTCGGCGTGCAGGACCAGGAAGGGGCGCGCGTGGTAGCGCCGTCGCTCGGGGTCGACCGGGGTGGTGAGGCCGGACGCGTTCTGAAGCGACGCGACGGCCTCGTAGGCGTCGCACAGGTGCGCTTCCCGGGCAGGGTAGTCCGTCGCCGCCAGTGCACCGCGCAGGGACGGGGCGAGCGACTCGGCCACCGGCTGTCGGCCGAACGCGCTGCCGAGCCACTTGCCGTACGGGGCGTATCGGCGGTCCAGCAGCAGGCACAGCCGCATCAGGTCCCGGACCAGACGACCGGCCACGACGGCTGATCCGATGTCGTCCCCGACCTCCGCGCAACGCCCCACGAACGCCTCTTCCCGCGAGATCCGCTGCCATTGGCACGCCAGCAGGTACCGCCACACCTGGTCCGGGTACCACGCCAGGCTGTCCCGCACGGCGGTGAGGGCGCCGAACCCGTCGTGGAAGACCGCGCCCCCCGTGGTCTCGGCGAGCCGTTGCTGCGGCATCGCCAGCCATTCCTGAACGCTCGGCGGTGCGTCGGCCGACCGCAGTCCGAGCTGTCCGGTCAGCCACCCGTCCACGTCGTACACATCCACGCGGTGGTTGACCGGTCCCTCGGTCGGCCGCATACGCCCGACCGGATCCAGCGGATCGTCGCTCTCCTGGAAGTGGGTGGGCCAGCCCCGCACCCGCTTCGGCAGCCGCTCCCCCAGGAGCCGATGGATGTCCGCGCCGTACCGGGCATGATCCGTGGCCGTCAGGAACACCTGCAGCCGCGGACCCCACTCGTGATCCGCGGACCGCGGCGTGTCGAAGCCCAGCACCTCGGAGCCGCTGCCGACCCGAGCGGCCGCGTACGGCAATTCCGGAAAGGCGCTGTGGAGGATCGGCCGCACCGCCTCCTCATACAAGATCTTGGACAGCTCGATGCCGGGCATGAACCTGCCGCCGGAGATCGCCATCAGCCCACTGTGCCGGTGCCCGCTGACCGAAGCCATCTGTTTTACGCGCGGTCTCTTTACGCGCGGTCCCGCACGATGATCTTGCCGGTGTCCCGCGGGCGGACCGCGTCGGTGAGGAGGTCCAGCAGGCGATCGGTCTGCTCCTGGGGGGCGCCGTCCGTGATGGCGACGAAGACCCCGACGAGCATCATGGTGACGTCCTCGGGGGCGACGTCCGCGCGGAGGGTGCCCGCCGCGACGCCCTGTTCGAGGATTGTGGCGATCGTAGTGGTCACGCGCTCCCGTGAGGGGGCCGCGATGCGCCCGGAGGCGAAACCGGCGCGCAGCGTCTCCCTCATCCCGCGCTTGGTGGCGACGAACGTGGCGTAGCGGCCCATCCAGGCCCGGAGCGCGACGTCGGCGGGGTGCTGTTCGAGCAGGGTGGGGACACTCGCGGTGACGTCCTCCAGCTCGGCGGCGTAGACCGCGTCGACGAGGTCCTCGCGGGTGGGGAAGTGGCGGTACAGGGTCCCGATTCCGACTCCGGCCCGGCGGGCGATGGCCTCCAGCGCGACCGGGCCGTCGGCGGCCGCGAAGGCGGCCTGGGCGGTGGCGATGAGCTTTTCGCGGTTGCGCCGCGCATCGCGGCGGACCGGCTGTCCGGCGGTGCCGGGCGAGCCTGCGGGGCCGCGGGGCGGCGGCGTTTCGGACCGATTCAAAACGGAGGCACCTCCGGTAGTGCTACGGTGGACGTAACGGAGGTTCCTCCGTTTCACTCATCTTCTCACGGGAGCAGGTAGTTCATGACGCCCGAAAACACCCCCACCTCCGAGGCCGCCCCTGCCGGGACCGTGCGCCCGGGTGGCCCCGGCCCGATGGCCGGTCGCACCGTCTCGCGCGTCGGGTACGGCGCGATGCAGCTGGCCCGCCTGCACGGGGACCGCCGCGCCGCCGTCGCCCTGCTGCGCCACGCGTTCGACCTCGGCGTCGACCACGTGGACACCGCCCAGTTCTACGGCGACGGCTTCGTCAACGACGTCATCCGCGAGGCGCTCCGCCCCCAGGACGACGGCGTCCTGGTCGTCAGCAAGGTCGGCGCCGCCTCCGACCCCGGCGGCCCGCACCCGCTGCGTCTGGCGCAGCGGCCCGAGGAGCTGCGGACCGGTGTCGAGGAGAACCTCGCCACGCTTGGGCTGGAGCGGATCCCGGTGGTGAACCTCCGCCGCCCCGACAGCGGGATCACGGTCCCCTACCCGGACGATCAGGTGGTCGACCTCGACGACCAGCTCGCGGAGCTGATAGCCCTGCGCGGCGAAGGCAAGATCGGTGAGATCGGGCTGAGCAGCGTGACCCTCGACGGACTGCGCCGGGCCCTCCCGGCGGGCATCGTCTGCGTGCAGAACGCCCACAGCCTCGTGGCGCGCGACGACGAGGACATGCTCCGGCTCTGCGGGGACGAGCGGATCGCCTGGGTGCCCTACTTCCCCCTCGGCGGCGCGCTCCCGGGACTTCCCAAGGTGACCGACGAGCCGACCGTGCTCGCCACCGCCCGTAACCTGGGATGCACCCCGGCACAGGTCGGACTGGCCTGGCTGCTGCACCACGCCCCCCATGTGCTGCTCATCCCGGGCACCGCCGACGCTCGCCATCTCGAAGCGAACCTGGCGGCGGGCGCGCTCGCCCTCGACGAGGAGACCCTCGCCGCGCTCGACGCGGTCCCGTCGCACTCGTACACCACCCCGCGCCACTGACGGAGGACACAGGGGGCATAGCAGAGCGTTCCGGCTGGTCGCAGACGGTTTGCCCGCATACTGAAGTTCTCGGCCAGCACCCCTTGACGCTGGAGTTGCCGAAAACTACTTTTCTGGTTCACGGAATTGTATTTCCGTCTTACGGAAACACTCAGTCGCCTACTCGGTTTGACCCGTGAACAAACGGAAGATTGGGGGCAGCTCGATGACTGCCGTGGAAGACCGGTCGTCCCAGGGCACCACCAGCACCACCAACGCCGCCAGTTCGGGCCTGTACACCTATGACCTCGCCCCTACGAAGAAGGAGGGGCGCCGCTGGGGCGCCTACAACGTCTTCACCCTCTGGGCCAACGACGCGCACAGCCTCGGGAACTACGCCTTCGCCTTCGGCCTCTTCGCGCTCGGCCTGAACGTGTGGGGGATCCTGCTGTCCTTCGCGCTCGCGTCCGTGCTGCTGTTCCTGCTGCTGACGCTCTCCGGCTACATGGGCCACAAGACGGGCGTGCCCTTCCCCGTCATGAGCCGCATCGCCTTCGGCATCAAGGGGGCGAAGATCCCGGCGGCCGTCCGAGGCATCGTCGCCATCGCCTGGTTCGGCATCCAGACCTACCTCGCGGCCTCGGTGCTGAAGTCCCTGATCCTGGCGATGGCTCCCGGTCTGCGGGGGCTGGACTCCCACTCCGCGCTCGGCCTCTCCGCCCTCGGCTGGATCACCTTCCTGGCGCTGTGGGTGCTGCAAGTAGCCATCGTCAGCTACGGGATGCAGGTCATCCGCCGGTACATGGCCTTCGCCGCGCCCACCACCCTGATCACCATGTGCGCGCTCGCGGTGTGGATGTTCGTGCGCGCCGACGGCTCCATCGCGCTGTCCACCAACGACCCGCTCACCGGCGGCGCGATGTGGCTGCAGATCCTGCAGGGTGCCGCGCTGTGGGTGGTGATCTACGGGACGTTCGTGCTGAACTTCTGCGACTTCACCCGGTCCGCCAAGAGCCGCAAGGCCATCGTGTGGGGCAACGTCATCGGCATCCCGGTGAACATGCTGTTCTTCGCCCTCATCGCCGTGGTCCTCAGCGGTGCGCAGTTCAAGCTCGGCGGGCACGTCATCACCAGCCCCACGGACATCGTCCGGACGATCCCGAACATGTTCCTGCTCGCGGCCGCTTCCCTCGCCCTCGTCGCGCTGACGATCGCGGTGAACCTGCTCGCCAACTTCGTCGCGCCCATCTACGCCCTGGTCGACCTCTTCCCGCAGCGGCTGAACTTCCGGCGAGCCGGTCTGGTGAGCGCCTCCATCGGGCTGGTGATCCTGCCCTGGAACCTCTACAACAACCCGGTGGTGGTCAACTACTTCCTGGGCGGGCTCGGCGCCCTGCTCGGGCCGCTGTTCGGCGTGATCATGGCCGACTACTGGCTGCTGCGGAAGTCGTGGGTCAACGTCCCGGACCTCTACTCCGACGAACCGGGGGGCGACTACCACTACCGCCACGGCTACAACCCCCGCGCCGTCGCCGCCTTCATCCCCGCCGCCACCATCGCGGTCGTGACGGCCCTCGTGCCCACCTTCCATGCCGTCGCCGGGTTCTCCTGGTTCATCGGGGCGTTCGTCGGCGCGCTGGTGTACGCGGTGATCGCGGACCGCACCCGGCCGTACAAGAACGTCGACGGCGAGGCCATCGCCGTCGCGGCCGAATGAGCCGACCCGTCGGCATACGTCACAGCACTAGCGTCCGCACTCGCCCGGGAGAGCACCGTCCATGCGCATCCTCGTCGTGAACGTCAACACCACCGCCTCCATGACCGAGTCGATCGGCCGACAGGCTGCCGACGTGGCGTCACCCGGCACCGAGATCATCCCGCTCACCCCCTCCTTCGGGGCAGAGTCCGTCGAGGGCAACTACGAGAGCTACCTCGCCGCGATCGCCGTCATGGAGACCGTACGCGCCCACCCGGAGCCGTTCGACGCCGTCATCCAGGCGGGCTACGGCGAACACGGCCGGGAGGGGCTGCAGGAGCTGCTGGACGTACCCGTCGTGGACATCACCGAGGCGGCGGCGAGCACCGCCCAGTTCCTCGGCCGCGCCTACTCCGTCGTCACCACCCTCGACCGCACCGTCCCGCTGATCGAGGACCGGTTGCACACGGCCGGTCTCGCCGCCCGGTGCGCCTCGGTGCGGGCCAGTGGACTGGCCGTCCTCGATCTGGAGCGGGACGAGAAGGCCGCCGTCGAGGCCATCGTCGGCGAGGCCGTCCGCGCGGTGGAGGACGACCGCGCGGAAGTGATCTGTCTCGGTTGCGGGGGCATGTCCGGGCTGACGGAACGCGTGGTCGAACGTACCGGCGTTCCGGTCGTCGACGGCGTGTCGGCCGCCGTGACGATCGCCGAGTCCCTCGTCCGGCTGGGGCTGACGACCTCGAAGGTGCGTACGTACGCCCCACCGCGCCCCAAGTCCTTCACGAACTGGCCCCCGCGGCTCGGCTGACCGCCGCCCAGGGGACTCAGGAACACCCAGGCAGAAGACCCACACTGAAGGAGGGGCGTTTCGTTGCCCGACATACAGCTCGTACTGCGCTCGACCCGCGTCATCACCCCCGAGGGCACGCGCCCGGCGTCCGTGACCGTCGCGAACGGCCGGATCGTGGACGTTCTCCCGCACCACGCCGAAGTACCGGCAGGAGCCCGGCTGGTGGACGTGGGTGACGACGCCGTGCTGCCCGGCCTGGTCGACACGCACGTGCACGTCAACGACCCGGGGCGCAGCCACTGGGAGGGCTTCTTCACGGCCACGCGGGCGGCGGCCGCGGGTGGCATCACGACGCTCGTCGACATGCCGCTCAACTCGCTGCCGCCCACCACCACCGTGAAGCACCTGCGCGTCAAGCAGATGGTGGCGCGCTCCAAGGCGCACATCGACACCGGCTTCTGGGGTGGCGCGATCCCGGGGAACGTCGGCGACCTGCGGCCGCTGCACGAGGCCGGTGTCTTCGGCTTCAAGTGCTTCCTCTCACCCTCCGGCGTCGAGGAGTTCCCCGAGCTGGACCCGGACCAGCTGGCCGAGGCCATCGCCGAGATCGCCTCGTTCGACGGGCAGCTCATCGTGCACGCCGAGGACCCCGGCCACCTGGCCTCCGCCCCGCAGCAGGGTGGCCCCGCCTACGCCGACTTCCTCGCCTCCCGCCCCCGTGCGGCCGAGAACGACGCCATCGCACTCCTGATCAAGCTGGCCCGCGAGCACGGTGCCCGCGTCCATGTGCTGCACCTGTCCTCCAGCGAGGCACTGCCGATGATCGCCGAGGCCCGGCGCGAGGGTGTCCGTATCACCGCGGAGACCTGCCCCCACTTCCTCACCCTCACCGCGGAGGAAGTCCCGGACGGGGCCACCGAGTTCAAGTGCTGCCCGCCCATCCGGGAGCGCGAGAACCAGGACGCCCTGTGGCAGGGCCTGGCCGACGGGACCCTCGACTGCATCGTCTCCGACCATTCGCCCTGTACCACCGACCTCAAGACCGACGACTTCGGCACCGCCTGGGGCGGCATCTCCTCCCTCCAGCTCGGCCTGCCCGCCATCTGGACCGCGGTCCGCGAGCGCGGCCACAGCCTGGAGGACGTCGTGCGCTGGATGTCCACGGCTCCCTCCCGGCTGGCCGGTCTGGACCGCAAGGGCGCCATCGCCCCGGGCCGCGACGCCGACTTCGTGGTCCTCGCCCCCGAGGAGACCTTCACCGTCGACCCGGCCCAGCTCCACCACCGCAACCAGATCACCGCCTACGCCGGAAAGACACTGCACGGCGTCGTCCGCGAGACCTGGCTGCGCGGTGAGCGCATCGCCGAGCACGGGCGCATCACACAGCAGACCGGAAAGCTGATCGAGAGGACCGACGGATAACCGCGACGCCCGGCTGGTATGTCAAGGCACCGCGGCACGTCGGGGAAGCCTGGCCCGGAAGACGGTGTAGCCCGGCCCGCTGGTCAGCGTGATCGTGCCGTCGTGGGCCGCGACCACGGCACGGACGATAGCCAGCCCCAGCCCCGTACCGCCCGCCGCCCGGGACCGTCCGTGGTCGGCGCGCGCGAACCGCTCGAACACCTCGCCCTGGATCTCCTCGGGCACACCGGGACCGTCGTCCGACACCGTCAGCTCCGCCCAGCCCTCGCCGTCCGCCGCGAGCCGTACGGTGACCCGGGTCCCGGCCGGTGTGTGGGTCCGGGCGTTGGCCAGCAGGTTGCCGATCACCTGCTGCAACCGGTGTTCGTCGCCGGTCACCGTGATCGGCTCCTCGGCCAGCTCCATCGTCCAGCGGTGGCCGGGCCCCGCGGCCCGCGCGTCGCCCGTCGCGTCCAGCACGAGCCGGGTCAGATCCACCGGCCGGCGGGCCAGCGGGCGCCCCGCGTCGAGCCGGGCGAGCAGCAGCAGATCGTCGACGAGGGTGGACATCCGCTCCGACTCGGCCTGGATCCGCTCCAGAGCGCGGCGCACCTCGTCGGGGACCGGCCCCGGGTGGCGCAGCGCCAGCTCGGCGTGGCCGCGGACGGAGGCCACCGGTGTGCGCAGCTCGTGGCTGGCGTCCGCGGAGAAGTGCCGCAGCCGTTCCTCGCTCGCCTGGCGACGGGCCAGCGCGTCCCCGACGTGGCCGAGCATCCGGTTGAGCGCGGTGCCCACCTGGCCCACCTCGGTGCGTGGATCGGTGTCCGGTACCGGCGGAGGCATGGCCACCTCACCGCTGGCGAGCGGCAGCTCGGCCACTTCGGCGGCGGTCGTGGACACCCGCCGCAGCGGCCGGAGCGACAGCCGCACCCACAGCGCCCCGGCCACCCCGGTGACCAGCAGAGCGCTGCCGAAGACCACGGCTTCGACGGTCTCCAGCCGGTGGACGGTCTCCTCCACCGGGCGCAGCGGCAGCCCGGTGATCAGGACGTCGCCGTCGTCCCCTGGGACCGCGACCACCCGGTAGCCGTCGAGCGCGGACAGATGGACGGTGTGTCCCCGGCCGGTGACCGGTAGGTCCGCCAGGACCCGCCGGTCGTCGGCGGTCAGCGGTACGGCGGCGTCCGTCTGGTCACGCACCACCGCCGCGTCCGTCGTCGTGCCGCGCAGCAGCCGGGCCCCGAAGGTGTCCTCCGACTGGCCGCGGGTATCGGGCCGGTTGTCGGCGTCCGGGTGCCGTTCACCGTGCTCCAGGCTGGCCGGGAACCGGCCGCCGGCCGCCGTGAGCTGCTGGTCCAGCCGGCGCACCAGAAACCCCTCCAGGGCGAACACCGTGGTCAGCCCGACCGTCAGGGACGCCACCGCCAGCAGCACCACCAGCCCGGCGGTCAGCCGGGCGCGCAGCGTACGGGGAAGCCACCGGCCTGGCCCTCCGAGGAGCGGCCGCCTCACGGCGCCTCCGCCTTCAGGACGTAGCCGACCCCGCGCACGGTGTGGATCAGCGGCGCCCGCCCCGCGTCGACCTTCTTGCGCAGATAGCTGATGTACAGCTCGACCACATGGGCCTGGCCGCCGAAGTCGTAGCTCCACACCCGGTCCAGGATCTGCGCCTTGGACAGCACCCGGCGGGGGTTGCGCATCAGGAACCGCAGCAGTTCGAACTCGGTACGGGACAGCTCCACGGCCACTCCCCCGCGGGTCACCTCCCGGGCCTGCTCGTCCATCACCAGGTCCCCGACCACCAGCCGGTCGTCGCCGGGCTCCCGGGCCATCCCGGCCCGGCGCAGCAGCCCGCGCAGCCGGGCCAGCACCTCTTCCAGGCTGAACGGCTTGGTCACGTAGTCGTCGCCGCCCGCCGTGATCCCCGCGATCCGGTCCTCCACCGCGTCGCGCGCGGTCAGGAACAGCACGCACACGTCCGGCAGCTCGGCCCGCAGCGCGCGCAGCAGCGTGAGCCCGTCGGTGTCCGGCAGCATCCAGTCGAGCACCACCGCGTCCGGGTGGAACGCCCGCACGGCGGCCAGCGCGGACGCGCCGTCGGCGGCGGTACGGACCTCCCAGCCCTCGTAGCGCAGCGCCCCCGACAGCACCTCGGTCAGATCGGGCTCGTCGTCGACGACGAGGACGCGGACCCGGGCGCCATCGGGCCGCAGCAGAAAGCGGCTGGTGGTGTGCGTATCCATGATGAATCCAGCATCCCTCGCGGCGCACCGTGCCGAGGTCCGCCCTTCCTCTGAGTTTCCTCTGAATCCGAGGCGGTCGGCCCGGTTCATAGGGTCTTCAGAGCTTCGACGGTGACGCTGACCAGGCCGTACACCGAGAGGATCCCCATGACCAGCACGACACCGTCGGCCCCGGCCATGACCCGCCCCTCCCGGTCGGCGCCGCGCCCGCCCAGCCCCGTCCCGGCCCTGGCGCACCTGCTGATCTGGGGCGGGGCCGTCGCCGTCCTGGCGCTTTGGTGGAGCGACACCGCCTCCGTGGTCGGTGCCACCGGCTGGCTCACCGGCGCCGGACGGATCACCGGGCTACTGGCCGGTTACGCGTGCGCGGTCCTGCTGATGCTGATGGCGCGCGTACCGCTGCTGGACCGTGCCGTCGGCACCGACCGGCTGGCCCGCTGGCACGCCATGGGCGGCCGCTACACAGTCTCCCTCGCGTCCGCCCATGTGCTGCTGATCATCTGGGGATACTCGCTGGAATCGCACACCGGCGTCGTGGAGCAGGCCACCACCCTGGTCCTCCACTATCCGGACCTGCTGAAGGGCACGATCGGCTTTCTGCTGTTCCTGGTCACCGCGATCGTGTCCGCGCGTGCAGTGCGCCGCCGGGTGGCGTACGAGACGTGGCACTTCCTGCACTTCGCCACCTATCTGGCGGTCTTCCTGGTCTTCGGCCACCAGCTCTCCAACGGCGCCGACTTCACCGGCAACCGCCCCGCCCAGCTCGCCTGGTACAGCCTCTACATAGGGGTGGCGGCGCTGCTGGCCTGGTACCGGTTCGCCGTCCCGGTGCGCCGGGCGCTGCGCCACCGGCTGTACGTCGCCGAGGTCCGGCCCGAGGCGCCGGGCATCGTGTCGGTGTATCTGTCGGGCAGCGGGCTGGAGGGGCTGCGCGCCGAGCCCGGCCAGTTCTTCCGCTGGCGGTTCCTGGCGCGGGGCCTGTGGTGGGCGGCCAACCCCTACTCCCTGTCCGCCGCCCCGCACCCGGCGTACCTGCGCATCACCGTCAAGGCGTCCGGCGGCCACAGCACGGCCCTCGCCCGGCTGGCACCCGGCACCCGGGTGCTCGCGGAGGGACCGTACGGGGCCTTCACCGCACGCCGCCGCCGCACCCGCAAAACCCTGCTGCTGGGTGGCGGCGTCGGCATCACCCCGCTGCGGACCCTCTTCGAGACGCTTCCCGGCGAGGTGACCCTGATCTACCGGGCCCGGCGCCCCGAGGACCTGGCCCTGCGCGCCGAACTGGACGCGCTGGCCGCCGCGCGCGGGGCGGCCGTCCACTACGTCGTCGACGAGCCGGCCGCGTACTCCTCACCACTGACCCCGGAGGCATTGCGCGGTCTGGTGCCCGACCTCGCCGAGCGCGACGTCTACCTGTGCGGGCCGCCCGGGATGACCGAGGCCGCGGTCACGGCCCTGCGCGGGGCCGGGGTGCCGCGCAGGCACATCCACCACGAGTCGTTCGCGTTCTGACCCGGATGAACAGGAGCCAGGCCATGCGCAAAGCCGCCATCACCACCGTCTCGACCGTGGCGGGAGTGATCCTGCTGCTGTCGCTCAAACCGCACCAGAACCCTGCCCCGGCCGTGGCGGCGCCGTCACCGGCGTCCCCGTCCAGCACCGGAACCGGCGGCGCCTCCGGCACGTACACCGGCAACGTGATCAATACCTCGTACGGGCCGGTCCAGGTGTCCGTCACGCTCTCGCACGGCAAGATCACCGCCGTCAAGGCGCTCCGGACGCCGTCCGACCGCCCCCGCTCCCAGCAGATCGCCGCCGACGCCGTACCGCAGCTCACCCGTGAGGCGCTGAGCGCCCAGAGCGCGCACATCGACGCGGTGTCCGGCGCCACCTACACCAGCGAGGGGTACACCCGGTCCCTGCAGAGCGCACTGGACAGAGCCGGTGTCTGAGGCAGCCGCCCCCGCGCGCGGGCTGCGCCACGTCGAGCACGCCATGGGCACGGTGTTCTCCTTCGACGTCCGCGACCCGGTCACCCCGTCCGTCCGCCAAGCACTGAAGGAGGCCGTGGCCTGGCTGCACCACGTGGACGAGGTGTTCTCCACCTACCGGACCGACAGCGCGATCAGCCGCCTCGGCCGTGGCGAACCGGTTCCGGAGCGGTACCGGCCCGAGGTGGCCGAGGTGATCGCGCTGTGCGAGGAGGCGGCGTACGCCACCGGCGGCTGGTTCAGCCACACCCCAGGTGGCCGGCTCGACCCGTCCGGAATGGTCAAGGGCTGGGCCATCGAACGAGCCTCGCGGCTCCTGTACGAGGCGGGCGCGCACCATACCTGTGTCAACGGCGGCGGCGACATCCAGACGCGCGGCGAGGCCGCCCCCGGCACACCCTGGCGGATCGGCGTCGCCCACCCCGCCCGCCCCGGAGAGCTGGCGGCCGTGGTCACCGGGCACGAGCTGGCCGTCGCCACCTCGGGGACGGCCGAGCGCGGCCCGCACATCCTGGACCCGCACACCCGCGAGCCCGCCCGCGCCCTCGTCTCGCTCACCCTGACCGGCCACGGCCTCACCCGGACCGACGCCTACGCCACGGCCGCGTTCGCCATGGGCGCCGGGGCCCGCGCCTGGACCGAGGCGCTGGACGGGTACGAGGCACTGGGCGTCACCGCGACGGGCGAGGTCTGGCGCACCCCCGGCTTTCCCGAGGCCGCCGGGGCCGGGATGTGACGGGCGGCGCGCGACGCCTCGGGCGGAGGCACGAGGCCATCGGGCATTCGACGTCCACGACGCCCTCCACGGCATGAGCGAGGCGTATTCCCCGGCCACATGGAGCGATCGCAGGACCCCTCTTGCGTGTTCTATGCCATCCCCCATAAGTTACCGACAGGTAGATCCTGATCGGGAAGGCGGTGGGGGCGGGTGAGCCCGCGGAAAAGTGACAGTCGCGACCGGATGGTCCTCAGCGCCGCCGCCCTGCTGCGCGAGTACGGCGCGAGCGCGACCAGCATCGACCGGGTGCTCGCCCACAGCGGCGCCCCTCGCGGCTCGGTGTATCACCACTTCCCCGGCGGGCGGACGCAGCTCATCGACGAGGCGGTGGCGCTGGCGGGGGACTTCATCGCCGGACTGATCGAGGCCGCCGCGCGGGCCGACGATCCGGTCGAGGCCGTCGACGCGTTCTTCGGGCTGTGGCGCGACCGGCTCACGGAGAGCGGCTTCAGAGCGGGCTGCCCGATCGTGGCGGTGGCCGTGGAGACCAACGACGACGCACCCCGTCTGACCCGCTCCGCGGCCGCCGTCTTCGCCCGCTGGCAGGAGGCCCTCGCGGCCCTGTTCGTCCGGCACGGCCTGCCTGAAGAACGCGGCCGGAGGCTGGGCGCCTTCGTCATCGCCGCGGTCGAAGGCGCGGTGATCATGTGCCGGGCCGAGCAGAGCACCGCCCCGCTCGAAGCAGCCGCCGCCGAGATCCACGACCTGCTCGTCCACGCCCTGCGCGGCCGCCCCGAGGCCGAACCCCGGTCCTGAGCCACCGCAGGGTCACCTACCCAGTTCGAAGGAGCCGTCATGCCCTCGCTCGACCGTCAGGACAACGTCTTCGTCCTCGACCTCGGAGACGGAGAGAACCGCTTCCACCCCGACTGGATCAGCGCCGTCGGCGCCGCACTCGGCGAGGTGGAGAAGGCGGAGGGCCCCCGCGCCCTGGTCACCGCCGCCACGGGCAAGTTCTGGTCCAACGGCCTCGACCTGGACTGGCTGTTCGCCCACGCCGACGAGCACCAGGACTACGTCGTCTCCGTCCACGAGCTGTTCGCGCGGTTGCTGTCGCTGCCGGTCATCACGGTGGCCGCGCTGCAGGGGCACGCCTTCGCCGCCGGGGCGATGTTCTCCCTCGCCCACGACTTCCGCGTGATGCGCGCCGACCGTGGCTTCTGGTGCCTGCCCGAAGCGGACATCAACATCCCCTTCACCCCGGGCATGTCCGCCCTCATCCAGTCCCGGCTGACACCGCAGACCGCGCACGAGGCCATGCTCACCGCCCGCCGCTACGGAGGGTCCGACGCCGCGGCCACCGGCATCGTCGACCAGGCGGTCGCCGAGGACGCCGTGCGTTCCGCCGCCGTCGAGCTGGCCCAGGCGCAGGTGAGCAAGGCAGGCGACACCCTCGGCACCATCAAGGCCCGCATGTACGCCCCGACCCTGGCCACCCTGCGCGACACCACCAACCCGCTCGGCTGACCAGCACCGCACCGCCCTGCCCAACCGCTTCCCCCAAGGAGAACGACCATGACCACCACCGACCTCGCAGCCATGTCCGGCCTGGAGCTGATGCGCTGGGTGCAGACCGAACGCCCCACCGACATACCCTCCATCGGCCGTCTGCTCGGCATGCGCTTCGACGAGGTCGAACACGGCCGCATCGTCGTCTCCCTCGACACCCGCCCCGACTTCGCCAACCCCCTCGGCACCGTCCACGGCGGCATCGCCGCCACCCTCCTCGACTCCGCCATGGCCTGCGCCGTCCACACCACCCTCCCCGCCGGGGCCGGGTACACCACCCTCGAACTCAAGGTCAACTACATCCGCGCCGCCCGCACCGACGGGCAGACGCTCACCGCCGAGGGCACCACGATCCACGTCGGCCGCCGCACCGCCACCGCCGAGGGCAAGGTGCTGGACGAGCAGGGCAACCTCCTCGCCCACGCCACCACCACCTGCCTCATCCTCTAGAACGTCGGCCGCGGCCGACGTTCGGTGGCGCGGGCCGTTCGCGGATTTAATCGGTTGCCCGTTGACGAGGGTGGTGGATGCAATGTCCGGCATGGTCACCCAAGCGCGCCCCACGGGAAGCTCGCCCGTCCGGATCGGCGTGCTCGTTCCGCTCACCCGGCCCGGCTGGGTCGGGGCGGGCCAACACTTGCTCGCCGGGGTCGAGTTGGCCGTACGCGAAGTCAATGACGCGGGCGGGATCGGCGGAAGGCCACTCGAGCTGGTGGTCCGGGACACCGCGGCCGATCCGCGGAGGGCCGTGGCGGCCGTGGACGAGCTGGCCCGTCTGGGCGTGGCGGCCTTGGCGGGTGAGTATCACAGCGTCGTCGCTCGCGCCGTCGCCACCAGGGCCGACGCCCTCGGATGGCCGTTCCTCTGCTCGTCGGCGGTTCTCGACGCGCTCACCGAACAGCCGACAGAATGGGTCGCACGCCTCTCTCCCCCGCAGTCCCGCGGCTGGCAGATCTACACGGACTTCCTCCTCGGCGCGGGGCACCGCCGAATCGCCGTAGCGACCCAGCCGAGCGCCTATTGGGCAGCCGGGGCGCGCGTTCTGCGGGACCGTCTCGCGCCACGCGGCGGCACCCTCACCGAACTCGACACGCGGGCGCTGGCGCCGACGGCCGTGTGCGACGCACTCGTGGACCAGCGCGCGACGGCCCTTCTCCTTCTGGTCGGCCACCCGGAACCGGCGGTGCCGATCGTCAAGGCCGTCCGCCGCGACCAGCGCCTCGCCGAGATCTTGATCGGTGCTCCGGCCGGGCAGCCGGAGTTCGCCGAATGGGCGGCGTCGCTGGGTGCCGACGGCGCCGCGATCCCGTTCCTGCGCTATCTGCCCGGGCGCCTCGGCCCGCTGGGTGTACGCGTCGAGGCGACCCTTCGCGAGCGGCTGGCCGAAGCGCCCTCCTTCGTCGCCTTCGAGGGCTACGACACGGTCGCCGTCCTCGCCGAGGTGCTGCGTTCTCACGGCGTGGACCGGGCGCGCACTGCCGAGTCCTGGCCGCGCGTCGCCGTCGAAGGCACCCGGGGGCGGATCCAGTTCTCCCGCACGCCCGGCATCAGCGTGTGGCAATGGACGTGGGCGCCGGTCCAGGTCGTTGATCGAGATCCGGCGCAACCCGATCGCTTCCGGATCCTTCACACCGGCTGAGAAACGGCCGGATAGCGTTCGTCCATGGCGATGCAACTACTGTCCTTCGACGATGTCCTCGTGGACCGCATGATCGAACTCGCGGATCTGCCCTGGAGCCTGCACGCGTTCGAGGGCGCCTTCGCGCGCAACGGCTGGTGCGACGGCGAGGATCCCGACGCACCGGGCGTGGGCTGGGAAGAGCCCTGGTGGATCAGTGGGCAGGAGCTGGTGGACGACTGGTGGCTGTTGCTCGGGGAGGCTCCCGGATGCCGCCGCCAGCCGGACCCCACGGTGGTCTGCGATCACCCCGACTGCCGGGCGGGCTGTTTCGTGGAGCACCCCTTCGCGTACTTCACCGATCCGTCCAGCCCGGAGGAGTGGGACAACGAGTTCGGCCCCTTCCACAGCCGGGCGGATGTGAACCCCGAGGCCACGGCCGAGGACTTCGCGGCCCAGTACCGGCGGGTGTCCGGGATGCTCCGCGACCGGCTCGGCGATCCGCTGCCCGAAGGCGCCTGCCGGTCCCTCGGGGCCGAGGAGGACTGGGACGAGTGCCTGGTGTGGGAGCGGGGCGACTGCTGGGTGGTGCTGCTCGTCGCCGAGGATCAGATCACCTACGGCGCATACGACCGGGCGGGCATCCAGGTACGTCCCAGGACCTGACCGTACGGCCGGTTCGGTCAGGTCCGGATCGGTCCGGACATCAGCCGCCGGAAGGGGGCGGGCCGTGCGGTTCGGACGGGGCGAGAAGGTAGGACTGGAGCTGCCCGAGCAGTTCGGTGATGCCGTCCCTGTCGGCGCGGTAGCGGACCAGCTTGCCGCTGCGCGTCGACTGGAGCAGGCCGCCGCGCCGGAGGACCGCGAGGTGCTCGGAGGTGGTCGACGGGCCGAGTCCGGCACGTTCGGCGATCTCGCCTACGGTCAGCTCCTCCCCGTCGGCGAAGTGCGCGTAGAGCCTTTGGCGTGTTCCGCTGGCCAGCGCCTTGAGGAAGACCTGAAGGTCGTCGCCGGGCAGGACGGCCTCGGGGCGGTCGTCCGGGGCCGGGTATGGGCGGGGCACCCGGAGCGCCCGGTGCAGGTCGAACTCGGCCGGAGGGATGTCCAGGGCCGAGCAGACGTCACGGACGACACCTCGCTCGCTTTCGTCGAAGTAGCCGTCGGCGCAGCCGATGACGATGCCGATCTGGATGACGGCCCGCGCCTCGGCGGGCTTCTTCCTCGCCTTGCCGATCTCCCGCAGGGCGCTCGCCCTGCCGAGGGCGAAATCCGCGGTCAGCTGGTCGAGGTGCTCCTCGAAGCGGTGGTGCAGGCCGTCCGAGGGGAAGTTCTGGAGCACGTCGTTGGTGGCGATGAGCTGGGCGACGCGCTGCCGCTCGGACGGGTCGATCGTGCCGTCCGCCGCCGCCACCAGGGCGCACATGGCCATGCTCGCGTCCCGGAACCCCCCGCTCCGCAGCTCGGCCTTTCTCGCCGTGAGCTGAGCCTGCATGGCCTGGACCGAGTCCTTGAGGCGGTCCCACAGCACCATCCACGTCTCCTTGTCAGTACTCCTCCGCGCGAGGAGGAATTCTACAATGTTGTAGATCTATGCCCGGATTCCGCCCGCGCGGGTTGGCGTTTTTGTTACGTACCCGGCCCTGACCGGGAATGATGTGTGCCGTGATCCCCAAGAACACTCCCACACCCGAGTCCACGTCCGAATCCACCTCCGCCCCTGAGCCGGGCCCCGCCCCCGGCCAGCCGTTTCGCGTCCGGCTCGCCGTCCGCCAAAGCGACCTGGACACCAACGGCCATGTACGCGGCTCCGCCTACGTGGACTTCGCCGACCACGCCCGTTGGACCTGTGTACGGGAAGCCGGGGTCGACCTGTCGGAGATGGCACGGGCCGCTCTGGGGCCCGTCAACCTGGAAACCACCATTCGCTACCACCGCGAATTGCGCGCCGGTGAGGAGTTCGACGTCACCTGCGTGTTCACGTACGGCGGCGCCGACAAGAAAACCGGCCGGGTCACCCAGGAACTCCTGTGCACCGACGGCACATTGGCCGCCACAGTGGAAAGCGTCATCGGCGTGCTCGACCTCGAAACGCGCCGCCTCGTGCCCGACCCGGCCTCTCACTGGCGCCGACTGGCCACCATCCCCTCCCTGCTCGGTGCCGATTAGCCGGTTCCGGCCGTCGGTGCGAGTGCGCCGGCGACTCGTCGGAGTGCGCGGGTCCGCCGCCCCGGCCGCCGCGCGGGGCACAGTAGGGGCATGAATACGGACGACAGCGGCATCCTCGCCCGGGCACGCGCGGCGACCAGGCTTCCGGCCCAGGATCTGGAGCGGGCGCGGCGCTTCTACGCGGAGCGGCTCGGTCTGGAGCCCGTGGACGAACGGCCCGGTGGGCTGCTCTATCGGTGCGGAGGTGTGGACTTCGCGCTGTTCCTGTCGGCGGGAGCTTCGCCCGGCACCTTCACCCAGATGGGGTGGGAGGTCGACGACATCGAGACGGCCGTGGCGGACCTCAAGCGGCGCGGCGTGGTGTTCGAGGAGGTCGACCTGCCCGGGCTGCGCACACGGGACGGGATCGCCGAGATCGACGGCAACTACCCGAGCAAGGGCGCACGGGGTGAACGCGGCGCCTGGTTCCGTGACAGCGAGGGGAACATGCTGGGCATCGGCCAGCCGGTCGTCTGAGTCCACTGCCGCCGGAGTCGTTCAGAGGCGTCGCGTCGTCCGCGTCATGTCGAACCGCGGCTCCTCGGTCCTGGTGCGCTTGATCTCGTAGAAGGCGGGCACGGTGGCGATCCGGAGAAAACCGTCCCACAGCTGTCCGGCCATCTCCCCCGTCGGCGCGGGGGAGACGACGGGGCCGAAGAAGCCGACGCGCTCGCCGTCCGGCCCGGTGACGGACACCACCGGGGTGCCGGTGTCGACACCGGCCAGGGCGACGGCCTGGGCGTGCGACGACCGGATCGCCTCGTCGTACGCGGTGGATCCGGCGGCCTCGGCCATCTCCTCCGGCAGTCCGGCATCCGTCAGTGCGCCCGGGAGGTTTCCCCAGTCGCCCCGGAGGTGGAGGCGGGCGCCCATGGCCTGGAAGAGGTCACCGAGCGCACGCTGTCCGAACCGCTTCTCCACCGCGGCACACACCCGCACCGGAGCCCACAGGAAGTCCCCCCAGTCGCCCTCGGGGTTGTCCTCCCGGTGCTCGTTGAGCACCGCCAGACTCATCACCCGCCAGTGGACGGTCACCGGCCGCACCTTGGTGACCTCCACCATCCAGCGCGAGGCGATCCAGGTGTAGGGGCAGACGGGGTCGAACCAGAAGTCGGCGGTCCGGTGTTGGTCCATCAGCGGCCGGTCCACCGGGGCAGGCGTTTTTCGGCGAAGGCACGCGGGCCCTCCTCCGCGTCGTCGGATGTCAGCATGGCCCGGTATGCGGGCAGGTCGCCGTGGCGCATCCGCTCGTAGCCCTCCTCGATCGTGGAACCGTCCGTGGTCCGCAGGATCTCCTTGATGGCCGCCACCGCCAGTGGTGCCCCGGCGCAGATGTCGCGTGCCAGTCGCATGGCCGCGTCCAGTGTGTCGGGGCCGTCGACGACACGGTTGACCAGACCCCACCGCTCCGCCTCGTGCGCGGGCATCCGCCGCCCGGTCAGCAGGAGGTCCCTGGCCACCGCCTGCGGGAGGCGCCGGGGAAGCCTCAGCACCCCGCCGGAGTCGGGGATCATGCCGAGCGTCACCTCCGGCAGGGCGAACTCGGCGTGGTCGGCGGCGACGATCAGATCGGCGGCCAGGGCGAGTTCGAAACCACCGCCGAGGGCGAGGCCGCCCACCGCCGCGATGACAGGCTTGTCGAGGCCGAAGAGTTCGGTGAGGCCCGCGAAGCCACCGGGGCCGTGATCGGCGTCGATCGCTTCGCCCGAGGCCGCGGCCTTGAGGTCCCATCCCGCCGAGAAGAACCGCTGCCCGGCGCCGGTGAGCACCGCCACGCGCAGCTCCTCGTCCCGGGCCAGCCTGTCGAAGGCCGAGTGGAGCGCGCGGCTCGTGGCCACGTCGATCGCGTTCGCCTTGGGCCGGTCCAGGGTCACCAGCAGGATGCCGCCGTCGACTTCCGTGCGTACCGGGTCAGCCATCCAGTCCTCCTCGTTCGTCGGTCCCCAGCCTGATCAGCACGTCGGCGGCCACCACGCCGCCGTGGCCGGGCAGGACCAGCAGGGGGTTGATGTCGAGTTCCAGCAGTGTGTCCGCGTGGTCGCGCGCGTACTCGGCTACGGCCGTCACCGCGTCGACGACCGCGTCGACGTCGCCCGGCGGCTGTCCGCGGTAGCCGGTCAGCAGGGGCCAGATCCGCAGGCGCCGCAGCGCGGCGCGGATCTCGTCGCGCCGTACGGGCAGCAGCAGGGTCACCGCGTCGCCGAGAAGCTCGACCATCGTGCCGCCCGCGCCGATGGTGAGCGCCGGGCCGAACTGCGGGTCCCGGTGGACCCCGACGATCAGTTCCGCCACCGCGCCACGGACCATGCGCTCCACGAGGAAACGGCCCGAGAGCCCCGCCATCCCGGCCACCGCGTCGCGCACCTGCGGTTCCCCGGTCAGGCCGAGGTGCACCCCGCCGACGTCGCTCTTGTGCGCGATCGTCTCCGACACCGCCTTCACCACCACCGGGAATCCGATGTCCCGGGCCACTTCGGCCGCGGTCTCGGCAGTGGCCACGGCACCCGCCGGTACGGGCACACCCCAGTCGGCGAGGACCCGCTTGCCGCGCCACTCGTCGAGCGGAAGCGCCCTGGGTGGCGGCGCGGTCGCCGGGGCGAGCGGCTGGACCGTATCGGCCGACTGCTGGGCCAGCCCGATGTGGCGCGCCGCCGCGATCGCCGTCAGGCATTCGGCGATGCCCTGCATCGGGGCGACGCCTTCGTCCAGCAGCCGGGTGCGCACCGGCTCCGGCAGCCCTTCCGGCAGCGAGCTGACCACGCAGGCGGGCGCATCGGTGTGCCGGTGTGCGGCCAGGTAGGCGTCCAGAGTGGTCTGCCACGTGTCCGGGGAGCAGCGGTCCGCCCGTGGGAAGTCCAGCACCAGGAGGTGCATGTCGAAACCGGTGGCGAGGAACGCGTGGAAGCAGCTCCGCTGTGCGTCGAAGTCGCCCCAGATGTAGGTGTGGTAGTCCAAGGGGTTGGCGACCGAGACGCGTTCGCCGAGCACCTCACCCAGCCGCCGGGCGGCGTCGTCCGGAAACGGCGGCAGTTCGACCTCATGGTCGTGGGCGAGGTCGGCCAGCAGCGACGCCTCGCCACCGGAACAGCTCGCGGAGGCGATGCGCGCCCCGGGCCGCGTCCCGTGGACATGCAGGTATTTCAAGGTCTCCAGAAAGCTGCTGACCTGGTGCACCCGGGCCATTCCCAGGCGCCGGAAGAAGGCATCGCAGAGCACATCGGAGCCCGCCAGCGAACTCGTGTGGCTCAGATTGGCCCGGCCGCCCAGTTCCGACCGGCCCGTTTTCAGCACGACGATCGGGACGCGCCGGTGGAGGGCGCGTACGGCGGCCCGGGACAGGCCCGCGGGGTCGTCGATGCCCTCCAGATGCAGGCCGATCGCGGTGATGCGGGGATCCTCCAGCAGGGCTTCCACGAGTTCGGCGACCCCGGTCACGGCGGCGTTGCCGACCGTCACCAGCCGGGCCAGTGGCATCGATCTGCGCTGCATGGTCAGGTTCTGGCCGATGTTGCCGCTCTGCGTGATGATGGCGACACCGCGGTCCACGCGCCGCCCGCCGTGCTGGTCGGCCCACAGGGCCGCACCGTCGAGGTAGTCCAGCATGCCGATGCAGTTGGGCCCGATCACCGCCATCTGCCCCGCGGCGCGCACGAACTCGCGCTGCCACCGCGCACCGGTCGGCCCGTCCTCGGCGAACCCCGACGCGTGGCAGACCGCTCCGCCCGCGTCGCGTGCGGCGAGTTCCGCCAGCACCTCGACGGTGGCATCCCTCGGCACGGCGAGGAACGAGGCGTCCGGTGGACCGGGCAGCGCGGTGGCGTTCGGGTAGCAGCGCAGGCCCTCGATGCTCGTACGCCTGGGGTGGACGGGCCAGATCGTCCCGGTGAAGCCCGCGCGGCGGCACTGGCGGATCGCCTCGGCGGCGGTGTCGCCGCCGAACACCGCGATGTGGCGCGGGCTCAGCAGGCGCCGGAGGTTGTCCCTCGTACCCATCCCCGGCTCACGATCCGAGGGGGCGCAGCAGGGACCGGGAGATGATGTGGCGCTGGATCTCGCTGGTGCCGTCCCAGATGCGCTCCACGCGGGCGTCCCGCCAGAAGCGTTCGAGCGGGAGTTCCGCCATCAGCCCCATGCCGCCGAAGATCTGCACCGCCCGGTCGGTGATCCGGCCCAGCGCCTCGGAGGCGTACAGCTTCGCCATCGCCGCGTCCCGGTCGGTCATGGTGCCCTGGTCGAGCTTCCACGCCGCCCGCATGGTCAGCAGCTCCGCGGCTTCCAGCTCGGTGGCCATGTCCGCAAGGGGGAAGCCGACGCCCTGGAAACGGCCGATCGTCTGCCCGAACTGGCTGCGCTCGGCGGCCCACCCCGTGGCGAGGTCCAGTACGCGCCGGGCGCGGCCGACGCTGGTGGCGGCGACGCTGAGCCGACTGGCGCCCAGCCACTCCCCCATCAGGTCGAAGCCGCGTCCCTCTTCGCCGAGGCGCTGGCCCGCGGGGATCCGGCAGTCGGTGAACGACAGCTCGCACTGGTGGTAGCCGCGGTGCGATACGCACGCCGAGCCACGGGTGACGGTGAGGCCGGGGGTGTCCAGGTCCACCAGGAACGCCGTGATCGGGTTCTTCCGCGCCCGTCCTGATTCCCGCTCCGCGTCGGGGGTGGCGTTGGTGGTGTCCGTGGTGGCGAACAGGATCACGAAGTCCGCCGCGTCGGCGTGGCTGATGAAGTGCTTGGTGCCGTTGATGACGTAGTCGCCGCCGTCCAGCACCGCGCGCGTGGTCATGGACCGTACGTCGGATCCGGCGCCGGGTTCGGTCATGGCCAGGCAGTCATGGCGTTCGCCGCGGATGGCCGGGAACAGGTAGCGCTCGCGTTGCTCGCCCTCGCATGCCTGGAGGATGTTGCTCGGCCGTGCGACGAGCATCTGCAGGGCGTACCCGGCACGGCCCAGCTCGCGCTCGACCAGTGTCATGCTGGTGGCGTCCAGACCGCCGCCACCCAGTTCTTCGGGCATGTTGGCCGCGTAGAGCCCGGCGTCGAGGGCTTTGCGGCGGATCCGTTCGGCCAGCGCGGGCGGCACTTCGTCGAGCCGCTCGACCTCGTCCTCGTGCGGCTCCAGCTCGGTCGTGACGAACTTGCGGACCGTCTCCACGATCATGCGCTGCTCGTCGGTGAGTTCGAAATCCATGGCGGCTCCTCAGGACGGCGGGACGGGAGCGAATGGGCTTCATCAGCCGTGGCAGGTGATTCGGCTGTGGCTTGGGCTTCAGCCTCGGCGGCGGATCCCCATCGGGCGGCCTACGGTCTTGGGGCGGGGCAGGGCCGTATGCGCCTGCTGGATCGCGGCCAGCCGCCTCAGCAGGGCCGCGGGCATCGATGACGACCTCCCCTCCTCCATGTCGACGTGCACCAGCATCTGTTCGGCCGTGGCCAGCAGGGTGCCGGTGGTGCCGTGGTGCATTTCGTGGAAGATGTGCACGCGCTTGGTGTCGTGGTCCAGGACGCGGAGGGTCAGCCGGAGAGGCTCGCCCTCGGCCACCTCGCGGCGGTTGTGCAGATGGGTTTCCACCGTGTACAGCGAGTGGCCTTCGGCCCGGTACTGCTCGTCGATGCCGATGTAGCGGAAGAACGCGTCCGCGTTGTCCCCGAAGACCAGCAGGTAACACGACTCGCTCATGTGGCCGTTGTAGTCCACCCAGGCCGGGCTGACCGTGGTGTGGTGCAGGGACAGCGGTGCGGGGATGTCGGCGGTGTCGTCCCAGGCGCGATGGCCGGTGCCCTCGTAGGGCGTGACCACCCGGGCCTGGGCTGCCTCGGTCATTTCGTCGCTGGCGGTCGGCTTGTCGGCGTCGGTCGGCTTGCCGGCGTCGGCCATACGCGGCTCCTGTTCGGTCAGCTCCGGACGATTTCGCGTTGTACGAAGTCGTAGAGAATCCGCCGCATCCGCTCGGCGGTCCGTCCCGGACGGCCGGTGAGCACCTGAATGCCCAGACCGTCGATCAGGGCCGTCAGGGACACCGCCAGCTCCTCGGGGTCGGCGTCGGTGAAGACGCCCTGGGCCTGGCCTTCGGCGATCGTGCGCGCGACCGTCTCGTGGTAGCGGGCGTAGGAATCGGTGTGCAGCGCCCGCAGTTCCGGGCGCAGCGCGGTCTCGTTCCACACCTGCAACCAGATCGACCATTCCCTCTGCAACGCGCCCGGTGCGGGCAGTTGCAGCTCGACGAGGCGCAACAGCCGTTGATGCGCGTCCTCGATGCCGTGCAGTTCCGCGACCTGGCGGTCGAACGCCTGCCGCACCGAATGGCGCAGTGCCTCGGTGAGCAGGCCGTCGCGGCCCGGGAAGTAGTAGTGGATCGTGGCGGCACTCGTGCCGCATGCCTCCGCGACGTCCGACACCCGCACCGCGTGGTAGCCCCGCTCGGCGATGAGGCGCCAGGCCGCGTCGAGGATCTGCCGGTACCGGCCGGTGTCTCCGCCCCGTACGGGTCGCCGCGCGCTGCGTTGCGGAACGGCGGACACCGTCTCCGCCTCGTCGCTGCCGTTGATCAGCCAGTTCACCGTGACGTTGCCGATCTCGGCGATCCTGGTCAGCTCGGCGGGGGTGAACCGCCGGGTCCCGGTCAGCGACTTGGACAGCTTGGTGGGGTCCAGCCCCATGTCGTCGGCGAAGGCGCGCTGACTGCCCGGGTAGCCGCGCAGCACTTCGCGCACCCGCTGACGCGTCGCGTCCGCAGTGTGCAGCATGCCGCCGACCCTAGGGGCGCGTTGCGAAACCCGCAATGGTCGAGACGCGGTGAAATCGCGAACTTCCCTACGTCGCGCGGGCCAAATCACCCGTGCCGACTGACGCATCAATCACATCGCAACGCGGCTCGCCACGGACCAGGCCGCGTAGACCGGTGGTGGCGTCGATCACCCGGCCATTGGTCACGTTGATCAATCGGGACCGCCCAACACCCCTTGACAGTGGGCAGATTGCCCAGCCGGAAGGAGACATGTTGCGCAGAAGGTGAGGGCTCGGTCTACTTCTCGCATCACACAGCATTTCCGGGCGCCAGGCCCGGGCAGTGGAGGTGGTCAATGTGGTCATGGACGCGACCTTCTCGGGCGCCCCGGGCAAGGACCCGGCCGGGAGGGAACACCCCGGGACGCTCGGCACGCTGGAAGCGGTCGAGCGCCGGGTGCTGTGGCTGTCCACGGCCATGATCGACCATGCCAACCGGGTACGGCCGAACCCCACGGGGCTGAAGGTCGGCGGCCACCAGGCGTCCAGCGCGTCGATGGCCTCGATCATGACGGCGCTGTGGTTCCACACGCTGGCCGCCGAGGACCGGGTGTCGGTCAAGCCCCACGCCTCACCGGTGCTGCACGCCATCAACTACCTGCTCGGCGAGCTGGACGAGTCCTATCTGACGACGCTTCGCGCGTTCGGCGGGCTCCAGAGCTACCCCAGCCGGTCCAAGGATCCCGACAGGGTGGACTACTCCACCGGCTCGGTCGGGATCGGCGCCACCGCTCCCCTGTGGGGCGCGCTCGCCCGCCGCTATGTGGAGGGCCGCTTCGGCGGCGCCGGGACCGGGCGGCAGTACTCCCTGCTCGGTGACGCGGAGCTGGACGAGGGGGCGATCTGGGAGGCGGTCCAGGACCCGGTGGTGTCCTCCCTCGGCGAGGTGACGTGGATCGTCGACCTGAACCGGCAGTCCCTCGACCGTGTGGTGCCCGGCATCGCCGCCGGTCGGCTCCAGGGCATGTTCACGGCCGCGGGCTGGCAGGTGCTCACGCTCAAGTACGGGCATCTGCTGGACGAGCTGTTCGCCCGGCCCGGCGGAGAGGCCCTGCGCACCCGTATCGACGCCATGGGCAACCCCGAATACCAGCGGCTGCTGCGCTGCACCGCCGACCAGCTGCGGGAGCGGCTGCCGGGCACCGGCTCCACCGCCGGTCCCATCGCCGGGCTCATCGCGCAACTGGACGACGCCACGCTGCTCGCCGCGCTGCGCAACCTGGGCGGCCATGATCTGGGCGCCCTCCTGGAGGCGTACGACGCCATCGACGACACCCGGCCGACCGTGATCTTCGCGTACACGGTCAAGGGTCACGGGCTGCCCACCGAGGGCCATCCGCAGAACCACTCCTCGCTGCTGACCGCCGACCAGATGCGCCCGCTGGCCGAGCGGCTGGGGACGGATCCGGATCGCCCATGGGCCCTCTTCCCCGACGGCTCGGCGGAGGCGTCCCTGTGCGCGGCCGCCGCGCACAGGCTGCGTCGGCCCGAGCGCGAGCCGCAGCAGCCGCCCGCCCTTCCGGCCGACATCGGACGCCCGGCGCCCACCGGGACCGGCCACACCCAGCAGGCGCTGGGGAGGGCTCTGCTCGACCTCACCCGCCGGGCACCGGAGGCGGCGGGCCGGATCGTCACCGTCAGCCCGGACGTCAGCTCGACCACCAACCTGGGCGGCTGGCTGAACAAGGTCGGCGTGTGGTCGGCCACGGAAGGCACCGACTGGTTCGCCGACGACGCCGAGACGATCCTGCACTGGCGGGAGAAGCCGACCGGGCAGCATGTGGAACTGGGCATCGCCGAGACCAACCTGGTCGGCCTGCTGGGCGAGTTGGGTGCCACCTGGAGCCGCTGGGGGCAGCCGCTGCTGCCCATCGGTGTGGTGTACGACCCGTTCGTCAACCGGGCGCTGGAGCCGTGGTCCTTCGGCATGTACGCGGGCGGGCAGTCCATCCTGGTGGGCACCCCGTCCGGGGTCACTCTCGCCCCGGAGGGCGGCGCACACCAGTCGATCACCACGCCTTCGCTCGGCATCGAGCAGCCGGGGTGTGTGTCGTACGAGCCCGCCTTCGCCATCGACACCGAATGGTGTCTGCTCGCCTCCTTAAGCAACCTCGGACGCCCGGGAGGGAGTTCGGCGTATCTGCGGCTGTCCACCCGGCCGGTGGACCAGTCCCTGGCCGCCGTGCCCACCGACCCCGCCGCGCGCGAGCGACGGCGGCGGCAGGTGGCCGCGGGCGCGTACCGGTTGCGGCGCCACGACAAGCCGGTGGTGACCATCGCGGCGATGGGCGCCATGGTCCCCGAAGCCCTGGCCGCGGCCGAACGGCTCGACGCTCTCGGCCACGGCGCCGATGTGGTGTGCGTGACCAGCCCGGACCTGCTGTTCCGCGCCCTTCAGGCCCGGCGCGGCCTGGCGGAGGACCCGGACTGGATCCTCGACCGGGCCTTCCCCGCCGACCGGGCCACCCCGCTGGTCACCGTGCTCGACGGCCACCCGCACACCCTGGCCTTCCTCGCCACCGTGCACCAGGTGCCCGTCACCACCCTCGGTGTGACCCGGTTCGGCCAGTGCGGCGCCCTCGACGACGTCTACCGGTACCACGGCATTGACGGCGACAGCGTGCTGACCGCCGCCCTCGACCTCATCGACTGAGGTCTGCCGAACGGGGCGGCGGGCCGGGGGATCGCGCTCGGCTCAAAGGTGCCGCAGCTTGTCCGGGTTGCGGATGATACGGATCTCCGTGATCCGGCCGTCGGCGACCTCCGCGACAGCGACGGTGTCCGGGCGGCCCGCGACGGTGAGCAGCAGTCCCGGCCGTCCGTTGACATCGACCGCGTGGACGCGGGGGTCGTCCATCGGCTGGGTGACGACGGCGGCGAGGAAACGGGCGACCTTGTCCGCGCCGCGCTGCGGACGGACGGCGGCCTTCACCTTGCCGCCGCCGTCGCTCCACGCCGTCACATCGGGGGCGAGCAGCTCCATCATTCGGTTGAGGTCGCCGCCGAGACAGGCGGCCAGGAACTCATCGGTGACCTGTCGCCGCACCTCGGCCGGTGTGTCGTAGCGCGGCCGCCGGGCCTGGACGTGTGACCTGGCCCGGTGGCCGACCTGCCGTACGGACGCCTCGCCGCGCTCCAGCATCGCGGCGATCTCCTTGAAGGAGAAGCCGAAGACCTCCTTGAGGACGAAGACCGCCCGCTCCAGCGGCGAGAGGTTGTCGAGGACGACGAGCATGGCGAGTGAGACCGACTCGGCCCGCTCCACCTCCTCGGCGGCGTCGGGCTGGGTGACCAGCGGCTCGGGCAGCCAGGGCCCGACGTACTGCTCGCGGGTGGCGGCGGCCGAGGTGAGCCGGTTGAGCGCGAGGTTGGTGACCGTACGGGTCAGATAGCCGGCCGGGTTGTCCACGGCGGTGGACACCTGGCTGCAGCGCAGCCAGGTGTCCTGCACCAGGTCCTCGGCGTCGGCGACACTGCCGAGCATGCGGTAGGCGATGCCGAACAGCATGCCCCGGTGTTGTTCGAAGGTGGTGGTGTCGATCACGCCCGCGACGGTACCGCGCAGTCGTCCGAGAAGCCCTGGCTGACCAGGCCGAAAGCGCTGTTGACGCGCGAGCGGTAATTTTCCAGGGCGACCATGGCGGTGAGTTCGACGAACGCGGCCTCACCGAGCCGTTCGACCAGGGCGGCGGCCAGCTCGTCGGTGACGCGGGGCTCGGTCTCGGTCATGGCCTCGGCGTAGTCCAGGACGAGCAGCTCCAGCTCGGTGAAGTCCGCCTGGTGGTCACGCCACCGCGGGACCTTGGAGATCTTGTCCATGGACAGTCCGAGGGTGTCGGCCTCCCAGTGTCCGAAGTCCACGCACCACGAGCAGTTGATCCTGGCCGCCGCGGCCATGACGGCGAGGTGCTTGAGGCTCTGGTCGAGGTGGTTCCACTTGGCTGCGCCGCGCTCCTGCCGTACGTAGCCGAGCAGCACCCGCGCGTGGTGGCCGAGGGCCAGGCCGGGGTCGAGCACCTTGCCGTAGGTGCGCCGGGAGTACCAGGCTCCGATGCGGTTGAGCAGGGTGCGGGGCGGGGTGAGCGAGATCCGGGCCATGGCAGGTGTCCTCCGTCTGGTCGAGCGCTTTCCCAAGGCTTCCGGAGGTATGACAAGGGAGATCGCCGGAGTGTGACATCCCGGCCCGGTACGCCCGGCGATCCCCTCCAGCGGCTCGCCCGCACGTCACTGCGCAGAGCCATCCCCTTGGGCTCACCGCCCGGCCAACAGCGCCTCCAGGGCCAGGGCCGTGTCCGGATGGCGGCCGGCCAGGGCCGCGCCCGCGGGGTGGGCGTCCGCCGTGGCCCATGTCCCGTCGCAGCTCAGCAGGTTCGCCACCGCGTCGCACGTCGCCGGGTGGGCGGCGAGCAGGGCGCTGCGGCGGCCGACGTCCGCGCGCGGGGCGGGTCGAGCGGGCTCCGGCCGCGCCTGCCATGGCGGCACCCACGCGTCCAGTGCCGCCAGCTGGCCGGGGAAGGTTCGCCCGGCCTCGCGGATCAGCAGCGGGGCCAGTTCGGCGCCGCCCGCGCGCAGGGTGGTGATCAGGGTCGGCAGCCAGGGCAGGAGCACCGCGTCCGGCAGCCGTCCGAAGGCGTTCGACACCGCCTCCACGACGAAGTCGGTGAGGCCCGGGACGGGCTCCAGGGCGTGGACGAAGCCGCTGAGGTAGCGCGGATAGGCGGGCACCACCATGGGGTTGGCGAGCAGTTCGTCGCACCTGGCCCGGAGGTCGGTGCGGGAGAGCTGCCCGAGCTGCTGCTGTGCCGCCCACAGCAGCGCCGTCTTCGACGGATCCCGCGGATGCGACTGGGCGACGGACAGCTCCAGCTGGGCCCGGTCGCAGCCCAGCGACAGCGCCAGGCTCTCCATGCTGAACAGGAAGCCCAGCATCGCCGCCACCTGGCGGACGGTGGCGTCGTCGTCGGTGAACGCCGTCGGCAGCAGGGTGCAGTAGTGCGCGTATCCGGTCTTGACGAAGGACTCGATCCACGGCGGCAGCACCGGCTCGCTGGTGCGGTAGTACGCCAGCAGCCGCCGCACCCGGCGCAGCACCTCCGGCGCCCCGTCGACACTGCGCTCGGCCGACAGCACCTCAAGGGCGCGGGTACCCAGTTCGTCGGCGAGGCGGCGGCTGCGCAGGTACAGCGTCGCGTCCTCGACGGCTTCGAGGACGGTCGCCGCGGTGGCCTTGGGGTCGTACGCCGTGCGGCGCAGGCGCTGCTCCATGACCTGCTCGATGCTGACGCCCTCGTAGCCCAGCTCGATGAGCGCCCGCTGATGGGTGCCCAGCGCCACATCCCAGGACTCCTGGATCGGCCGCTCCCCCAGCGTCCGCTCGCCCATGATCGGCCGGGCGGTGCCGTGCGGCATCAGGTGGCGCAGGATCCACAGCACGTCGGAGCACTTCTGAAGCTCCGGCCGGGCGGAGATGTCCAGCAACGCCCGCTGAACACCGCGCTGTTCGAGCTTCAGGTTCAGCGGCGCGAGCCGGTCGTGCACATCGCGGGCCAGGGGTGGCAGCGCGTCGTAGCCGACCTTTCCGATCCGGTCGCCACCCATCATGATTTCCACGAGGCGGCGGACATCGCGCCGCCCGGGCACGGTGTCCTTCTCGATGCAGGTGACAGCCGCGTCCTGGAAGTCGTACGGCGTGGGCTTGGCCCGGTCGCGCATCCCGGCCAGCAGGATCGACGTCTCGAACACCGCGATGGCGTCGGCGGTGGACGCGAGATAGCCATTGCGGCGGGCGGCGCGCACGATCTCCACCGACCAGCCGAGCAGTTCGGTCTCGTCCAGCCGGTCCAGGACGGGCGGTTGCCGCAGGAAGCCGGTCAGCTTGTCGGATGCGGGAGGGGCCGGTTCCGGGGTGGCCGCGGTCTTCCTGGGCTTCGGTTTCTTCGCGCCCGCCTGGCCCTCCAGGCGGTACGGCTCCACCCGGGTGCGCTTGATGTTCTTCGCCCAGACCGTCGCGGCGATCGACACCGAACCGGCGGCGAGGCCGAACTGCGCCTCGATCGCCGCGTGGCTGGACGGAATCAGGCCGTACTGCCAGGTGGTGGCGGTGCGCGGGCTGATCCGGTACGTGTCGGCGCCGTGGACGCCGAACTCCTCGACGCGGCTCGCGGCGTGGAAGGCGCCGCAGACGTAGAGGCAGTCCGCGGGATCGGTGCCGGTCGCGGCCAGGTGCTCGCGCATCCTGGTCCACATGTAGCGCTCGCGGTCCTCGTCCACCCGGACCCGGTGCGCATCGCCGGGTGCGAGGCGCCGGAAGAGGCTGCCGATCAGGAACATGACCTGGCGGTAGGCGTCGTGGTCGCTGTCGCCGAGCGGCAGCTCGACGTACTGGTGCCACCACTCCGACCAGTGCCGCACCTTGCCGTGGCGCAGCAGGTGTTCCTCCAGCTCCGCGAAGCGCGGCCGCAGGTCGCCGATCTCCACGCCGACCGCGTCGCCGTGCAGCGCGGTCTCTTCGTCGGCGGCGGGCGCGTCCGGCTCCGCCGCGCCGCCGGGCTCCCCGGAGTGCGTTCCGCGCGTGTCCCACTGGAAGACGTGGTCCGAGGAACGGTCGACGAGGACCAGTTCGACTCCGGGGGTGTCGAGTGCGTAGGCGATCGCCTGGTACTCGGCGGAGACCTCGGTGACGGGTGCGACCACCGACAGCGGCGACCAGTCGGCCGGGAAGCCGTCGATGTCGGTGGCGAACGCCTGGACCGCCACCGGGAGCCTGCAGTTGCGCAGTTCGGTGAGCAGCGGGGCCATGTCCTCGCACAGCTCCACGTACACGACCTTGGGCTGCTTCTGGCGCAGTCGGCGGGCCATGGCGATGGCCGAGGCGGGCGAGTGGTGGCAGACGGGGAAGATCTCCAGTGGCTCGGCCACCGCGCGGTCGACGTCATCGACGAGGCCGAGCAGGATGCCCTCCAGGGCGTCGGGCCCGTCGGCGAACGTCGCGGCGGCCTCCCGCAGCTGCCCGCGCAGCGCTTCGAATGTCTCCTGGTGCCCGTTGTGCCCCTGGTAGGTGCCGCTCATGACAGGGTGGCGATCGCGTCGCGGCCGCCGTCCAGGAACTCCGGCCAGGATCCGCCTTCTTCCTTGGCTCGCGGCTCCACGACACCGTGCAGATACTTGTTGAGGATGGCCAGGTCCTCGGGCTCGCGCCGGGCCAGCGACCCGACGAGCGAGGTGGCGAGGGCGTGGGCGGTCAGGGCGCGCTCGCCGAAGAAGTTGCTGTGCAGGATCGCGTCCTCCAGCACACCGATCTGTTCGGCGGTGGACAGCGCGGACTCCAGCTTCTCGTCGTCGCTTCCCGCGGCGGCTGCCGAGGCGCGCAGATCGGCGAAGCTCTGGAGCAGTACGTCGAGCAGCGTCGGCGGCACGTCCAGCTCGATCTGGTGACGGCGCAGCAGTTCCTCGGTGCGGAAGCGGACGATCTCGGTTTCGCTCTTCTTGTTCGTCATCACCGGGATGCGGACGAAGTTGAAGCGGCGCTTGAGGGCGGAGGACAGGTCGTTGACGCCCCTGTCACGGCTGTTGGCGGTGGCGATGACCGAGAATCCGGGCTTGGCGAAGACGATGCTGTCGCTGTCCAGTTCGGGAACGGAGATGTACTTCTCGGACAGGATCGAGATCAGGGCGTCCTGAACGTCGCTGGTGGACCGGGTGAGTTCCTCGAAGCGGCCGATCGCGCCGGTCTCCATGGCGGTCATGATCGGTGAGGGGATCATCGACTCCCGCGACTGGCCCTTGGCGATGACCATGGACACGTTCCACGAGTACTTGATGTGGTCCTCGGTGGTACCGGCCGTGCCCTGCACGACCAGCGTGGAGTTGCGGGAGATGGCCGCGGACAGCAGCTCGGCCAGCCAGCTCTTTCCAGTGCCGGGGTCTCCGATGAGCAGCAGGCCGCGGTCGGAGGCCAGCGTGACGATGGAGCGCTCGACAAAACTGCGGTCGCCGAACCACTTCTGGGCGATCTCGCGGTCCAAGCCGTCGGAGCGCTCGGAGCCCAGGATGAACAGGCGGATCATCTTCGGGGACAGGCGCCAGGAGAAGGGCTTGGGGCCGTCGTCGACGGACTCCAGCCAGTCCAGCTCCTCGGCGTACTTGATCTCGGCGGGGGCGCGCAGCAGGTCGGACATCACAGGGCCTTTCTGAACAAGGAAAGAGGCGGGAGACCAGGCGGGTGACTAGGCGAGGAACGTCTTGAGTTCATGGACGAGCTTGCGGATGTGGCCGGAGAGAACCGGCGCACCGAGATCCTTGAAGCGCTCCCGGAACCACGGGTTGACGCTGCCGCGTCCGGAGCTGGTCACCGAGCCGACCGGGATGAATTTGGCCCCCGAGCGGTGAATGGCGGCCATGCTCTCGAACAGCGGCTCGCTCTGCCATTCGTAGAAGTCGGAGATCCACACCACGACGGTGTTGCGCGGCTCGGCGATCTTCGGCTGGGCCAGTGCCATGGCGACCGTGCCGTCGGTGCCGCCCCCGAGATTGGTGCGCAGCAGGGTTTCGAAGGGGTCGTGCACCCAGGGCGTCAGGTCGAGCGCCTGGGTGTCGTACGCGATCAGGTGGACGTCCACCTTGGGGAGCCCGGCGAATATGGACGCCAGGATGGTGCAGTTCACCATCGAGTCGACCATCGAGCCCGACTGGTCCACGACGACGATCAGCCGCTGCGGTGTCGTCTTGCGGGCGGTGTGCCGGTAGTAGAGGCGGTCGACGTACAGCCGCTCCTCCTCCGGGCTCCAGTTGGTGAGGTTCTTCCAGATCGTGCGGTCGAGGTCGAGGTTGCGGAACACCCGCTTGGGCGGGACGGAGCGGTCCAGCGCGCCGACCGTGGCCTTCTCGACCTGGGTGCGCAGCACTTCGGCGACCTCGTCGACGAAACGGCGGATCAGCGCCTTGGCGTTGGCCAGTGCCACGCCGGAGAGGTTGTCCTTGTCCCGCAGCAGCTGCTCGATGAGCGACATGCTCGGTGTCAGCTGCGCGGCGAGCTGGGGGTCGGCCAGCACCTCACGCAGCCGCATCCGCCTGACGAGGTCGGCCTCCAGGGCGCCCAGCTCCGGGCCGATCTCCGGGATCAGCCGGCTGAGGTCGGGCGTCCGGCCCGGGCCGCCGGTGCCGGTCGGGCTGACGCCCGGCCCCGCGGCCGCTCCGCCAGACTGCCCGCCGGAGCGGCCCCCGCGCAGGTCGCCGGGCTTGCAGCCGAGGGCGCGCTCCAGCCATCCGGCGTCGGACTGCCAGCGGGCCAGCTGTCCCGCGGTCACCGTGCCGGAGCCCGAGGCGAAGACGTTGAGCAGGACCTTCGAGGCCAGCGCGGCGCGCCGTACTTCGGCGGCCCGGTTCCGTCCTCCGTCGGCGGCATCGGCGTCGGCATCGGGCTCGGGGGTCATCAGACCGTCGAACTCGGCGGCCAGCTCCGGGTGGCGCTGCACGATCGAGTCGACGGATGCCTGCGGGTCCAGCAGGGCGGTCGGCAGCCCGATGTCCTCCACGACGGCGAGGCTCGCCGATTCCAGGGCGGCCTGCTCCTCGGGGTCGAAGAGGCGGGCGAGCAGCCGCCAGTACAGGACCTGACGGCGGTTGTCATGGGCTGCGTGCTCGCCGGTCCGCGAGGTGGTGTGTGCGGAGGTGTGGGCGGTGGCGTGTTCGGTGGTGTGCTCCGTCATTTCCGCAGCAGCCTCCCGGCCCGCTCCCGCAGCGCGGCCACGGCGTCGGTGGCGGCCTTCTCGGCCTTGACCCCGGCCTTGTCGGTCGTGCCCCCGGCCCATCCCCCGGCGTGGAGGGCGACGGCCTTCTTCCGCACGGTCTTCTCCACGGCCAGGGGCTGAACGCGATACGCCCCGGCGTCCCAGCGGAGCAGCCCGATGCAGGCGCTCGACCCCGCGACGGCCTCGGGGGTGAGCGGACCGGCGGCCGGAACGCGGTCGGTGTCGACGGCGAGAGCGTGTCCGGCGACGCTGAACGTCAGCGCGTCGTCGCCCTTCTGGGAGCCGTAGCCCTCCAGGAAGACGGGGACGGCGATGCGCGACGGATGCCGGTCCAGCGGTGCGGTCGGCGCGTCGGTGGCGGTGGGCAGGGCGACGCGGGCGGTGGCGAAGGGATCGGCTGGCTCGCCCTGGCGTGCGTGCTCGTCGCTCCAGAGCAGGTCGCCCTCGGCGGTGACCGGCATGTCGGTGAGGTCCATCGAGCGGCCCTCGCTGACGGCCGCCAGGAGCGACATATGCGGCCGGAGCAGCTGCCAGATGCCGACTCCCACGACCGTATCGGGCTTGGGCACCGACACGCTGGCGCGCACCAGGCGGGGTGTGCTGCCGTCGGCGGGCTCGAACACCGCGTGGACCTGGGCCTGCGCCGCGGTCGCGTGTTCCTGCACATCGACACCGAGGGGCAGGAGGCGGCCGGTGGCCGCCCCGGTCGCGGGTGCGTCGGCCGCACCGGGCAGCGTCAGCAGCAGCGCCCGCGCCCACAGGTCGGCCCATCGGCGCGCCGGGACACGGTCCAGCGCGGCGCCCGGGCAGGACGCGGCGAGTTCGGCGGCGAAGCCGTCGAGGAGCGTCGCCAGGCGCCGCAGGGCCGGGTCCGGCAGCATCGCGGAGACGACCTGCGCCGCCCCGGAGACCACCTCGTGGTCGATGCCCCGCCACCCGGAGCGCGCCAGATCGGACAGCCAGGAGCGGGCGGCGGCGAGCAGGTTCACCGCCTCCTGCCCACCGGGCGCGGGCAGCGCGGCGGCCTCCTCGCCGCGGGGCCGGGCGGTCGCCTCCTCGACCCGCGTCATCAGCGCGTCGTGGACGGACCCGAGCAGTGCGGTGCGGGCGGCGGCGAGGGCGACGAAATGGTCCTCGCCCGCTGCTCCGGCCGCCGCCTTCCCGGCCGCCTCGGCGACCCTGTCGGCCAGCGGCGTCCCCGCCACGGCATGGGCGAGGTCCGTCAGCCCGGTGGCCTGGCCGGGCTGGGGGCGCAGCAGACCGGCGACGAGTGCCTGGTCGAAGGCGTCGACGGCGGCCAGGGCCGCGTCGAGATCGGCGAGGGGTTCGGCGAGCAGATCGGCACGCATCACGCCACCGCCCGGCTGGAGGGGAACCACTGCATCTCCGGCAACGGCGCGGTAACCGGGGCGAGTTCCAGATAGGTCAGGTGGCGCAGGAACCGGCTGAAGACCGCCGCCGCGGGCTTGGATGCCGCCTGCGAGGGAAGCGTGTCGGCCATATCCGCGGTGAGGGACAGCGCGGTGGGCTCCCCGTCCGACGTCTCGACCCTCAGATAGCGGGCGACCCGCCCGGCGCCGTACTGCAGCACCGCCTCGCTGATGAGAGCCATGATGTGCTTGCAGTACGAGCCGTGCGCACCGCCGCAGGGGCGGTTGTTGTTGGTGCTGCACGAGAACGCGTAGGTCCCGGCCGCGACCGACGAGACGTAGACCCGCCCGATGTCCGAGCCGCTGGACACCACGCCCTGGAGGCGTCCGTCGGCCAGCTCGACGAACGGGACCTTGGCGAGCTTGCGCGGCCGTGCGGGTGGGATCACCCGCGCCGTGCTCGACCTCTCCCAGTCTGACAAGGCGTCATCTCCTCTGCGCACAGGGGTGCTCCGCGCCCCGGCGGCGCGGCACGAATGAACATACGTGCGCCCACTGACAACGCCCCTCGGAGCGGAGGTTGACATTCCGCTACAGCGGGAGTCAGGTGGCCGAATAACATCCTCGACCAGGCATCAAATCCAGCCATCTGGAATGTTTTACAGAAGGCTCTTGTTTGTTGCCGATTACTACTGTTTTCATCCTTTTAGCTTCCAGGGAACACCTGCCGAAGCGATCAGGAACTCAAAACATGGAGAGATCATGCGGCATATCCATGCCGGGCCGGACCGTGTCCGTAACCTGCACACACTCGGTCCGCACGGGACCAACTTGGAAGCCGCCTCGCACGAATGGCTGCGCAGACGCGGCGTGGAGGGAACAGTCCATCTGCATTCCTCCATCGAATCGGCGCTGGAAGCCGTCCCGGCCGACGGGCAGCACGCCTTGACCGCCTGCGCGGTCTATCCGGCCCTGCACACCCTGGTATTCGGCAATCTGCACCGGTTACGGATGGTCGACAGCTTCATCATGCCGACGTACAACATGGTGCTCGCCTCCGCGGGCACGCCGACGCCCGCCACCGTCGCCTCGCACCCGGCGCCCAGGGGGCTCGTCCCCGCGTCGGCCGAGGTCCACGAGGTGCTCAGCAACTCCCAGGCCGCCATCGACTGCGCCGCCGGGAAGGTCGAGGGCTGCATCACCACGCTCGTCGCCGCCGAGCGGCACGGACTGCGTGTCCTGCGCGACTTCGGCCCGGTCCCCATGGTCTTCACCGTCCACCAGGTCCTGGCCGCGGACGCCGGGGCCGAGGAGCCGCTCGCGGCGGGAGCGGTGGCGCTGTGATATCCCGAGCACCGATAGCCCCCGCGTACCTGGCCGAGGCGCGGATCCTGACGGAATCGGTCATCCCGCTGGTCGACCGCTTCCGGACGCGCCAGGCCGACGACGGCACGGTCGCCGAACCCACGGCGGACGACCGTGCGCTGCTCGCCCGCGTCTCGGACGAGGCGTGTGCCTGGTACCGGCGCAACGGGCTCGGGCACCAGGCCGACGCGCTGGACGCCGATGTCGCCGGGTGGCTGGACGCCGGGCTGGACACCCGGCCGCACTTCGCCCGCTCCCGCGACGCGCTGCGCCCGCCCGAGGACGGAAGCATGGTCTTCTTCCTCGCGCCGCTGCAGACCACCAACAGCGCACCGCCCGTCGGCAAGCGGCTGGACTGCTTCTACGCGCTGCGCGAGGAGCCCGACGCCCTGCCGGAGCTGGCGCTCACCCATCCGCATCCGAAGAACAACTGCCAGTCCCTGATCCTCGTCGCGGGCAGCGACGGCTTCGCGCGCGGCAACTGCCTGGTGTTCTTCCCGGAGAACGTGGCCGCGCACGACAAGATCACCGATCAGCCGTACGCCATGTTCTTCTACAACAAGATGCGCAGCATCCACGAGACCTACGCGCTCCCGGGGGCGGCCGCCGTCCTCACCCCGGACTCCGTGCCCCGCGCCTCCACCGACCTGGCCCCGGAGGTGTGCTTCGAGGCCCGCGCCATCTGGGGCTATCTGCACGACCGCATGCACTACCAGGGGCTGTGGCCGTTCGACGAGCACATCTCGCTCAAGATGAACTGGTTCGTCGGCCTGCTCGAAGAGATCAAGGTGGACGCGAAGACCGTGCTGGCCTGCGCCGACGGCGGAGTTCCGTACGCCGAGGAGCAGATCGACATGATCTTGCTGGAACGTGTCTTCCGCTACCCGCAGGCCACCGACGCGACCCGCAACTTCGACTCCGGAACCGGTGTCTTCGTGTACTCGTGGCTGCGCGAGCGCGGCGCGCTGACCGGTTCCGTACAGGACGGCGGGCTGCTGCGGCTGGACCGGGACGCCACCTTGGGCGCGCTGCGGGACTACATCACCACGGTCGAGAAGCTGGAGGCCGAGGTCACCACCGACGACGAGTACCGGGCCGCCGCCAAGGCCCTGGTGCGCGACTATCTGCCCGCCGGGGAGGCCAAGCAGCGCTACCGGTTCACCGAGGACCAGCGGGCGCTGCTGCGTGCCAGGCAGAGCCTGGACCGGCTGCCACCGCTGACGTTCGCGCTCGCTCAGTGGTGACCGGCGACCCGGCGACCCGGCGGGGCGGCGGACCGCTGCTGGTACCCGCCCTGTCGGTGCTCATGGTGCTGCTGCTCGCCGCGGGCTGGCTGATGTCCGCCCGGCTGGTCGACGGCGTTCCCGCGCTCGCCGTGGCGAGCGGCCGTACGGCGGCCAGCTTCCTGGCCATCTCCGTGATCGCCGTACTCCGGCCGCGCAGCTGGCCGGACGTCCGCAAGGGGTTCGGCCGCCCGGGCGGGTTTCTGCTGCTGGCGTTCCTCGGGTTCTTCGCGTACTACTCCGGCACGTTGCTCGGCATCGGCCGGATCGGCGCCTCCCGGGTGGGCCTGATCGTCTCGCTGCTGCCGTGCGTGACCTTCGTCATCGGCATCGTCGCCTTCGGCGAGCGCGGGACGGTCCGCAAGGTGTGCGGCACCCTGCTCGCGGTGGCCGCGGCGTGCGGTTACGCGGTGGCGGACGGGCCGGGCGGCGAGGCGGCCGGGGCGGGCACCCTGCTGGCCGGTGCCCTGCTGGCGCTGGGCGGCACGTTCACGTACGCCCTCTACGGCTACGTCTACCGGCAGCGCATGGCCGACATCTCACCGCTGGCGGCACTGCCCGCCATCACGGGGGCGGGCGCCGTCATGCTGGGGCTGACGACCGCCGTCTTCGTGCCGATGGGCGGCGTCACGGCGGCCGACTGGGGCGGGGTGGCGCTGCTCGGCGCGGGGCTCACCGCCCCGGTCTTCCTCATCTCGCACGAACTCATCCTGCGCAAGGGCCCGTTGTACACCTCCGCCGTGGCCCTGGTGGTGCCGTTCCTGATCCGGCTCGGCGAATGGGCGCTGGGATGGGCGGGCGCGCCCGGTCCCGTCGTGCTCGTCCTGATCGTCGCCTGTTCGGCCGGGGTGTGGCTGACGGTGGGCGGCTCCCGCCGGGCGCGGCCCCAGGCCACCGGCTCCGGCGCGGCCGAGGACACCGGCTCCGGCACGGCCGAGGAGAACGACGACACCGGCCGGTCGGCCGGAATGCCACTGGAACGAGGAACATCGTGAGCACACCGCAGCCCCGCGTCGTCCTGGTGTATCAGCGGACGACGCTGCCCTGGGTCTTCGACAGCGCCGAGCGCGCCGGTATCCGCCTCATCCTGGTCCCCCGCCCCGACGAGGACGTGTCCCCGGACCGGCTGCCCCCGGCCGTGGCCGACGTGCTGCCTCTGGACATCGACGGGGACCGCGCGGGCGCTCTGGCCCGGCTCCGGAAGTCGCACGAGACCACCCCGTTCCAGGGCATCTGCACCCTGTACGACCCGGCCGTGCCGTTCGTCGCGGAGGCCGCCGAACTCCTCGGGCTGCCCGGCATCGGGCGGGACGCGGCGCTCGGCGCGCAGGACAAGCGGGTGATGCGGGAACGGCTGGCCGCGGCGGGGCTCAACGTGCCCCGCTTCGTCGGCCTGAAGGACCCCTCCGCCTGGGAGGAGGCCGCACACCTGGACTTTCCGGTCGTGGTCAAACCCGCGCACGGCTTCTCCAGCCTCGGCGTCACCAAGGCGGAACGCCCGGACGCACTGAAGGCCGTCGTCGAGGAGGTGTGGCAGATCTGCCGGGGCAAACTGGGCGGGGCCGGGGGCCTGATCGTGGAGGAGTATCTCGACGGGCCCGAGTTCGCCGTGGAATCCCTCGCCCACCGCGGGGAGGTGACGGTGTGCGGCATCGGCTACAAGGGCGAGCCCGAGGGCCCGTATTTCGAGGAGAGCGTCTACCGCGCCCCGGCCGTCCTGCCCGAGGCGATCCAGGACGCCATCCGGCACGAGGTGACCGCCGCGCACACCGCCCTCGGCATCGCCGACGGCCCCACCCACACCGAACTGCGGCTGCGCGGCGACCGGCCGTACCTGCTGGAGCTGGGGGCCCGCATCGGCGGTTCGGGGGTCTCGGAGTACATCGTCCGGAACGCCACCGGGCTGGACTTCGCCGCGGACGCGCTGCGGATCGCCGCCGGGCTGCCGCCACGTTCCTTCGGCGCCGGTCGCACGCCCTCCGCCACGGGCGCCGCGGCCAACTACATCGTGCCGTGCGGCGGTTCGGGGCGGATCACCGCGATCCACGGCCTGGACGAGCTGCGCGCCGACCCCCGGGTGGACCACATCGTGCAGATGCTCTTCCCCGGCGACGTGGTGCGGCCCTACCCGGACTTCACCGGCTACCCGGCGTTCATCCTGTCCCGGCACACCACCACCGCCGAGGCGGAGGAGTTCCACCGCACGCTGGAGACCGCCATCCACATCGAGTACGCCCCGGAAGGCAGTGGACGATGATCTCCCTCCCCTTCGACGACCGTGACGGCGTCATCTGGTACGACGGCGCCTTCGTGCCCTGGCGGGACGCGAAGCTGCACGTCCTCTCCCACGGACTGCACTACGGCGGTGGCGTGTTCGAGGGGATGCGCGTCTACGACGGCGCCATCTTCAAGCTCACCGAGCACACCGAGCGCCTGCACACCTCCGCACACGCCCTGGGCTTCGCCATCCCCTTCGGCGTGCCCGAACTCGCCGATGCCGCCCGGGAGCTGGTCCGCAGGCAGGGCATCGCCGACGGATACGTCAGGCCCGTCGCCTGGCGGGGCGGCGAGCAGCTCAGCGTCTCCAGTACGGGCAACCGCGTCCATGTCGCCATCGCCACCTGGGAGTGGCCGCGCCTCTTCGGGGACGCGACCCAGGAGGAGGGCATCCGCCTCGGCACCTCCCGCTGGCGCCGCCCGGCGCCCGACACCGCGCCGGTGCACGCCAAGGCGGCATCGCTGTACAACATCTGCACACTCGCCCGCGACGAGGCCGAAGCCGCCGGTTACGACGACGCGCTGCTGCTCGACCACCGGGGTCTGCTGGCCGAGGCCACCGGCGCCAACCTCTTCCTCGTCATCGACGGCGCCCTGCACACCCCCGTCCCCGACACCTTCCTGAACGGCATCACCCGCCAGACCGTCATCGGCCTCGCCCATGACCTCGGCATCCCCGTCCATGAGCGGCCTCTGGAGCCGGACGCCCTCGCCGACGCCGACGAGGTGTTCCTGACCGGCACCGCCTACGAGGTGCAGCCGGTGCGGGAGGTGGACGGCCACCGGTACGGCGTCGGCAAGGTGGCGTCGGCGCTGGCCGAGGCGTACGCCCGGCTGGTGCGCACGCCCTGAAGCGCCCTAATGGGTGACCGGGGCCTGCCACAGGGCGACGATCGCGTCGACGAGGCCGGTGGCGGTGTCGTGCCACGTCGTACGGGAGGTGGGGGCGGCGTCGGCGAGGGCGCGCTCCCGCTCGGCGCTCATCTGCGTGATGAGGTGGCGTGTCATGGCGCCACGCTCGGCGTACACCTCGGCGGGCAGGTCGGGCAGGCAGCGGTTCACCCCGTCCTGCAACGAGTGCAGCGACGGGGAGGCGGCGAAGGACTCCGCGGTGGTGATCGCCTGGAGTGCGGGGTCGGCCGTGACCTGGGCGATGAACCGCGCGTACCAGCTGGGGTGGCCCAGCGCCGCAAGGTGCTCGATGGACGGCCGGACCACGCCTGCCACCCAGTCCCGCAGCTCGGTGGAGTCGCCGATGCCGGCCAGCATCCCCGCGCGGATCCGCTCGATCTGCTCGGCGTGGCGGCGGACGATCGCGCGGACCAGGTCGGTCTTGGTGCCGAAGTGGTAGTTGACCGCGGCGTTGTTGCCCTGTCCGGCGGCCGCGCTGATCTGGCGGTTGGCGACCGCGTGCACCCCGTATTCGGCGAACAGCCGCTCCGCCGCCGTCAGCAGCGCCTCCCGGGTCGCGCTGACCCGCTCGTCCTGCGTCATCCTGGCTGCCATCATCACCACCGCGTTCCCGCTCCGCGCGCACCACTTTAAATCAATCCATTTAAAGTATACCCGGTATCGCGCCGGGCGGCCGCGCGCGCCCTGCCGGTGGTTTTCGCGTACGACCACGCGTACGACCACCGGCAGGGCGTCACCTCAGCGGCAGGTGCGTCCGGTGTTGATGCACCGCACCATCTGGTTCATCACCTTCTCGTCGAAGACGTTGATGAAGTCCCCGTGGTCGGTGACCGGCTTGTGCAACTGCTCGGGGAAGCCATCCACCGCGAAGAACGGCCGGGTCTTCCCGTTGTCCTTCAGGCTGGGCGCGTCCACGTCGTACACCAGGCGCTGCACGAGCTGCGGAATCGCCACGAAGCCCTTCGGGCAGCTGCCGTCGGCGCCGGTGAACGCCACGTGGGAGCGGTGGTTGGCGCTGTCGGCGTTCTTGCCGTCCCAGCAGCTCTGGAACTTCGAGGTACGCACCACATCGCTGCCCTGCGGGCAGATCGGGTACTTGTCCTTCAGCTGCCGGTTCTCGAACCCGGTGCAGCTCCACGCGGCGTTGGCGTTCGCCGTCCCGTTGCTGAACGCCTTCGCGTCGCCGGTGATGATGCGCAGGAACCTGGGCATCGCCACGACCTTGCCGCGCGGGTTGCCCTCGTACTCCAGGGTGACCTTCTTGGCCGTCAGGATGCGGCCGGTGTTGCCCTCCGCGCCACCGCCCTGCTTGTCCGCGTCGAACTCACGGGTGCCGTCCTGAAGCCGCAGCACCGGCCAGTAGTAGGTGGATTTGTCGCCCTGGTTCTGGCAGGTGGTGCGGCCACCGGCGAAGGTGTTGTTGTCGGCGAACGCGTTGTTGGCCTGGTTGCCGACGTAGTCGTGGGTGTGGTGCGCCCCGTTGGACACGCCCGGAGCGACGATGACGTTGTCGGTGTTGTAGAGCTTGTTGGCGTTGACGCCGCACTTGGTGGCGAAGAGGCCCTTGGAGGCGTTCCGCGCCGGGCGCGGTGTGCGCACATTGGGCTGGACACTGGTGATGTCCACGAAATCCGCGGCCGCCGGGCCGTTGCCGCTCTGGCCCTGACCGCCGCCCTGGTTGCCACCTTGGCCGCCGCCCTGGCTGCCGCCCTGATTCCCGCCCTGGCCTCCGCCGGAAGCCTTGAGCGTGCAGGTGGCGAGCCCGTCGAGGCCCTGCGGGGTGGCTGCCACTCGGCCGATGGCGATCGATATCCGGTCGATGGTCGCCGTGCGCTTGTCCTTCAGCGGACCCATGATCGCGTTCTGTGCGAAGTTGGCATCCTGCTGGATCGCCCGCTGGGAACCGGCGAGCCGCTGATACGCCTCGGCGACCTGCTTGTCCAGCAGGGCGAGCTCCCGGTCCACCTCGGCCCTGGCCCGCTGCGGCACCGCGCTCAGGCGCTGGCCGACGTCGGGGCAGTCGATGGTGGACCCTTGGGCGGATAACGCCCTGCCGCGGGTGTCGCTCTGCTGCGAATCGCCCGCGTCGGCCGAGGCGTACATGTTGACCGTCACCAGTCCGCCCGCCCCCAGGGCTAACGCGGCGGTGGCGACGATCGCCCGTCTCGCGGCTTTCGACCGTCTGCGCGTAGTGCGTCGCATGGAACTCCTCTGTCATGTCGGACGCGTTCGACGGAAGGCTATAGCCACGCGACCGGGCCGGGACGCCGGGGTGGATCACGTCACCGGAGGGTAAGATTGCCTAAAGGTCTTAGGCAGCCGAATAGTGGGCGCTGCCGGCGGAGAGGGAGGGCATGGCCTACGCAGGGCTGACCACGGAACGGCTGACCCGGGCCGGAGCGGAGCTGGCCGACGAGGTCGGTTTCGACCAGGTGACCGTGTCGGAGGTGGCCAGGCGGTTCGACGTCAAGGTCGCGAGCCTGTACTCGCACCTGAAGAACTCCCGCGACCTCAAGACCAGGATCGCCCTGCTCGCCCTGGAGGAACTCGCCGACCGGGCCGCCGACGCCCTGGCCGGGCGGGCCGGGAAGGACGCCCTGACCGCCTTCGCCAATGTCTACCGCGACTACGCCCGCGAGCACCCCGGCCGCTATGCCGCGGCCCAGTTCAGGCTCGACCCGGAGGCGGCGGCCGCCAGCGCGGGCGGCAGGCACTCACAGATGACGCGGGCGATCCTGCGCGGCTACGACCTGCCGGAGCCGGACGAGACGCATGCGGTCCGGCTGCTCGGCAGCGTGTTCCACGGCTACGTCAGCCTGGAGCTGGCGGGCGGGTTCAGCCACAGCTCCCCCGATTCGGCGGAATCCTGGTCCCGGTCCCTGGACGCGCTCGACACCCTGCTGCGCAACTGGCCCGCGCCCTGACCGCACGTACCGCGCGCGAATAGCCCATTCGCTCCCCTCCGGCCATTCCCGCCGGTATACCGTCCGTCGCTCCGGTGACCTGCGCGGATGATCAAGCGGAGCGGTGGCGGCGACGTGACGGGGTGACGCTTCGTGTTGCGGTGGTGGCGGAGTGTCGGTTGTCTCGTGAACGGAACACCTCACAGGTGCCTCGTGTTCGGGTCGGCCACTGCTCCGTTGGAGGATTTTCATGCGTTACGTACCCGCCGGTGCAGCCATCGGCCTGGTTCTCTGTGCCCTCACCCTGCAGGGCCCGGCCGCTGCCGCCGATGACACGGACCTCACCATCAGCCCGAGCAAGGCCCTTCCGGGGTCCACGGTCACCGTCAGTACGACCGCCTGCGGCTCGGACGTGACCTACGGCAAGGGCTCCGCGGGCGGAGACGAGTTCCACCTGTTCAAGGGCGACCACAAGGGCGAGCTCACCGGCCACTTCCGGATTCCGGAGAAGGCCGATTCCGGTAGCCACGAAGTCGTCGTGAAGTGTCCCCCGAGCATCAAGATGACGGATGACATCAAGGTCAAGCGCACCCACCCCAGCGGCGGGGTCGACGCCGGATTCGGGCCCGCCGCGGTCGGCGAGAACAAGCCGACCCTCCTCGGCGGCGCGGTCCTGGCGGTCACGGCCACAGGTGTGCTCATGATGCGCCGCCACCGAAGCGTTCGGCGCTAGCGTCTCTGTCCCGCGGTGGCGTGGGATGCGGACGTGGCGGTCGTCGGCGCGGGTGCGGCCGGTCTGACGCTGGCCCACCGGCTCGCCGCCCTGCCCTCCCCGCCGCGGGTGCTGCTGGTCGAGGCGCCGGACGGGCCGCTGCGGCCGCCGGAGCGGACGTGGTGCTGGTGGGAGGAGCCGGGCGGTGAGTTCGACGCGGCGCTGGCCGCCCGCTGGAGCCGGGTCGGGGTGCACGGAGCCGATGGCCGCCCGCTGGAGCGCGAGATCGCGCCCTTCGTCTACAAGATGCTGCGGTCGCGCGACTTCGAGCGCTGGACGGCCGCCCGGCTCGACGCGGCGCCCTCGGTGCGGCGCGTCGAGGCGGTGGTGGACGAGGTGCGCGACGACGCGGGCGGCGCGGTGGTACGGGGCGTCCGCGCCGGGAGCCAACCGGTGGTCCTGCGTACCCGATGGGCCTTCGACTCCCGCCCGGCGGCCGCCCTGCCACCGGCTCGTACGACGCTGCTCCAGCACTTCCGGGGCTGGTTCATCCGCTGCGAGACCCCGGCGCTGGATCCCGCGGTGGCCGAGCTGATGGACTTCCGCACCCCGCAGCCGGACGGCGGCCTGTCGTTCGGCTATGTGCTGCCGCTGAGCACCCGTGAGGCGCTGGTGGAGTACACCGAGTTCTCGCCCGCCGTGCTGGACGGCGCCGCGTACGACGCGGCCCTGCGCCACTACACCCGGGCCGTGCTGCGGTTGCCGCCCTTCCGGGTGCTCTCCACCGAGCAGGGCGTCATCCCCATGACCGACGGCCGCTTCCCCCGCCACGCGGGCGACGCCGTGTTCCGGATCGGCGCCGCGGGCGGCGCCACCCGTCCGGCCACCGGCTACACCTTCGCCGCGGTGCAGCGGCAGTCCCGGGCGGTGGCGGCGGCCTTCGCCGCGGGCCGCCGCCCGGTGCCGCCCGCCCCGTACCCGGCCCGCGCACGCGCCATGGACGCGGCGATGCTGCGCGCCCTGGCCACCGGCCGGGTGACCGGCGCCGACGTCTTCACCGGCCTCTTCCGCCACGTCCCCGCCGACCGTCTGCTGCGGTTCCTCGACGGCGGCACCGGCCTGGCGGAGGACGTCATGGTCGGGGTGCGGACACCGGTGGCGCCCATGCTGCGGACGGTGGCCGAGCTGCCCTGGCTCCGGCGGCGCACCGGCCCCGCCTTCGGCCACGCGCCACCGGAGCCGAAGCGGTGACCCCCACGATGGCGGCCCGGCGCGGGCGGGACCGGCGGGCCGAGATGCTGCCGGTGGCGGCGGGCCGGGCCCGGGTCGCGGCCGGGTGTGCGCCGCGGGTCGCGGTGGTGGGCGGCGGGATCGCGGGGCTCGCGGCGGCGACCGGGCTGGCCGAGCGCGGGGTCGCGGTGGTGCTGTACGAACGCGCCACGGTGCTCGGCGGACGGCTGGCCGGGTGGCCGACGACGCTCGCGGACGGGTCGGCGGCGACGATGTGCCGCGGTTTCCACGCCTTCTTCCGGCAGTACTACAACCTGCGGGGGCTGCTGCGGCGGATCGACCCCGCCCTGAGCATGCTCACCGGGCTGCCGGACTATCCGCTGTGGCACAGCTCGGGCCTGCGGGACGGCTTCGCGGGCGTCCCGCGCACCCCGCCGTGGTCCGCGCTCGGCTTCGTGGCGCGCAGCCCGTCGTTCGGCTGGCGGGAGCTGGCGGCCATGGACCCGGTGGCCGCGCTGCCGCTGTTCGACGTACGACTGCCGCGGATCCACGAGCGGCTGGACGCGCTGAGCGCGGCGGAGTTCCTGGACGCGGTCCGCTTCCCGGCGGCGGCCCGGCACCTGGCGTTCGACGTGTTTTCCCGCAGCTTCTTCGTGGATCCGGGCGAGCTGTCGGCGGCCGAGCTGGCGGTGATGTTCCACATCTACTTCCTCGGGTCGAGCGAGGGGCTGCTGTTCGACGTGGTGCGCGAGCCGTTCCCGTACGCGCTGTGGGATCCGCTGCGGCGCTATCTGGAGGGCCATGGCACACGGCTGCGGCTGGGCGCCGCCGTGGAGTCGGTGCGGCCGCTGGGCGGCGGGCGGGTGGCGGTGGACGGGGAGGCGTACGACGGGGTGGTGCTCGCCCTGGACGCGGCGGGCCTGCGCGGGCTGGTCGCGAACTCCCCCGGCCTGGGCGGCCCGCCGTGGCGGGAGCGGATCGCGGCCCTGCGGACCGCGCCGCCGTTCCTGGTCTCCCGCCTGTGGCTGGGCACCCCCACGGACCCCGGCCGCCCGGGTTTCCTCGGCACGAGCGGCTACGGCCCGCTCGACAACGTCAGCGTCGTGTCCCGGTGGGAGGGCGAAGCCGCCCGATGGGCCGCGGCCACCGGCGGATCGGTACTGGAGCTGCACGCGTACGCCGTGGACCCGGCCGCCGAACGGGTCGCCGTGGAGCGCCGGTTGCGGCAGGAGCTGGCCCGGGTCTACCCCGAGACCCGGGATGCCGAGGTGGTCGACGTCCGCCACGAGTGGCGCGCCGACTGCCCGGCCTTCCCCGTCGGCGGCTACCGCGACCGGCCCGCGGTGCGCACGCCCGACCCGGCGGTGGTGCTGGCCGGGGACCTGGTCCGCACCGATCTGCCGGTCGCCCTGATGGAACGGGCGGCCACCAGCGGCTTCCTGGCCGCCAACGCGCTGCTCGCCCGCTGGGGCGTGCGCGGCCAGCGGCTGTGGACGGTCCCCCGCCACGGCCGCACGGCCGTGCTGCGCGGGGTGCACCGGCTGGCGGGGGCACTCACCGGACACCCCGCCGTGCCCGCCACCGGTCAGCCCGGAAAGCGGCCCGCCTCCCGCAGGGCCCAGCGGCGTTCGGCGTAGGCGAGGTCGTCGCGCCACAGGCGACCGGCGGCCGCGCGCATCAGCGGGCGCAGCAGGGGCGCGGCCGCGCGGGCGACGGCGAAGCCGGGGCGGTCGGAGGTGGCGAGAACCGCCTCGATGACGGCGGTACGGGGGCGGCCGCGGGGGTCGGAGGCCAGCGGGGTGGCGTGGGTTTCCACGACGGAGCCGCGGCCCTCGCCGTCGGTGATGCGCATGACGACGGTGCGGGGTCCGGGCGCGGAGAAGACGGCCCGGACGGGGACGACCACACGACCGGCCACCTTGAAGGACACCCGGACGGCGAGAGCGTCCTCGCCGTCCGGCTCCTCGACGGTGAGATCGACGAAGGAGTACGGGTGGAGCCATCCGCCGTGCCACGGGTCGAGGCGGTTGGCGACGACATCGGCCGGTTCGCAGGTGCCGGTGACGTCGTGGACGGCGGCGACCGTGGCCCCGGCCACCGGGCGGGGCGGCAGCACCGGGCGGGGCAGCGGCTCCTCGCCACCGGCCGCGTCGAGCCGTACCCAGGCGAGGACGCCGTCGTCGTGGGCGGGCAGCGGGGACCAGCCCGCGGTGGCGTCCCCGCACAGGGCGAGGCCGTGCCAGTGGCAGACGAGGGTGCCGCGGCTGACCACCGCGTCCTTCAGCGGCGCCCCGAGGTGCGGGCACGCGCCGGGTCCGGCGAGGAGCCGTCCGCCCTCGTCCCGCCAGGCCACCACCTCGGTACCGGCGACGGTCCGGCCGAAGGGGCGGCTGGGGGCGACGGCGGCGGACGCGCCGAGCACGTACCAGTTGCCCGACGGCCGGTCCCGCGCCCGCTTCAGGGCCGCGGCGATCAGGGCGGGGCTCGCCTCCCGCCAGGTGGGCCGCTGCCGGTCCCAGCGGACACCGCGGCGGCGCAGGGACAGCGGAAGACGGCCGGGTGCGGGTGGCGTCATGCGGCCTCCTCGACGGGGAGCGGCCCGCCTGGCGGGGCGGTGGGTGGCTTACGTACGGCACGGTCGGCGCGGGCGGCCAGCAGCCGGGCGGCACCGACCCGGACCAGCCCGTCGAGGGCGACCGCGGCCCGTACCCGCCGCCGCACCGCCGACCGCCGGTGCAGCACCGCGTAGCCGTCGCGTTCGACGGCGGTGACGATGCCTCCGTAGAGCACGTACGCGGTACGGATGCAGGGCCGGGCCACCGGGTCGAGCATGGCGATGCCGGGCAGCGCCCGGCGGTAGTAGCCGCGGGTCAGGGCAGCGAAGTCGCGCAGCGCGGCGGTGATGTGCCGGTCCAGCCGCCCGGTGCGGCGGCTCCACCGCAGGCGTGCCCGGTCCACTCCGTGGGCGGCCAGCAGGTCGGCGGGCAGGTAGATCCGGCCGCGGTCCAGGTCCTCCCCCACGTCCCGCAGGAAGTTGGTGAGCTGGAAGGCGACGCCGAGCGCCGCCGCGTGCGGCTCGGCGTCCTCGCGGGGCACGACGTGGCCGAGCACGGGCAGCATCTGAAGGCCGATCACCGCGGCCGAACCGTGGGTGTAGTGGCGCAGCTGCGCGAACGTGGGGTAGTCGGTGACGGTCAGGTCGGCCCGCATCGAGGCCATGAAGTCGGTGAAGTGCCGGTGGTCGATGCGGTGGACGGCGGCGGTGTGCGCGAGCGCGCGGACGACCGGCTCGTCGCTGCGGCCGGTGCGCAGGGCCCGGGACAGCTCGTCGGCCAACCGGTCCAGGCAGGCTTCGCGTGGCGCGCTGCCGCCGGAGCCTTCGAGGTCGTCCACGATGTCGTCGGCCCAGCGGGCGAAGCCGTAGAGCGCGTGCACGGCGGGGCGCCGGGCGGCGGGCAGGAGCCGGGTGGCCAGGAAGTACGTCCTGCCGTGGCGGGCGTTGAGCTGTCTGCACCGCAGGTAGTCGGTGCGCAGCGCCGGGTCGTGGATACCGGCGGCGTCGAGTTCGTGTCGGGTCATGGGAGTCCTTGCCGATGGAGGACCCGCGGCCGGGTGCGGCGGGGGTCGGGGTGGACGTGGCGGGGACCGGGGCGGGCGGGGCCGGTGATGCGGGCGGCGGCCAGCTTTCCGGAGATCAGCACGGTCGGGACGCCCACCCCGGGGGTGGTGCCGCAGCCCGCCAGCACCACGTTCTCCGTTCCGCGGACGAGGTTGGCCGGGCGGAACGGTCCGGTCTGGCCGAAGGTGTGGGCGAGCGAGAACGGACTGCCCGCGGCGTGCCCTTGGGCGGTCCAGTCGGCCGGGGTGACCAGGCATTCCTGTTCGATGGCCGCGCCGAGCCCGGCCAGGCCGCGGCGCTCCAGTTCGGTGAGGACGTGGTCCCGGTAGCGCGGGCCGAGGGTGTGCCATTCGGCGGCGCCGGGCCCGATGTCGGTGTTGGGGCAGGGCGCGAGGATGTAGTGGACGTGGCGGCCGGGCGGGGCGAGGGCGGGGTCGTGGGTGGTGGGCCGGGTGATGAGCAGCGAGGGGTCGCTCATCGGCCGCCCGGATACGGTCAGTTCCTCGAACGTGGCGCGCCAGGCGGCGCCGAAGGAGAGGGTGTGGTGGGCCAGTTGCGGCCAGGTGCGGTCGGTGCCGGTGTGCAGGACGACGGCCGAGGGTGAGCGCCGGTGGCGCAGCGGGCGGCGCGGGGCGCGGCCCAGCAGCCGGTACGCCTCCGTCAGCTCGCAGCTGAGGACGACGGCGTCGCAGGGAACGCGGCCGTGCGTGGTGACGACGGCGGTGACCCGCCCGGCCCGCCGCTCCAGCCCGGTGACCCGCTGGCCGTAGCGCAGGTCGGCACCGGCGTCGGCGGCCGCGGCGGCCAGCGCGCGGGGCACGGCGTGCATGCCGCCGCGGGGGAAGTACACGCCCGCGACGGTGTCCATGTAGGCGATGACGGCGTACGCGGCCAGGGCGCGGGCCGGTGGCACGCCCGCGTAGAGGGCCTGGAAGGTGAACACGCGGCGCAGCCGCTCGTCCCGGAGGAAACGGCCGATGCCGGGGTCGAGCCGTCCGAAGCCGCCGAGCGCTGCCAGCCGGGCCAGGTCGGGGTGGAGCAGCTGGAGCGGCGAGTCGAAGTTGGCGTCGATGAAGCGGGACATCTGGGCGCGGTGGAGTGCCTCCAGCCAGGCCCGCAGCCGCCGGTATCCGGCCGCTTCGCGCGGTCCGGCGAAGGCGCGTACGGACTCCTCCATGGCGTCCGCACCGGTGTGGACGTCGAGGCTGCTGCCGTCGGCGAACCGGGCCCGGTAGGCGGGGTGCAACGGGATCAGGTCGAGCCGGTCGGACACCTCCTCCCCCACGGCGGCCAGCGGCTCGGCCAGCAGGCCCGGCATGGTGAGCACGGTGGGGCCGGTGTCGAAGCGGTACCCGCCCCGCTCCAGGCACCCGGCCCGGCCGCCGGGCCGGGTGGCGCTTTCCACGAGGGTCACCCGGCGCCCGGCGCCGAGCAGGTGCAGGGTGGCGGCGAGCCCGGACAGGCCCGCGCCGACGACCACGACGTGGCTCGTGGGCCCGGGGACGAGGCGCATGGTTTCAGTCTTCTGACGTCCGGGCCGGGCACCCGCGCGAGGGGCCGTACGGCCGAACGAATTCGACCGTGCGTGAGCCGCGCCCTGCCGGACCGACCCCCGACACGCTTTTGGTTATCATTTTCATTTAACTGCTACGGTGGAGCTCACATCCCAGAACACCACCAGGACGACCGGAGAGGCCCCATGTCCGCCCACTGCCAACTCACCGGCCGACAGCCCGGCTTCGGCAACCATGTCTCCCACTCCCACCGCCGCACCAAGCGCCGGTTCGACCCCAACATCCAGCGCAAGCGGTACTGGCTGCCCAGCGAGGGGCGCCACGTCCGGCTCACCCTCAGCGCCAGGGCCGTCAAGACCGTCGACAGCATCGGCATCGAAGCCGCCGTGACCCGCATCCGCGCCCGGGGAGGGAAGGTCTGATGGCGAAGCAGAGCAAGATCGCCAAGAATGAGCAACGGCGCGCGATCGTCGTCCGTTACGCCGAGCGCCGCGCCCAGCTGAAGGCGCTCATCGCCGCTCCCCACACCCCGGAGGAGGAACGCCTCGCCGCCGAGCGGGAGCTGCGCCGCCAGCCGCGCGACGCCAGCGCCACGCGCGTACGCAACCGCGACTCCGTCGACGGCCGCCCCCGCGGCCATCTGCGCGCCTTCGGCCTCTCCCGCGTCCGGATGCGACAGATGGCGCACGCGGGCGAGCTTCCCGGGGTGACCAAGAGCAGCTGGTGACCGCGCCCGCGCGGCGCACGAAGGTCACGAAATACGCCACCACCCCCGGCCGGGCCGGGGGTGGTGGCGTGATGTGCGGGGTGGGTCAGCCTGCCCCGGCCGTGGCTTCGGGCTGGATCCGGGGCGCGGGGTCCGGACGTTCCGCGGTGCGGGTGGCGGCGGAAACGGCCAGCATCACCACGGTGTTGAGGACCAGGGCGATGACACCCACGTTCAGGTCCTTGATGGCCTGCGGAAGAGCCGGCATCAGACTGCCGACCGTGACACCGGAGAGGGTGACGACGGCGACCGTGACCACACCGACGACGATGCCCGCGGCGGCCCCCTGCTTGGTGACGAACCGCCGCGCACTCAGGCTCGAGAGCAGGGCGGGGAAGAGCTGGGTCACCAGGGCGTAGCCCATCAGCAGCAGGGACACGATCGAGTCGCCGCCGTTGAAGGTGAAGTACAGGGAGACCAGCGCGAGGGTGGGGACCAGCCACTGCGCCAGGCGGGTCACCTGGCGGTCGGTGCTCTGCGGGCGGGCGAGGCGGTAGACGTTCTTCGCCAGGCAGGTCGCGGACGTCATGAGGAGCAGCGATCCGGGGACCAGCGCGGTGAGCAGTCCCGCGCCGCCGACTATGCCCACGAACCACGACGGGAACGTGGCGGTGGTGATGCGCAGCAGCGAGAGGTCGGCGTCGGCGCCCTTGAGGCCCGGTACGACGAGGATGGCCGCGAAGCCGGCGAAGAAGACGAAGAGCAGGATGAGCTGGTAGAGCGGCATGAAGATGGCGTTGCGGCGGAAGACACGTTCGTTCTGGGCAGTGTAGGAGGCACTGAAGGTGTGCGGCCACATGTAGAAGCCCAGCGCGGAGAGCAGCACGGTGGAGGAGAACCACGAGGTGCTCATGCCGCTGGTGGGCAGCGTGATGAAGTCCGGATGGGCCTTGTCGACCGCCTGGAACATGTCCTCGAAGCCGCCGAAGTAGTGGATCGGCAGGTAGATGCCCAGGATCAGGACGACCGCGAGGATGGCGACGTCCTTCATGACGGCCGTCCACGCCGAGCCGTGGATGCCCGAGATGGTGACGTACACGGTCAGCGCGACGGTGCCGATCAGGATGGCCCAGTGCGAGGGGATCTTGCCGTCGGAGGAGACGGACACGATGATCCCGAGCCCCTTCAGCTGCAGCACCAGGTACGGCACCATCGCGATGACGCCGACCAGGGCCACGAGCGCGCCGAGCAGCGGGCTTTCGAACTTGGCGACGAAGAAGTCGGACTGCGAGATGAGCCGGTGCTGTTTGGCGTACCGCCACACGGCCGGGAGCAGCCAGTAGGACAGCACATAGGCGAGTGAGGCGTAACAGAGGATGTAGTACGCCGGGGCGCCCTTGCCGTACGCCCAGCCCGAGGCGCCGAGGAAGGTGAAGGTCGTGTAGATCTCACCGGCCAGCAGCAGGAAGACGAAGATCGTTCCGAAGCCGCGGCCACCGACCGACCACTGCTCGAGGTCCATGTCCCGGCCGCGGCGGGCGCGCAGGCCCAGCAGGAGCGAGGCGGCGAGGAAGACGAAGATGATGCCGAGGGCGATCACGCGGCGTCCTCCTCACGGTTGGCGGGGTCGAGCCGGTAGATGACGGCCATGGTCGCCGAGATCAGGACGACCCACAGGACCAGCCAGAAGAGGATGAACGGCATGCCGAGGACATAGGGCGTCACCCGGTTCACGAAGAAGATCCCCCCGAGGATCCCGAGAAACGGGATCGCGCCGAGCAGATGGATGGGTTTCACGTCTTGAACCTCCTGGGGCGGGCCAGCACTCCACAGACGGGGCGGGGCTCCTCTGGGGATGACACGAGCGTGGGACGGTCCCGCCGGGGCGATGCCACCGGGGGACGGCTCGGCCCATGAGGAGGGGGTGGGCACCTCTCCTCGATCCAGGCCATTCCACTTCGCGGAAAACTTTTTTCAACCTGGGAGATGTATAGGTCGGCCGCGAAGCCATGTCAACGCCTCACACGCAGCGGCTTGATCAAACATTTTGTTGAAGTGGGACCCATCGGCATCAACCGCCGCCAGGGGCTTGACGCCGACGCACCACAAGAGTTGTTATTCCACTAAGCAAAAACAGTTATCCGCATCGTGGAAGTTACGATGCAGTGGACGTAGCAGCCCGGCGTTCCAGAGGCGCCCCCACCGTGCGAGGTCAGCCCCATGCCCACCCCGAGTCCCGGATTCGCCCTCACCCTGCGTGCGGAAGCCCCCGCCGACGCCACCTCCACCCGGCGGCTGGCCACGGCGGTGGGCGACGCCGGGGGCGTGCTCACCGCGCTCGACGTCGTCGAGACCGGCCCCGACCACATCCTGGTCGAGCTCACCTGCGACGCCGTCGACAGTGACCACATCCAGGTGATCGCCGACGCCGTCGCGGCGCTCGACGGGGTGGCCGTGCGCACGGTCGGCGACGCCACGTTCCTCATGCACATCGGCGGCAAGCTGGAGGTCACCCCCCGGGTCGAGCTGCGCCACCGCGACGACCTCTCCCGCGCCTACACCCCCGGTGTCGCGCGCGTCTGCCGGGCCATCGCCGACGACCCGGAGGAGGCCCGGCGCCTCACCGTGAAGCGCAATACGGTCGCGGTCGTGACCGACGGATCGGCCGTGCTCGGTCTGGGCAATCTCGGTCCCGCGGCGGCCCTCCCCGTCATGGAGGGCAAGGCCGCCCTGTTCAAGCGGTTCGCCGACGTGGACGCGTGGCCGGTGTGCCTGGACACCCAGGACACCGACGAGATCGTCCGGGCCGTGGAGCTGATCGCCCCGGTGTACGGAGGCGTCAACCTCGAGGACATCTCCGCACCGCGCTGCTTCGAGATCGAACGGCGGCTGCGCGAGAAGCTGGACATCCCGGTCTTCCACGACGACCAGCACGGTACGGCCGTCGTCGTCCTCGCCGCCCTCACCAACGCCCTGCGCGTGGTCGGCAAGAAGCTCGCCGACACGACGATCGTGGTGAGCGGGGTGGGCGCCGCGGGGACCGCCATCATCCGGCTGCTGACCGCCGAGGGCGCCGGTGACATCGTGGCCTGCGACCGGGTCGGTGTCATCCACCGCGACCGGGACGGTCTGGACGCCTCCCGCCGTCGGCTCGCGGAGCAGACCAACGCCGGAAACCGCTCCGGCAGCGTGGCGGACGCCCTGCGCGGCGCCGATGTCTTCATCGGCGTGTCCGCGCCCGACATCCTCGACGGAGCGGACGTGGCGGCGATGGCGGACGACGCGATCGTCTTCGCCCTGGCCAACCCCGACCCCGAGGTCGATCCGGTCCAGGCGCGGCGCTACGCCACCGTCGTCGCGACCGGCCGCAGCGACTACCCCAACCAGATCAACAACGTCCTGGCCTTCCCCGGAATCTTCCGCGGACTCCTCGACGCGGGCGCCCACGAGATCTCCGACGCGATGCTCATCGCCGCGGCCCGCGCCATCGCCGACACGGTGGCGGCCGACGCGCTGCACGCCGGACACATCGTCCCCAGCGTCTTCGACCCGGAGGTCGCGCCCGCGGTCGCCGCGGCGGTCCGGGACGCGAGCCGCACCGCCTGACCTGTTCCCTCCCCGTACGAAATCCGATCCGTAAAACCACTTCCCGGGATGTGAGAAATGAGCGCCCACCGTCTCCCGTACACGGTCAACCTGTCGATCCTCTTCACCGAGCTGCCGCTGCTGGAGCGCCCGGCCGCGGCGAAGGCCGCCGGGTTCGACGCGGTCGAGTTCTGGTGGCCCCACAGCGTGGCGGTGCCGGAGGACAAGGACGTCGACGCCTTCGTCGGGGCGGTGCGCGACGCCGGGGTCCAGCTGACCGGGCTGAACTTCTTCGCCGGGGACATGCCGGGCGGCGACCGCGGCCTGGTGTCCTGGCCCGCCCGCAGCAAGGAGTTCCGCGACAACATCGACGTGACCGTGGCGATCGGCGAACAGCTCGGCTGCCGCGCATTCAACGCCCTGTACGGCAACCGCGTCGAGGGAGCCGACCCGGCGGAGCAGGACGCCCTGGGCGCCGAGAACCTGGCGCTGGCGGCCGAGGCGGCGCAGCGCGTCGGCGGCGTGGTCCTGGTGGAGCCGGTCAGCGGCGCCCCCGCGTACCCGCTGCTCACCGCGGCGGACACGCTCGGCGTCATCGACCGGGTGGAGCGCGCGTCCGGCGCCCGCAATGTGCGCTTCCTCGCCGACCTCTACCACCTGGCCGTGAACGGCGACGACGTGGCCGGTGTGATCGCCGACCACGCCGAAACCATCGGCCATGTGCAGATCGCGGACGCGCCCGGCCGGGGCGCGCCGGGCAGCGGCGGGCTGGACCTCGACGGGCTGCTCGCCGCGATCGAGGCGTCGGGCTACGACGGCTGGGTGGGCCTGGAGTACAAGGCCCAGGGCCCGACCGTCGACAGCTTCGACTGGCTCCCGCGCGAGCGGCGCGGCAGCACCAGCCACGCCTGACCCCGCTTACGGAACCGGCGAACCGCGCCCCAAAAACAAGGAGGACAGAATGACCACGCATCGGAAGATCGCCTTCATCGGCCTGGGCATCATGGGCGGCCCGATGGCCGCCAACCTGGTCAAGGCCGGGCACACCGTCACCGGCTACAACCGCAGCCGCGCCGCCGTCGACACGCTCGTCGCGGCCGGTGGCAAGGGCGCGGACAGCATCGCGGAGGCGGTGCGCGACGCCGAGGTCGTCATCACCATGGTCCCGGCCGACCCGCAGGTGAAGGAGGTCGTCCTCGGCGAGGGCGGCGTCCTGGCGAACGCCGCGTCGGGCGCCCTGTTGATCGACATGAGCAGCATCACCCCGCAGACGTCCCTGGAGGTCGAGGCTGCCGCGAAGGAGAAGGGCATCCGCACGCTGGACGCCCCGGTCTCCGGCGGCGAGGCCGGGGCGATCGAGGCCGTGCTGTCCATCATGGTCGGCGGCGAGACGGACGACTTCGCCGAGGCGGGGCCGGTGTTCGAGGCGCTGGGCACCACCATCGTGCACGTCGGCCCGCACGGCGCCGGGCAGACGGTCAAGGCCGCCAACCAGCTGATGGTGGCCATCCACCTCGAGGCCCTGGCCGAGGCCGTGGTGTTCCTGGAGAACGCCGGGGTGGACCTCAAGGCGGCGCTGGATGTCCTGGGCGGCGGCCTGGCCGGGTCGACCGTGCTGGCCCGCAAGAAGGACGCGGTGCTGAGCCGTTCGTTCCAGCCCGGCTTCCGCATCGACCTGCACCACAAGGACATGGGCATCGTCACCGACGCCGCCCGGGCGGTCGGCGCACCGCTGCCCGTCGGCTCCGTCGTCGCCCAGCTGGTGGCCTCCGCCCGCGCGTGCGGCGACGGCGGCCTGGACCACTCCGCACTGCTGCGCGGCGTCGAGCGCCTGGCCGGCCGCGACAACCACTGAATCCCCCGGAACCACAGGAGAACCCCATGGCGCGTATGACAGCGGCTCAGGCGGCGGTCGAGATCCTGAAACGTGAGGGCGCTACTCACCTCTTCGGCCTCCCCGGCGCGGCGATCAACCCCTTCTACGCCGCGATGCGCAGCAACGGCGGCCTCAACCACGTCCTGGCCCGGCATGTCGAGGGCGCCTCGCACATGGCCGAGGGCTACACCCGGGCCAAGGCCGGGAACATCGGAGTCTGCGTGGGCACCAGCGGCCCCGCGGGCACCGACATGATCACCGGTCTGTACTCGGCGAGCGCCGACTCGATCCCGATCCTGTGCATCACCGGCCAGGCGGCCGTGTCCAAGCTGCACAAGGAGGACTTCCAGGCGGTCGACATCGCCTCGATCGCGGCGCCGCTGACCAAGATGGCCATGACCGTGCTGGAGCCCGCCCAGGTGCCGGGCGCGTTCCAGCAGGCGTTCCACCTGATGCGGTCCGGCCGCCCCGGGCCGGTCCTGATCGACCTGCCCATCGACGTCCAGATGGCCGAGATCGAGTTCGACCCGGACACGTACGAGCCGCTGCCGATCCACAAGCCCGCCGCGACCCGGGCGCAGATCGACAAGGCGATCGGCATGCTCCAGGCCGCCCAGCGGCCGCTGCTGGTCGCCGGTGGCGGCATCATCAACGCCGACGCGGCCGATCTGCTGGTGGAGTTCGCGGAGCTGACCGGGGTGCCGGTCGTGCCCACCCTGATGGGCTGGGGCACCATCCCGGACGACCACCCGCTGATGGCGGGCATGGTCGGCCTCCAGACCTCCCACCGCTACGGCAACGCCACCCTGCTGGAGTCGGACTTCGTCCTCGGCATCGGCAACCGCTGGGCCAACCGCCACACCGGTGGCGTCGACACGTACACCAAGGACCGTACGTTCGTCCACGTCGACATCGAGCCCACCCAGATCGGCCGGGTGTTCGCGCCCGACTACGGGATCGTCTCCGACGCCCGGGCCGCGCTGGAGCTGTTCGTCGAGGCCGCCAGGGAACTCAAGGCGGCCGGAAAGCTCCATGACCGTGCCGACTGGGCCGACAGCTGCCGTCGGCGCAAGGGCTCGATGCTGCGCAAGACCCACTTCGACCAGGTGCCGGTGAAGCCGCAGCGGGTCTACGAGGAGATGAACAGGGCGTTCGGGCAGGACACCCGCTATGTCTCCACGATCGGCCTCTCCCAGATCCAGGCCGCCCAGATGCTGCACGTCTACCGCCCCCGGCACTGGATCAACGCCGGTCAGGCCGGGCCGCTGGGCTGGACCGTCCCGGCCGCGCTGGGCGTGGCGACCGCCGACCCGGACTCCCCCGTCGTCGCCCTCTCCGGCGACTACGACTTCCAGTTCATGATCGAGGAACTCGCCGTCGGGGCCCAGTTCCAGATCCCCTACCTCCATGTCGTCGTCAACAACGCCTACCTGGGGCTGATCCGCCAGGCGCAGCGCGGTTTCGACATGGACTACTGCGTCCAGCTCTCCTTCGACAACGTCAACGCGCCCGAGGTCGGCGGCTACGGCGTCGACCACGTTAAGGTCGCCGAGGGGCTCGGCTGCAAGGCCATCCGGGTCTTCGAACCCGACCGCATCGCGCCCGCGCTGGAAGAGGCCAAGAAGCTCATGGCCGAATTCCGGGTCCCGGTCATCGTCGAGATCATCCTGGAGCGCGTCACCAACGTGTCCATGGGCACCGAACTCGACAACGTCAACGAGTTCGAGGAGCTGGCCACCAGCCCCGAGCACGCTCCCACGGCGGTCCGCACCGCCCTCGGATGACCCCCGGGCAGCACCGCCCGGCACCCCACAGCTCCTCCCGGCGGCGTGATCCACGCGGTCGAAGCCGCGCCGCCGGGAGGTCTCAAGGCAACGGCTCCCCAGCCGAGGAGAGATATGACGGACTTCACCCTTCTGCCCGACCTCGCGGCCCGTGCGCTCGGCGGCGGTGTCATCGCGGCCAACGACGAGTTCTTCGCCGAGAAGGAGAACCTGCTGCGCCCCGCGGCACCGGTCTTCCAGGCCCACACCTTCGGCCACAAGGGCCAGATCATGGATGGCTGGGAGACCCGGCGCCGTCGTCCCGAGTTCGAGGACGGGGACCACGACTGGGCGATCGTCCGTCTCGGCACCCCCGGTGTGGTCCACGGCGTCGTCGTGGACACGGCCCACTTCACCGGCAATTACCCCGAACACTGCTCGGTCGAGGCGTGTGCGGTCGAGGGCCATCCCACGCCCGAGGCCATCGCCGGCGCCACATGGGTGACCATCGTCCCGAAGAGCGCCCTGCGCGGCGACAGCGAGCACCACTTCGCCGTGGACGTGGAGCAGCGCTTCACCCATGTCCGGCTGAACATCCACCCCGACGGCGGGGTGGCCCGGCTGCGCGTCCACGGACAGGTGGTGCCGGACCCGCGGTTCCTCACCACCACGTCCTTCGACCTGGCCGCCGTGGAGAACGGCGGGCAGGTCGTCGACGCCAGCAACCGTTTCTACTCCTCGCCCAACAACGTCCTGGCCCCCGGGCTGCCCAGGGTCATGGGCGACGGCTGGGAGACCAGCCGGCGCCGCGACGACGGCAACGACTGGATCGTCGCGCAGCTCGCCGCACGCGGGCGCATCACCCACGCGACGATCGACACCTCGTACTTCATCGGCAACTCCCCCGGCTCGGCCCGGCTGCAGGGCATCGACGCCACCGCCGGGGATCTGGACTCCCCCGACGCGTGGTTCGACCTGCTGCCGCGCACCCGGCTCCAGCGCGACACCCCGCACCGCTTCCGGGTCACCACCACCCAGCCGGTCACCCACATCCGGCTGGACATCCACCCCGACGGCGGCCTGGCCCGCCTCCGGCTCTCCGGCAGCCCCACCCCGGACGGCCTCGCCGCGCTCGGGCTGCGCTGGTTCGATCTGCTGCCCGCGACGCAGGCGGCGGCCGTCCTCACCGCCGAGTGTGGCGCCCCGGCGGACCGGGCGCGGGACCTCGCGGCAGCCCGGCCGTTCTCCGACGCGGCCGGGCTGCACAAGGCGCTGGAGGGCGCCGACCCGCTCATCGCCGGGCGGGTACGCAGCCTCCTGGGCGTGAACCCGGCCTGATCCGGGGCGGGTTCACCAGGCCACGGGCAGTTCGTAGACGCCGTAGACCGATCCGTCGTGCTTGAACGGGATCTTCTCCAGACCGGTGGCCAGCCGGAGGGTGGGGATGCGGCGGTAGAGCGTGCTGTAGACGACCTGAAGCTCCATCCGGGCCAGCGGCTGGCCCAGGCACTGGTGCACCCCGAAGCCGAAGGCCACGTGGCGGCGGGCGTCCCGCCGGATGTCCAGCCGGTCGGGGTCCGGGAAGACCTCCGGGTCGCGGTTGGCGATGTCGTTGGCCAGGATGATCCCCTCACCGGCCCGGATGACCCGGCCCCCGACCTCGATGTCCGCCAGCGCCACCCGGCGCCGCCCGCTGTGCGTGATGTTGAGGTAGCGCAGCAGCTCCTCCACCGCGGAGGCGACCAGCTTCGGATCGTCGCTCTCACGCAGCAGGGCGAGCTGGCCGGGGTTCTCCAGCAGGGCGAGGGTGCCCAGCGCGATCATGTTCGCGGTGGTCTCGTGGCCCGCGAGCAGGAGCAGCACGCCCATCTGGGCCGCCTCCTCGCGGGTCATCTCGCCCGCCGTGACCCGCCTGGCCAGCCCGGACAGCAGATCGTCCACGGGGTGGGCGATCTTCTCGCGCATCAGGTCGTCCAGATAGCCGAGCAGCGCTCCGTGGGCGGCCGTCCGCCGCTCGGGGGCCACCTCACGGTTGATGAGGACCTGGCTGTTGTCCTGGAAGAAGTCGTGGTCGGCGTACGGCACTCCGAGCAGCTCGCAGATCACCAGCGACGGGACCGGCAGGGCGAACGCCCGCACCAGGTCGACCGGCGTGGGACCGGCCAGCAGCTCGTCGATGAGGTCGTCCACGATCTTCTGCACGGCCGGGCGCATCGCCGCCACCCGCTTGATGGCGAACGGTGCCGTGACCATGCGCCGGAGCCGGGCGTGTTCGGGGTCGTCCATCAGGATGAAGCTGATGGCGGTGCCGCCCTTGGGCAGCGGCGCCTGACTCGGATATCCGGGCCGGGTGACGTCGGCGCTGACCCTCGGGTCGCCCAGCAGGGCCCGCTGGTCGGCGTGCCGGGTCACCAGCCACGGTGTGCTGCCGTCCCACAGGCGGACCTTCGCGAGTGACCCTTCCTCCGTCGTCTCCCGCAGGGCGGGCGGCGGGTCGAACGGGCAGCCCGCCGCCCTGGCCATCGGAAACTCCGCAAGCGTCATGCCTGTTTCTCCCTCTGCTGTGTCTCGCACCTTCTCCTCCGATTCGGGCGTCATCCGGTGATCAGGCAACCTGATCCGGTATCTTAAGTCAACCAGCTGATTTAATTTTGCCCGAAGCACCAGACGGAGGCCCCGCCATGCCCGACGCCGCTCCCAGACCCGCCGCCGGGGTCTCCGGCCCGCCGCCGCGGGCGAACACCGTCGTGGCGGTTCTGGCCTTCGCCGGGATCGTGGTCTCGCTGATGCAGACCCTGGTGATCCCGCTGATCCCCGAACTCCCCCGTCTCCTGGACGCCTCGGCGGCGGACGCCACCTGGGCGATTACCGCCACCCTGCTGGCGGGCGCCGTCGCGACCCCGGTGGTGGGGCGGCTGGGAGACATGTACGGCAAGCGGCGCATGCTGCTGATCAGCCTGTGCCTGCTGGTGACCGGCTCGGCCGTCGGCGCCCTCAGCGACTCCCTGGCCCCCATGGTCGTCGGACGGGCCCTGCAGGGCCTGGCGGCCGGGGTCATACCGCTCGGCATCAGCATCATGCGCGACGAACTGCCCGCGGAGCGGCTCGGCGCGGCGACCGCGCTGATGAGCGCCTCGCTCGGGGTCGGCGGCGCCCTCGGCCTGCCCGCCGCCGCGCTGCTGGCCGAACGCGCCGACTGGCATGTGCTGTTCTGGACCGCGGCCGGTCTCGGCGCGGTCGCCACGGCGCTGGTGGCGAAGCTCGTACCGGAATCAGCGGTGCGCAGCGGCGGACGGTTCGACGTGGCGGGGGCGGCCGGTCTGTCGGTCGCGCTGGTGTGCCTGCTGCTGGCGATCTCCAAGGGCGCCACCTGGGGCTGGACCAGCGGGCTCACCGGCGGGCTGTTCCTCACCTCCGCGGTCACGCTGGCGCTGTGGGGCCGGTGGGAGCTGCGCTCCGCGCGCCCGCTGGTGGATCTGCGCACCACCGCACGGCGTCAGGTGCTGCTCACCAACCTCGCCTCCGCGGTGTTCGGCTTCTCCATGTTCGCGATGTCCCTGCTGATGCCGCAGCTGCTCCAGCTGCCGAAGGCCACCGGCTACGGCCTCGGCGAGTCGATGCTGACCGTCGGCCTGGTGATGGCGCCGTCGGGCCTGGTGATGATGGCCATGGCGCCGCTGTCCGCGCGCATCTCCAAGAACCAGGGCCCCAAGGTGACGCTGATGGCCGGCGCCGTCGTGGTCGCCGCCGGTTACGGCCTCAACATCGCGCTGATGTCCGCCCTCTGGCACCTCGTCCTCGTGTCCTGCGTCATCGGCGCCGGAATCGGGCTCGCCTACGGGGCCATGCCCGCGCTCGTCATGGCGGCCGTGCCGGTCTCCGAGACGGCCGCGGCCAACAGCCTCAACACCCTGATGCGGTCCATCGGCACCTCGATATCCAGCGCGGTGGCGGGCGTCGTCCTGGCGGAGATGACTCTCACGCTCGGCACCGTCGAACTCCCGGCCCAGAACGGCTTCCGGGTGGTCATGGCCGTCGGCGCCGGGGCCGCCCTGCTCGCCTTCGTCCTCGCCTCGTTCCTCCCCCGGCAGCGCCCGGCGCCCGCCATGGCGGCCGCGACCGCGACGGCCGGGCATGAGGCGTCGCGTGCCGGGTAGGCGGATGCCCGACCAGTCCGCTGTCCGGCAGTCACACCACCCGAGGAGAGCCCCCATGCTGATGGCCCACCCCGCCGTGTTGCGCAATCTCATCGAGCAGTACGAGACCCTGCACGCCCTGCACGCCGACGTGGGCAGCCCGGAGGTACGGCAGCGGATGGACGACGTGGCCTACTCCCTGTGCGTCTCCACCGGGACCCGGGACGTGGACACCGCCCTGATCGCGGCCCGCCACCAGCTCCCCGGCGCCCGCGTCGAGGACGACTCCGTGCTGAGCGGCTGACGGTGGGCACCTGACGCCGGGCATGAGGCCCGAGGTGATGCGCCGGGGCGCGGTACGGAGCGTCCCGGCGTCGCGTGGGTCCGCCGCTAGCGGCCCACGGGGACCTCGGCGAGAACGCGGGCCATGGTGCGTTCCGCCAGGGCCGTGATCGTCACGAAGGGGTTGACGCCGATGGAGCCCGGGATGAGGGATCCGTCGGTCACATAGAGCCGCGGGTAACCGGCCACCCGGCCGTAGGTGTCCGTGGCGCGGCCCAGTACGCAGCCGCCCAGCGGGTGGTAGCAGAAGTCGGCGGCGAAGGCACGGGTGTCGCCGAAGAGGTCGTAGCGGTAGATGGTGACGTTGGCCGCGTTGACCCGGTCGAAGAGGGACTTCGCGGCGGCGATGGCCGGTCCGCTCTGAGCCGCGGTCCAGTTCAGTACGGCGGCGTCCTTGGCGGCGTCGTAGGTGAAGGTGCCGCGCTCGGGGTTCTTGGTGATCGCCAGGTAGAGACTGGCCCAGGTCTCGGTCCCGGCGGGCAGCGGGGCGATCTCGGCGAAGACCGGATTGGCCGCGTTGGACCAGTCGTCGATGGCCGTCACCGGGATCGTGGACTGATGGGCCCCGGTGGGGTTCCAGATGTGGTTGGCGCGGCCCAGCATGACATTGCCGTTGCCGCCCCAGCCCCGGCCGATCTCCGCGTTCAGCCCGGGCAGCGTGCCGGTCTCGCGGGCGCGCAGCAGGAGTTCGGTCGTACCGAGGCTGCCCGCGCCGAGGAAGAGGGCGCCGCAGCCGATCTCGTCCGTCGCGGTGACCGCGCCGGTCTCGTCGATGCGGTCGACGGTGACGACGTACGTCCCGTCGGCCGCCCGCCGCACCGCCCGGGCGCGGCTGAGGGTGTGGATGGTGACGTTGCCGGTGCCGAGGGCGGCCGCGAGGTAGGTCTTGTCGAGGCTGCGCTTGCCGTAGTTGTTGCCGTAGATGACCTCCTGGGCGAGCGCGGACTTGGTGGCGGTCCCGGCGGCCTCGCGCCGCATGTAGCCGAAGTCGTAGACGCTGGGCACGAAGACGGTCTTCAGCCCGGCCGCGCTCGCCTGGGCGCGGGCGACCCGCGCGTACTGGTACCACTCCGTGGTCTCGAACCAGTCGGAGGGGATGGTGGCGGTGCCGAGCATGCGGTTGGCACGGGGGAAGTACGTCCCGTACATCGCGTCCGCGTCGACGCCCGGCAGCACCTCCTCGAAGTACGCGCGGGGCGGGGTGACCGCGATACCGCCGTTGACCAGCGATCCGCCGCCGACCCCGCGCCCGACGTAGACGGACATGTTCGGGTGCCGGACACGGTCCAGAACACCGGGGTAGGGGGTGATGTCCTTGTTGATGACGTCCAGCCACAGGAACGTGGACAGCGGCGCCTCGGTCCTGCGCTTGAACCACATGGAGCGCTGGTCGGGGGCGGTCATCGAGCAGAACACCGACCCGCCCGGGGCCGGTGTCTCCCACAGCCGCCCCATCTCGATGACGAGGGTCCGGATGCCCGCCTCGCCCAGCCGGAGCGCGGCGACCGCCGCGCCGTAGCCGGATCCGATGACGAGGGCGGGGGCGTAGTCGGCGCTCTCGGCGGCGGCTGCCGGGGTGAGGCCGATCCGCCTGAGTCCGAGGGCGGCGGCCGCCTGGAGGGCCGCCAGCCCTAAAAAGTGACGACGCGTCAGTTTTACTTCCATGGCCGCATCATGGGCGGAATGAGCTACTCCGCCCATCCTGCGCGCACATGGTCTTTTGACGCTACGTCAGATCCTTTTCGAGTGCCTCGGGTGACCGCTTGCGCCGCATCTCTCGGACCAGGGCGACACCGAGCACGAGGGCCGCGGCGAGCAGCGACAGAATCATCTGCTCACGGCCGGTCGAATCGGTGAACATGTAGCCCACCACGAAGACGATCATGCCGATGGTGACCCAGGTCAGATACGGGTACGCCCACATCTTCACGGTCAGCCGCTCGGGGGACTCACGCTCCAGGGTGCGGCGCATCCGCAGCTGGGAGAAGCAGATCACCAGCCAGACGAAGAGCGCCACCGCACCGGAGGAGTTCAGCAGGAACTGGAACACGGTGTCGGGGTAGGCGTAGTTGAAGAAGACCGCGACGAAACCGAAGACGACCGAGGCGAGGATCGCCGTGGCGGGTACACCGCGCCCGGTGGTGCGGCTGAATGCCTTCGGCGCGTCCCCGCGCCCGCCGAGCGAGAACGCCATCCGGGAGGCCGTGTACAGACCGGAGTTGAGACAGGAGAGCACGGCGGTCAGCACGATCACGTCCATCAGCTGACCGGCGTGGGCGATGCCGATGTGGTCCAGCACGGCCACGTACGGGCTCTTCTTCACCTCGGGGGAATTCCACGGCAGCAGCGTCACCACGATGGCGATCGAACCGAGGTAGAAGACCGCGATCCGCCAGATCACACTGTTGGTGGCGCGGGCGACCGCCTTGCGCGGGTTGGCGGACTCCGCCGCCGCGAGCGTGACGATCTCACTGCCCATGAAGGAGAACACGACCATCAGCACCCCGGTGAGCACGGCACCGGGCCCGTTCGGCAAGAAGCCACCGTGGCCGGTCAGATTGGTCGCTCCGACCGCGCCGCCGGAAGTACCCGGCAGCAGACCGAACACCGCCAGCCCGCCGACCACGATGAACACGGCGATCGCGACCACCTTGATGCCCGCGAACCAGAACTCGAACTCCCCGTAGGAGCCGACGGAGAACAGGTTCGTCGCGGTCAGCACCACCATCACGATGAGCGCCCAGGCCCACTGCGGCACCGCGGGCACCCATCCGGTGAGAATGGCCGCCCCCGCGGTGGCCTCCACCGCCAGCACCACGACCCAGAAGAACCAGTACAGCCAGCCGATCGTGAACCCCGCCCAGCGGCCGAGCGCCCGGTCCGCGTACGACGAGAAGGAACCGGAGACCGGATCGGCCGCGGCCATCTCGCCGAGCATCCGCATCACCAGCACGACCAGGGTGCCCACCAGGGCGTACGAGAGCAGAATGGCGGGGCCCGCCGCGGCGATGCCCGCACCGGAGCCGACGAACAGCCCGGCCCCGATCACCCCGCCGATGGCGATCATCGACAGATGACGGTTCTTCAGTCCGGCCTGCAGGCCGTTGCCGTTGCCACTGCCGGAGCCGGTACCCCCGGGCGGGGATCCCCCCGGCGGCGAGTCGGCGCCACCGGGGGCGCGGGCGTCCGTGGTGATCGGCTTCTGGGCGCTCATGATCATTCCTCGTCTTTCATGACGGCGGGAGGCCGGCGCCACGGACGAACCCCTGTGGGGGCGCGAGGGGCGTCACCGGCAGTGAGCCGTGTCCCCGATCGGTGACACGAAAAGGGGGTCCCGAGCAGGACCGGAGCCCGGTGAAGGCGGATGTGGGGTGGGTTGCGGTTCAGTGGAATCTAGGTGTCACGCCAGACCCCGGCCATCGACAGACGTCACGCATCGACCCCCCCGGTTTCATACAGATGTAATAAAGCGAGCCCTTCACTCCGGGGAACCGGCACTCGGCAAAAGTGGCGCGCGCCCGGCCGCTTTATACATCGAAGGATGTACCGGCCTTTCATCATCGATCACGAGGCCCGGAGCGGCGCGGGGCATGAGGATGGCGGGGATATCGTCCATGGCTCGACGCAGCGCTTGAGGATCCCCATGCCCCGGCTTCACCCTGCCCCGCCCGCCCCCACGGCCGCCCTCGCCCTCGGCCGGGCCCTCCTCGGCGGGCTGGTGATGGCCGTGGCCCTGGGGGTGGGGACCGGGGTGGGCGCGGCGGTCGGAGCGGCGGGGTTCACGGGGCGGCTGGTGGCGGCCGCGCTGGTGAGCGCGGTGGCCGTACCCGTGGTGTGGCTGCTGATGCGGCGGGCGGGGCGACCATCGGCGTCGCTGGGGTTCGGCGGGGCGCGGGCGAGTGCGCGAGCCCTGCTGACCGGGGTGGGGGTGACGGCCGGGGCGGCCGCGCTGGTCCTGGGGGCAGGGACGGCGGCGGGCATGCTGCGGTGGTCCACGGCCGACCCCCTCGTCCTCGCCCGGTTCCTGCTCTCCAACGCGGTGGTGGCGCTGCTGCTCGAAGCGCTTCCGGAGGAGACGACGCTGCGCGGCTACGCCTGGTCCTCGCTGCGGGAGCGGTTCGGCGGCGCGGTGGCGGCGCTCGGCACGACGGGAGTGTTCCTGCTGGTGCCCGGGGCCTCGACGGTGGTGGAAGCCGCGACGTCGCGGCTCCTCGGCGGGGCGCCGGGGCCGGTCGGATGGGCGCCGGACGGGCAGAACCCGGTGGACTACCTGATCCTGCTGACCGTCTTCGGGCTGACGCTGGTCGCGGCGAGGGCAGCGGTGCGGCAGGCACCCCTGTGGGCCGCCATCGGCACCCATCTGACGTTTCTGACCGTCAACCGCGTCGCGCTGGACGGCGAGCGGCGCGACACGGGCTGGCCCGTCGAGGCGACGACACCGGACGCGGTGCTGCTGGTGCCCGCGTATCTTCTGGTGGCCGCTGCCGGGTTCGCGCTCTACAGATGGGCCGGGAGGGGCAGTTGGGCTCGCGCCGCCATGACCGAATTGGGGTGACGGGCCCTTCCCGGACCCGTATGAAGGGGACATGAACACGACGCATGATGCCGCGGGCCCCCGAGGACGGCTCGGGGTGCTGAGGCAACGGGACTTCCGGCTGCTCTGGCTGGGCGAGACCACCAGTGGGCTGGGCGCCAGCATCACCACGGTCGCGCTACCCCTGGTCGCGGTGGTGGAGCTGCGGGCCGACACCTTCGCCGTCGGGCTGCTCGCCGCCGCGGTGTGGCTGCCGTGGCTGGTCATCGGGCTACCGGCGGGGGCCTGGGTGGACCGGGTCCGGCGGCGGCCGCTGCTGATCGCCTGCGATCTGGTGTCGGCGGCGCTGTATGTGAGCGTCCCGGTGGCGGCCTGGTGCGATGTGCTGACGCTTGCCCACCTGCTCGTGGTGGCGGTGATGTGCGGGGTGTCGGCGGTGTTCTTCGACACCGCGTACCACGCGTACATACCCGCGGTGCTGGACGAGCGCGATCTGCTGGAGGGGAACGCCAAGCTCCAGGGCAGCGAGGCCGGTACCCGCGTGGTCGGCCGCGGAACGGCCGGGCTGATCGCCCAGGCGTTCGGCGCGGTCGCCGGACTGCTGATCGACGCCATGACCTTCGCGGTCTCGGCGGTGTGCCTGCTGATGATCCGGGTCCGGGAACCGGCCCCGTCGGCCCCCGACCCGTCGGCCACGCTGCGGCGGCGGATCGGCGAGGGGCTGCGCTTCGTCCGCCATGACCCGTATCTGCGGCCGATGGTGATGTACGGGGCCATGCTCAACATGGCGCTGATGGGGTATCAGGCGGTGCAGATCGTGTTCCTGGTCCGCACGGTGGGGGTGTCCGAGGCGACGGTCGGCGCCCTGATCATGGCCGGGAGCCTCGGCGGTGTCCTCGGCGCCCTGCTGGCCACGGCCGTCGGCCGCCGCTTCGGATCGGCCCGCGGCATGCTCGTTCTGCAGGCGCTCACCAGCCCGTTCGCGCTGCTGATGCCGCTGGCCACGCCCGGCGCCGGGCTGCTGCTGTTCGCGGGCGGGGCGTTCATGGTGGGGACGGGCGTCGCGGTGTGCAACGTGGTGCTGGGCAGCTTCCGGCAGCGCTACTGCCCGCCCGAACTGCTGGGCCGGGTGGTCGCGACGACGATGATGCTCAACCACAGCACCATTCCGCTCGGTTCGCTGCTCGGCGGGCTCCTCGGCGGCGCGCTCGGGCTGCGCCCCACCATGTGGATCATGACGGGGCTGGTGGCGTGCTGCTGGCTGATCCTGGCGCTGGGGCCGATGCGGCGGCGCCGCGATCTGCCCGACGCGTACGAGGCGGGGCCGGAGCCGGGAATCCGGCTCAGCCCTCGCGCAGCAGCGCCAGCGCGAACGCGAACCGAACGTCCAGCCAGTCGGCCTGAGGCCGATACGTCCTGATGCCCTGGGGGTGGCCGGAAACGAGGGCCACTTCGTCGTCCGCCCGCCAGGTCACGGGCCTTGCACCGCGCCGATCCCTCGTCGGGCCGGACGATGTGCACGGCGGGCGCGAAATACCGGTCCCCCTCGACCACCGTGTGGACGCGCACGGCGCGCCCGCCCGTCAGCCGTCGCCCAGCTGCCGGGAGAGGACGGTGGCCAGCTCGACGCTGTGCAGATAGCCGTAGCCCTGGGTGCGGAGGGTGCCCAGCCCCAGCCCCTCGCACTGGATGTTGACCGAGATGCCCTCGAACCGCTCCGTCAGATCGCGCGGGACGGCCAGCGGATCGTCGATGCCCGCGAGGTTCACCCAGCGCCGTACGCCCGGGGGGCGTCGGCCTTTGCCGTCGACGGGGGCGGGTTCCAGCCGCTCGAAGACCGCGTCCGGACCGAGCGGCGCGCCCAGGGTCACCAGCAGGTCCACCGAGAGGTCCGGCCGCTCCCAGAGCGCCTCGTAGGCGACCAGGCCGCCCAGGGAGTGGGCGATCACCACGTCCGGCCGCTGTCCGGCGATGGCCTCGGCGACGATGTGCCGCGCCCGGGCCCGCTGCGCGGGCTCGTTCAGATAGGTGTGCAACTCCCGCCCGATGCCGGGCAGCAGGGAGTTCGGCAGGCCCACGGCCCGCGCGAGGGCGTCCGCGAGGCGGCGCAGCCGTCCGCGGCCGTAGCCGCTCTCGGTCTTCTCGCCCGTGGTGCGCAGGGCGTGGCCGTAGTGGGCGACGCTCATGTCGAACGGCGCCGGGGGCCCGGTGTGGCCGACCCGCTCCAGGCCATCGCGCAGGGCCAGCAGCCACTGCTGCGACAGCTCCGTGGGGCTGTGCCGGCCGTGGCCGAAGCCATGGACGCCCAGCACCCTGGGCACGGCGGTGAACGGCTCACCGGCAGGGGTACGGTCGTCCAGATGCCAGGCCCGGGGGGCGCCCTTCTCGTTCACCGCGGCCGCCAGGGGGCGCCCGCCCACGCTCATGGTGGCGGTGAACGCCTCGATGGGGCCCAGGTCTTCGGGCATGCGGATCTCCAGGTGCGCCGAACCGGTCAGCGGCCACACGGTGCAGTACTGCCGGGAGCTGCGCATCAGCGCCCGTTGGCCCCGCCAGTCGACGAACCGCAGCCGCGGAAGAGGCTGGGACGGCCCCCGCGCGACGGGCACCGTCCGGGGCACCTCGCCCGGGGCCACGGAGGCGCGCATCAGCAGCGGGGTGCCCGATCCCATGAAGTAGAGCGCAGGTCCGGGCCCGGCCGCGGCGGCCATCGCCGCCACCGGGCCCGGGCAGGACCCCAGGCCGACCGGCTCCGACCACAGCCGCCGGGGCGACGGCTCGCCCGCGGGGCCGATGCCCTGTGCCTGCCGTATCTGCGCCGCGACGGACGAGGCCGCCAGGTGGTACAGCGTCCTGCCCCGGGAGTCGGTGACGGAGGCGAGCAGCCCGCGTACGGGGGCCAGGGCCTCCCGTACCTCGTAGAGCGAGAGCGGTCCGCAGCGCCGCTGGATATCGATGTCCGTCAGCACCTCGTCCCCGGCCGCCGCCAGCGTGGTGAGGACCGGCAGGGTCCAGGGGTTACGGGCGTCCGCGAGCAGCAGGGCCGCGACATCCGCGCTGGTGCGCGGCACACCGGAACCCACCCAGCGCGCTTCCTCGGGGTCCTCCAGGGGGTCGCCCCGGGAGGCGATGAAGCCGGTGTAGGCGCGGGCGATGAGGACCTGTTCGGGGAACGCGCTCCGTTCGACGAGCGCCGTGGCGACGGCCTCGCCGAACGCCTCGCGCACGGGGGCGGCGGAGGCGGCACGGTAGGCGGGGGCGTCGGCCAGCACGCGGTCGCACATCTCGCGCAGGGAGCGGTGCCGGAACGCGGGGAAGGGCGCGAGGGTGATGTGGGCGTACTGGCGGACGCCGCGCGTCAGCGTGGCCGTGGGGCGGTCCGGGCGGGTGGCGACCACCAGTCGGCACGTTCCGGAATCGAGGAGCGGGCGCAGCAGTCCGGCCATGACGTCCTCGGGGTCCCGCGCCTCGTCCAGGGCGTCGACCACGATGACGGGCGGGATCATGAGGCGGCGGAGCCGCGCGGCCAGATCGTCGGGCGTGCCCGGGACCGGGTCGTCGGACATGGCGATCTCTTGCGCGAGGACCCGCGTCAGCTCCGTCTCGTCACGTCCGTGGGCGGAGACCGTCAGGGGGGTGGGACGGCCGGCCTGGCGCCGCATCCGCGTGTTCAGCGCGGCCAGCAGGGTCGTCTTGCCGCTCCCGGGCTCCCCGGTGACCAGGGCGAGCCCGCCCGCGGACGGGGTGTCGATCCACTGCGCCAGTTGCCGGAAGGCCGGTGTCTCGGCCGGCTCCCCCGCTTCCTGGTCGAAGAGGGGGGTCAGGAGCGGGGCGTAGCGGGGGTTGGGCAGGAACTCGTCGTTGTCCCGCAGCGACAGCACGACGCTGTTGGAGGTACGTCCGTCGGTCAGTTCGTGGGCGAGGGCCAGCACGTCCCCGAAGGGGATGAACTCCTCGTAGCGCGCGAGCCGTGCCGCCCCGGTCCTGAAGCGGTGCAGCGCCTGGCCGAGCGCGAGGGTGAGGTCCCAGGCGGGGGCCCGCTCGGGCGGCCCGGACATGATGACGGCGTCGAAGCCGAAGACCGGGACGAGGGCGTGCCGCACGGCCGGGCAGTCGTCCACGATCATCAGGCGCCGCCCCCTCGATTCGCCGGTGGGCAGCGTCCTGAACAGCGTCTCGCTGTCCGCCGACTGGCCCGCCACATGGACGATCAGGACGTCGGTGCCGGCGAGTCCGGCCGCGGCCTCCTCGACCGTGCGCCGGAACTCCCGTGCCGAGACGTCCAGGGCGACCCGGGTCCGGCAGCCGAACTCCTCGAAGCCCTGGGCGAGCCCACGGCAGGCGGGTTCCAGTGAGGGGTCGGTGGCGGCGCCGAAGCCGAAGCTGAGCAGGACGGGGTGCCCGGCGCTCCGGGGCGCGCCCGCGTGCGCCGTATCGCCGAGGACCAGTTGGGCGGACTCCAGCACCCGGCCGCGGACGACGCCTTCGGTGTCACCCGTGAACAGCTGGGACCGGCCGCCGTCGGTCAGCAGCGCCAGCGCGCTCACCTGCTCGGCCACCGGGACGGTGGGCAGGAAGGTGGCGCCGCTGTCGAGGTCCAGCAGGCTGATCCCGTCCGGGCCGAGAACCGCCACGACCGGCTGGCCCATGATGTCGTGGCAGGCCAGCAGGGGCGGGTGCGCGGTACCGCCCGGCCGGACGTCGCGCCGCCAGACGTCCACCCGCAGGTCGGGCGCCTCGGCCACGGCGGCGCCGAGGTCGGTGGCGGCGAGCGTTCCGTCGATGGACAGCGTCACGGCGAGGCTGCGGCCGGAGGCCGTGGTGGCGCAGGCGAGGGCGGTGATGCCCAGGTCGCCCCGGTGGGTGGCGAGCCTGCCGTGGCCGGTGGCCACGTCCCAGAGCCACAGCTCGCTGCCGGACGTCGTCACGACCACGTCGCGGCTGTCCACCCGGGCGCACTCCACGCACACGGTTCCGTCGGCCGCTCCCCCGCCCCCGGCCGGGTGGCGGCCCCGCAGCGCCGCGTGGATGGCCTTGGCGTACGGGGCGAGTTCGCCGCCCAGACCGCCCAGCACCGATGCGGCCACGGTGGCGAACGCGCGGCCGCCGGTCAGTGCGAGCGGGCCCGTGGGGTCGGCGGCCAGCACCCGGAAATCGAGGGAGCCGCCGAAGGGCGCGGCGAGCGCCTCGGGGGCCTGGATGAGGGTGGTGAGCACCTGGTAGGCGCGGGTGCGGGTGAGCCCGGCGGCCAGTTCGTCGCGTACGCCGTCGCGGAACGCGTACACCACCTGGTCCGGGTCCTCCCCGCGACGGCGGTCCGTGGTGCGCACCAGCAGATCGGAGAGGAACACCTCCGCGAGGTGGGCGGGGCCGGTGGCGGGCAGCAGGTGCTGCTGGAGCCAGCGCATCAGCGGCAGCGTGAGCGGGGCGGCGGACAGCAGGAACGCCAGGTTCAGCGCGTCCGGCGTGGCCCAGGTGCGGAACTCCTCGACCAGCTCCGGGGCCCCGGTGTGGTCCGGGAGCAGGCCCGCGGCGTCGGCGGCGGCCTCGGGGCGGCCGTGCCAGGGCTCCCGGCCGAGGTCGACGGCCGAGCCGGGCCGCCAGGTGGTGCGGCTGCCGGACAGCGCCTGGGCCCAGGGGCGCAGCCATTCGGGGTCGAGGGTGACCAGCGGCGCCAGATCGGCGGCACCTCCGGAAGCCACGGCGGGACCGACGAGGCCGACGGGGCGCACGGTCAGCCGGGCGGGGCCGGTGGCGCGCAGGGCGGCGCGCACCGGGGGCAGCCAGGTGCGGTGCCACAGTTCGGGCGGCAGCATCTGCACGACGGCCAGCGGCGACCGGCGCGCCCACTCCCGTACGGTCGCGGTCATGGCGGGGGTGCCCCACAGCGCGCCGACCCCGTCGGTGAGGACGAGGATCAGCCGTCGGCCGGAGGGATCGTGCAGCTCGGCGGGGTTACGGCCCTCAGCGGCCTGGTCGGCGCGGTCCTCACCCGCGGTGCCGTAGCGGAGGACGAGGGCGGGGTCGTCGGCGTCGAACCGCCACATCCGTACGTCCCGGAAGGCGCCGTGCCCCTCGGCGAGTTCGCGGAAGTCGTCCACGGTACGGCGCCACACGGACATCGACACGCTGTCGTCCACCACCAGCGCCAGCTCCAGCCAGCGTTCGCCCGCGTGGCGCAGGGCGGGGACCGGGCGGCGGGCCCGGGCGGAGCGGTCGGCGGTCAGCGGCTCGTCCAGGATGCCCCGCCCGGGGGCCCGGACCCGCCGCTTGAGCGGGCGCAGCGCGCGGGCCAGCTCCAGCCGCCGGGGCAGCGCGGGCGGGCGGCGCACCGGCAGGGCCTTGGCCCGCGTGGCGGGCGTGCCGCATCCGCCGGGGGTGCTCCCGCCGTCTCCGGTGCCGTCCGCCGGGGTGGCGCCGGGGCTGAGGAGCGGGGTGGGCGGGGCCGGTGGCGGCTGATGCGGCTCCGGTGCGGCGGTGGGCTCGCCGGGCGGCTGCTCGGCGGGCGGCGGCGGGGCCGGTGGCCCGGTCGGCGGTGCGGTGCGGTCGCCGGGCGGCGGGTCCGGGGGCGCGGCGGCGGGCGGCCGGGCGGGGGTGATCTGCCCGGCCAGCCAGAGGAGTTCGGCGACCTCGCGGACCGTCAGGTCCTCGTCGCCGCTGAATCGCCTCGCCAGGGCGAGCGCCTCGGTGATGTCGGTCATGCCATGTCGTTCAGCGGCCGCAGCAGTTCGCTCAGGACCGTGGGCCATTCGGGGTCGCCGCCGTGGTCGGCGGTGTGTTCCAGCCGGAGGGTGTTGAGCAGCTGGTCGGTGGCGAGGAGTTTGCGGCCCTCCGCCAGGTCCTTCGCGAAGCTCTCCAGCCGGGGTCCCGAGGCGCGCAGCACCTCGGAGCCGAGGTGGGCTTCGACGATGCGCTCCAGCTTGTCCCGGGAGGGCGGCCGGATGTCCAGCCGGACGCAGCGGCGGACGAAGGCGGGCGGGAACTCGCGCTCGCCGTTGCTGGTGAGGACGACGAGGGGGAACTCGGCGCAGCGCACCTGCCCGTGCCGGACCGGCTCGCGGCGCAGTCCGTCGTCGGTCATCACATGGACGTCGCAGACGGGGTACCGCTGGAGTTCGGGGATGGTGAACTGCCCGTCCTCCAGCACCGAGAGCAGGTCGTTGGGCAGGTCGACGTCGCCCTTGTCGAGTTCGTCGATGAGCAGGACGCGGGGGCGGTCGGAGGGGAGCAGCGCGGTGCCGAGGGGGCCGAGCCGCACATACTTGCCGATGTCGAGGGGGGCTTTTCCGATATCGAGGGGGGCTTTTCCGATATCGAGGGGAGATGTCGCTTTCCGCGGTCGGGTGCCCTCGGTGTCCTGGCTGCGGCCCTCGTCCTGGAGGCGGCCGATGGCGTCGTACGCGTACAGGCCGTCGGCGAGGGTGGTGCGGCTGGTGACGGACCAGTGGAGGACGCGGCCGAGGCCCAGTTCATGGGCGATGCCATGGGCGAGGGTGGACTTTCCGGTGCCGGGCTTGCCGGTGACCAGCAGCGGGCGGCGCAGATGGATGGCGGCGTTGACCATCCGGGCCTCTTCGGGCTCGGCGCGGTAGGTGGTGGCCACGCCGGTGCGGCCGGGGACCTCCGCGGAGTGACCGTCGCAGCAGGGTTCGGCCGCCGGTGGCGAGTCGGCGTCGGCTTCGGGGCGGGCGCCGTTGAAGCGGCGCCAGGGCGGGGGCTCGGGCAGGGTCCAGTCGGTGCGGCGGACGCCGTCGCCGTAGTAGATCCACCAGGCGGGCGGCCCGGGCCGTTCGTGGTCGGTGACGGGCGGCTGCCGGTCGTCCGCGTTCATCGCATGCCTCCTTGGCGGGCCCGTGGGCCACCGAGTCGTCTGAGTCGTTCGGGGTGCCAGCCGGGGTCGTCCCAGAGGACCGCGATGCCGCTTCCGTCGTGGGCCTCCGCCGGGCGCTCCGCCGCCTGCTTGCGCAGCGCCAGTACGGTGCCGGGCAGCCCGGCCAGGCCCCGGTCCGCGGCGACCTGGCCGGCCACCCGCCGGTGCCGTCCGGGCTCGGCGGCGCCATTCCGGCCGGGCCGCCACCACACGGCGGCGGGTACGCCCTCCTGGATGGCGCACAGCAGGGCGTCCGGGACGGCGGTGAGGCACGGGTAGGGGTAGGTGAGGAACAGGCAGCTGATGTCCTTGCGGGAGGCCAGCCGTCCGGCGAGCGCCTGGAGCCCGGAGCCGTCCGCGATCAGGGGTTCCCGCTCCGGGCCGGGAGGTCCGTCCGCCGGATCGTCCGCTTCGGTCTCCTCGGGCGGGGTGCCGTCGCCGTGCAGCCAGTGCGGTCCGGGCGGCGGGTCCTCGCCCGCGGCCGCCTCGCCCAGCCGCTCCCAGCGGGCCAGCCACTGGGCGGTGGACCAGCCGTCCCGCAGCCGGTCCAGGGAGCGGACGACGACCGGCCCGCAGCGGCCGATGGGGCGGTGTACGGGCAGCTGGCCGCCGCCCCGCAGGTTCCACTCGTCGACCGGCCAGCCGAGCGCCTCCCACGGCAACAGGAACTCGAACAGCAGGGCCGCGGGGTCGAGATGCTGGACGAAGGGCTGCAGCCGGGCGATCAGCTCCTCGGCCGCGGCGGGTATCGCCTCCACCGGGCGCGGGGTGTCGTCCTGGAGCTTGATGCCCAGGCAGCGGCCCCCGCGGTAGAGCCAGGCGGCGAGCCGGTAGCGGTCGCCGCCGGGGTCGCAGCGCTCGGCCCGGACCAGGCAGCTGGTGTACGGGGGCGGCGGGGCCCCGGCCGCGGAGGTGGCGGCGGTCCGCTCCGCGGTGAGCGGCGCGGCGGGCATGCGGCCGGGGCGGCGGCGGGCCGCGGCGTCGATCCAGGCCCGCAGTTCGTCGCGTACGGGGTCCTCCGCGCGGGCGGCGAGGTGTTCCAGGAAGACGAGCAGCGGCGGCACCCGGGTGTCGGGGCTGTTGCGCGCGTCCAGGTCGTCCACGAGGGCGGTCACGCTCCTGGCCTGTTCGGCGGCGAGCAGACCGTCCTTGGCCACCAGGATCCCGAGGGAGGAGGCCGCGGCCCACAGCACCTCGCACAGCTGGTCCGGGTCGGTGGGGCAGCGGGGGTCGGCCAGCAGCACGTCGAGGTCCCGGCGCTCGTCGGCGTCGAGCAGCCCGGCGGCGACGGCGGGCAGCGGGGCCGGGGCGCTGCCGGTGAGGGCGTCGTAACCGTGCCGCAGCTCGGTCACCCAGGGCGGCGCGTCGTACTCCCGCTCCAGGGCGTCGAACAGCCGCCGCATGACGTCGGGCCGATGCACCCGGTGCCGGAGCGCGCGGTACAGCAGCGCCCCCAGCGGGCCGCGGTCCGCTGGCCAGTCGACCTCGATCCCGGCGCGGGCGAGCAGGAGCTGGGCGCGGTCGGCGGTCTCCAGACGGCGGGCCAGCTCCGTCGTGAAGTCGGGGCACCACTGGAAACGGGCCCGCTCGGCCAGGACCTCTCGTTCCGGCCCGATGGGAAGTGCCACGCTCACCGTGGCCTCAGGAGGTGAGGGTGGCGAGCAGCTCGGCCAGCCATCGCACCGGGACGCCCTCGTTGCTGTACACGTGCCCGGCGCCGTCCGGGGCCGGGAGGTTGCCGCCCGCGCGGTGCACGGCGGCGACCCGCCACCGGTCGTCGAAGGCCGGGGAGCCGGAGGAGCCGGGGAGGGTGTCGGTGAGGTAGAGCATCCGGTGCTCGTCGGCGTGGGTGACCACGTTGTGGTAGAGCGCGATCTTCTTGGGGGCACCGCCGGGGTGCTGCACGATGTTGACCCGCTGGAGCTTCGGCGCCCGGGGCGGGGCGAGGGTGAGCGCGCCCCACTCCTCGGTCAGCGGCTCCCGTGCGCGTACGGCGGTGAGGTCATGGCGCTCGGAGGTGGCGAAGCCCCGGTCCGGGGCCAGTGCGTACGAGGTTCCCCCGGCGATCTCGCCGTCCGGCCCCTCCTGGTAGCCGAGGACGAGGCGGGCTCCGGCGGCGGCCGCCTCGTCGGGGAGGACATGCCCGGCGGTGACGACGATGTCCCCCGCCACCAGGAAACCGGTGCCCAGGGCCTGCACATCGTCCCGCAACAGCCCGACGGCGCGCGCCGCCCGCAGCCCGCTCTCCAGGAACGCCAGCGGCAGCAGGGTGCTCTGAGCGCCCATGAGCTTCTCGGCCCCCGCGACGGACACCGAGCCGCCCGGGGCGGCGAGGGCGGGCGCGGCGGGATCGGCGAGCGCCTGGGACAGGGCCCGGCGCAGCACCTCGTCCTCCGGGAACTCGCCGACGGCGTAGGTGAGCAGGGCCGCCCGCTTGCCCCGGTTGTCCGTCTCGCGCAGTGTGGCGTGCCACATGTCCCGCGCGCCGCCGCCGAAGTCCACCATGTCGGTGGGGATTCCGGCCGTCTCCGTGAGCCGCCGGATGGAACTCTCCATTGGGTACAGCTTCGCCAGCCTGGCGATCAACGTGCCCCGGTCGGGCCCCCCTTGCAACAACGTGACCTCCCGCGCGCCGCCCGATGAGCGGACAGCTTAGCGCCGCGTCGACACCGATATTCCGTTTGTCCACAAGATGGCATCAACACCCGCTCCGCTCCCCAGGGGGCGCTTCGTCCCTGTCCTCAATGTGACAGGTCGTGGGCCCGGACGGCGGGCAGCGGCCCGTCGTGACGTTCGGCCTCGACCCGGGTGAGCTGGCCGGTGCAGCCCTGGGTGAGCCGGGAGGTGCCGGTGTCGCGGGTCACCGCGTTGGGGTTGCCGTGGACGCAGGTGGCCACGTCGGGCGCTGAGGGGTCGAACCAGGCGCCGGTGGCGAGTTGGATCACGCCGGGCCGCACCGCGTCGCTGAGCACGGCCCCGGCCAGGCAGCTGCCCACGGTGCTGCGGATGCGCACCACATCGCCGTCCCGGATGCCGCGCGCGGCGGCGTCGCCGGGGTGCATCCGGGCCGGTTCGCGCCCGTTGACCTTGGAGGAGGCGCTGAGTTCGCCCTGGTCGAGCTGGCTGTGCAGGCGGGTGGGCGGGTTGTTGGCGACCAGGTAGAGGGGGTACGCGCCCGCGTCGTCGGCGTCGTGCAGCTCCGACGGCAGCCACGCCGGGTGGCCCGGGCAGTCGTCGTAGCCGTAGGAGGCGATGGTGGCCGAGTACAGCTCGATGCGGCCGCTCGGCGTGGGCAGCGCCGCGGCGTCGGGGTCGGCGCGGAACCCGGCGTACAGGGTGCGCTGTTCGCGCAGGGCCCGCAGCGGGACGCGGCCCGCGCGCCAGAAGGTCTTGAAGTCCTCCTCGGGCGCGTACTCCGGCGGCAGGCCCCGGCGCCAGCCCTCGTAGAGGTGTTCCAGCCAGCCGTTCGCGTCGCGGCCCCGGGTGAAGGCGTGCCCGATGCCGAGTTCGGCGGCCAGGTCGCTGAGGATCCGGTAGTCGTCGCGGGCCTCGCCCACCGGGTCGGCGACGCGGTGCATGGCGATGAGCGCGGTGTCCTGTTTGGCGCCGCCGATGTCGTCGCGCTCCAGGGTGGTGGTGGCGGGCAGCACGATGTCGGCGTGGCGGGCAGTGGCCGTCCAGTGCGGCTCGTGGACCACGACCGTGTCCGGGCGGGCGAAGGCCCGGCGCAGCCGCCCGAGGTCCTGATGGTGGTGGAAGGGGTTGCCCCCGGCCCAGTGGACGAGCCGGATGTCGGGGTAGGTGTGGCGCCCGCCGTCGTACGCGAACTCCTCGCCCGGGTGCAGCAGCAGATCGGCGATCCGGGCGACGGGGATGAAGTCGGGGACCGGGTTGGTGCCCTGGTCGAGGGTGGGCAGCTTGTACGGGAGCGTCCCGGCGCCGGTGCCTCCGGTGGCGCCGTAGCCGTGGCCGAATCCGCCGCCCGGCAGCCCGATCTGGCCGAGCAGGCAGGCCAGCGCGATGCCTGCCCACAGCGGCTGCTCGCCGCGGTGGGCCCGCTGGAGCGACCAGCTGAGGGAGACCATGGTGCGGTGTGCGGTCAGCTCCCGGGCCAGGGCGGCGATCCGGGCGGCCGGGATGCCGCAGATCTCCTCGGCCCAGTGCGGGGTCTTGGCGGCGGAGCCGTCCCGGCCGAGGACGTAACCGGCGAAGGCGTCGAAGCCCTCGCAGTGGCGGCGGCAGAAGTCCGCGTCGTACCGGCCCTCCTCGATCAGCACATGGCACAGCGCCAGCATCAGCGCCGTGTCGGTGCCGGGTACCGGGGCCAGCCACTCGGCGTCCAACTCGTCGGCGAGGTCGTCGCGCAGGGGGCTCACCAGGATGAAGCGGGCGCCCCGGCCGCGGGCCGCGCGCAGCAGTCCCGCGGTCCGGTGGCGGCTGATGCCGCCTGCGTTGACCTGCGTGTTCTTGGCGGGCATCCCGCCGAAGCAGAGAAAGAGGCCGGTGTGTTCGGCCAGTACGGACAGCGGCGTGGGCGTGCTGATCGGGGCGTCGTCGCCCACGACGTGGCGCAGCAGGGTGCGGGCGGCGCCGAGGCTGTAGGTGTTGACGGAGCGGGTGTAGCCGCCGAGGCAGTTGAGGAACCGGTGGATCTGGCTCTGCGCGTGGTGGAAGCGGCCCGCGCTGCCCCAGCCGTACGACCCGCCGAAGATCGCCCGGTTTCCGTGGGCGGTGCGGACCCGGTCGAATTCGCGGGCCAGCAGCGGGATCATCTCGTCCCAGGGGACGGGCACATGGCCGTCGGTGCCGCGGGCCGGGTCGGGTCCGGGGCCGTGTTCCAGCCAGCCGCGGCGGACGTACGGGGTGAGCACCCGGTCGCGGGGGCCGAGCGCCGCGGGCACGTTGCGCAGCAGCGCTGCCGGGTGGGGGTCACGGGGGTCGGGGGTGACGTCGAGGCCGCCGTCGGGGCGGACGGTGGCCTCGAAGGCGCCCCAGTGCGAGCTGTGGGGGTGGCCGTGCGGGGTGGCGTCCGGGTGCGGCCGCGCGCCGTCGCCGTCGTGGGCCGGGTCGTCGGCTCCGTTGCTCGCTGCCCTGCTCATGCGGTGTTCTCGCCTTTCGTCGGTCTCTCCCTTTCTCCAGTTCCTCTCTTTTCCCCGCTCACTCCCCCTCGGCCGGTCCGAGGCCCTACGCTGGCGGCCCGGCACCAGCCGGTCGGCCCAGCGGGAGGGGCCGCACGGAGGGAGACTGGGGGGGAGGGGTCACACGCCGACTGCTCAGCGTTATCGTCGATCCCGTTCCCCGTATGCCGATATTCGGCCACCGATGGCATACTTGAACGCGCGACCAAATGGGTTCACTCCCCGCCAGGGCCGCGGCGGTGGAGGCCGTCACCTGCCCATGGCGGAAGTCCGAGGGCAAGGGTGAGATGACCACATGACGCGACCGGACACGCCGCCGCACGAGCAGCCCGTCCGGTCGGACGACCTCATCGACGAGGCGTCCACAGCCAGGGCCACTGTCGACGAGCACGGCATCGTCACCCAGTGGAACGAGGGGGCCGAAGGGCTGCTCGGATACCGGCCCGAGGAGATCGTGGGCAGATCGGCGGCCGTGCTGCTCGCCGACGAGGCGCATCCGCCGTCGGTGGCCGAAACCCTGCGCGCCCTGAATCCGCCCGACCGGTTCCGCGGACGGGTGGCGCTGCGGCGCCGCGACGGCTCCCGGACGACGGCCGGGCTGCTGGCGCACCGCGGCACCGCGCCCGGCGGCGCCGTCGAATGGCTCGTCGTCTCCCCGCTGCCCCGGGCGGAGCGTCCACTCGCGGACGAGGAGTTGCTGAAGCGCTGCTTCGTCCAGGGGCCGTGCACGATGGCGGTGTACGACACCGGGCTGCGGCTGCGGTGGGCCAACCAGGACATGGAGCGGGTCCTGGGCCTCACCCAGGAGGAGATCCGCGGACTGCGGATCACGGAGATCACCCCCGGGCCCGAGGCGGAGGAGACCGAGACGCGGATGCTCCGGGTGCTGGAGACCGGCGAGGACCAGCACCTCGAGCTGTTCCTGCGGATGCCTGGGCACGACCGCCCGGTCGCCTGGTCGACCTCGCTGGCCCCGCTGCGGGACGGCGACGGCGGGGTGGCGGCCGTGATGCTGTCCGCGCACGACCGGACCTCGCAGCACACCACCCGGCGTCGCCTGCTACTGCTCAACGAGGCGAGCATCCGGATCGGCTCCACCCTGGACATCGACCGGACCGCGCAGGAGCTGGCCGATGTGGCGGTCCCGGAGCTGGCCGACTTCGTCACCCTCGACCTGCTGCCCTCGGTGCACGGCGGCAGCGAACCGCGCCCGGGCCCCCTCAGCGGCCATGTCATGCTGCGCCGGGTCGCCGCCCGGTCGGTCTTCGCGGGCACCCCGGAGGCCGTGGTGGAGGTGGGGAAGGTGGCCGCGTACCCCGATTTCTCCCCCGCCGCCGAGTGCCTGAAGGCGGAGCGGGGGCTGCTGAACCGGGTGACGGACCCGGCGGTGTCCCGGTGGGCGGCGGAGGCCCCGGACCGGGCCGCGATGATCCATCAGTTCGGCTTCCACTCCACGATGGCCATCCCGCTGCGCGCCCGCGGCACCACCCTCGGCGTGGCGACGTTCTCCCGGCACCAGCGCCCCGAGCCGTTCGAGGAGGACGATCTCCTGCTCGCCGAGGAGATGACGGCCCGGGCGGCGGTCTGCATCGACAACGCCCGCCGCTACACCCGGGAGCGGAACACCGCGCTGGCCCTCCAGCGCAGCCTGCTGCCGCGGACCCTGCCGCGCAGCGCGGCCGTCGACGTCGCCTCCCGCTATCTGCCCGCGGGCCCGCAGGCCGGGGTGGGCGGCGACTGGTTCGATGTGATCCCGCTGTCCGGGGCGCGGGTCGCGCTCGTGGTGGGCGACGTGGTCGGCCATGGGGTGCAGGCCTCGGCGACCATGGGACGGCTGCGCACGGCGGTCCGTACCCTCGCCGATGTCGATCTGGCCCCCGACGAGCTGCTGACCCATCTCGACGACATGGTCAACCATCTGTCGGCGGAGGCGGAGAGCGCCCAGGGCCCGACGAGCACGGGTGCCACCAGCGGGGACATCGGCGCCACCTGCCTGTACGCGGTCTACGACCCGGTCTCCCGGCGCTGTTCGATCGCCCGGGCGGGGCATCCGCCGCCCGCGGTGGTGTCCCCCGACGGCTCGGTCGACCTGCTCGACCTGCCGGGCGGCCCACCCCTGGGGCTGGGCAGTCTGCCGTTCGAGACGGTCGAGGTGGAGCTGGCGGAGGGCAGTCTGCTCGCGCTGTACACGGACGGTCTGATCGAGTCCCGCGACCAGGACGTCGACCGGGCGCTGGACACGCTGCGCTCCGCGCTGGCCCAGCCGGCGGAGTCGCTGGACGCCACCTGTGACGTCGTGCTCAGCAAGATGCTGCCCAGCCGCCCGGAGGACGACGTGGCGCTGCTGCTCGCCCGCACCCGGGCGCTGGACGCCGACCACGTGGCCACCTGGGACCTGCCGTCCGACCCCGCCATGGTGGCGCAGGCCCGCCGGGACTGCTCCGCGCAGCTGGCGGCGTGGGGTCTGGACGAGGCCGTCTTCACCACCGAGCTGGTGGTCAGCGAGCTGATCACCAACGCCATCCGGCATGCCAAGGCGCCCATCCAGCTGCGGCTGATCCACGACCGCACCCTGATCTGCGAGGTGTCCGACGGCAGCGGCACCGCCCCGCATCTGCGCCGCGCCCGCACCTTCGACGAGGGCGGCCGCGGGCTGCTGCTGGTGGCTCAGCTGACGCAGAGCTGGGGCACCCGGCAGACCGGCAGCGGCAAGACGATCTGGGCGGAGCAGTCCCTGTCCCCGGGCGGCGGCTGACCCCACCCGCCTCGGGTCCGTACCGCGTCCCCGGCTTCACTACAATCGGCGGCAAAGAAGCCCTGTTCAGTACGGACTTGAGGCTGCACCATGGCATTCGGCGTCAGGGGGGACGCCGCTGCCCGTCGGCGTGACGGGCCCCGCGGCGGAACGAAAGGCCGCAATCCATGCGAACTGAAGCCACGCGCCCCGGCGACTCCCTGGCCGCACTGAGCCCCGCCGAGTCGGCCCGGCTGATGGCGGTCATGCGGGACGCCGCGCTGAGCCGCGGCAGGCTCCCGTTACCCGCGCGCCCGGTGATCGGCCAGTCCTGGGACCGGATGCTGCGGCTGGGCCTGGACCCGGACCGCGGCCACGACCGGGGGCTGCTCAGCCTGGACGAACTGGAGCGGCGCAGGCAGGCGACCCGGCTGGCGGACGTGCTGCCCACACTGCACAGCGGGCTGCTGGAGGCGGCCGAGGCGGCAGGCCACATCATGATCATCGCGGATGCCGACGGCCGGGTGCTGTGGATCGACGGCCACCGCGGCATCCGTCGGCACGCGGAGGGAATCTCCCTCACCGAAGGGGCGCACTGGGCCGAGGAGACGGCCGGGACCAGCGGAATCGGCACCGCGCTCAAGGTCCGGGCGCCCGTGCGGGTGCATTCCGCCGAGCACTTCGTCCGCGCCTTCCACACCTGGAGCTGCGCCGCCGCGCCGGTGCGCGACCCCCGGGACGGGCAACTGCTCGGCGTCATCGACATCAGCGGCCCGGCTCCCACCGCCCACCCCACCGTGCTCTCCCTGGTCACGGCCACCGCCCGGTGGGCCGAGGGCGAACTGCGGCTGGCCCACAGCCGCGAGCTGGACGCGCTGCGCGCCCTCGCCGCCCCCGTCCTCGCCCGCATCCCGGGCAAGGCCGCCGTGGTGGACCGGCACGGCTGGGTCGCCGCCGTCACCGGCATCAGCCCGCAGGACCACCGGCTGCCGCTGCCGAAGGCGGCGCGGGAGGCGCCGTACGGGCCGGTCTGGCTGCCCTCGCTCGGCACCTGCACGGTGGAACCGCTGCCCGGCGGCCATCTGCTGCGGGTGCTCGACGGCGAGGACGGCGACCCGGCGGCGCCCGCCGGCTCCGGTCACCTGGTGCTGGACGTACGTCAGCGGCACCACTGGTCGCTGACCTTCTCGGGCCCCTCCGGCACCTGGACGCACGGACTCAGCGCCCGCCACGCCGAACTGCTGCTGGTGCTCGCCGCGCACCCCGAGGGGCGCACCGCGGCGCAGCTCGCCCACGACCTGTTCGGCGACCCGACCCGGACGGTCACCGTGCGGGCGGAGATGTCCCGGCTGCGCGGACGGCTCGGGGCGGTGCTCACGCACCGCCCCTACCGGTTCGCGGACCGGATCCGCGTCGAGGTGCGGAGGCCGGACCGCCGACAGGACCTCCTGCCGTTCAGCGCGGCCCCCGCGGTCACCCGGCTGCGCGCGGAGTCCTAGGGGGTGTCCGCACAGTCCCGTCGGGCCCGCGACGCCTGGCACGCACGCTCGCTGCGTTGTCGGGCGCGTCCAAGTAGGCCCACTACGAGGACGACCCTCCGCCTTGCGATCGCACGCTCCCCCAGCTACCGCTGGGAGGTGCCCCCTGACGCCGCGGGCTGATCCAACGCGACTGTGCGGACACCCCCTAGCGACGGCCCGCGATCTCCTCCGGGCTGAGCACCTCGGCGAGGCGTTCGGCGGGCAGCAGGCCCTTCTCCAGCACGAGTTCGGCGACGCCGCGCCCGGTGGCGAGGGCCTCCTTGGCGATGCTGGTGGCCGCGCTGTAGCCGATGTACGGGTTGAGGGCGGTGACCAGGCCGATGGAGTTCTCGACGGTGGCGCGCAGCTCGTCGGCGTTGGCGGTGATGCCCGCGACGCACCGGTCGGCGAGCACCAGGCAGGCGGCCCGCAGATGGGTGACGCTCTCCGAGAGGGAGTGCAGGATGATCGGCTCGAAGGCGTTCAGCTGGAGCTGTCCGGCCTCGGCGGCCATGGTGATGGCCACGTCGTTGCCGATCACCTCGAAGGCCACCTGGTTGACGACCTCGGGAATGACCGGGTTGACCTTGCCGGGCATGATGCTGGAACCCGCCTGCACCGGCGGCAGGTTGATCTCGTTCAGCCCCGCGCGCGGGCCCGAGGAGAGCAGCCGCAGGTCGTTGCAGCTCTTGGAGAGCTTGACCGCGATGCGCTTGAGGACACCGGACAGATGGACGAACGCCCCGCAGTCCTGGGTGGCCTCGACCAGGTTGGCGGCGGTGATCAGCGGCAGCCCGGTGATGTCCTCCAGGTGGCCGCGGGCGGCCTCGGCGTAGCCCTTGGGGGCGTTGAGGCCGGTGCCGATCGCGGTCGCGCCGAGGTTGATCTCGTGCACCAGGCCGGAGGCTTCCAGCAGGCGGCTCTGGTCCTCCTCCAGCATCACGGCGTACGCGGAGAACTCCTGACCGAGCGTCATGGGCACCGCGTCCTGGAGCTGGGTGCGGCCCATCTTCAGGATGTCGCCGAACTCCTCGGCCTTGGCGGCGAAGGCCAGGCGCAGCGCCTCCATGGCCACGTGCAGCTCACGGACGGCGATGATCGTGGCGACGTTGACGGCGGTCGGGTAGACGTCGTTGGTGGACTGGCTGAGGTTGACGTCCTCGTTGGGGTGGAGGATGCCGTACTCGCCCTTTTCGTGGCCCAGGATCTCCAGGGCACGGTTGGCGATGACCTCGTTGGCGTTCATGTTCGTCGAGGTCCCGGCGCCGCCCTGGATCACGTCCACGGTGAACTGGTCGTGCAGTTCCCCGCGGCGTATCTCCTGGCAGGCGGCGGCGATGGCGTCGGCCTTGACCGAGGAGAGCAGGCCCAGGTCCTCGTTCGCCCGGGCAGCCGCCTCCTTGACGGCCGCCAAGGCGCTGATGAGGTGCGGGTAGGCGGCGATGGGGGTGCCGGTGATGGGGAAGTTCTCGGAGGCGCGCAGGGTGTGGATGCCCCAGTACGCGTCGGCGGGTACGTCGCGATCGCCGAGCAGGTCGTGTTCGCGGCGGGAGCCGGAGTCAGCGGTCATGGCTGTGCGGGGTTCCTTGGGTGAGGGTGGGGCGGGCGGATCAGACGGCGGGCAGGGCGAGGGCATCGGTGGCACGCAGCGAGCCGACCGTGGTGCCGCCGCCGTGGACCGGGGCGGTGGCGAACTCGGCGAGGACGCCGGGGTCGATGCCGCAGTGGGCGAGGGCGGCCGCGGTGACCGGCATCCGGGCGCGGTCGGCCCCGTCTGCGATCTTGACGACGAGGGCTTGGCCGTCGGCCAGACCGACCAGCTGCACGCCCTCGAAGCCGTCCTTGGCGAGCAGTCCGGGGACCTTGCGCATCAGCCGGGCGACGTCCCGGTCGTCGCCGGACGCCATCTCGGGGTAGGTGCGCATGGCGTCCGCGACACGGCCCTCCGGGGTGTCCGGGGCGGCCGAGGCGATGGCGGCCGCGGCACGGGCCAGGCCGAGCGGGGAGACGGAGAACAGCGGCGCGCCGCAGCCGTCGACGGTCACCCGGGCGACGCGCTGTCCGGTCAGGTCCTCCACGGTCTCGGCGATCACCTGCTGGAGCGGGTGGGCCGGGTCGAGGTAGTCCTCCAGCGACCAGCCGCGCAGCTTCGCGGTGTACAGCATCGCGGCGTGCTTGCCGGAGCAGTTCTGGGCCAGCCGCGATGCCTGGCGGTCGGCCCGCAGCCACTGCTCGCGCATGGCGGAGCCGTACGGCAGGTCGGGGGTGTTGCGCAGCTCGTCCTCGGTGAGACCGGCCTCCTGGAGGATGCGCCGGGAACCGGCCAGGTGCTCGTCCTGGCCGGAGTGGCTGGCGGCGGTGAGCGAGAGCAGCGCGCCGTCCAGCGGCAGCCCGGCGCGGAGCAGGGCGACGGCCTGTACGGGCTTGAGCGCGGACCGCGGGTAGAACGCGGCGTCGATGTCACCGGCCTGGAACGCGACCTTGCCGTCGGCGCCCAGGACGACCGCCGACCCGTGGTGCACGCCCTCGATCACACCGGCACGTATGACATGGGCGAGCGGCACATGGCGGGGTTCGCGGATGACGGGGGGCTCGGCCGGGGTGTGGCGAGCGTCGTCGGTGTGCTGCCCGGTGGTGGTGTTCATGGTGGTGGTGATGCTCCGGTCGTCGGGGTGGTTCACGAGGGGGTTCATCCGCCTGGTTCGGGTCGGTGGCTGTCCTGGCCCGGCCGGTCTATCGCTCGGCCGCCGCCTCGTCGCGGACGGCGTTCACCCGGCCCCTGGTACAGAACCAGCCGATGACCAGCGCCAGGGCTATTCCGGGGAGCGCCATGACGGTGAGCCGGCTGGGTCCGCCGTCGGCCCACATCAGGACCATGACGGAGAAGAGGAAGCCGAGGGTGACGATTTCGGTGTACGGCGACCCGGGCAGCTGGTAGCCGGGCCGGGTGACCTGACCGGCCTTGGCGCGGCGCCAGAAGAGCAGATGGCAGAGCATGATGATCGCCCAGGTGGAGAGGATGCCGAGCGCCGCGAAGTTGAGCACGATCTCGAACGCCTTGCTGGGCACGACGTAGTTGAGGCCGACGCCCAGCACACAGATGCCTGAGGTGAGGAGGATGCCGCCGTAGGGCACCTGGGTGCGGCTCATCGCGCCGGTGAACTTGGGCGCGGAGCCCGCCATGGCCATCGAGCGCAGGATCCGGCCGGTGGAGTAGAGGCCGGAGTTGAGGCTGGACATCGCGGCGGTCAGCACGACGAGGTTCATCACGTCGCTGGCCGCGGGCACCCCGAGCTTGGAGAGCACGGTGACGAAGGGGCTCTGGTCGCCGGAGTAGGCGCCGGAGGGCATCAGCATGGAGAGCAGCACCACGGAGCCGACGTAGAAGACCGCGACGCGCCACATGATGGAGTTGATCGCCTTGGGCATGATCTTCTCCGGCTCCAGGGTCTCGCCCGCGGTGACGCCGACGAGTTCGACGGAGGCGTAGGCGAAGACGACGCCCTGGATGACCAGCAGCATGGGCAGCGCACCGTGCGGGAACAGGCCGCCGTGCTCGGTGATCAGGCTGGGGCCGGTGGTGTGGCCGTCCACGGGGTGGCGGCTGACCAGCAGGAAGATGCCGATCGCCATGAAGAGGACGAGCGCGCTGACCTTGATGATCGCGAACCAGAACTCCAGCTCACCGAAGATCTTCACGGAGATGAGGTTCACCGCCAGCACGACGGCGAGCGCGATCAGCGCGATCACCCACTGCGGGATGTCGCTGAACATTCCCCAGTAGTGGGTGTAGGTCGCGACGGCGGTGATGTCGGCGATGCCGGTGGTGGACCAGTTGAGGAAGTACATCCACCCGGCGACGTAGGCGCCCTTCTCGCCGAGGAACTCGCGGGCGTAGGAGACGAACGCGCCCGAGGACGGCCGGTGCAGCACCAGCTCGCCCAGGGCCCGCACCACGAGGAAGGCGAAGAGTCCGCAGACCGCGTACGCGAGGGCCAGCGAGGGCCCGGCGTCCTTCAGGCGCCCTCCGGCGCCCAGAAACAGCCCGGTGCCGATGGCACCGCCGATGGCGATCATGTTGACATGCCGGGCCTTGAGGGACTTGCTGTAGCCGGCATCACCGGCGTCGACATGCTGGGGCTGATCGGGCCCTTGGTCGTGGCTTTCTTCCTGCCGGAGGGACTGCTCGCTCACGCCTGCTGTCCGCCTTCCGTTGGTACGTATCACACGCCGTCCGCCGAAGCGGGGCGCACGATGGAGGTCAGGGTGGTCTCGACCCGATCGAGGTGGTGGGTCATCGCCGCCACCGCGTCGTGTTCGGACCCGTCGGCGAGCGCCTCGACGATCGCCCGGTGTTCTCGGTTGGACTGCTCCCGGCGACCGCCGAGTTCGTTGAGAAATGCCGACTGCCGTGCCAGGGCGTCGCGGATCTCCTCGATGACCCTGCGGAAGACCGGGTTCTGCGCCGCCTGGGCGACGGCGAGATGGAACGTGGTGTCCATCGCCACCCAGACGGTGGTGTCGGTCTCCCGCTCCATCCGGTCGAGCAGATGGGACAGGTGATCGAGGTCCTCGGCGGAACGGCGCAGGGCCGCGTACCCCGCGACGGGGATCTCGATGTGCCGCCGCACCTCCAGCAGGTCACTCGCGGCGTATTCGCCGAAGGTGGGGTCCTCCACCGGACCGCTGGAGATGACGAAGGTGCCCTTGCCGGTGCGCGAGGCGGTGAGCCCCATGGTCTGCAAGGCCCGCAGGGCCTCGCGGAGCACCGGTCGGCTCACCTCCAGCCGACGGCACAGCTCTGCCTCGGAGGGGAGTTTGTCCCCCACCGCGTAGTCGCCGCGCTCGATAGCGTCCCGGAGGTGGCCGAGTACCGCTTCCATGGCACTCACTCGGCGAGGAAACGATTCATCGCCTGTCTGGCTGTCTGACAAGTTCACCCGAGGATCCTGTGTCGTGCGCCAAAGCGTTGTCAAGACTTCTGATGCGGCGAATGATCCGGTCGCGGAGCGGAGGAAACCAGCCACCCAATGCCCGTTTCTTCCGTATATGGACTTTTCGTCGTCCGGGTCGGAGACTGCGACTGAGGGGGCGAAGGGACGGGGCGTGATGCGCGATGGCGACGGTACGGCGGACCGCACGCACTGCGACGAGGGCGCGGATCACCGCACTCGAGACCCATGACATCCGCTTCCCCACCTCACGCTGGCTCCATGGCTCGGACGCCACCCACCCCGACCCGGACTACTCGGCCGCGTACGTGATCGTCCGCACCGACGCCGGGGACGGCCTGGAAGGCCACGGCTTCTGCTTCACCATCGGCCGCGGCAACGAGGTCGAGGTCGCGGCGATCGACGCGCTGCGCCCGCGGCTGGTCGGCGCCGAACTGCCCGGCCTGCCCGCCGGGCTGGCCGACCTCTACCGCGCCTTCGCCGACGACGGGCAGCTGCGCTGGCTGGGCCCCGAGAAGGGCGTCACCCACATGGCCGTCGCGGCGGTGATGAACGCCCTGTGGGACCTCACCGCCAAGCGGGCGGGCAAACCGCTGTGGAAGCTGCTGTCCGACCTGGCCCCCGAGGAGCTGGTCGCGCTGGCCGACTTCCGCTACCTCACCGACGCGCTGACCCCCGACGACGCCCTGCGGATCCTGCGCCGCGCCGCGCCCGGCAAGGCCGGGCGCGAGGCCAGGCTGCGGGCCGAGGGCTACCCGGCGTACCTCACCTCCTGCGGCTGGCTCGGCTACGACGACGACCGGCTCGCCCGGACCGCGCGGGCCGCCGTCGCCGACGGCTTCACCCAGATCAAGCTGAAGGTCGGCGCCTCCCCGGGCGACGACATCCGGCGCTGCCGGATCGCGCGCGAGGCCATCGGCCCGGACATCCGGCTGGCGCTCGACGCCAATCAGCGCTGGGAGGTCGGCGAGGCGGTCGAGCGGACCCGCCTCCTGGCCCGGTTCGACCCGTACTGGATCGAGGAGCCCACCAGCCCGGACGAGATCATCGGGCTGGCCGCGATCCGTCGCGCCGTCGCACCCGTGAAGGTCGCGGCGGGTGAGCACACCGCCAACCGGGTCGTCTTCAAGCAGCTGCTGCAAGCGGGTGCGCTCGATGTGCTGCAGCTGGATGCCTGCCGGGTCGGCGGGGTCAACGAAAACCTCGCGATCCTGTTGCTGGCCGCCGAGTTCGGGGTTCCGGTGTGGCCGCACGCGGGTGGCGTCGGGCTGTCCGAACTGGTCCGGCACCTGGCCATGTTCGACTACGTCGCGGTCTCCGGGACCCGGCGGGAGCGGGCCATCGAGTACACCGCGCATTTGCATGAGCACTTCCTCGATCCGGCGTTCGTCACCGGCGGCCGCTACCGCGTCCCCACCGCCCCCGGCTTCAGCTCGGCCCTGCGGCCCGAGGCGCTGCGGGTGTACGCCTACCCGGGCGGGACGGCCTGGACCTAGGCGCGGCGCGGTCCCCCCTGCGGGGGGCTTGTCCCCTACCCGCCCCTTCCCACAACCGGGGCTCCGCCCCGGACCCCGGTCCTCAATCGCCGGACGGGCTGCAAAATGCAGCCCGTCCGGCGATTGAGGACACGCCCGAAGGGCGGGTGTGGGGGAAAAGGGGGCACTGCCGGGGGTAGCGGCGTGGCCGCGGTGGTCCGGGGGGTGGGCGGCCTTATGGTCGCCACAGCCGTCCGCGACCTGGAGCCGCACGATGCGCCACCGCCTCGCCACCGCCGCCGCGGTCCTCGTGCTGGTCTGTGGCCCGGCCGCCGCGGGCTGCTCCGAGGGGTCCGGCGGCGGGCGGCGGGTGGGCGTGGTGGTGCCGTTCCTCACCTCGCCGTTCTGGGAGGCGTACGACCACGACATCCCGCGGCAGGCCGCGAAGGCGGGCGTCCGGGTGCTGCCGACCGTGAACTCCAACAACGACGCGAGCCAGCAGGTCAGCGACATCCGCAATCTGCTCGCCCAGAACATCGGCGGGCTGGTCGTCTCCCCCATCGACTCGGCCGCCATCGTCACCGGGCTGAGGGCCGCACAGCGGCGGCACGTCCCGGTCGTGGCGGTCGATGTGGCGCCCGACCGGGGCAAGGTGGCGATCGTGGTGCGGGCCGACAACCGGGCGTACGGCGAGAAGGCGTGCCGGAGCCTCGGGCGGGCCGTACGGGGGCGCGGCAAGGTCGTACAGATCGAGGGCGATCTGGCGTCGGTCAACGGGCGCGACCGCACCACCGCGTTCAGCCAGTGCGTGCGGCGCCGCTATCCGCACATCAGGGTCCTCGACATCGCCGCCGGATGGCAGGCGGAGAAGGCGGCGGCCGGGCTGGAGGCGCTGTACAGCGCCAATCCGGACATCAAGGGCATCTATCTGCAGGCAGGCGGCGTGTATCTCGCGCCCACGCTGCGTACGCTGCAGCGCCATCACGCGCTGCGTCCCGCGGGCCGTCGCGGCCATATCGCGATCGTCTCCAACGACGGGATCCCGCAGGAGCTGGACGCGATCCGCAAGGGGTGGATCGACGCGACCGTCTCCCAGCCCACCGATCTGTACGCCCGGTACGCCATGGTCTACATCAAGCAGGCCATGGCCGGGAGGCCGTTCCGGAAGGGGCGGACCGGTCACGGCAGCCGCATCGTCGAAGTGCGCAAGGGCATCCTGGAGGATCAGCTTCCGGCCCCGCTGGTGACCCGGGCCAATGTGAACGACCCCGCGCTGTGGGGCAATCGCGGATGAACGGCGAGGGGCGGCCGCCGCTGTGCGAGGCGCGCGGGATCACCAAGCGGTACGGGCCGACCGTGGCCCTGCGGGAGGCGGGGATCACCGTACGGGCGGGCGAGACGCACGCCCTGGTCGGGCGCAACGGCGCGGGCAAGTCCACGCTGGTGGCCGTGGTCACCGGGCTGGCGCGGCCGGACGCGGGCACGGTGTGGTTCGAGGGGGAGCCCGCCCCCGCCGCCGCGGACCGGGCGGCCTGGGACCGCCGCGTGGCCTGCGTCTACCAGCAGTCCATGATCGTCAACGAGCTGACGGTGGCGGAGAACCTGTTCCTGGGCCATCAGCCCCTCCTCCCCCGCACCTCGGTGATCAGCTGGCGGCGGACCCGCCGCCGGGCCCGCGCGCTGCTGGACGCCTGGGGCGTACCGGTGCACGAGGGGGCGCGGGCCGGGGATCTGACCGTCGAGGACGCCAAGATGGTGGAGATCGCGCGGGCGCTCTCCCGGGGCACCCGCTTCGTCATCCTGGACGAGCCCACGGCGCAGCTCGACAGCCGGGCGACGGCGCGGCTGTTCGCGCACATGCGGCGGCTCCAGGGCTCCGGGGTCACGTTTCTGCACATCTCGCACCATCTGCGGGAGGTGTACGAGGTCTGCCAGGCCGTCACCGTCTTCCGGGACGCCCGCAGGATCGTCACCGCGCCCGTCGGCGAGCTGCCCACCCGGGCCCTGATCGAGGAGATGACCGGCGAACCGGCCGCCCCCGCCCGGCCCGGCGCACCGCCCCGGCCGGGCCCCGCCCGGCCGGTGGCGGTACGGGTCGAGCGGCTCAGCAGCGCGTACTTCCACGACGTCAGCCTCACCGTCGGGGCCGGTGAGGTGGTGGGGCTGGCCGGGCTCGCCGGTTCCGGCAGCCATCAGCTCGGCGAGGCGCTGGCCGGGCTGCACCGGCCGACCGCGGGCCGGATCGAGATCTTCGGCCGTCCGCTGCGGACCGGCAGCGTGACCGCGGCGCTCGCCGCCGGGGTCGGCTGTGTGCCGCGCGACCGGCGGGTGCAGGGGCTGATCCCGCAGCTGTCGGTGGCGGACAACATCACGCTGCCCCTCGGCGACCGGCTCGGCCCCCGGGGGCTGATCCGGCCGTCCGCCCGGGACGCGGTGGCCCGCCACGCCATCGAGCGGCTCGGCATCACCACCCGGGGCCCGGCCCAGCCGGTGACCGCGCTGTCCGGCGGCAACCAGCAGAAGGTCGTCATGGCCCGGGCGCTGGCCACGGATCCCCGGGTGCTGGTGCTGATCGACCCGACGGCGGGGGTGGACGTACGGTCCCAGCGCGATCTGCTGGAGACCGCGCTGCGGGCCCGGGCCGAGGGGCGCGCGGTGCTGATCGTCTCCGACCAGCTGGGGGATCTGCGGGCGTGCGACCGGGTGCTGGTGCTGGTGGGCGGCTCCGTCACCGTCACGCACCGGGCGGGCTGGACCGACCGGGAACTCGTCGCCTCGATCGAAGGGGTCGCCCTCGGCCATGAATGACCGCGCACATGAACCCCATGAATGACCTCGCCACGTCGCGGGCCGACCGCGCCCGGCGCCTCGTACCGGCCCGGATCCGCGATCTGGCGCTGCTGCCCGCGGTGGTGCTGCTGCTGGTCATCGGCGCGATCGGCAACCCCGACTTCCTCGACCGGGACAACCTGGTGAACATCCTGGGGGCGTCCTCGGCGCTCGGGCTGCTGGTGCTCGCCGAGGCGATGATCCTGATCAGCGGCAGGATGGATCTCTCGCTGGAGTCGATCGCGGGCCTGGCCCCGGCCCTCGGCTTCCTGGTCGTCATCCCCGCCTCCTCCTCCGGCTTCGGCACCGAGCTGCCCACCTGGGTGGGGCTGCTGCTCATCCCGCTGGCGGGCGCGGCGCTGGGGGCGGTCAACGGGGCGCTGATCGTGGGGCTCGGGCTCAACGGGTTCATCGTGACGCTGGCGATGAACATCGTGCTGCGCGGCGTGCTGATCGGCCTGGTCTCCGGAAAGACGCTGTTCAACGCGCCGGACGCGTTCTTCGTGCTCGGCTCGCGGGAGTGGCTGGGGGCGCCGGTCTCGGTGTGGGTGACCGCGCTGTGCTTCGCGCTGGCCGGGTTCGTGCTGCGCTACCACCGGCTCGGCCGCGCGGTGTACGCGATCGGAGGCAGCACCCCGGCCGCCCGGGCGGCGGGCATCCGTACCGCGCGGGTGGGCTGGACGGTGCTGGTGGTCGGCGGGGCGCTGGCGGGGCTGGCCGGGCTGGTCATCGCGGGGCGGGTCGGCGCGGTGGGCGCCAACCAGGGCAGTGGTCTGATCTTCACGGTGTTCGCGGCCGCGGTGATCGGCGGCATCAGTCTGCGCGGCGGCCGGGGGTCCCTGCTGGGCGCGCTGCTGGGCACCCTGTTGCTGGGCATGCTGGAGAACCTGCTCACCCTCGCCCAGGTGTCGTCCTTCTGGATCCAGGCGATCTACGGCGGGATCATCCTGCTCGCTCTGGTCGTCGCACGACTGACGACCGGGGAGGCCCAGGAGTCATAGTATTAAAGGAAATGTCTTGGCAGATGGGACGGGTGCGATGGCCATCCCCGAGGGAATCGCGCCGACCGAAGCGCATGTCCCCTTCGACATGGCCGATGCGGCGACGGCCCTGCTCGATGCCACGGGGACCATCGTCGGCTGGACCATGGCGGCGGAACGGCTGCTCGGCTATCCGGCGCCGGAGGTGCTGAAGCGGCCGGGCACGATGCTGCTGGCGGCGGAGGAGGACGCGGCGAAGGCCGTGTCCATCGCCGAACAGTGCGGTGAGCACGGCGGCTGGGGCGGGCTGCTGGAGGTGCGGCACCAGGACGGGCACCGGCTCGCGGTGGGCCTGCGGGTCTCCCCCGTCACCGGGCTGAGCGACCGCGCCTGCTGGCTGATCTCGGCGATCGACGTGGCGACGATCCCGACCTGGGCGGTCAGCGGATCGCTGCTCCAGGCGTTCCTGACCCGCTCCCCCATCGGCATGGCCGTGCTCAGCCCGGACCTGCGGTACGTATGGATGAACGACACCCTGGAGCGCTACGGCGGCGTCCCGCGCGACCAGCGGCTGGGCCGCCGGATGGCGGACTCGCTGCCGGGCCTGGACACCGCGGCGCTGGAGGGGAAGATGCACGAGGTGCTGGAGTCCGGCGTCCCGGTGATCGACTACGAGTACCGGGGCTGGACCATGGCCGAGCCGCACCACGAGCACGCGTACTCGACGTCCTTCTTCCGCCTCGACAACGCGGACGGCCACCCGGTCGGCGTCTGCTACATGGGCATCGACGTCACCGACCGCTGGCGCGCCCGGGAGCGGCTGGCCCTGCTCAGCGGGGCCAGCGAGCACATCGGCAGCACGCTGGACGTGATGCGGACAGCGCAGGAGCTGGCCGAGTTCGCGGTGCCCCGGCTAGCCGACTTCGTCACCGTCGACCTGCTGGACTCCGTACTGCGCGGCGAGGAGCCCTCGGCCCAGCGGACCCGGATCCTGCCCCCGTTCCGGCGGGCGGGCCAGGCGTCCATCCACGAGGGCTGTCCGGAGTCGATCGCCTCCCCCGGGGATGCGGTCGCCATCTCCCCGACGTCGCCGTTCGCGTGCAGCTTCCTGGAGGGGGAGGCGATCCTGGACCCGGAGCTGGACGCCTCGCTGGGCGCGTGGACCGGCGACGACCCGGCCCGGACGCGGAAGGTCCACGAGTTCGGGATGCGCTCCCTGATGGTGGTCCCGATCTGCGCGCGCGGCGCCATCCTGGGTGTGGCCTCGTTCGTCCGCACCCGGCATCCGGACCCCTTCGAGGGCGACGACCTGGTGCTTGCCGAGGAGCTGGTGACGCGCGCCGCGCTGTGCGTGGACAACGCCCGCCGCTACAGCCGCGAGCACACCGCGGCCCTCGCGCTCCAGCGCAGCCTGCTGCCGCACGCCCTCTCCGGCGGCCAGGCCCTCGACGTGGCCTCGCGCTATCTGCCCACCGACGCGCGCAACGGGGTCGGCGGCGACTGGTTCGACGTCATTCCGCTGTCCGGGGCCCGGGTGGCGCTGGTGGTCGGCGACGTGGTCGGGCACGGCATCACCGCGGCGGCCACCATGGGGCGGCTGCGCACCGCCGTGCACACCCTCGCCGACATGGATCTGCCGCCCGAGGAACTGCTGGCCCATCTGGACGACCTGGTCATCCGGCTCACCGAGGAGGAGTCCGCCCAGGAGGGGGTGGGCGCCGCGGTGCTGGGTGCCACGTGTCTGTACGCGGTGTACGACCCGGTCACCCGGCGCTGCACGATGGCCCGGGCCGGTCACCCCACGCCCGCGGTGGTGGACCCGGGCGGCGCGGTCTCCTATCCGCCGCTGCCCGCCGGTCCCCCGCTGGGGCTGGGCTCGCTGCCGTTCGAGTCGGCGGAGCTGGAGCTGCCCGCGGGCAGTCTGATCGCGCTGTTCACGGACGGCCTGATCGAGACCTGCGACCAGGACATCGACGTCGGGCTCGGCCGGCTGAGCAACGCCCTGGCCCAGCCCGGGCTGCCGCTGGAGGAGCTGTGCTCGACGGTCATCGACACCCTGCTGACCCGCCCGCCGTCGGACGACGTGGCACTGCTGCTGGCCCGTACCAACGCGCTGGGCGCGGGCCATGTCGTCTCCTGGGACCTGCCGTCCGATCCGGCCGTGGTCGCCAACGCCCGCTCGCTCGCCATCCACCAGCTCACCGAATGGGGCCTGGAGGAGCTGGTGATGACCACCGAGCTGATCGTCAGCGAACTGGTCACCAACGCCATACGGCACGGCACCGGCCCCATCCGGCTCCGGCTGATCCGGCATGACGTGCTGATCTGCGAGGTCTCGGACGCGAGCAACACCTCCCCGCGGCTGCGCCACGCCCGTACCACCGACGAGGGCGGCCGCGGCCTGTTCCTCGTCGCGCAGCTGACCCGCCGCTGGGGCACCCGCTACACCGAGGGCGGCAAGCTCATCTGGGCCGAACAAGACCTTCCGGATCAGGCATGAGGCACGCTCCGGCCCGTCCCCGCCCTACCCATGATCGGTTTCCTCCCGCACACTGGCCGTATGCCAACGGGAGGGGGGCATCCGGCGTGCGCGGAGGGGTCGGCGACGGGGATCGGCGGAGGCGGCGGCTCGCTTCCCGGTGGGTGCGCGGCGGCGCCGCGGTGTGCGCGGGGGCGCTGCCCGCGCTGGCGTTTCCCGCGCCGTCGCTGTGGTGGTTCGCGTACGCCGCCCTGGTGCCCTGGCTGCTGCTGATCCGCTCGGCGCCCACCCTCCGGCGGGCGGCGTACGACGGCTGGCTGGGCGGGACCGGGTTCCTGCTCGCGGCGCATCACTGGCTGATGCCGAGCCTCCATGTGTTCATCGTGCTGCTGGCGCTGCTGCTGGGGCTGCTGTGGGTGCCGTTCGGCGCGCTGACGCACCGGCTGCTGCAGGGCCGCCCCGGACCCGGCCGGGCGGGCGCCGCGCTGGTGCTGCTGCCGTCGGCGTGGCTGCTGGCCGAGCTCGTACGGTCCTGGCAGTACCTCGGCGGGCCCTGGGCACTGCTGGGGGCGAGCCAGTGGCAGGTGCCCGCCGCGCTGCGGCTGGCGTCGGTGGGCGGGGTGTGGCTGGTCGGCTTCCTGCTGGTCCTGGTGAACGTCGCGCTCACCATGCTGATCACGCTCCCCCGGGCCCGTATCGTCGCGGTGGCCGGGCTCACCGCCTGCGGAGCCGCGGCGGCCGGGGTGTGGGCGTGGGCGCCGGTGCCGCAGGAGACCGGGACCGCGCGGATCGCGGTGGTGCAGCCCGGGGTGATCAAGGGACCGGGGCCGCGGCTGGAGCGCAGCGTCGAGCTGACCCGGCAGCTGGCCGCCCGCCATCCCGACCTCGTGGTGTGGGGCGAGAGCAGCGTCGGCACGGATCTCGGCGACCGGCCGGCGCTGGCGAAGCGGCTGGGCGCGCTGTCCCGTTCGGTGGGTGCGGACCTGCTGGTCAACGTGGACGCGCGGCGCAGCGACCAGCCGGGGATCTACAAGAGTTCGGTGCTGATCGGGCCGAACGGTCCGACCGGCGACCGCTACGACAAGATGCGGCTGGTGCCGTTCGGCGAGTACATCCCGGCCCGGCCGCTGCTGGGCTGGGCCACCTCGGTGGGCAAGGCGGCCGGTGAGGACCGGCACCGCGGCACGAAGCAAGTGGTGATGCGGCTGCCGGGCGGCCTGCGGATCGGGCCGGAGGTCTGCTTCGAGTCGGCGTTCCCGGACATGAGCCGCAATCTGGCGCGGCACGGGGCGCAGGTGCTCGTCGTCCAGTCGTCGACCTCGACGTTCCAGCAGAGCTGGGCGCCCGAGCAGCACGCCACGCTGGCCGCGCTGCGCGCCGCGGAGACCGGGCGGCCGATGGTGCACGCGACGCTGACCGGGGTGAGCGCGGTCTTCGGTCCGCGGGGCGAGCCGGTGGGCGAGCGGCTGGGTACGGACGCCAGCACGGCGGCGGTCTACTCGGTGCCGCTGGCGAAGGGCATCAGCCCGTACGTGCGGACCGGGCCGCTGACGGTGTACGGGGCGCTGGCGGCGCTCGCCGTGTACGGCGTGGTGGAAGGGGCGCGGATGGTCAGGCCGCGCTCGGGTTCCCGAACCCCTCCGCGTCCCTGATCACCCGCTCGCACAGCTCATGGGTGCGCAGCGCGTCCTCGGCGCCGAGCCGCCTGCCGGTGCGCACGGCGTCGAGGAAGGCGTCGGTGATCTGCTCGATGCCGCGCTGCCGGGCGACCGGCACCCAGTCGCCGCGGCGGCGCACGCTCGGCTGCCCCTTGTGGTCCACGACCTCGGCGAGGTTCGTCACCTGCCGCTTGGTGTCCTGGCCGGAGACCTCAAGGATCTCCTCGGCGGAGCCGCTCATCCGGTTCATCACGCCGAGCGCGGTGAACCCGTCGCCGGACAGCTGGAGGACGACGTGGTGCAGCAGCCCGTCGCGGATCCTGGTCCGCACGTCGATGTGGTCGACCGGGCCGGGGACGAGGAAGCGCAGGGTGTCGACGACATGGATGAAGTCGTCCAGGACGAGGGTGCGCGGGTTCTCCGGGAGGCCGACGCGGTTCTTCTGCATCAGGATCAGATCGCGCGGATGGTCCAGACACTGCGCGTACCCGGGGGCGTAGCGCCGGTTGAAGCCGACCATCAGGCCGACGCCGCGGTCCTCGGCCAGCCGCACCAGCCGCTCGCTCTCCCCGAGTTCGTACGCGAGCGGCTTGTCGACGTAGGTGGGCACCCCGGCGTCGAGGAGCCGGGTGACGAGCCCGGCGTGCTCGGCGGTCGGAGCGTGCACGAACGCGGCGTCCAGATCCGCCGCGAGCAGCGAGTCGAGGGTGGTGTGGCGCTGGTCCCGCGGCACCCGGTGGATGTCGGCGACCCGCTGGAGGGTGGCGGGGGTGCGGGTGTGCAGATGCGGTTCCAGCCCGGGCCGCGCCATGAGCACGGGCAGATAGGCCTTCTGCGCGATGTCGCCGAGCCCGATGCAGCCGACCCTCACGATGCCTCCTGGTGTTCCCCGTCCGGCGGTGTCCGGCAGCCGCGTCCACCCTACTCAGGACGGCTGTCGGGGTGCCGGGGCCGGGGTGCCGGGCGGGCTCCAGTCGGCTATGCCGTCGAAGCCGCGCAGCAGCAGACCTGGGGCGAGGCGGGTGGCGGCCGCGACGGCGGTGTTGCGGAGGGCCGCCCCGGGGGCGCTGACCAGGGAGATCGCGCGGGCGGCGCGCGCGGAGCGGCGTACGACGTCCATGGTGCGCGGCAGCCGGTCGCGGGTGTACGCGGCGAGCGCGTCCGTGAACGGGTCGGCGGGCGGGGACACGTGATGGGCGAGGACGACGGCGTCCTCGATGGCCTGGTTGCCGCCCTGCCCCAGGGTGGGGGCCATGGCGTGGGCCGCGTCGCCGAGGAGGGCGGTCCGGCCCCGGTGGTAGGCGGGCAGCGGTTCGGTCATGGCCAGGACGTCATGGCGCAGGACGGCGCCCGGCGCGGTGGCCGCGAGGATGTCGGGGACCGGCCGGTGCCAGTCGCCGAAGAGCCGGAGCAGTTCGGCCTTCTCGTCGTCGGGGGCGCGGCCGTCGGGCGGGGTGAAGGCCGCCGCGTACGCGTAGACCCGGCCGTCCCGCAGCGGCTGGCTGCCCCAGAGCCGCCCGCGGCCCCAGGTCTCATGGGGTGCGAAGGGGCGCTCGGGGGCGGGGACGACGACGCGCCAGGTGGTGAATCCGGCGTAGCGGGGCCCGGGGTGGCCGGGGAAGAGCGCGCGGCGGACCGCCGAATGGACGCCGTCGGCGCCGACCACGAGATCGGCCTCGTACTCCCCCTCCGCCGTGGCCACGCGGGCCGGGCGGCGGGCGTCGCCGGGGTCGGTCAGCTCGGCGGCGGCCCCGGTGCGTACGCGTCCCTCAGGCAGCCGGGAGGCGAGCAGGCCGACGAGGGTGGCGCGGTGGAGCAGGACCACCGGGCCGCCGAACCGCTCGGCCGCCGCCGCGCTGTCCATCCGGGCCAGCCATCGCCCGCCGGGGGCGCGCAGCCCGCCGCCGCCCTGCCAGGCGGCCAGTGCGCGGACGTCGTCGCCGAGGCCGAGGGTGTCGAGGGCGCGCTGCGCGTTGGGTGCCAGCGCGATCCCGGCGCCCACGGGGTCGAGGCCGGCGGCGCGCTCCAGGACGGTGACGGACCAGCCGCGGCGGTGCAGGGCCGCGGCGGCGGTGAGCCCGCCGACTCCGGCTCCGATGACGACGGCACGGGGCTGTTCCATGGGCCCTCCCAGGGTCACTACAGGTGTAGTAACCGCCACGCTACTACACCTGTAGTGAGGGCGGTAGGTTGGCCGTATGACCGCTGATCACACCCCCGCCCGAGAGCGTCGCGCCGAGCTGATCGCCGACACCGCCCTCGCCCTGCTGGCCGGGCGCGGCATGCGCGGGCTGACGCACCGCGCGGTGGACGAGGCGGCCGGACTCCCGCCCGGCTCGACGTCGAACCACGCCCGCACCCGCGCCGCCCTGCTCAAGGCGGCCGTCCGGCGGCTGGCCGAGCGGGAGGCGCAGGTGCTGCGGCCCGGCGAGATGCCCCACCCGGGCGGCGGTCCCGGCGGGCTCGGCGACCCCGGCGCCGATCCGGTTCCCCCACTGGCCGACGCGCTCGCCCTCGCGCTGCACCGCTCGCTCACGCAGGCGCGCGATCTGCTGATCGCGCGGTACGAACTGGCGCTGGAGGCGACGCGCCGCCCCGAACTGCGGGAGTTCTACGACGCGACGGGGCGCGGCTTCCGCGAACCGCTGGAGGCCCTGATGACCGCCGTGGGATCCGGCGAACCGCGGCGGCACGCCCAGTCGCTGGTCGCCTGGTGCGAAGGGCAGATGTTCAGCTGCGCGGCCGGGGCGGACCATGCCGCGGTGCCCGAACACGCCGCGCTGCGCGCCGGGTTCGAGGAGCTGCTGCGCGGCATGCTGGGCCGATAATCCGTGGCGTGGCGGTGAACCGGTCGTCATGATGCTCGGCATGACGACTGCCGAACGCCACGACGCACCCCGCACCGCCGACGAACGCACCAGCCTGGAAGGGTGGCTGGACTTCCACCGCGAGACCCTGGCCCTCAAGTGCGAGGGACTGGACGACAAGCAGCTGCGCGAGGCGTCCGCGCCGCCGTCCGGGCTCACCCTGCTCGGGCTCGTACGGCACATGGCCGAGGTCGAGCGCAGCTGGTTCCGGCGGGTGCTGGACGGTCAGGACGCGCCGCCCATCTGGTACAGCGACGAGGATCCGGACGGCGATTTCCGGGTCACCGAGGCGGACACCGGCGAGGCCGCCTTCGCGCTGTGGCGGGGCGAGATCGCCGAGGCCCGCGCGGCCGCCGCGGGCCATTCCCTGGACGACGTCGTCACCCGCCGCGACGGCCGCGGGGACTACAACCTGCGCTGGATCTACCTCCACATGATCGAGGAGTACGCCCGCCACAACGGCCACGCCGACCTCATCCGCGAGCGCGTCGACGGCGTCACGGGCGACTAGAGTCCGCGGAGATTCAGCGAGATTCAGGGAGATTCAGGGGGCGAGCCGCTGCGCCAGCCGGGCGATCCCGGCCCGCACCCGGTCCCCGTACGGATCGTCGCCCAGCGTGCCCGCGCTCTCCCGGGCCAGCGCCAGCTGGCTGCGCGCCGCCGCCTCCTGGCCGAGCTTGGCGTAGTCGACGGCCAGGTTGAGGTGCAGGGCCGGATAGAAGGCGCGCAGCCGGGGGGCCGCGGTGCGGGCGCCGGGCCGGTCGGCCGCGGCCAGGGCCAGCAGATCCCACAGCAGCTCATCGGCCGGATCGTCCTGGGTGTCGGCGAGATAGTGGGCGAGGGCGCAGCGGTGGAACGGGTCGCCGTCGCCGTCGATCTCCCCCCACAGCGCGGCCAGCCGGTTGCGCGCCTCCTCCCGGTCACCGCCCCGGTGCAGCATGACCGCCTGCCCGATCCGGGTCAGCACGGCGTCGTCCTCCGGCGCCTCCCGCCGTACGTCGCCCATCCGGTCCTCCCGCCTGCGCACCGCCGGTTCACACCGCCGCCTGGGGCCGACGCTAGCCGGGGAGCCGGACAACCCCCGTCAGGCGGGCCCATCGGGTCAGTCCGGCGGCCCGTACCGCTCGGCCAGTTCGGTGACGGCGCGGGCGACGGCCGCCCGCAGCTCGGGGGGTTTGAGCACCTCGGCGTCGGTGCCCAGCCGCAGCATGTCGTCGACCGCGACGGGCAGCGACTCCACGGGCAGCACCACCCGCACCCGCCCCCGGTCGTCGGGCGGGCCCGCCCCGGCGGCCGCCACCGCGCCGACCGCGCCGAACTTCATCGGCAGCAGCGCGAGACCCCGCCCGGTCAGCAGCAGTTCGGCCTCGCCCCGGAAGCGCGCGGCCTCCATGGCGCGCGCCGACTCCTGCCAGTAGGCGGCGAGATCGAACCCGGCGGGCCGCTCGAAGACGTCCGCGAGCACCTCGGCGGACAGGATCCGCGCCACCCGGTAGCTGCGGATGGTGTCCTCCGCCCTGGCCACGAGGTACCAGATGCCGCCCTTGAGGACGAGCCCGAGGGCGTGCAGATCGCGGTGCACCTCGCCGCGCCAGCGCCGGTAGTGCACCCGCAGCACCCGGCACCGCCAGGCGGCCTCGGCCGCCGCCGCGAGGTGGGGCACCGGCTCGGCGTCCCGGAACCAGCCGGGCGCGTCGAGGTGGAAGCGCTCCTGGATGCGGCGGGACCGCTCGTCCAGCTCGGGCGGCAGCGCGGCCCGCAGCTTGAGCTGGGCGGTGGTGAGGTCCGCGCCGAGGCCCAGTTCGGCGGCCGGGCCGGGCATCCCGGCGAGGAAGAGCGAGTCGGCCTCGTCGCCGGTGAGCCCGGTCAGCCGGGTGCGGTAGCCGTCCAGCAGCCGGTAGCCACCGGCCGGGCCGCGGTCGGCGTACACCGGCACGCCGGACGCGCTCAGCGCGTCGACGTCGCGGTAGACGGTACGGACCGACACCTCCAGCTCCGCGGCGATCTCCGGCGCGGTCATCCGGCCCCGGTTCTGCAGCAGAAGGAGCAGGGAGAGCAGGCGGTCGGCACGCATGCGGTCCATTGTGCGCCCGTACCTGACAGAAGGTGTCAGGTACGGCGGGCAGAGTCCTTCCCACCAGCACGGCCTGATCGAAAGCACGGCCCGATCGAAAGGACCCGCCATGACCACGCACGCCACCGGTACCTTCACCTTCGCCGACTGGCAGGAGAAGCCGGTCGGGGAGGCCGCGGGCGGGGCGAAGCTCGCCCACGCCACCGTGACCAACGGCTACTCGGGCGCGATCGAGGCGTCCCCCACCGCCTGTCAGTACGCCATCGTCTACCTCGCCGACAAGACCGGTGGCTTCTCGGGCCATGAGCTGGTGGACGGGCGGCTCGACGGCCGCCGGGGCAGCTTCGTCCTCGCCCAGCACGGCACCTTCGGCGCGGACGGAACCGTGACGTGCGCCTTCGAGGTGGTGCCGGGCTCGGGCACCGGCGAGCTGGCGGGGCTCACCGGTGCGGGCTCCTTCACCGCCCCGCAGGGCGCCCGGGCCGTCTCCTACGCCTTCGACTACGACGTGGCCTGAGCCGCTACGACGTGGCCCGAGCCGCCGCGAGGTCGGGGATCCGCCAGTCGATCGGCGTGTGCCCCTGGGCCTTCACCGCCTCGTCGATCTGGGTGAAGGGGCGCGATCCGAAGAACTTCTTCGCCGACAGCGGCGAGGGGTGCGCCCCCTTCACCACCGCGTGCCGCTCCTCGTCGATCAGCGGCAGCTTCTTCTGGGCGTAATTCCCCCACAGGACGAAGACGGCCGGGTCGGGGCGGCCCGCGACCGCGCGGATCACCGCGTCGGTGAACTTCTCCCACCCCTTGCTCTTGTGGGAGTTGGCCTCGCCGCCCCGGACCGTCAGCACCGCGTTGAGCAGCAGCACGCCCTGCCGGGCCCACGGCATCAGATAGCCGTTGTCCGGGACGGGGTGGCCCAGCTCCTCCTTCATCTCCTTGTAGATGTTCCGCAGCGACGGCGGGGTCTTGACGCCCGGCCGCACCGAGAAGCACAGCCCGTGCCCCTGGCCCTCGCCGTGGTACGGGTCCTGCCCGAGGATCAGCACCTTCACCTGGTCGTACGGCGTGGCCTCCAGGGCGGCGAAGACCTCGTCACGCGGCGGGTGGACCGGCCCCTTGGCCCGCTCCTCCTCCACGAACTCGGTGAGTTCCTTGAAGTAGGGCTTCTCCAGCTCCTCGCCGAGGACGCCGCGCCAGGACTCGGGCAGCTCGTAGGGCACGTCAACAACCTCCGGTCGTGTTCCGTTTACGGGCACGAACCTACCGGCGGCCACCGACAACGCCGCACGCGGCGTGGGGAGAACGGGCGCGGGGGAGGGGCAATTCTCCCGTGCTTGGGGGGCCCCCGCACCCCGAGACACCGCGTGGGTGGGGGGTCCCCTACCCACCCACTGTGGGGGAAACAACCCCCT
>NZ_JBVIVI010000009.1:398082-447688 GCF_055595765.1 Streptomyces sp. NPDC040405
AAGCGGATCTCGAAGCCGAGCCTGCGGGTCTACGCAAAGTCCACCAACCTGCCTAAGGTGCTCGGCAGCCTGGGCGTGCCGATCCCCCCCCCCCCCCCCCCCCCCCCCCCCCACACCCACCCCCCCCCCCCCCCCCCCCCCCCCCCCCCCCCCCCCCCCCCGCCGCCGTCAACGGCGCCGATGCGTGGCGGGCGGTCAGCCGACGCCCGCGTTGAGGAAGACACCGCCGTCGACGACGAGCGTCTGGCCGGTGATCCACGCGGCCTGCTCGGAGGTGAGGAACGCGGCCGCGCCCCCGATGTCCTCCGGTACGCCGAGCCGCCCGAGCGGATACGCCGCGGCGGCCTCCGCCTCCCGCCCCTCGTACAGGGCGGTGGCGAACTTGGTCTTCACCACGGCGGGAGCGATCGCGTTGACCCGCACGCCCGGCGCGAATTCATGGGCGAGCTGCACCGTGAGGTTGATCATCGCGGCCTTGGAGACGCCGTACGCGGCGATGAACGGCGAGGGGGTCATTCCGGCGACGGAGGTGATGTTGACGATCGCGCCGCCGTTCTCCTTCTGCCACGCCTTCCAGGTCTGCTGGGCGAAGCCGAGCGCCGAGACGACATTGGTCTCGAAGACCTTGCGTATCACCCCGAGGTCGAGTTCGGCGATGGGCGAGTAGACCGGGTTCGTACCGGCGTTGTTGACGAGGTAGTCGACGCGCCCGAACGCCTCCATCGCGCGCGCGACGGCGGCCGCCTGGTGCGCCTCGTCGTGGGCCTTGCCGGGGACGCCGATCACCCGGTCGGCACCCAGCCGCTCGACGGCCTCCTTCAGGGCGTCCTCGTTGCGGCCGGTGATGCACACCCGGTCGCCGCGCGCCACCATCGCCTCGGCGATGCCGTAGCCGATGCCACGGCTGGCCCCGGTGACGAGCGCGGCCTTGCCGCTGTCCGCTGCGATCTCTTTGGTCATGGGATTCGTCAAGCTCCTGATCAGTTGAGCGGGCCGCCGGCCACGTACATCACCTGGCCGGAGACGAACCCGGCGGCGTCCCCGGTGAAGAAGGCGACGGCGTTCGCGATGTCGTCCGGCTGCCCGACGCGCTGCACCGGGATCTGGCTCGCGGCGGCCTTCTGGAAGTCATCGAAGCCCATGCCGACGCGGTCGGCGGTCGCGGCGGTCATGTCGGTGGCGATGAAGCCGGGCGCCACGGCGTTGGCGGTGACGCCGAACTTGCCCAGCTCGATGGCGAGGGTCTTGGTGAAGCCCTGCATACCGGCCTTGGCCGCGGAGTAGTTGACCTGGCCGCGGTTGCCGAGCGCCGAGCTGCTGGAGAGGTTGACGACCCGCCCGAACCCGGCATCCACCATGTGCTTCTGACACGCGCGCGACATCAGGAACGCGCCCCGCAGATGCACGTTCATCACGGTGTCCCAGTCGGACTCGCTCATCTTGAAGAGCAGATTGTCCCGCAGCACACCGGCGTTGTTCACCAGGATCGTCGGCGCGCCCAGCTCCTCGGCGACCCGCCCGACCGCGGCCTCCACCTGCTCCGCGTCGGATACGTCGCAGCCCACGGCGATGGCCTTGCCGCCCGCCGCGGTGATCTTCTCCACGGTCTCCGCGCAGGACGCCTCGTCGAGGTCGAGCACGGCGACGGCGCGGCCCTCCTCGGCCAGCCGCACGGCGGTCGCCGCGCCGATGCCGCGGGCGGCGCCCGTCACGATGGCGACACGCTGCTCGTTGGTGGACATGCGGGGTCTCCTCGCCTCGAGTGGCGGCTCACCCTCCCGGCGCCGGGAAGTGAGCAACCGCTTAGTCTCTTCAGTGGACGAGACGCTATGAGGCCCGCCGCCGACTGTCAACGACCCGCTGTGATGCCCTTGCTCACCCTTGCCCGTCAGCGCACCAACAGGTCGAGCAGCCGCTCGACCTCCGCCTCCGCGTCCGTGGTCAGCCCGGTGTGCACCGGGCCCGGCTGGACGACCGTGGAGCGCGGCGCGACCAGCCAGCGGAACCGCCGCCCCGGGGCGTCACCGGCCGCCTGACCGGCCTGCTCCCCGCCGCGGCAGATGCCCTCCACCGCGCGCAGCGCGGCCCGTACGCCCGCCACGTCCGCCGACGGATCGAGCGCGAGCAGCCGGTTCTCGTCCAGATGGGTGCGGGCCGCCACGAAGGACGTCGCGCGGCAGTAGACGACGACGCCCGCGTTGATCAGCTCACCGCGCTCCACCCGGGGGACGACGCGCACCAGCGCGTACTCGAAGACATCCCGGTCCTGCTGCAGCCCGCTCACTTCGCCGCCCTTCCGTCGACCCATACGCGCAGCCAGTCGGGAGCCTTCGACGGCCCGTCAGCGGAGCGCTCCCCGAGCGTGATCCTTTCACCGACGGCCGCGGCCCGCTCCAGCAGCACGCGCACATAGGCGCGGCGCACCGCGTCCGGGCTGTCGAAGCCGGGCTCACCGGCCAGCCACACGTCGGGGACGTCGGCGGTGACCTCGGTCAGCAGTTCCTCGGTGATCCGCGGCGCGAGCGCCTCGGCGGCCGCCGCCACGTCCGGGGCGAAGGGGGCGAGTACGTGGTCGGAGGCGTCGTACGGCTTGGTGGCGGCCGCGTCCAGACCGCGCCAGCTGTGGTGCCAGATCATCGTGGCGCCGTGGTCGATGAGCCACAGCTTGCCGTGCCACACCAGCATGTTGGGGTTGCGCCAGGAGCGGTCCACATTGCCGACGAGCGCGTCGAACCACACCACCCGTCCGGCCTCCGCCGCGCCCACCTCGAAGGCCAGCGGGTCGAAGCCGAGCGAGCCGGGCAGGTAGTCCATGCCCAGGTTGAGCCCGCCGCTGGCCTTGAGCAGCTCCTGCACCTCTTCGTCCGGCTCGCTCAGCCCGATCACCGGATCGAGCTGGATCCGCGCCAGCTCCGGGACGCGCAACCCCAGGCGGCGGGCCAGCTGTCCGCAGATGACCTCGGCGACGAGGGTCTTCCGGCCCTGGCCCGCGCCGACGAACTTCATGACATACGTGCCGAGATCATCGGCCTCGACGATGCCGGGGAGCGACCCGCCCTCACGCAAGGGCGTGACATAGCGGGTGGCCGTCACTTCGGTCAGCATTTTGCCAGGCTATCCGAGTTGCCGGCCTTACGAATCAGGGGACTTCGGCGGGCAGGATGGTGAGACCGGCGACCTTCTCGTCGTCGTCGAACGCCACCCGGGCCTTCATCTCCCCCGCCTCGTAGCGCAGCGGGATGTCGACGACCGTGTGGTCGCCGATGCGCCGGACGAACGGTTCCGGCTCGCCGAAGCCCTCGAACGCGCCCACCAGACCCGCGACCGTGGCCATGCCACTGCCCCGCACCTCGTCGGTGAACGCCTCCCGGACCTGAGCGTTGAAAGACTCCCTCGCTTCGTCCATGCGTCCTTCGAGGACGTCCGTGACGATCTTGACGGCGCGCTCCGCGGCGTCGGCCATGCGAACGGTCTTGTCCATGGGTTCTCCCGTCCGGGGATCGATGGGCTTGCCGAACCGCTGGAAGGCGGCTTGACGGGTCACTCCGAGCAGGTCCCCGATCTCCTGCCAGGTGTGTCCGGCGTCCCGGGACTGCTGCGTGCACAGCTTGAGAATCTGTTCCGCCAGTTCGTCCAGGTCCCGCGAGCGCCGGACCAGGTCGAGGTAGTCCGGCGGAGCCAGCGGGCTGCCCACCGCCTCGGCCAGGGACGACGCGCGCTCGGCCAGCAGGACGGTCAGGGAAGCCAGGCTCATCGATGAATCGACCACACGTAAAGGATGCCTTTACAGACCGTGGGCGTCAAGGTTTCCTTTACACCGTCCTACCTGAGGAGGAGACACCGCGCCGCCTCATGCCCTGCCAGCAGGCGCAAGTGCCCGTAGGGGCACGACGCGGAGCGGGGCCCGTGCCGGGGAGTCTGAGGCGGTACGCACAAACGGATGCGGAGATCCCAGACACGTGGCTACCTTCCTGTATCGACTAGGCCGTACCGCCTTCCGGCGGCGCCGCCTCGTGGCACTGCTGTGGGCGGTGATCCTCGGCGCGGTCGGGGCCGCCGCCGCCAAGGCACCGGCGGCCGGTGACGACGGCACGTCCTTCATGCCCGGCATCGAGGCGCAGAAGGCGTTCGACCTGATCGGGGAACGCTTCCCGGGGCCGGACGCCAACGGCGCCGACGCGCGGATCGTCTTCATCGCCCCGGACGGGGCGAAGGTGACCGCCTCCGGGTTCCACGCCGCCATCGACAAGCTGGTGGCCGAGGCCGCCGACGGGCCCCAAGTGGCCGGTGCCGTGAACCCCTTCAAGGCGCACGCGGTGAGCGAGGACGCCTCCACGGCGTACGCCACGGTCACCTACAAGGCCAAGGCCGACGACCTCACCGACGCCAGCAAGGCCGCCCTGGAGAAGGCCATCGACGAGGCCCGCGACGCCGGGCTCACGGTCGAGGCGGGCGGCAGCGCGCTCGCCACGCAACCGGCCGCCGGAGGACCGGCCGAGGGCATCGGCATCGCCCTGGCCGCCGTCGTGCTGCTGATCACCTTCGGCTCGCTGGCGGCCGCGGGCCTTCCGCTGCTCACCGCGGTCATCGGCGTCGGGGTCAGCATGTGCGCGATCCTGGCGCTGGGCAGCGCCTTCGGGCTGAACGTGACCACCGGCACGCTCGCCTCGATGCTCGGGCTCGCGGTCGGCATCGACTACGCCCTGTTCGTGGTCTCCCGCTACCGGGAGGAGCGGGCGAACGGGCACCACCCGAGCGAGGCGGCCGGACTCGCGGCCGGTACCGCGGGTTCCGCCGTGGTCTTCGCCGGGCTGACGGTCGTCATCGCGCTGGCCGGGCTGTCCGTGGTGGGCGTGCCGATGCTGACGAAGATGGGCCTGTGCGCCGCGGGTGCCGTCGTCGTCGCCGTCCTGGTCGCGCTGACCCTGGTGCCCGCCCTGCTCGGGATGTGGCCGAACGCCGTCCTGTCCCGCGGGGAACGCAAGCGCGGCGCCCTCACGAGGCCCGACGCGGAGGGCGCGCCGAACGGCGGCACCCGGTGGGCCCGGTTCGTGCTGCGCCGTCCGGTCACGGTGCTGCTGGCCTGCGTGGCGGGCCTGGGTGCGCTCGCCCTGCCCGCCGCCCAGCTGGAGATGGGCATGCCCGGCGCCGAGGCCAAGCCCACCTCTACGACGGAGCGGCGTGCCTACGACGCGCTCGCCGACGGGTTCGGCCCGGGCTTCAACGGCCCGCTGACCATCGTCGTGGACGCGCGGGGCGCCGACGACCCCAGGACGGCCGCGAGCACCGTCGCCGAGGCGATCAAGGGCACCGACGGCGTCGTATCCGTCTCGCCCCCGCGGTTCAACGCGGACGGCGACACCGCGCTGTTCTCGGCGGTCCCGGCGACCGGCCCGACCGACGAGACCACCAAGAACCTCGTCCACACCATCCGCGCGGAGCGCACCGGCCTGGAGAAGGACACCGGAGCGACCTTCGAGGTCACCGGCAGCACCGCGATGAACATCGACGTCGCGAGCGCCCTGCAGGACGCGCTGGTGCCCTATCTGACGGTCATCGTCCTGCTGGCGCTGCTGCTGCTCATGGTGGTCTTCCGCTCCGTCCTCGTGCCCCTCAAGGCGGCCTTCGGCTTCCTGCTGTCGGTGCTGGCGTCGCTCGGCGCGGTCGTGGCGGTCTTCCAGTGGGGCTGGGGCGCGGAGCTGCTGGGCGTGGAGCAGACCGGCCCGATCATGAGCCTCATGCCGATCTTCCTGGTGGGCATCGTCTTCGGTCTGGCCATGGACTACGAGGTGTTCCTCGTCGCCCGCATGCGGGAGGCGTACGTCCAGGGGGACCGGCCCGCACAGGCGGTCGTCGGCGGGTTCCGGCACAGCGCCCGGGTGGTCGTGGCCGCCGCCGTCATCATGATCGCGGTCTTCTCCGGGTTCATCGCGTCCGGCGAGTCCATGATCAAGACCATCGGTTTCGGCCTCGCCGTCGCGGTGCTCTTCGACGCCTTCGTCGTCCGCATGGCGCTCGTGCCCGCGGTCCTCGCCCTGCTCGGCGAGAAGGCGTGGTGGCTGCCCCGCTGGCTCGACAAGGCGCTTCCCCACCTCGACGTCGAGGGCTCCGGGCTCATCTCGCCGCCCGCCCGCCCCGACTCCGGTCCGGCCGAAAGCGAAAGCCGCGCGCGGGAAGGGGCGCGCACCTGACGCGCACGTACGTACGCGCTGCGGTCGCGGTACCGTACCCAACGGCGCCGCGGCCCGCAGCTGTCGCCTCGTCCCCCCTGGTCCTACCTCGGAGTACGTGCCATGAGCACACGTTGGCACCACCGGGCGATGAGCCGCCCGAAGGCTGTCGAGACCGTCACCGTGGCGCTGGTGTTCGCCTTCACGGTGACGGGCGTCTGGGTCACCTCCACGGTGGTGGACGAGCCCGTCGCCCTGTGGCCCGGCATCGCGCTGTCCGCCCTCGCCTGCGCGGCTCTGCTCCGGCGGCGCGGCCACCCCCTTCCGGTCCTGGCCGTGACCACGCTGTGCACCATGCTCCAGGGCGCGGTGGGCTACCTGCTGACGCCCTTGCTGATGGGGCCGACGCTGACCGCGCAGTACGTCACGAGTCTGCGCAGCGACCGGAGAACCACGTGGAACAGCGCGCTGACGGCCGCCGCGAGCATCGCCCTCACCGTCATGTTCCGCAACGCGTTCAGGGACCCCATCATCAGCATCATCAACCCCGCCGCGTGGATCCTCATGGTGGCGGCCTTCGGCGCTTACGTACGAGTCCGCCGCGAGTACGCCGCCGCCCGGGCCGAGCACGCCGCCCGCGAGCGGGAGGAGGAGGCACGGCACCACGTGATCCAGGAACGCATGCGCATCGCCCGGGAACTGCACGATGTCGTCGCCCACCACCTCACCCTGGCGAACGCCCAGGCCGGTACCGCCACCCACCTCGCGCGGACCAACCCCGGCAAGGCGCTGGAGATCCTCGGGCAGCTGTCCGAGACCACGGCCACGGCGCTGCGCGAGCTCAAGGCCACCGTGGGACTCCTGCACCAGGACACCGACACCGACGACCTGACCCCCGCACCGGGCCTGCGGCAGCTGCCCGACCTGGTCGCCGCCTGCTCGGCGGCCGGTCTGGACGTCGCCGTCACCGTGGACGGGCATCCCCGGCCGCTCCCGGCGGGGCTCGATCTGACCGCGTACCGGATCGTGCAGGAGGCGCTCACCAACGTCACCAAGCACGCCCCCACCCGCAACGCCCACGTCCGGCTGGCCTATACGCCCCACGACGTGACCCTCACCATCACCAACGACACCGCCTCCCCCCGCACCCCGGCACCGGCCGGGTCCGGACGCGGCTACGGACTGCTCGGCATGCGCGAGCGCGCCCGGTCCGCCGGGGGAACCCTCGATGCCGGACCCCGCCCGGAAGGCGGGTTCGAAGTCGCCTGTGCCCTCCCGCTGAACGAGCCCCAGGAAAGCATCGCCACATGACCATCCGCGTCCTGCTCGCCGACGACCAGGCCCTGCTCCGGGCCACCTTCCGCATCCTCATCGACTCGGAACCGGACCTGACCGTCGTCGCGGAGGCCACGGACGGGCAGGAGGCGCTCGACCTCGCCCTGGCCCACGAGCCCGATGTGGTCCTCATGGACATCCGCATGCCGGGCACCGACGGGCTGACCGCCACCACGGACATCTGCGCCCGGCCGGAACTCGCCGCCACCCGCGTCCTGATCCTCACCACGTTCGAGAACAACGAGAACGTCGCCAAGGCCCTGCGCGCCGGGGCGAGCGGCTTCCTCGGCAAGGACGTCGGCCCGGAACTCCTCCTGTCGGGCATCCGCACCGTGGCGGCCGGGGACTCCCTTCTCTCCCCCACCGCGACCCGGACCCTCATCACCCGCTTCCTCGCCACCCCCGACACCGACGCCCTGCTCGCGTCCCCGGAACGGCTCACCGCCCTCACCGAACGGGAACGCGAGGTCATGGCGCTGGCCGCGCACGGCAGGTCCAACGCCGAGATCGCCGACCAGCTCGTGCTCAGCCCGCTGACCGTGCGCAGCCACATCCAGCGCGCCATGACCAAACTCGACGTCCGCGACCGGGCCCAACTGGTCGTGATCGCCTACCAGTCGGGCCTGGTCCGGGCGCGCCCGCAGCAGGGCGGCTGAACCGCCCGTCGAGCGGCTTTCAGTTGGCCGTGGCCGCCATGGCCACGGCCGACGCGTCGGTGGCGTCGAGGCTGCGCAGGATGTCCTCCACCCGCTGCTTGGCGTCGCCGAAGAGCATGGAGGAGTTCTCCCGGAAGAACAGCGGATTCTGCACCCCCGCGTACCCGGGGGCCATGGAGCGTTTGAAGACGACGACGTCGGCCGCCTCCCACACGTGCAGCACCGGCATCCCGGCGATCGGACTGCCCGGGTCGTCGGTGGCCGCCGGGTTGACGGTGTCGTTGGCGCCGATGACCAGGACGACCGAGGTGGCGGCGAAGTCGTCGTTGATCTCGTCCATTTCGAGGACGATGTCGTAGGGCACGTTGGCCTCGGCCAGCAGCACGTTCATGTGACCGGGCAGCCGTCCGGCGACCGGGTGGATGCCGAAGCGCACCTCGATGCCGCGCTCGCGGAGCTTGCGCGCCAGCTCCGCGACCGGGTACTGGGCCTGGGCGACCGCCATGCCGTAGCCCGGGGTGATGATCACCGAGGAGGCGGCGCGCAGCAGTTCCGCGGTCTCCTCCGCGCTGATCTCCCGGTGCTCCCCGTGGTCGCCGTCGTCGCTCGTCGCCACCTGGGCCCCGAAGCCGCCCGCGATCACCGAGAGGAAGGAGCGGTTCATCGCCTTGCACATGATGTACGAGAGGTACGCGCCGGAGGAGCCGACCAGCGCGCCGGTGACGATCAGCAGGTCGTTGGCGAGCAGGAAGCCCGAGGCCGCCGCGGCCCAGCCGGAGTAGCTGTTGAGCATCGAGACGACCACCGGCATGTCGCCGCCGCCGATGGAGGCGACCAGATGCGCGCCGAGCGCCAGGGCGAGCACGGTGACCGCGATGAGCAGTCCCATGTGGGGGCGCGCGACGAACACCGCGGTGAGCACGGCGAACGCGACGAGCGCGCCGAGGTTGAGGACGTGTCTGCCCGGGAGCATGAGCGGCCGGGACTTGATCCGCCCCGACAGCTTCAGATAGGCGACGACGGAGCCGGTGAAGGTGACGGCGCCGATGAACACGCCGATGAAGACCTCGGCGTGGTGGATGCGCAGCAGCGAGCCCGCCGCCTCCTGCCCGGCGTGGCCCCCGGCTTCGACATCGAGGTAGCCGTTCCAGCCGACGAGCGCGGCGGCGAGGCCGACGAAGCTGTGCATGACGGCGATCAGTTCCGGCATGCCCGTCATCTCGACCACGCGGGCGCGCCACAGTCCGATGGCCGCACCGGCCACCGTGGCGACGGCGATCAGCACCAGACCGGTGGCGGAGATGCTCCGCGAGGCCAGACCGATGGTGGCGGCCAGCGCCAGAACCATGCCCGCGATGCCCCAGACCACTCCGGAGCGGGAGGTGCGGTGCTGCGAGAGTCCGGCGAGGCTGAGGATGAACAGCAGCGCAGCGACGACGTAGGCGGCCTGTGCGGCCGTGGTGGTGGTCATCCGCGATCAGCCTTTCGAGAACATGCCGAGCATGCGGCGGGTGACGGCGAATCCGCCGAAGATGTTGATGCTCGCCAGCAGGATCGCGGCGAACGACAGCACGGTGACCGCGGTGTTCGCGTGCCCGATCTGGAGCAGCGCGCCGACCACGACGATCCCGGAGATCGCGTTGGTGACCGACATCAGCGGGGTGTGCAGCGCGTGGTGCACATTGCCGATGACGTAGAAGCCGACCACGATCGAGAGGACGAAGACCAGGAAGTGGCCGATGAGCTGGTTCGGCGAGAAGGCGTTCACCAGGAACAGGGCCGTGGCTCCGGCCCCGACGAGGACGTAGCCGGACCGCGCGGAACGTGTGGTTCCGGCCGCCTGGCCGGGCGGTGTGACGGGTTCCGGTGCCTCGGCGGACGCAGGCGCGGCGGACACCTGCACCGGTGGCGGCGGCCAGGTCTTCTCGCCTTCGCGGACCACGGTCATCGACCGCTGCACCACATCCTCGAAGTCGAGGACGAGCCGCCCGTCCTTGCCGGGGGTGAGCAGCTTCATCAGGTTGACGACGTTGGTGCCGTACAGCTGCGACGCCTGGGCGGGGAGCCTGCCGGGCAGGTCGGTGTAGCCGATGATCGTCACGTCGTTGTCGGTGACGACCGCCTTCCCCGCCACCGTTCCCTCGACGTTGCCGCCCTGGGCCGCGGCCATGTCGACGATCACGCTGCCGGGCTTCATGCGCGCCACGTCCTCGGCGGTGATCAGCTTCGGCGCCGGTCTGCCGGGGATGAGAGCGGTGGTGATGACGATGTCGACATCGGCGGCCTGCTCGGCGTACAGCCGCGCGGCGAGCCGGTTGTAGTCGTCCGAGGTGGCCTTGGCGTAGCCGTCGGTGCTCACCCCGTGCCCGGACTGTTCGGGCCGTACCTCCAGGAACTCCCCGCCCAGCGAGCGCACCTGCTCGGCGACCTCGGGCCGGGGGTCGGTGGCGCGGACCACGGCGCCGAGACTTCGCGCCGCGCCGATCGCCGCGAGTCCGGCCACCCCGGCACCGGCCACCAGCACCCTGGCGGGCGGCACCTTGCCCGCGGCGGTCACCTGGCCGGTGAAGAAGCGGCCGAAGGCGTGCGCGGCCTCGACCACGGCCCGGTATCCGGCGATGTTCGCCATCGAACTCAGGACGTCCAGGGACTGGGCGCGTGAGATCCGCGGGACGGCGTCCATGGCGAGTACGGTGATCGGCCGCCGGGCCAGCTCCTCGACCAGCTCCGGGTGGAGCGCGGGGCCGATGAGCGCGATCAGCGTCGCCCCGTCGCGCAGCCGCCCGATCTCCTCGCCCGAGGGGCCGTTGACCTTCAGTACGATCGACGCCGACCAGGGGTCTCCCAGGCTGGCTCCCGCCTCCGCGTAGGCCGCGTCGGAGAAGCGGGACGACTCCCCCGCCCCTGGTTCGACGACCACGTGATACCCCAGCTCGGCAAGCCGGGCCACGGTGGCCGGTGTCGCCGCCACCCTGGTCTCCCCCACGGTGGACTCGGCGGGTACACCGATCCACTGGCGTGCCACTTCCGGTTCCACTTCCGGCTCCGGTTCCGGTGCGACCATCGTCTTCCTCTCTCGCCGTCGACGCTCCGGCGCCGGGCCCGTCGGCCCGGCGCCTGGTGTGCCTGTCCATCCATCGGTGCCCGGATCTCTCCGTGTTCGACCCTGCCCGGATCGACAACAGGCCGCGCGACGGTTGAACACATGAGCGCCGCGCTGCGTATGGAATCGAAACGTCCCTGGATCAGGAGGCACCACCATGACGCAGCCGGAAACCACCGGATGGGGCACCACCCGTCGTGCCGTCGTCTCCGCTGCCGGAGCGGCCGGGCTGGCCGCCGCCCTCACGGCCTGCGGTAAGGAAGACAGCAGCGGGTCGGGGGAATCACAGAACGCCGGTTCCGCACAGGAGTCGGCCGGGTCCGGGCAGTCGGGCGCGGGAGGCGACGCCTCGCAGGGCGGCGGAGGCGGAATGGAGCTGGCCAAGACCTCCCAGATACCGGAGGGCGGCGGCATGGTCTTCAAGGATCACAAGGTCGTGGTGACCCAGCCCTCCTCCGGGCAGTTCAAGGCGTTCTCCTCGATCTGCACCCACCAGGGGTGCTCGGTCGGCGACGTTTCGGACGGGACCATCAACTGCCCGTGCCACCAGAGCAAGTTCGACATCAGCGACGGCAGCCCGAAGGGCGGACCGGCCACGAAGGCGCTGCCCGGCGCCAAGATCAAGGTGGAGGGCACGTCGATCAAGATGGCCTGACCGCCTGCCAGCAGGCGAGGACGTCCTCGGTCGAGGTGACGGTCGCGACGAGGGCGAGGGTGTGACGGACCATGGCCGGGGTGTACGAGGCGGGCACCCCGGCGATGGCGTCCGCGGGCACCACGGCCGTATAGCCGAGGTTGACCGCGTCGAACACGGCGTTGGGTATCGCCACATTGGCCGACACGCCGACGATGACCAGGGTGCGGCAGCCCAGATTGCGCAGCAGCGCGTCCACGCCGGTCCCGGCGAGCGGCGACAGGCCGTGCAGCCGCCGCACCAGCAGATCCTCCGCGCCGACCGGGACCGGTTCCGCGATCCGTACCGCTTCGCTCCCGGTGAGCTGCCGCACCGGCAGCCGCTCGGCGGCCCGGAACAGCGGGGCGTTGCGGTTCGCGCCCCGCCCGTCGGCGCGCCGCTCGGCCACCGCGTGCAGCACCTGTACGCGCGTGTCGTGGGCGGCCGACACCAATCGGGCGACACGCCCGAGTGCGCCGGACTCCCGGGCCTCGGCGGCGAGTTCGGGCAGCGCGCTGCCCGGACCCACGACGCCGCGCTGGCACTCCACGGTGAGCAGGGCACAGCCCTCGGGCCGGAGCAGTTCGGAAAGCGACACGGCGGCCTCCTGGCTTCTCGCGCCGGGAGAGTAACGGCCATTGCATGTGGAGGGAAGAGTCGCGATTCTGTGCGGATGACCGTCACCCAGCGGCGGGGACGCCGCATCATGCTGACCCCGGCCGAGCTGGACGCCTTCCTCGCCGAACAGCGCACCTGCCGGGTCGCGACCGTGTCCGAGGACGGGCGGCCCCATATCAGCGCGCTGTGGTTCGCCTGGGACGGCACGGCCCTGTGGCTCTACTCCCTGACCCGCAGCCGCCGCTGGGCCGAGCTGCGCCGCGATCCCCGGATCTCGGTGATCGTCGACGACGGGCACGACTACGACGAGCTGCGCGGCGCCGAGCTGAGCGGCGAGGCCGTCTTCGTCGGCGAGGCGCCGCGCTCGGGCGCGCCGTGCCCCGAACTCGACGCGCCGGAGCGGATGTTCGCGGCGAAGTACTTCGGTCTCGACGCCATGCCGCACGACGGGCGCCACGCGTGGCTGCGGCTGACCCCGGACACGGTCAGCTCCTGGGACTTCCGCAAGCTGCCCCAGGGCTGAGCACGCCGCACCGGGGGCCGGGCCGTACGTACGCGCCGGGCCCTGCCGGTCAGTCGACGACCTTCTCCCCCACCGACCGCAGCACATCCACCGCCGCGCGGATGGAGGGCCTGCGGTCGGCGTCGGCGCGCCAGATCGCGTAGACATGCCGCCGCATCGTGGGCGGGCTCACCGGCACCATCCGCACGCCCTCGGGCACCGGGCCCCGGCCGAGCCGCGGGATGACGCCGATCCCGAGCCCGGAGGCGATCAGCGCGAGCTGGGTCTGATGCTCCCGCGCGGTGTGCCGGATGTGCGGCTCGATGCCCTTGCCGCGCAGGGTCACCATCAGCCAGTCGTAGCAGAACCCGCCCTCGGGCCAGGACACCCACTCGTCGTCCACGAAGTCCTCCGGCTCGACCGCGCAACGGTCGGCGAAGGGGTGGTCCGCGGGCATCGCCACGTCCACCAGGTCGTCCAGCAGCGCCGCCTTGACCAGCCCGCCGGGCACCGGCAGCGGCTTGTTGTACCAGTCGAGGACGACGGCCAGGTCGATGTCGCCGCGCACCACCGCGGGCACCGACTCGTCCGGCTCCATCTCCTGCAACCGGGCGCGCAGCTGGGGATGGTCGGACCGCATCCGCTCCAGCGCGGCGGGGAACAGGCCGCGGACGGCGGTCGGGAAGGCGCCCAGCAGCAGTTCACCGACGGCGTGTCCGCGCTGGGCCTCCAAGTCCGCCTGGGCCAGCTCCACTTGGGACAGGATCCGCGCCGCGTGATCGGAGAGCAGCCGCCCGGCATCGGTGAGCCGCACCCCGCGGCCGTTCTTGGCGAGCAGCTGCTGCCCGGTCTCCCGCTCCAGCTTCGAGAGCTGCTGGGAGACGGCCGAGGTGGTGACATGCAGTCCTTCGGCCGCGCCGCTCACGGAACCGTGCCGGGCCACGGCATACAAAGTGCGCAGGCGATCCAGATTCATGTAAGCAATGCTACGCGATAACGCACATGAATTCTCGCTTGTTCTAAGAAGTTGCAGCCCGCAATGTAGAGGCCATGACCTCAGCGACCACCGCGGCGTCCTCGTCTGCCACCGAGCAGCCCCCCGCATCCGCCGCCCGCCCACGACGGTTGCTCGACTGGCGGATCCGCTTCGGCGTGCTCGCCCTGGTCTGGGGTTTCAGCTTCCTGTTCATCAAGGTGGGCACCGAGGCGTTCGCGCCGCTGTACGTCACGCTCGGGCGGATGCTGTTCGGCACGGCCGTCCTCCTCGCGGTCGCGGTGGTGAAGCGGGAGCGGCTGCCGCGCGGGGCCCGGGTGTGGGGCCACCTAGCCGTGGCCGCGTTCTTCCTCAATGCGCTTCCGTTCTCGCTCTTCGCCTACGCCGAGACGACCATCCCCTCCACCCTGGCCGGGATCTGCAACGCCGCCTCGCCGCTGTGGGGCATGGTCGTCGCGGTGGCCGTCGTCTCCGACGACCGCCCGACCCGGCAACGTGTCGCGGGCCTGGGCCTCGGCTTCACCGGCGTGCTGATCGTGCTGGGCGCGTGGCAGGGCTTCTCCGGCCAGGACCCGGTGGGCACCGCCCTCGCGCTCACCGCCTCGCTCAGCTACGCGATCGGCTGGGCCTACGTCCGCCGTACGCTCGCCGACACCGGGAACTCCCATCTGGCCATGTCCTCCGGCCAGCTGCTGCTCGGCACGGTCCAGCTGGCGGTGGCCGCCCCGCTCGCCGCCCCGGCCCCCGGCTCCTATCCCGTCCTCCCCCTGCTGTCGGTGCTCGCCCTCGGCGCCCTGGGCACGGGCGTTGCCTTCCTGATCCAGTACGGCCTGGTGGCTGAGGTCGGCCCGACGACGGCGATGATGGTGACGTACTTCGTGCCGGTGATCGCCACGGCAGCGGGCGTGCTGATCCTCGGCGAACACCTCAGCTGGAACACGCCCGTGGGCGCGCTGATCATCCTCGTCGGCGCGGCCCTCTCCCAGCGCCGGTAACTCCCCGGGCGACACGGGCCGCATCAGTCCATCCGTCCCGCCGGAACCGGCCCCCTCGCCACCGCCGACGCCACCGCGCCGGCGAGCCCGGCCACCTCGCCGGGGCGCAGCGGAGAGACCGTCAGCCGCAGTCCCGGCCCCGAGGCCACCCGGAACCGGGCGCCCGGGGCGACCGCCCAGCCCGCGGACAACAGGCGGGCCACCGCGCCGGTCTCGTCGGGCACCGGGATCCAGACGTTCATCCCGCTGCGCCCGTGCGCGGTGACCCCCCGCTCCCGCAGGGCCCTCACCAGGGCGTCGCGGCGCGTGTCGTACGCCGCCGCGACCGCCGCCGCGTCCACCGCGCCGGTCCGCCACAGCCGCGTCACGGTGTCCTGCAGCAGATGGCTGACCCAGCCGGGGCCGAGGCGCTGCCGCCCGCGCAGCCGGTCCAGGGTGACGGCGTCCCCGGTGAGCACGGCGAGGCGCAGATCGGGGCCGTACGCCTTGGCGGTGGAGCGGACCAGGACCCAGTGGTCCGTGCCGCCCGCGAGCGGGTGCAGGGGCAGATCCACGATGCCGTGGCCGTGGTCGTCCTCGATGAGCACCACGCCGGGGTGACCGGCGAGGACGGCGCGCAGCTCGCGGGCGCGCGCCGCGCTCACCGCCGCGCCCGTCGGGTTCTGCGCCCGGTCGGTGACGACGAGCGCCCGCGCCCCCTGCCGCAGCGCCCGCTCCACCTCCTCCGGCAGCGGCCCGTCGTCGTCGAGCCCGACGGGAACGGTGCGCAGCCCGAGTGCCGGGATCAGGTCGAGCAGACTGCCCCAGCCGGGGTCCTCGACGGCGACCGCGTCACCGGGCCGCAGATGGGCGGCGAGGACGCGTTCGATGGCGTCGAGCGAGCCGGAGGTGACGGCGACGGGCCCGTCCGGCACGCCGTCCGCGTCGAACGCGGCACGCGCCGACGCGCCGAGGCCGGGGGCGACCCCCGGCGCGCCGTACAGCGTGGGGCCGTCGGCGGCGCGCGCCGCGGCCTCCGCGAGGGCCGCGCCGAGCGGCGGCAGCAGGGCGGGGTCGGGGTTGCCGGTCGCGAGGTCGCGTGCGCCGGGGGCCTCGACCCGGAGCCATTCGCGGGGTGTGCTCGCGGGGCGCGCCCGCACCCGGGTGCCCCGGCGGCCCGCCGTCTCGATCACCCCGCGCTCACGCAGGACGCGATAGGCGGCCGCGACGGTGTTCGGATTGACGCCCAGCCGCGTGGCCAACTCCCGCTGCGGCGGCAGCGGTTGGCCGGGCGCCAGCGCCCCGGCGCCGACCGCCCGCTCCACGCTGGCCGCGATCTCCGCTGCGCCACGCCCTTCGATCGGATATTCTCCTAGCACAAAACACAGTTTGCACTAGTGCAATGGAGAACGCAAATGAGTGCGACCACCGAGCCGCCCGCCGAACGGCCCACCGGACCGGACGACACCGTCTACGCCGCGACCGACCGCACCACCCCGACCCGCGCCCGGGAACGCGCCTCGTACGACAAGGACGTGGTGCACGCGATCCTCGACGAGGGGTACGTCTGCCACCTGGGCTTCATACGCGACGGCGCCCCGGTCGTCCTGCCGACCCTCTACGCCCGGTCCGGGACCCGTCTCTACGTCCACGGCTCGTCCGGCTCACGCCCGCTGCGGATGGCGGGCGCCGAGGATCCGGGGCTGCCGGTGTGCCTCACGGTCACGCACCTCGACGGCCTGGTGCTCGCCCGCTCGGCGTTCCACCACTCGCTCAACTACCGCTCGGTGGTGGTGCACGGCACCGCCCATCAGGTGCGCGACGGGGCCGAGCGCGCGGCGGCGCTCGACGCGATCGTGGACCATGTGGTGCCGGGCCGGGCCGCGGACTCCCGCCCCGCGAACGCGAAGGAGCTGGCCGCCACCGCCGTGCTCCGCCTCGACCTCGACGAGGTCTCGGCCAAGATCCGCACCGGCGGCCCCAACGACGAACCCGAGGACATGGCGCTTCCGTACTGGAGCGGCGTGGTCCCGGTCGCCCGGACCTACGGCGCGCCGATCCCCGCGGACGACCTCGCGCCGGGCACGGCCGTACCCGGCTATCTCGCGTCGCTGAGCTAGCGGGTGATGCGCTACGGAGCCGGGTCCCCGGGGCGGCCGTTCGGGGGCTCGTTCGCCGCCGCGCGGCGGTGCCCCGTCTCGGACGCGGCGGGCGCGGGCGCGGCGGGGGACGGCCCCGCCGCCACCGGCTCCGCCTGCGCCGCCTTCGGTGCCGACGTCTGCGCGATGAGCGCCCCGGCCAGCACCACCACACCGCCGACGACCTGGGCCGTGCCCAGGTGTTCGTCCAGCAGCACCCAGGCCAGCACCGTCGCGACGACGGCCTCCAGACAGGCCACCACCCCTGCCACCTGCGGCGACAGCCGACGTACCGAGAGCACTCCGGTGAGATACGCGACCACCGTGGCGACCAGCACGATCCAGCCCAGCAGCAGCACCGCTGGCACCCGCGTGCCCGCGAGGTCGGCCTGCCCGGTGAGCACCGGCCAGTCCACCTCCCACGGCCGGGCGATCACCGTGAGCGTCGCGGCGCCGATCAGCAGCCCGTAGGCGATGACGCCGAGCGGATCGGCCGCGTCCTCCCCCTCACTGCCGTGGTCGGACAGGACGAAGTAGCCCACCTGGCAGCAGGCCGCGCCGAGCGCGAGCACCAGCCCCAGCGCGTCGAAGCTCAGCCCGGACCACACCTCCACCACACACGCGAGCCCGCCCACGGCGAGGACGACGCCGACCGCCGCCGACCGGCTCACCGGCCGCCGCTGGACGAACCGGACCCAGCCCAGCACCAGCGCGGGCGCGAGGTACTCGACGAGCAGCGCGACCCCGACCGGGATGCGCGAGAGCGCGGCGAAGTAGAACGCCTGGACGCCCGCCACGGCCAGCAGGCCGAAGCCCAGGAGCAGTCCGGGGCGGCGCAGCGGCAGCCGACGGTGCCGCCAGACCAGGGGCAGCATGACGAGGGCCGCGCCCGTCACCCGCAACCAGGTGACCTGCAGCGGCTCGAGCCCCGCCCCGATCAGCGGTTTGGCGGCGACGCCCGAGCCGCCGAACGCGAGCGCCGAGACCAGGGCGAGCCCCAGACCGACACCCCTTCCCCGATCATGGCGCCGGCCTTGGGTGCTGTGCATCGGGCCATCATGTCAGCCGGACGTCAGGACCGTCACCCCGTTTGCAACTGGCACGGTTCGCCGTCCAGCGCCGTGACCAGCAGATCCACATCCACCCCGGCCCGCCGCAGCACCTCCGCGGCCCGGCACTCCCGGTCGTACGTCAGCGCGGCGAGGAGGTCCGGGCCCTCGGCGAGAAGCACGCCCCGCGCCGCGGCGCGCCCGACCGCCGCCGCCATCGCGGCCGCGGACGCCGGGGACCAGCCGGGCACCTCGTCACCGGCGCCGGTCGCGGAGGTCTCGACCGTGCCGCTCCACCGGAGTCCGTAGCCGATGGTGCGCTGCGCCAGATAGCCGAGCAGCCGCACCACTTGGGGCGGGCCGCCGGCGAACGCGTCCCACACCCGCGGGTCGTTCTCGACCAGGGTGTGCAGCAGATGGGCCGTGTCGAGCTGTTTGTCCCCGTCGCGTACGGCGCGCCGACGGGCTCCCGTGGCCACGGCGGTCAGCCGCTCGCTCAGCCGGCCCTCGAACCCGGCACCGGCCGAGTCGGATGAAGCGGAAAGGGTAGGACTTCGCACGCTCTCACCCCATCAGTCCCTTGAGGCCGAAGCGTCCTCAGCGGGAAGCATGTGCGGATCCCACGGTAGTTGGGCACCGATGACCGGAAATCATCCTCGAGGAGGAGAGAACCCGGCCTTTCTCCCGACTCCGAAACCCCTCGAAACTCCCGCGGCACGCAACCGTCGCGGCCCCGGGCGCCGTCCCCCACTCACAACCGCGTCTTTCCGCCGCACAGTGCCGCCAAGGAGTCCTATGACCGCCCGGCCGCTGCTCTTCCTGGACATCGACGGCGTCCTCAACCCGGTCCTGCCGACCGACGGGTTCACCGCCTACCACATCCTCGACTTCACCGTCCTCCTCTCCGCCACCCATGCCGACTGGCTGCGCGAGCTGTCCTCCACCTACGAACTCGTCTGGGCCACGACCTGGGAACACCACGCCAACCGCCATATCGCGCCACTCCTCGAACTGCCCCAGCTCCCGGTCGTGGAGTTCACCGGCTACCAGCCGCGGCCGGACGATCCGAAGCTGCCGGTCCTCGACCTCTTCACGGGCCGCAAATGGGCGCCGATCCTGCGGTACGCCGCGGGCCGCCCGTTCGCCTGGGTGGACGATGTGATGCCGGAGCGGCTGGTGTCCCGGTCCCGCCTGCGGCGCGACCGGCTGCTGCTGCCCATCGACCCCGCGCACGGGCTGCGCCGGGAGCACGTCGACCGGCTGCTGGCACGCCCGCCCCGGGCGCGCCGCCTCCAGCGGCTGCGGCCGCGCTCCGCCCGAGGACCGGGAACTGATGTCCCGTCAGCGTTGAATGTTCCACGCGGCGGGGCTACGGTGCTCAGCCCCGCCGCCGGACGCCCGGAAGGGACATAGCCCCATGGCCGAGGTCAGCGCGCAGACACGCATCGAGGCACCGGCCGAGAAGGTATGGGACCAGCTCACGGACTTCTCCGCGTACGGCGACTGGAACGTCACCCACACCGGCTTCCCCCAGGGCGCCCCCGCCTCGCTCGAGACCGCGGCGACCTACCAGGAGAACATGAAGCTGATGGGCTTCCCCGCCGAAGTGACCTGGACCGTCGAGGAGTACACACCCGGACGGGTGCTCGCCACCCGGGGCAAGGGCCCGATGGGCGTGAACCTCGCCATGCGCTACACACTGACGCCGGACGGGGACGCGACGACGGTCCGCGTCGACGGCGATTTCACGGGGGCGGCGGTGTCCCTGATGGCCGGAAAGCTCAAGGACTCGGCGACCGCGGCACTCAGCGAGTCGCTGCGCAAACTCGCCGCCCTGGTGACCTAGCCCGCCTCCCCGTCATCCTCCTCGGCGAGGATCAGATACAGCCGCTTGCGCGACTCGTTGATGACCGACAGCGCCTTCTGCCGCTGCTCGGGACTGCCCGTCTTCCAGACCTGTGCGAACGCCTCCATCAGCCCGAACCCGGCCTGCCGGACCTCCTGCATGGCCTCCCAGTCGATGCCGCGCCCGGCCTCTTCCCACGGAGCCTGCGGCCCCGCCTCGACCTCGGTGCGCCCGGCCTCGGTGAGCGCGTACAGCTTCTTGCCGCCGTCGCTCTCGCTGCTGATCATCCCCTCGTCCTCGAGGAGCTGCAGCGTCGGATAGACCGAACCGGGGCTCGGCTTCCACGCTCCCCCGCTGCGCTCGGCGATCTCCTGGATCATCTCGTAGCCGTGCATCGGCCGGTCCCCCAGCAGCGCCAGGATCGAGGCGCGCACGTCGCCCCGCCGCGCCCGCCCACGACGCCCGCCGCCACCACGCCCCCGCGCGCCGAACGGAGGCCCCCCGAAGGGCGGCCCACCAAACCCGCCAGGCCCGGGCCCGAACGGCCCGAAGGCCGCCCGCCGCTCCTCGAAGTCCCCCCGGTCGCGCCGACCGGGTCCGCAGTACTCATGCCCACGGTGATGCCTCATCGTGACGCTCCTTTCATTGTCGATCCATCACGATGGCTCAACGATATATCGGAACCGATCGGATGACAAGACTGTTCTGCTGAGCGCGCGGTGCTGCCGAGCGTGGCGCGGGGATGGCCTCGTCCCGGCCTGTGGTGCGTGGGCACCAGGACATGTGAGGGGCTGGTCCGGGTGCACCAGGGGAAGACGGCGGCGGGGGACGATGTCCGGCGGGGCGCCGGGCGGAAGGGTGGGAGGCGCGTGAATCTCGCGCATTCCCCTTGCCTCGCGGCGTCTGGAGTGATCGACAGGTGGCTACCTTTCTTTACCGGGTCGGGCGGTGGGCCTTCCGGCGGCGTCGGCTCGTGAGTGGTGTGTGGCTGGGTGCCCTGGTGCTGGCCGTGGTCGCCGCCGCCGTGGCACCGAGCGGGGAGGAAGAGGAACTCTCCATGCCCGGCACCGAGTCGCAGAAGGCGTTCGACCTGCTGGACGAGCGCTTCCCCCAGGGCAACTCGCAGGGTGCCGAGGCCCGCTTGGTGTTCCGGGCCCCGGACGGGCAGCGGGTGACCGCCGGGGAGAACAGGGCGGCCGTCGAGGACACGCTCGGCTCGCTGGACGGGGGCGATCAGGTCGCGTCGGCCACCGATCCCTATGAGACCGGCGCGGTCAGCGAGGACGGCACCATCGCCTACTCCACGATCACCTACACCGCGGACACCGTCGACCTGACCGAGCCGACGAAGAGCGCCCTCGAGGACGCCGCGAGCCAGGCCCGGGACGCGGGGCTGACCGTGGAGACCGGCGGCTCGGCCCTGGACTCGGAGGAGGAACCGGGCGGTACGACGGAGCTCATCGGCGTGATGGTGGCGGCGGTGGTGCTGATCCTCGCCCTCGGATCGGTGGCCGCGGCCGGATTGTCGCTGCTGACCGCCTTCCTGGGCGTGGCCATCGCCTTCGGCCTGGTGTCCGCGCTGGCCGTTCCGCTGGGTCTGACGTCCACCGTCGCCATCCTGGCGCTGATGCTGGGGCTGGCGGTCGGCATCGACTACGCGCTCTTCATCACCTCCCGCTTCCGCGACGAGCGCGCCCGGGGCGGCGAGCCGGAGGAGGCCGCCGGTCGGGCGGTGGGCACGGCCGGGTCCGCCGTCGTGTTCGCCGGTGCGACCGTCTTCATCGCCCTGGTCGGGCTGGGGGTCGCCGGAATCCCCGAACTCACCAAGATCGGCATGGGCGGTGCGGGCGCCGTGGCCCTTGCCGTACTCGTCGCGGTGACCCTGGTCCCCGCGCTGTTCGGCTTCTTCGGCCATCGCGTGCTGTCCCGCGCCGTCCGCAAGGCCGCCCGGCCAGAAGGCGGGCACCCGGTGCCCACCCCGGCCGATCGGCCCGGGCTCGCCGTCCGCTGGGCGCGGCTGGTGCTGCGTCGGCCGGTGGCCGTGCTGATGATCGCCGGACTCGGCCTCGGCGCGGTCGCCTTACCGGCGCTGAGCCTCGGACTCGGGCTGCCCGGAGACGAGTCCAAGTCGGTGGAGACCACCCAGCGCCGCGCCTACGACCTGCTGTCCGACGGCTTCGGCCCCGGCTTCAACGGCCCGTTGACCGTGGTCGTGGACACCTCGAAGTCCGCGGACACCCGGGCCACCACGGACCTGGTCGTCAAGACCGTACGGGGAGTCGACGGGGTCGCGTCGGTCGGTGATCCGGTCCTCAGCCGGACCAAGGACACGGCCGTCCTCACCGCCGTCCCGCGGACCGCACCGAACAGCGACGAGACCAAGGACCTGGTGCATGCGATACGGAACGCGGCCTCCGGCGTCGAGGCCGACACGGGCGCCGCCATCCTGGTGACCGGCACCACCGCGATGAACATCGACATCTCCGAAGCCATGTCCGACGCCCTCATCCCCTATCTGACCGTGGTCATCGGCCTAGCGATACTCCTGCTGATGGTGGTCTTCCGCTCGGTCCTGGTCCCGGTCAAGGCCGCGCTCGGTTTCCTGTTGTCGGTGGGTGCCGCCTTCGGCGTCCTCGTCGCCGTCTTCCAGTGGGGCTGGGCGGCGGACCTGCTCGGCATCGAACAGACCGGACCTGTCATGTCGCTGATGCCGATTCTCATCGTCGGCATCGTGTTCGGCCTCGCCATGGACTACGAGGTCTTCCTCCTCACCCGGATGCGGGAGGCATACGTCCATGGCGCGTCCCCCGGCGAGGCGATCGTCAACGGCTTCCGGCACAGCGGACGCGTGGTGGCCGCGGCGGCGATCATCATGATCAGCGTGTTCGCCGGATTCGTCGGGATGAGCAGCCCGACCATCCAGACGATGGGCGTCGGTCTGGCCTCCGCCGTCCTCTTCGACGCCTTTGTGGTCCGGATGGCGATCGCCCCCGCGGTCCTGGCACTTCTCGGCCACCGGGCCTGGTGGCTGCCCCGTATCCTGAACCGCGTGCTGCCGAATGTGGATATCGAGGGTGAGGACTTGAGCAAGCACGTCCCGGCCTCCGCGAGCGAGCCGGACACAGCGGCGGTGCCGCGGCTCCCCGTCGGCAGGACTTGAGGCCATGACGAACACGGGTGGCGGTCACCCGCGACCACGCGGCACACGGTGGCGGGAGGCAGCGGTCACGGCGGCGGCGTTCGCGCTCTGTCTGCTCGGCGGCGTCGTACGCGACGACGGCACCACGCTGTCGCCGCCGCCCGCCGCCGCCTACCTCATCGCCGTGGCCTCCTGTGCCGTGCTGCCGGTACGGCACAGGGCGCCCCTGACCGCCATGGCGGTCACGACCGCGGGCGGCATGCTGGTGCCGTTCGTCGGCCTCCTGCTGAGCCCGCTCATCGTGGCCCCCGCCGTGATCACCGCCTACTCGCTCACCGCGCGCACCGAACGGCACGCGGTGAGCGCGGTGTCGCTCACCTCCGTGGCGCTGCTGGTCGCCTCCACCCCCTTGTTCGGGACCCTCTCGTGGAAGGACGCGAGCAGGGTGGGAGCGGTGGCGGCGTTCCCGCTGGTGGCCGGCGTACTCGGTCACTCGGTGCACAACCGGCGGGCCTACCTGGCGGCCATGGAGGAGCGGGCCCAGCGGGCCGAGCAGAGCCGGGACAGCGAGGCGCGCCGCAGGGTGGCCGAGGAACGGGTACGCATCGCCCGGGAGCTGCACGACCTCGTGGCCCATCAGATCACCCTGGCCAACGCGCAGGCCACGGTCGCCGCCCACCTCTTCGACGCCCGCCCGGAGCAGACCCGCAAGAGCCTCGACGAGCTCGTCGAGACCACCAGCGACGCGCTCGACGAACTGCGGGCCACGGTCGGTCTGCTGCGTCAGTCCGGGGACACGGCCGCGCCCGCCGAACCGGCGCCCGGGCTGTCCCGCCTTCCCACGCTCCTCGCGTCCTTCCGCCGCGCGGGCATGGAGGTGACGGTGCACCAGGAGGGCACGGCCAGGCCGCTGCCACCGGGAGTGGACCTCACCGCCTACCGCATCATCCAGGAGGCCCTGACCAACGTGACCAAGCACGCCGGGACCGATACTGCCCGGGTACGCCTCGAATGGAACCGCGAGCGCGTGGCCATCACCGTCGCCGACGACGGACGCGGCGCCCGTACGACGACGGCGGCCGCGGACCGTCCGCCCGGTTACGGTCTGATCGGGATGCGTGAACGTGCCACCGCGGTCGGGGGACGGCTCTCCGCGGGCAGGCGCCCGGAGGGCGGCTTCCTCGTCTCCGCCGAACTGCCCCTCCCGCCCGCCAAGGACACGGCGCGGAGGACCGGCGGAGAGGCCGGGGACGCGCCGTGACGCTCCGCGTGCTGCTCGCCGACGATCAGGCCCTGCTGCGCGGGGCCTTCCGGCTGCTCCTCGACACCGCCGACGACATCACCGTGGTCGGCGAGGCCGCCGACGGCAGGGAGGCGGTGAGACTCACCCGGGAGCTGCGCCCGGACGTGGTGATCATGGACATCCGTATGCCCGAGGTGGACGGTCTCACCGCCACGGCGGAGATCTGCGCGGACCCGGAACTGCGGGCCAGCCGCATCCTGATCCTCACCACGTACGAGACCGACGAGTACGTCGCCCAGGCGCTGCGCGCGGGGGCCGGTGGCTTCATCGGCAAGGGCATCGGGGCCGAGGCCCTGCTGGACGCCGTGCGGACGATCGCCGACGGCGACACTCTGCTGTCCCCCGCCGCCACCCGCTCCCTGGTGTCCCGTTTCCTGGCCACACCGGACGCCTCCCCCTCGCACCACCCCGAACAGCTCGCCGTGCTCACCCCGCGCGAACGCGAGATGGTGGCTCTGGTCGCGACCGGCCTGTCCAACCAGGAGATCGCCGAGCGGATGTTCCTCAGCCCCTTCACCGTCCGCGCCCACGTGCAGCGCGCCATGACGAAGCTGGAGGCCCGCGACCGGGCGCAACTCGTCGTCATCGCCTACCGGACGGGCCTGGCCCGCGCCGCCCCCGACGGCGGCGCGGACCGGCTGTCGTAGCGAAGGTCACGGCGTCGGGGCGAGCTCGGGCAGCGTCAGCGCCGAGTACGCCGGCCGAGCCGGGGAGGAGGGCATGGTGACGAGGCCGCGCAGCATGGCGTCGCGTCGCTCCAGGGCCCCCGCCGTGGTGGGGAAGAGCGTGGCCGCGCCGTTGTCGACCAGTGCCTGATTGACGGCCACGAACTCGCGAACGTCGCGTTCGTACGCCACGAAGGCCGCGGTGTGGTTCCGGTTCGTGGCCAGGGAGTTGGCGAGCATGTAGGCACCGACCAGCGCGAGGCTCGAACCTTGTCCGGTGAGGAACGAGGGTGCGTACGCGGCGTCGCCGACGAGCGCGACGCGGCCGCCGGACCAGCGGGGCATACGGATCTGACCGGCCGTGTCGAAGAACAGGTCATCCGCGTCGCGCATGGCGCCGACCATGCCGGGGACCTCCCATCCCGCGCCCGCGAAGGCCGTGGCGACCAGGTCCCGCTGGGCGTCGGGGTTCCGGAGGGCGTCGATCGGCGGTTCCGGCCGGTGGAAGGTCAGGAAGGCGTGCAGCTCGTCGCTGTCCCCGACGGCGTAGAGGGCCGCGGCCTTCCCCGGGGTGTTCCACAGCACCACCTCGTGGGAGAGCCCGAAGGTGTTCGGCATGGTGAAGATGGCGAAGCAGTAGCCGAGGTAGCGGTGGAACCGTTCTTCGGGGCCGAACAGCGACTCCCGGGTACGCGAGTGCATTCCGTCGGCGCCGACCACCAGGTCGAACGTACGCTGTCGCCCGCTGTGGAACGTCACGTCGGCCCCCTGTGCGGACTGGTCGAGGGTGTCGATGGAGTCGTCGAACAGGAATTCCACGTCGTCGCGGACTCCCGCGTAGAGGGCCGCGGCCAGATCCCCGCGGCGCACCTCGAGGTCCTGTCCCTCGGCATCGCCGACGATGGCGGCCGGGCTGACCGAGGCCACTTCCCCGCCATCGGCGTCGAGGAAGGTGCAGCGACGCGAGTCGATGTGCGCGTCCCGCAGTCGCGGCAGTATCCCCATCCGCCGGACCACCTCCGTCGCGGTACCGCGGATGTCGATCGGGTAACCACCGTCGCGCAGCGAACCGGCCTTCTCCACCACGGTGACCGCGCACCCGGACCGGTGCAGCCAGTACGCCAGCGCGGGTCCGGCGATGCTGGCCCCGGAGATCAGGACTCTGCGCTTCATGGTCGTAATCGTGTCCATCGACAGACCGTTGGGTGTCATGCCCGGGCTCCTTGCTTCGTGATACGGACGACGAGCAGCGACAACGCGGCGACGAGGCCGACGACGGCGAAGCCTGTGACGAAGGCCGATTCGGTCGGCTGGCCCGTCATCGGGTCGGCCCCGGCGGCGAGGATCGCGCCGCCCACCTGAGCGCCCACGGCGACGCCGATCACGCGTGTCACCACGAGCAGGCTGGTGGCGATGCCGGTGTCCCTGGTCTCGACGGTGGTGGCGGTGCTGGCGAGCAACGCGGTGGTACCGACGCCCGCGGCGAACGCGGTCAGCACCTTCGCGAGGACGAGCTGCCATTCCGCGGTGTGCGCCGACGCCAGGGCGAGCATCGTGGCCGCAGTGACGACGGTGCCCACGATGACCACGGCACGCGGACCAAAACGCCGCGCCGCGACCCCGCCGACCGAATCGCTGACCGCCCCGGCGATGGCGCCGGGCAGCAGGAACAGCCCGATGTCGGTGGTGCTGGCCCCGAAGCCGTACCCGTCGGCCGATACCGCGAACAGCTGCGGGAGCAGCAGGATCACCATCCCGGAACCGGTGGTGATGACGAAGGTGAGCACGCACGCATGCCACATCTCGGGCTTCGCCAGCATGCGCAGATCGACCATCGGCGAGGCCGCCCGGCGCTCGACGGCGACCCATCCGGTCGCGAGGGCGGCCACAACCACCCCGAGGGCACCGACCGCGAGCGGCGGCAGGGCGTCGTTGGTCACCGTCACGAGCCCGAGCATGAACGCGAGCAGCGTGCCGCTCAGCAGCACCACACCGGGCCAGTCGATCCCGTCGTCCGAGGGGATCGGCGGATCATGCGGCATCAACCGGATCACGGCCAGCGTCATCGCGATGATCGTGATCGTCGGCAGCGCGAACATCCCATGCCACGACAGCGCTTCCGCGACCGGCCCGGCGATCAGCGTGCCCACCATGCCGCCGCCCGTGAACAGCGCGACGACCAGCCCGATCGCCACCTGTGACTCTCCCGTCGGGAGGTGTTTGCGCACCAGGATGAACGAGAGGGGCAGCGCGCCCACCATGACGCCCTGCAGTACCTGGCCGAGCAGCAACACCGGCAGGTTCGGCGCCAGGCTGGCCAGCAGACCACCGGCCGAGACCACGGCCATCAGCCAGATCAGCACCCGCTTTCCGCCGTAGCGGTCGCCGAGCTTGCCCGCGACGGGTGTGACGACGGCGCCGGTGATCAGTAACGTGTTGCCGACCAGTGCCCCTTCGGCAGGGCTGACCCCCAGCTCACGTTGGAGCAGCGGGAGCGCGGGCTCCACCACCGACTGCAGGGTGCCGAGGGCGAGTGCCAAGATGCCGAGGGCACCGATCGACAGTCTCCCGATGCGGACCGGAGAAACCACAGTTGCGGACATAGGTGTCCTCTTCCTCGTGGGTTGCGGGCAGGTGCGCGGACCTTCTTGAGGTGCGCCGCGCCGACATACGTCGGCGCGGGATTCGCGCACCTCCCACACTTCCTTCCGGCGCCCCGCCGGGCATCGTCCGCCGCCGCCGTCTTCCCCTGGTGCGCCCGGACCAGCCGCTCAGGTGTCCTGGTGCCCGCGCACCACGGGCGGGCACCACGGCGGGCCACCGTTAGGGGATTGGCCGTGGCCCGGCGGTCCGCCCGCCGCCTACGGTCGGGGCATGCGGATACGTATCGTCGACGCCTTCACCGACCGCCCCTTCGCCGGAAACCCGGCGGGAGTCGTCCTCCTGGACGGCGAGACCTTCCCGGACGACAGCTGGCTCCAGGACGTCGCCGCCGAGGTCAACCTCTCCGAGACCGCCTTCGCCCACCCGCTTCCCGAGGGGGCCGAGGCCGACTGGGCGCTGCGCTGGTTCACCCCGGCCACCGAGGTGAGCATGTGCGGCCATGCCACGCTCGCGACCGCTCATATCCTGCGTACGACGGGCGCCGCGACCGGCACCGTACGGTTCGCCACGCTCAGCGGGGTGCTCTCCGCGAGCGGCGACCCCGGCGGCACGATCACCTTGGACTTTCCGACCGCCCCGCTGACCGAGACCCCGGTCGCGCGCGAGGTGACCGACGCCCTCGGCACCACGGTCCTGTCCGCCCGGGACACCGGCCCCCAGGTCGGCGATCTGCTGGTGGAGCTGGCCGACGAGAAGGCCGTACGGGCACTCACCCCCGACTTCGCGGCGCTCGGGCGGCTCGTCAAGCGGGCCGTCATCGCGACCGCGCTCCCCGACGACCCCGCCTGCAGCCATGACTTCGTCTCGCGCGTCTTCGCGCCCGGCGTCGGCATCGACGAGGACCCGGTGACCGGCAGCGCGCACACCGCGCTCGCGCCCTTCTGGTCCGCCCGGCTCGGCCGCGACGAGCTGACCGGACTCCAGGTCTCCGCCCGCACCGGGCTGGTCCGCACCACGCTGCGCGGCGACCGTACGCTGCTGACCGGCCGGGCCGTCACGGTCATCGACGGGGAGCTGCTGGTCTGAACGGCCCGCCGGGGGCGGGTCAGGCGGTGGGCAGCCAGCCCACCTTGCCCGCCAGCAGCGAGTAGCCGACGAACGCCACGATGTCGATCAGCGCATGCGCGGCGACCAGCGGCCCGACCCGCCCCCACCTGCGGTAGAGCAGGACGAAGACGACGCCCATCGCCATGTTGCCGAAGAAGCCGCCGATGCCCTGGTAGAGGTGGTACGAACCGCGCAGCACCGAGCTGGCCAGCAGCGCGGCCATCGGGGTCCAGCCCAACTGCCCGAGCCTGCGCAGCAGATAGCCGACCACGATCACCTCCTCCAGCACGGAGTTCTGCACGGCGGAGACGATGAGCACGGGCAGCTTCCACCACACCTCGGGCAGCGCCTCGGGCACCACCGTCAGATTGCCGCCGACCGCCCGCGCGCCCAGGTAGAGCAGCAGTCCGGTGCCGCCGATGCCCGCCGCCACCGCGGCGCCCCACGCCAGGTCGGAGCGCGGCCGGGTGCGGTCGAAGCCGATCGCGCGCAGCCCGGCGCCCTCCCGCAGCAGCAGATGGGCCACCAGCGCGACCGGCACCAGCGCGGTCGCGATCCCGAACAGCTGCCAGGCGAGGTCCAGCCAGGGACGGCCGGGCGCCTGGGAGGCGTTGAGGGTGGCCGCCTGGTCCTTGAGCCCGCCGGGCTTGGTCACCGAGCCGATGAAGCTGATCAGCGCGGACAGGGCGCTCGCGCCGAGCGACAGCGCCAGCACGAGCAGCGTCTCGTTGCGCAGCATCCGTCGCGGCAGGTGGCCCTCGATCGCGGGCAGTTCCGTCCCGCGCCCCTCTGACTGCACTCCTGCCTCCACTTCCGCTCTTCATACCTCATCGGCGCGCCCGCCCCGCTATGGTCTCGAAAACACATCCGAGATCGCGCACGAGCAGGCCGGGCCGGGCGCCGTCCACTGGCGCGCCGTCCCTCCTGACAGCGTCATCTTCCAGGAGAGACAGATCGCCATGGGACGCCACAGCCAGCCCGACGAAACCGACGGTCCCGACTACTCCGGCATATTCGATGCCATGGACCGCGCCGATCACACCGGTCACTCGGATCACACGGATCGCTCCGGGCGCATCGATCACTCCGCACCGGACAATACGGGGTCCAGACCGGGCACGTCCTCCCGACGCCGGACCGTGGCGATCTCCACAGCGCTGGTGCTCGCCGTCGCGACCGGCGCCGTGGTGGTCTTACGCGGCGGGCTGCTGCCCTCCGCCGAGTCCTGCCGGAGCAACGCGGTGCGGCTCACCGTGGCCGCGTCGCCGGACATCGCCCCGGGCTTACGCACCGTGGCCGACCACGCCCGGAGGGCGGGCATCCGGTCCGACGGCCGCTGTCTGGACGTGAAGATCGCCAGTCGCCCGGCGTACGAGGTCGCGAACGCGCTCGGCAGCGCGGACCGCGGCCCGGGGTTCCAGGTGTGGGTGCCGGACTCCAGCGTCTGGGTCGAACGCGCGGCCACCTCCCCGGTCAGCGCCGCGCCCCTGGACACGCTCGGCGGGATCGCGTCCTCCCCGGTCACGGTCGCCACCACTTCCACCGCGGCCGGACAGCTCAACTGGCCGCGGAAGACCTACAACTGGGCGCAGCTGGCCGAGGCGGGAACCGGCGGCAGCCCGCGGCTGGGCACCGCCGACCCGGCGCGCAGCGCCACCGGGCTGCTGGCCCTGGCCCGGATCAACGGGTCCATCGCGAAGGCGGGGGCGGCCGACGGAAAGGCCGCGACCGATACGCGCGCCGCGGCCAACGCCAAGCTGCTGTCCCAGCGGGCCGCCACGACGGACGCCGCCCTGCTGAAGACGCTGCCCCGGCGCAACCAGGCGGTGGTCCTGTCCGAACAGGCCGCCTTCACCCACAACGCGGAGGCCGACGACGCGTCCCGCCTCGACCTGTTCTATCCGAAGGACGGCACGGCCGAGCTGGACTACCCGTACACCGTGCTCAACGACCGCGGGCTGACCACCGTGCGGGCGCGCGCCGCCACCCGCTTCATGACGCTGCTCACCGACTCCCGCGGCCGCCGGGCCCTCCGGACGGAGGGCTTCCGGACGGCGGACGGCACGGTCAGCGAGCCGGTGGCGCAGGCCGCGGGCGGCCGCACGCCGCAGCCGTACGCGGTGACGCCCTCCCCCGGGCCCTCCGCCCGGGAGGTGGAAGCGGCCCTGGGCATGTGGACCATCACGGTGCAGAGCGCCCGGCTGAACACGGTCGTCGACGCCTCGGCCTCGATGAGCGATCCGGTGCCGGGCCGTCCCGGGCAGAGCCGGATGGACGTCACCAAGGCATCGCTGCGGCAGGCCCTCGCGCGCTTCACCGCCCGGGACGAGATCGGGCTGTGGGAGTTCTCCACCGAGCTGGACGGCGACCGGGACTACCGCGAACTGGTCGCGGCCCGCCGCCTTGAGGCGCGCACCCCGGACGGAACCGGCCAGCGCGAGGTACTGGCAGCCGCCTTCGACGCGCTGAAGCCGCTCCCCGAGGGCTCGACCGGGCTGTACGACACCACGCTGGCCGCCTACAAGAAGGCCCAGGAGACCTTCGCACGCGGCAAGTTCAACGCCGTAGTACTCCTCACCGACGGCACCAACCAGGACCCGGGCGGCATCTCGCGCCCCGCGCTGGTGAAGGAGCTGACGCGGCTGGTCGACCCGGACCGCCCGGTACCGCTCATCGCCATCGCGGTAGGCCCCGACGCCGACCAGTCCGCATGCCGCGAGATCGCCCGGGCGACCGGCGGATCGGCCCAGCGGGTGAACGACCCCGCGCAGATCAACTCGGCCATGCTCAAGGCCATCGTCGCCGCGGGCGAGGCCGGCGCACCGGACTTCCAGCCCTAGGGACTGTCCGCATCAGGCCGAGAGATCGGCGGGCCAGGTGTGGACCGGGGCGTCCGTCCGCATCAGGGCGCAGTAGCGGCGGGTCATGGCGGCGAGCGCGGCGTCCCGCCCCAGCCCGCTGTCCCGTGCCCGGTGGTAGGTCGCGGCCTGCCAGGACGCGCCGTTGACGCGCAGGGCGCAGCGCTGTTCGATCACGCCGAGGTAGCGGTCGCGGTCGGCGGGTTCGACGCCCCAGGCGTCGAGTCCCGCGGCGGCCAGCGGCAGCAGTTCCTCGCGGACCAGCCGCACGGCGGGGGTGCGTGCCAGGGACGAGGAACGGCCGGGCTTCGGCCATTGCAGGACCGTGTCGATGCCATGGCGGCACGCGGCGTCGAAGTTGGCCGCGGCCGCGCTGAACGGCAGCCGGGTCCACACCGGGCGGGGCTCCTCGGCGAGCGCCCTGACCAGCCCGTAGTAGAAGGCGGCGTTGGCGATGACGTCGGTGACGGTGGGGCCCGCGGGCAGCACCCGGTTCTCCACCCGCAGATGCGGCACGCCGTCCACGACCTGGTAGACGGGCCGGTTCCAGCGGTAGATCGTGCCGTTGTGCAGCACCAGCTCCTGGAGGTCCGGCACGCCGCCCTCGTCCAGGATCCGCAGCGGCTCCTCGTCGGCGCCGGTGGACAGCAGCGGGGGGAAGTAGCGCAGGTTCTCCTCGAAGAGCTGGTACGCGTCGGTGATCCAGCGCTCGCCGAACCAGGTGCGCGGCCGCACCCCCTGCGTCGCGTATTCCGGTGCCCGCACATCGGTGGCCTGGAGGAACAGCGGCGGGCGGGATTCGCGCCACACCTCGCGGCCGAAGACGAAGGGGGAGTTGGCGCCGATGGCGATCTGCACGGCGGCCACGGCCTGCGCCGCGTTCCACACGGCGGCGAAGCGTCCGGGGGTGACCTGGAGATGCAGCTGTACGGAGGTGCAGGCGGCCTCGGGGGCGATGGTGGCGCTGGCGTAACTGATGCGCTCCCGGCCCTCGATATCGATGAGGAAATCCTCGCCTCGGGCGGCCAGCATCTGTTCGTTGAGGAGTTTGTAACGGTCGTCGTAGGACAGGTTGGCCGATCCGAGATCCCGGGCGGCCAGCGTCGGCAGAATTCCGATCATCACGATCTCGGAGGACACCTCGCGCGCCTTGCGGTCGGCATATGACAGCCCCGTTCGCAGCTCTTCCGAGAGCTGATCGAGAACCCTCCCGTGCAAACGGTGCGGCACGATGTTTACTTCAAGATTGCACTGTCCGAGTTCCGTCTGAAAATCGTGACTCGCGATGCGCTCCAGAACCTCTGTGTTCATCATCCTCGGCAGCCCGTCGGCGCCTGCGAGATTCAGCTCGATCTCCAGCCCCATGAGATTCTTCGGGCGGTCGAACCGCTTGTCGGCCAGGAGCCGGGACAGCCCGTCGAGGCACTGCCGCAACCGTCCGCGCTGCCGCTGCCGACCCGACGGGTCGAACTCACCGGCTACGACCTTCTCCCCCATCGGAGCTACCTCCTTGAGTGGATCATCGGCGCCCGTACCGCGCACACCACGCTCGATGATGCCCGCCAATGTGATCGATAACGCCCCGCGCGGCCCGCCCAGCCGGTAGGCTCTCAACAGTGGCGCATTGCTCCAGGAAATCGGATCGGTGGGATCCAGCCTACCGCGGCGCGGGTAAACCGCCAGGTCATATCCGTGCATCCAGCACCGAATCGGGGGAAATCCCCGCGTCCGCATGGACCGGAAATCACCTTGTGCGCAATATCGGGGACAGCTAGCCGAAACACGGCCGGAACATGAGTCGTATAAACTCGCTTTACGAGGCAGAGAGATAACGCCCGGACAGTTCGTCCCGGCCCCCTCTGACCCGCGTACCGATCTACGTACACCGACAGCGCGCGCCCCTACCCTGGCCCGCTATCGCTCCACCGTGTCTCCGAAGTGAGAGGCGACCCACCATGCCGCTGCTCGTGCCCCCGGCCCCCGCGCCCGCCCTGCGCAGCGTCCTCACGGCCCTTGGTTCCCCCACCGCTGTCCGCGAGGTGCGCACCCCGGCACTCAGCTCCCTTTCCGGCCCCTTCGAACCCGAACTCCCGCTCCCCGTCCACGTCCTGGACGACATCACCACACCAGCCGGTCCGCCGCAGGTCAGACTCACCGGCTGGCGCTTCATGCTCCGCGACGGCGACCGCACGGTGGCCGCCGCCGAGGCCATGCTCACCGCCGACGGCTGGGCCTTCTCCCACTTCTCCGAGGGACCGTACGTGGCCTCGGCCGAACTCGCCCTGCGCCAGGCCGAGTCGCTGCCCTCGGCATACCAGCCGCGGCTGCTGTCCATCCCCGAGCTGTACATGGTCGCGCTGTGGCTGCACGGCGACCCCGGCGCGGACGCCGCCGAGGGCGGCATCGGGACCGGGGACCTGCTGGTGCCGCTCGCCCCGGCACCGCCCGGCATCGCGGCCCACCACCCGCATCCCGCGGCCGATCTGCTGCCGGTGCTCACCCATCGGCTGACGTCCGCCAAACTGCTGGGCTCGCCTGCCTGACCTGGCCCTTCGGCGACAGGTGGAGCGCCCCGTGACCCACCGGGTCACGGGGCGCCGCGCTACGGGCGGGTAACAGTCCCGCCAGGATGAACCGTCCGGTCGGGTGATGCGTCATCATCTAGCAAGAACCGGTGCCGTGAAATCCCTGCGGAATCCGTGCCGCGGGGCAACACTGGGAGCAACCAACCGACATGTAACGGGGGGCGGCCAACATGAACGCCGCAGCGAGCAGCAGGACATACACCTCACCGCAGCGAAAGAACCTCGCCATGTGCCAGCATCAACCACCGTGCCCGTCAGCCGACTCCGCCGACCGGGAGGCCGCCCATCTCGTGGCGCACCATCCGGAGCAGGGCTGGAGCCTGCTGTGCAATGGTGTCCTGCATTTCGAGGACACCGGTGAGCTGCTGCCGGACGGGCGCATCATCGCCCCGTGCCGACCGCTCGCCACCGAGCACGTCGTGACCGCCGCCTAGGCCGACCACCTAGAGGCGTTGGCATCACCAGGGCCCGGCCCGGCGAATTCATCCGCCGAACCGGGCCCGTCGTTGTGTTCACACGCGCGCGCTCAGCCCTCGTACGACTCCATCGGCGGGCACGAGCAGACCAGGTTGCGGTCCCCGAACGCGCCGTCGACCCGCCGCACCGGCGGCCAGTACTTGTCGGCGGCCGAGACTCCGGCCGGGAAGACCGCCTCGTCCCTGCTGTACGGGTGGTCCCACGCCCCGCTCAGCGTCGCGGCCGTGTGCGGCGCGTTCCGCAGCGGGTTGTCTTCCTTGGTCCACTCCTCCGAGCCGACCTTGTCGATCTCCGCGCGGATCGCGATCATCGCCTCGCAGAACCGGTCCAGCTCCGCCAGGTCCTCGCTCTCCGTGGGCTCGATCATCAGCGTCCCGGCGACCGGGAACGACATCGTCGGCGCATGGAATCCGTAGTCGATCAGGCGCTTGGCCACATCGTCGACCGTGACTCCGGTCGCCTTGGTGAGCGGCCGCAGATCCACCACGCACTCGTGCGCCACCAGCCCGCCGGGCCCGGTGTAGAGCACCTGGTAATGCGGCTCCAGCCGCTTGGCGATGTAGTTCGCGCCGAGCACCGCGGCCTGGGTCGCGCGGCGCAGCCCCTCGGCGCCCATCAGCCGGATGTACGACCAGGAGATCGGCAGGATGCCCGCCGATCCCCACGGCGCGGCCGACACCGGGCCGACGCCGGTGGCCGGGCCCGCGGCGGGCTGCAGCGGGTGGTTGGGCAGGTACGGCGCGAGGTGCGCGCGCACCGCGACCGGGCCGACGCCCGGACCGCCGCCGCCGTGCGGGATGCAGAACGTCTTGTGCAGGTTCAGGTGGGAGACATCGCCGCCGAACCGGCCGGGCTCGGCCAGCCCGACCAGCGCGTTGAGGTTGGCGCCGTCCACGTACACCTGGCCGCCCGCGTCGTGCACGGCCGCGCAGATCTCGGTGATGTGCTCCTCGAACACGCCGTGGGTGGACGGGTAGGTGACCATGAGGACGGCCAGCTGGTCGCCGTACTGCTCGATCTTGGCGCGCAGGTCGGCGGCATCCACCTCACCATCCTCGCCGGTCTTGACGACGACGACCTTCATGCCCGCCATGACGGCGCTGGCCGCGTTGGTGCCGTGCGCCGAGGACGGGATCAGGCACACCGTCCGCTGGGGCTCGCCGTTGGCCCGGTGGTACGCCCGCACGGCCAGCAGCCCGGACAGCTCGCCCTGCGACCCGGCGTTCGGCTGGAGGGAGACCTTGTCGTAGCCGGTGACATCGGCCAGCCGCTCCTCCAGCTCGCGGATCAGCGTCAGATAGCCCTGCGCCTGCTCGACCGGCGCGAAGGGGTGCAGCGCGCCGAACTCCGGCCAGGTGACCGGCTCCATCTCGGTGGTCGCGTTGAGCTTCATGGTGCAGGAGCCGAGCGGGATCATGCCCCGGTCCAGGGCGTAGTCGCGGTCGGCCAGCCGCCGCAGGTAGCGCAGCATCGCGGTCTCGGAGCGGTACTGGTGGAAGACCGGATGGGTCAGGTACGCGTCCGAGCGCAGCAGCTCCGCGGGCAGGGCGTCGGCCGACGCGGCGTCCAGCTCGTCGATGCCGGGAGCGCTGCCGCCGTCCCCGCCGTCGACACCGAAGGCGGACCATACGGCGGCCAGCTGGGCGCGCCCGGTGGTCTCGTCGCACGCGATGCCCACGTGGTCCGCGTCGGTCAGCCGGAGGTTGACCCCGGCCTCCCGCGCGGCGGCCACGACATCGGCGGCCTTGCCGGGGACGCGCGCGGTGAGGGTGTCGAAGAAGCCGCCGTGCACCACCTCGACGCCGCCCGCCCGCAGCCCCTCGGCGAGGACGGTGGCGTAGCGGTGGGTGCGGCGGGCGATGCCCGCGAGCCCGTCCGGGCCGTGGTAGACCGCGTACATTCCGGCCATCACCGCGAGCAGGACCTGCGCGGTGCAGATGTTGCTGGTGGCCTTCTCGCGGCGGATGTGCTGCTCGCGGGTCTGCAGCGCCAGCCGGTACGCCTTGTCGCCGTCGGCGTCCACCGAGACCCCGACGAGGCGGCCGGGCAGGCTGCGGGCGTGGGCGGCGCGCACGGCCATGAACCCGGCGTGCGGACCGCCGAAGCCCATGGGCACACCGAACCGCTGGGTGCTGCCGACCGCGATGTCCGCGCCCAGCTCACCGGGCGAGGTGAGCAGGGTGAGCGCGAGCAGGTCGGCGGCGACGGTGACGATGGCGCCCAGCTCATGGGCCCGCTCGATGACCGGGCGCGGATCGCGCACCGCGCCGGAGGCGCCCGGGTACTGGAGCAGCACGCCGAAGACACCGCGCTCGGCGATCTCGTCCGGGATGCCGTCGGTCAGATCGGCGACCACGACCTCGACGCCGGTCGGCTCGGCGCGGGTCTCGATGACCGCGATGGTCTGCGGCAGACAGTCGGCGTCGACCAGGAAGACGCCCTCCTTGACCTTGCCGACGCGGCGCGACAGCGCCATGGCCTCGGCGGCGGCCGTGGCCTCGTCCAGCAGCGAGGAACCGGCGGTGTCCAGGCCGGTCAGATCGGCGACGACGGTCTGGAAGTTGAGCAGCGCCTCCAGCCGCCCCTGGGAGATCTCGGGCTGGTACGGGGTGTAGGCGGTGTACCAGGCGGGGTTCTCCAGGACGTTGCGCAGGATCACCGGCGGGGTGAAGGTGCCGTAGTAGCCGAGGCCGATCATGGACGGCAGCACCTGGTTGCGGTCGGCGAGGGCGCGCAGCTCGGCGAGCACCTCCGCCTCGCTGCGGGCCGGGGGCAACCGCAGCGCCTCCGCGCTCCTTATGACCTCGGGTACGGCGGCGGCGGTCAGCTCGTCGAGGGAACCGAAGCCGACCTGGGCGAGCATCTTGGCCTGCGCTCCGGCGTCGGGGCCGATATGCCGCTGCTCGAATGGAGTACCGCGCTCCAGATCGGCGAGCGAGATGCGATGGGTGGTCATCTGCGGGGGCCTCCTGGTCTGCTACGACCGGCGAGGGGCACCGCGGTGCGGGTGCCCGGATGGCCTCCCCCTCTGTCATCTCAACCTGAGAGCTTCACCGGTCCATAGGTGCCTGACCGGCTTTCACCGTCGGTGAGGAGGGGTTCCGGAGCGTGTGCTCCCCGTGGCCCGCCCTGCTTTCCAGAGTGACCTCGCCCGCACGGTACGTGTGCCTGAGAGATTCCGGGGAGGATTTGCTCCTTCGGCGCCCCCGACACCATTGTCGAAGGACTCTCCCGCACGGGGTCTGCAGCCACAGCCAGCGTACCAGCGCGTCTGTCGCTGGGGGATTGGCAGAACGATGCTCGAGTGGCCGCATACGGGGATGTGGCTTTTGGTAGGTATCACTGGACCACCGCCACCTGTGGGAGAGAGCGTGCAGACGGACATCGACCCGCGGACCCTGATCGGCCGCAAGGCACTCGACCGCGAGGGCGCCAAGATCGGCACGGTGGACGAGGTCTACCTCGACGACGCCACCGGCGAGCCGGAGTGGGCGGCGGTACGCACGGGCCTGTTCAGCCGGGACGTCTTCGTACCGCTCGAACCGAGCGAGGTCGTCGGCGACACGCTGCGGGTCCCGTACGACCGGGCGCTGATCAAAGACGCCCCGGACCTCGGCGTCGGCCGCCACCTCTCCCCGGAGCAGGAGCTGCAGCTGTACCACCACTACGGCCTGGACGTAACCGGCTGACCCCACCCCGCTCCGCCGCCGAGTCTGCAGAAGCCCGGCCCTTACCCGGCGCACCGCCCCGCTCCTGGCCCCCGCCCGGCAGGTTAGCCGACGCTTCGCTGACGCCCCGGCGCGCCGCTCACCCCCTGGCTCCCGCCCGGCGCGCCGCCCGACGCTTCGCTCCCGCCCGGCGCGGCGCCCAGCCCCTCGCTCCCGCCCTGCGCGCCGCACGGCGTATCGGCGTCCTCGGGGGGTCGTACCAGGGGGAGCGGGTCGCCCGGTTTCAGGTCCGGGTCGTCCACGGCGAACGTGCGCACCCGGCCCGGTGCCGACCAGGGCAGCTCGAAGCGCACGGTCACCCGCCCCACGCCGCTGCCCTGTACCCAGCCCGCCCCGTACTCGGCGTGGCGCACGTCGAGCCCCGGCAGCCAGGTCCGCGGCCTCCCGGCGCCCTCAGGGGCCTCTGAGGCGCCCGGGCTCTCCGGCTCGGCAGCCTGGGAGCCCGAGGCCCCGTCCGGCTCCTCCAGGGCCTCGTGGGCGGCCTGGGCGGCCTCCGCCGCCTGCGCCGCCTGCGCGGCCTGGGCGAACAGATCCTCCTGCGTGTAGTCCGCGAGACCCGACACGCCCACCCCCAGCAGCCGCACGCCCGCCGTCGTTTCCACCCCGTCGATCAGCCGCGCCGCGGCCTCCTTGACCACGCCGGGGTCGTCGGTGGGCCCGCGCAGGGTCTCCGAACGGGTCAGCGTCGAGAAGTCGTACCGCCGCACCTTGATCACGACCGTGCGCCCCGAGCGGCCCGCCTCCCGCAGCCGCCGCACACAGCGGTCCGCCAGCCGCGCCACCTCCAGCTGCACGCGGGTGCGGTCGGTGAGGTCGACGTCGAAGGTGTCCTCCACCGATATGGACTTGGCGTCCCGCTCGGCGACCACCGGCCGCTCGTCCCGCCCGCTGGCCATCAGGTACAGCGACGTCCCATGTGCCCGGCCCAGGAGCCGGACCAGCTCGGCCTCGCCCGCCTCACGGGTCTCGGCGACGGTGTGGATGCCGACGCGGCGCAACGCCTCCGCGGTGGCCGGGCCGACGCCCGGCAGGGTACGCACCGGCATCGGATCCAGCAGCTCCCGCTCCGTGCCGGGCTCGATGACCGCCATACCGTCCGGCTTGGCCTGCTCGGACGCGATCTTGGCGAGCATTTTGGAACCGGCCAGGCCCACCGAGCCGGTCAGCCCGGTCACGGCGCGGATCTCGGCCCGCAGCCGCTCCCCCACGGCCCGTGCCGCCGCCACCCGGGCCTCCGTGCCACCCGCCTCCAGGTCCACGAACGCCTCGTCCAGGCTCAGCGGCTCCACCAGCGGCGACAGCGCCCGCAGCAGCCCCATGACCTGGTCGCTGACCTGGCGGTAGAGCGAGAAGCGGGGGGTGAGGTAGGCCGCGTTCGGACAGAGCCTGCGGGCCTGCGCCATCGCCATGGCCGAGTGCACCCCGAACACCCGGGCCTCGTACGACGCCGTGGCCACCACCCCGCGCGGCCCGAGGCCCCCCACGATCACCGGTTTTCCGCGCAGGCTGGGCTTGGCCGCCTGCTCCGCCGAAGCGTAGAAGGCGTCCATGTCCAAATGCAGAATCGTCGGCGCACCCCTCACAGGTCCGATGCTGCCGCACGCCACTGACAATGGGCGGACCGGCACCGCCCGGAGGGAGCGCTCTCAGCCCGCCCGGTTGCGGCGCCGGGCGAGTTCGTCGGCGGGGTTGTGCCCCACCAGGGTCTCGCCGGTGTCGACCCGCTCGCCGTGCAGCTGGGACAGCGCGCTCTCCACGTCCCGCCACACCACGCCCACGGCGATCCCGAAGACACCCTGGCCGCCCTGGAGGAGGTCCACGACCTCGTCCGGCGAGGTGCACTCGTACACCGTCGCGCCGTCGCTCATCAGCGTCATCTGGGCCAGATCGTCGAGACCCCGGGTGCGCAGGTGCTGGACGGCGGCCCGGATGTTCTGCAGGGACACGCCGGTGTCCAGCAGCCGCTTCACGATCTTGAGGACGACCACGTCCCGGAAGCTGTACAGCCGCTGGCTGCCCGACCCGTACGCGGGCCGAACGCTCGGCTCCACCAGGCCGGTGCGCGCCCAGTAGTCCAGCTGGCGGTAGGTGATGCCCGCGGCGGCGCACGCGGTGGGGCCGCGGTAGCCGACCGTCTCCGTACCCCCCGCGGCGGGCTCGCGTGGTGCCGTGGGCTGTGCCGCGACCCGAGCCTTCAATACCGGATCGGCCGGTGCGCTCCCCTGGAGCGCATACGGACCGCCGGCTGCCGTGCCGTCGCCGGTGCTTCTCACGCCGACCTCCGTCCTCGACCTGCCTTCTTGAAGGTAGGCAGTCACCCGGGGTGCGTCAACGATCGCCACACTCGGCACGCCGAGTGATAATCACCCTGAGAGTGGTTTCCCGTGTCCCTCGTCCGGGAAAGGCTACTCGAATGCGCTAGCGAGGTCCGGCAGACAGGCTTACTGGCTGCTGCTTCCGAAGTCCTCGGGCGAGATCTGGTCGAGGAACTCGCGGAACTTCTCCACCTCGTCCTCCTGCTCGTCCGGGATGGCGATACCGGCGTCGTCGAGCACGCCGTCGCTGCCGTAGATCGGCGTCCCGGTGCGCAGCGCGAGCGCTATGGCGTCGGACGGCCGCGCGCTGACCTCCACACCGCTGGCGAAGACCAGCTCGGCGTAGAAGACCCCCTCCCGCAGATCCGTGATCCGGACCTCCGTGAGCGTCTGGCCGACCGCTTCGAGTACGTCTTTGAAAAGGTCGTGGGTCAGCGGGCGTGCCGGAGCCATGCCCTGCTGTGCGAAGGCGATCGCGGTCGCCTCCCCTGGTCCGATCCAGATGGGGAGGTACCGGTCGCCTCCCACTTCACGCAGGAGCACGATCGGTTGGTTGGAGGGCATTTCCACCCGGACACCCACGACGTCGAGCTCGTTCACACAGCAACCCTAGGACGTGCCCGGCCGGTTTGGATAGTCGGGGCCGGATCGGTCAGTGTGCGGCGGCCCGCAGCGCCGACTGCACCAGGGCCGCGTGCAGCCGTACGGAGAGCGTCGCCAGCTCGCGCGCACTGGCCTCCGCATGCGCTCTGGTCTGCGGATTTCGATGCAGCCGCAGCGGTGCGACCACCTGCTCGACCAGTCCGGCCTCGCGCTCCGCGGCCGCTTTCATGATCCGCAAATGGCGTGGCTCCAGACCGAAGCGGCCCAGCTCGGCGATCAGCCGGGCGACCGTCACCGCCTCGACGTCGTATCCGCCGTCCGTACCGTGCGCGATCAGGCCGTACGACTCCCAATCGGCCAGCTCCGCCTCGCTGACCTGCGCGGACGCCAGCAGCTCGGCCCGGCCCACCCGGGCCACGGTCGGCCCTTCCGGGGCCTCGTGCGCCCCGGGCTCCAGCAGCTCGTGCGGCCGCGCTCCCGGCGAAACGGCAGGAAGCTGCGGCCGCTCACCCCGCTCCAGGGCCTCCAGGTGCTCCCGGATGACCTTGAGTGGCAGGTAGTGGTCACGCTGCATGCGGAGGATGAGAGCGAGCCGCTCCACATCCTCCTGACTGAACTTGCGGTAGCCCGACGGCGTGCGCCGCGGCTCCACCAGCCCTTCGGACTCCAAGAAGCGGATCTTGGAGATGGTGACTTCGGGGAACTCGTCCCGCAGCAGATTCAGCACGGTGCCGATACTCATCGACCGGCCACCCGCGGGGGCGGTGCCGGTACCGGCACCGCCCGACGGTGTCTGAAGCATGGACGGACCTCCCCTGGCGGGTCAGATGCCGACGCCCCGCTGGCTCGGGTAGAAGACCAGCCGGTACTTACCGATCTGCACCTCGTCGCCGCTGGTCAGGACCACCGACGCGTCGATCTGCTCCCGGTTGACGTACGTCCCGTTGAGGCTGCCGACGTCGGCGACGGTGAAGCTGCCGTCCTGGCCGCGCCGGAACTCCACGTGGCGACGGGAGACCGTGACGTCATCCAGGAAGATGTCGCTCTGGGGGTGGCGACCGGCCGTGGTCAGATCGCTGTCCAGCAGGAAGCGACTGCCCGAGTTCGGCCCGCGGCGGACCACCAGCAGCGCGGAACCCAGCGGCAGCGCCTCCACGGCGGCCTGGGCCTCCGGGCTGAGCGACGGCAGCGGGTTCTGCCCGGTCACCTCGGAGTCGTACGCCTCGATACCGGAGATGGAGATCGTCGACGTGGTCTCCGAGGCACGCTCGGAGGGCGCCTGGCCCCGCAGCGGCGCGCCGCAGTTGGAGCAGAACCGGCTGTCCTCCGCGTTCCGATGCCCGCACCTCGTACAAACAGGCAATCCGGGACCTCCACCACTACGCGAGGCCGATGAGTCCTCGAAACCTATGCGCCCGGCCGCCGAGGGGTCAACAGAAGACGCGCCCTGGCCGCCCGAAATGTCACCGCCCTGGCCGCCGACCTGATCCCGGAACAGCGGTCGCTCCTCGCTCCCCCCTCCGCTCTCGTCCGCAGCACGCCCCGCGCGGTGGCGAGCGGTGCTGCTGCCGCCGTCCTGGCGTGCACTCTTCCCGAACAACTTCCCGAACAACTTCACGGGCGATTCCCCTTGACTGAAACAGACCCGCCCGTGGGGCAGGACAAACCCTCGATGCACACACCAGCAGACGGTCCGGACATCCTCACAACGTCCGTGACCACCAGACAGTTTCCATCACGCGCGACTCTTCTGGTGCGTCGACCCCCCGCATCCACATGGTCTCGCCGAGAGACCCTCATATCGAACCGCCTCACCGTGATGACGACCGAGCGTAGTCAGGGCGCTTCCCCGACCGCAAGGCGTCCACAACGATCTTCTTCTCCCGCCGAACGGACACGGTGGCCTGCTCCTTCTCCAGACTCTGCACCACTCCGCCCGGAATGTTCAGCGCGGGCTCCAGATCCTCCGGCTTGCCGATCACCTTCACGACGTACGGCTGCGTCACTTTCCGTCCATCGATCGCCACCGAACCGCCGGAGTCCGAGAAGTAGGAGTTGGCGACCACCCGCACGGAGCCGATCTGGATCGCCTCGGCACCCGCCGCCCGCAGCTCCTGCACCGTGTCGAGCAGCATGTCGGCCTCCACGGAGCCCTGGGCGTCGTGGATGGTGATCGTGATCCCCGGCCCCTGCGCGGCGACCGTGCCCGCGAGCACGCCCAGCTGCTGCTCCTTCTGGAGCGTCTGCTTACGGGCCTCCTCCGCCTGGTCCGAGCTGTTCTCCAGCTCGGTGCGCTGATTCTCCAGACGCCGCTTCTCGTCCTGCAGCCGCTGGGTGCGCGAGTCCAGCTCGTCCAGGATCCGCACCAGGTCCTCCTGGCGGGCCCCGCGCAGCACGCTGTTCTCATTGGTCGACCGCACCTGGATGGCCAGGCCCAGGCCCAGCCCGAACAGCAGCAGGGCGACGATCAGCTGCGCCCGGGTCACCCGGGGCGGCCACACGCCCTTGAGCAGGGCCTGCCGACCGGTCGGCGCCTGTTTCCCCGGGCCCTCGGGCTTACCTCCGGGCGCGGGCTCGGCACGCTGCCCCGGCCCGTTCGACGGCCCGCCACCGTTCGCCGGGCCCTCGGACGGGCGCCGCCCGTTCGGCACCGAGGCCGACGGCCGCCCCGCGGCGCCCTGGCCCCGGGGCGCCGGACTCTGGGGAGCCTGGCCCTTGGGCGCCGGACCCTGGGGAGCCTGGCCCTTGGGCGCCGGACCCTGGGGAGCCTGGCCGCGGGGCGGGGCGTTCTGCGGCAGCGGGGCCCTGAGGGCTGGACGGGGGCCGCCCGGCCCGCCCGGCCCGCCCGCCCCGGGGCGCCTCACCTGGGGCGCCGGGGGCTTCGGCGAGGCGGCCTTACGCCGCTCCTCCGCCTCGGGGGGCTCGGGCTTCCCGCTCGCTTCCGCGCGCTTCTCCGGCGGCTTGGGCAGCGACGGCCGCGGCGGCGCGCCCTGTGCTCCCGGCTCCCCGGACGGCTCGGAGGCGGCGGGTCGCTCGGGCGCGCCCCGCTGCCGAGGCTTCGCGGATTCCTCGGACGCGCCGGGCTTCTCCGGGCCGCTCCGCCGTACCGAATCGCCGGGCTGCTCGGCCGCACCGGGCCGCTCGGAGTCGCGCGGCTTCTCCGCCGCGTCCCGCTCCCGGCGCGACTCGGCCTGCTCGGGCCTCTCGGACTCGCGCGGCATCTCAGACCGCTCAGGCTTCTCGGCCTGCTCGGACCGCTCCGGCTCACGCGGCGTCTCGCGCCGCTGCGGCTTCTCGGGGGTGTCGTCGGTCGTCATCCGCCTCACGCCCGGAACACATGCCGACGGATCGCCGCGGCGTTGGAGAAGATACGGATGCCGAGGACCACCACGACCCCAGTGGACAGCTGGGCGCCGACGCCGAGCTTGTCACCGAGGAAGACGATCAGTGCGGCCACCACCACGTTGGACAGGAACGATACGACGAAGACCTTGTCGTCGAAGATCCCGTCCAGCATCGCCCGGAAGCCGCCGAATACGGCGTCGAGCGCCGCTACGACGGCGATCGGCAGATAGGGCTCGACCACCGTCGGCACCACGGGTCGGACCACCAGCCCGACCACGACTCCCACGATGAGGCCCAATACGGCGATCACGATGTGCCCTTCCCTGGTTCGGTGCCACCCTTGCCGGCGCCGCCGGTTATGGGTTCTGCGCTACGTACGATCAGGCTCGGCGCGGCAGGCAGCCGGACCGTGTCCTGGGCGGAAATGCTCGTGCGGATGTCGTAGTTCTCCTGCAGCACGTGCAGGTACTGCCCATCGGCACTGTCCTGGAAGGCGGTGCTCAACCGCTGCCCGTCCCCCACCGCGAGCACCGTGTACGGCGGCGCCAGCGGCTTGTTGTCGACCAGTATGGCGTCTCCCGCGGCCCTGATCGCCGACAGCGCCGTCAGCCGCTGTCCGTTGATCGAGACGGCCTCCGCGCCCGACTCCCACAGACCGTTGACGACGCGCTGCATGTCGTGGTCGCGTACCCGCCCCGTATCGGAGAAGTCGTTGCTCTCCCTGGGGCTCCCGCCGCTCCCCGACGTGGACTCCTTGGCGTCGTCGACCGTCAGCTTGACGCCGGGACCGGACACCGCGGTCGCCCCCGAGAGCAGCGCCACTAGGTCGCCCTTGGCTCCCCCGTGCTTCTGCAGCGCCTGCCGCTGCTTCTCCCCCACATCGCTGCGGAGCTTGTCCACGCTCTTGGTGAGCTCGTCCGCCTTCGCGTTCCCCGACTCGATGCGGTCGATCAGCTCTCCCCGCTCCTTGGCCAGCGTCGGCGCCGATATCCGCGCCTCGGCGGCCCCGATGGTGACCACGACCGCCACCATCACCAGGCCGAGCGCCACCGTCAGCCTGCCGCGCAGCGTGCGCGGCAGGCGGGACGTGCCGGTCTCGCCCCGCCGCTCGGCCGCCTCGGCGTAGCCGTCGTCGAGGCTGTGGTCCATCACGTTGGTCAGCAGCGACATGGACGCGTCGAGGCGCGGGCGCGGGTTCGGCGGTGATGTGCTCCGAACGGGGGGCTGCTGCGACATGCCGCACATCGTCGCACGTCGCGAGCGCCGTCTCCCAATGGCCCCACCGGCGTGCCGGATCGATGGCCGGGAGACGGCGCCCCAACGTGTTCAAACGGGTTCAAGAGCCGTCGGAAGACGTCCCGGATCAGCGTCCGGCGCTGTCCACGACACCGGCCCACTCGTCGAGCAGCGCCTGTGCGGACGCGTCGTCCGGGCCCTCCGCCCACAGATGGGTGACGGCCTCGGCCGGGTCGGGCAGCACCATCACCCAGCGGCCGTCGGCCTCCACCACCCGCACCCCGTCGGTCGTGTCCACGGACCGGTCACCGGCGGCCTCCACCACATGCCGCATGACCAGACCCTTGACCGCCCAGGGGGTGGCCAGATCGCGCCGCTGCACATGGGCCCGCGGAATGCGCGCATCGATCTGGCTGAGCGTCAACTGGGTGCGCGCCACCAGTCCGATGAGCCGGACGAAGGCGGCCGTACCGTCGAAGACGCTGCTGAACTCGGGGATGATGAAGCCGCCGCGGCCGTCGCCGCCGAACATCGTCGTCTCCGACCGGGCGACCCGGGTCAGGTCGTCCGCCGCGGTCGTCGTCCACTCCACCTGGGTGCCGTGGTACGCCGCGACCTGCTCGGCGATACGGGTCGTGGTCACCGGGAGCGCCACCCGCCCGCTCCGCCGCTCCGCGGCCACCAGGTCCAGCATCACCAGCAGCGTCCGGTCGTCCTCCACGATGCGGCCGCGCTCGTCCACGAGCGAGAACCGCTCGCCGACGGGGTCGAACCGGACGCCGAAGGCCGCGCGGGCCGAGGCGACGATCTCGCCGAGCCGGGCGAGCCCGGAGCGGCGGCCGTCGGCGGTCTCGGTGGGGCGCGACTCGTTCAGCCCCGGGTTGATCGTCAGGGCGTCCACTCCGAGCCGTCCCAGCAGACTGGGGAGGACGAGCCCGGCGCTGCCGTTCGCGGCGTCCACCACGACCTTGAGACCGGACTCGGCGATACCGCTGACGTCCGTGGAGCGCAGCAGCGAGCCCGTGTACGAGTCGAAGACGCTCGACGGGAAGCTGAGGTCACCGATCTCCCCGGGGAACGCCCGGCGGTACTCCTGGCGCGCGTAGACCCGGTCCAGCTTGCGCTGGCCGCCCGCGGACAGATCGGCGCCGCGCTCGTCGAAGAACATGATGTCCACGGAGTCGGGCACGCCGGGGGACGTACGGATCATGATCCCACCGGCACTGCCCCGGGCCGTCTGCTGGCGGGCCACCGGCAGCGGCACGTTCTCCAGGTCCCGGACGTCGATGGCGCTGGTCTGCAGGGCGGAGATCATGGCCCGCTTCAGGGCGCGGGCGCCTCGGGAGTGGTCGCGCGCCGTGGTGACCGTGGAGCCCTTCTTGAGGGTCGTGGCATACGCACCGGCCAGCCGCACGGCCAGCTCGGGGGTGATCTCCACATTGAGGATCCCGGATACGCCCCGGGCCCCGAAAAGATGGGCCTGGCCCCGGGACTCCCAGATGACCGAGGTGTTGACGAACGCGCCCGCCTCGATGGTCTTGAACGGGTAGACCCGGACGTTCCCCTGGACGATCGACTCCTCGCCGATCAGACACTCGTCGCCGATCACCGCCCCGTCCTCGATGCGGGAGGCACGCATGATGTCGGTGTTCTTGCCGATCACACAGCCGCGCAGATTGCTCTGCTGGCCCACGTAGACGTTGTCGTGGACGACGGCCTTGTGCAGGAAAGCGCCGGTCTTCACGACGACGTTGGAGCCGACGACGGTGTGCTCACGGATCTCGGCGCCCGCTTCCACCTTGGCGTAGTCACCGATGTAGAGCGGGCCGCGGAGCACGGAGTCGGGGTGCACCTCCGCGCCTTCGGCGACCCAGACGCCGGGCGAGATCTCGAAACCGTCGAGTTCGACCTCGACCTTCCCCTCCAGCACATCGGCCTGGGCCTTCACATAGCTCTCGTGCGTGCCGACGTCCTCCCAGTAGCCCTCGGCGATATAGCCGAAGATGGGCTTGCCCTCCTTCATGAGCTGCGGGAAGACATCACCGGACCAGTCGACGGGAACATCCGGCTCGACGTAGTCGAAGACTTCGGGCTCCATGACATAGATGCCGGTGTTGACCGTGTCGGAGAAGACCTGGCCCCAGGTGGGCTTTTCGAGGAAGCGCTCGACCTGGCCCGCCTCGTCGACGATGGTGATGCCGAATTCCAGCGGATTGGGGACCCGGGTCAGGCACACCGTGACCAGCGCGCCCTTTTCCTTATGAAAATTGATTAGCTCGGTCAGGTCGAAATCGGTCAGGGCATCGCCCGAGATCACGAGAAAGGCATCGTCCTTGAGAGCCTCTTCCGCGTTCTTGACGCTTCCCGCGGTGCCGAGCGGCTTCTCCTCGTTGGCGTACGTGAGCTCCATGCCGAGCTCCTCGCCGTCCCCGAAGTAGTTCTTGACCAGAGACGCGAGGAACTGCACGGTCACCACGGTCTCGGACAGGCCATGCCGCTTGAGCAGCCGCAGCACATGCTCCATGATCGGCCTGTTGGCCACGGGAAGCAGTGGTTTGGGCATGGTCGCGGTCATCGGGCGCAGACGAGTTCCCTCGCCCCCTGCCATTACGACGGCCTTCATGTCGGAAGCGTCCTCCTCGAAAGAGACGGCGGTCACGCCGACCGCGCACGCCCGATGGCCCAAGAAATCGCTACGGGAGCCCGGTCCTGGGCTGCCCACGACGGCGAACTCAGTCGGCCGCGGCGTCCGCCTTCACCAGCCGGCGGACCTGAACCACGTAGAGGACTCCTGCCCACCAATAGAGTGTTGTACCCCATCCGGCGAACGCCCATCCGAAAATAGCAGCGGTCGTGTGAAGTGGGCCACTTCCATCACTCAGAAGGAGCAAGGGGAAGGCGTACATGAGGTTGAACGTCGCCGCCTTGCCGAGGAAGTTCACCTGCGGCGGCGGATAGCCATGGCGCCGGAGGATCCACACCATCGCGACGAGCAGGACCTCGCGGGCGAGGAGAACCACGGGCAGCCAGAGCGGCAGGATGTCCCGCCAGGTGAGGCCGATGAGCGTGGACAGAATGTAGAGCCGGTCGGCGGCAGGGTCGAGGATGCGGCCAAGGCTGCTGATCTGGTTCCAGCGACGGGCCAGCATGCCGTCCAGATAGTCGCTCACCCCGCTCAGCGCCAGCACCAGCAGGGCCCAGAGGTCGCTCTTGGGCCCGCCGAACTCGGGCCGGAGGATCAGCCACAGGAAAAGCGGTACGCCGAAGAGGCGCGCGGTGCTGAGGATGTTCGGGATGGTGAGTACACGATCCGTCTGGACCCGTGTCTCCTGAACCTCCACCCGGGGGCCTCCTGTGAGGGAATCAGTCGATGATGCCCCATGACTCTACCGGTAGTGCCACCGGTACCCCTCACCGGGGAGGTAGTAGGAAACGCGAAAAGGGCCCGGTCGGGAGCTTTAAGCTCCCGACCGGGCCCTTTTCTAAAAATTGTTCGGCGGCGTCCTACTCTCCCACAGGGTCCCCCCTGCAGTACCATCGGCGCTGAAAGGCTTAGCTTCCGGGTTCGAAATGTAACCGGGCG
>NZ_JBVIVI010000010.1:0-300915 GCF_055595765.1 Streptomyces sp. NPDC040405
AGCTGCTGCGCCGCCGCCACGCAAAGGCTTCCCGCCCCAAACGGCCGGGACGGCCCCGCACCGTACGATCCATCCGTGCTCTTGTGCTACGGCTCACGCGGGAGAATCCCAGCTGGGGCTATCGGCGAATCCATGGCGAACTCGCCTCCCTCGGGATCAAGGTGGCCGCCGCCACCGTATGGAACATCCTCAAGGAGCACGGCATAGACCCAGCACCCGAACGCGACCACACCACCTGGGCCGCCTTCCTGCACTCCCAGGCCCAGGCCATCCTCGCCGCAGACTTCTTCGAGACCAAGACCCTGAGCGGAGCGACGCTGTACGTCCTCGCGGTGATCGAGCACGCCACCCGCCGCGTGCGGATCCTCGGCGCGACGGCACACCCCACCGCCGCCTGGGTCACCCAGCTCGCCCGCAACATGGTCATGGACCTCCAAGACGCAGGCATCAATGCGAAGTTCCTGATCCGGGACCGAGACGGACGGTACCCGGCATCCTTCGACACCGTCCTGCAAGCCGAGGGCGTCAAAGTCGTCCAGACCGGCGTCCGCATACCGCGCATGAACGCGATCATGGAACGCTGGGTGCGCTCATGCCGAACCGAACTCCTCGACCGCACCCTCATCTGGAACCAGACCCATCTCCTCCACGCGCTACGGGAATACGAGACGTTCTACAACGAGCACAGACCCCACCGCACTCTCGCAAGCGCCGCACCACTCCACCCACTACCCGAACCGATCACGGAACCCGACCAGCTCACCCATCTCCACGTACATCGACGCGATCACTTCGGCGGCCTCCTGCACGAGTACCGGCACGCCGCGTGACCAGCACGGACGCAGTTCTTGGCACCTACAAGGTGAGCAGTGCTCGTCGACCACTACGCCGAGCGCATACACAGTGGGGACATTATTCTCACTCGCTTGGCACACTTTTTCTTCCGTCCATGCCTCCGCGAACAGTCTCCCTGCGGCGCTCCAGAGCCGGATACGGCGCTCACACTCTGGGAGTGCCCTATCTGCCGACGGACGCCAAGGGGCTTTGCCGTGCTTTGACGCAGACCGTCCACGGCGACCAGGACACCCGCGCGCGAGCTGCCTGCGGAAACCGGCCCGGAGGGATCACCAGTGGTCCACCCCACCCCTGTCGCATGGGGAGCACGATGCCGTGCTCCCACCCCGAAAGAGGGTCGGGAGCCGACAAGGGGTTCTTATGCCTCTCGATGCAGAGAGCATCCGGATCGACGGGGTGACCTCAGGGGCCTACGGTTGACGACGGCACACAGGGGCTCGGTACGGCGCAGCAGATCTACCGGATCGGGTGACGGACGAATCGGACACCGTTGACACGTCCGCGAGTTGGGAGCACGAGGGCTCCCGGAGGGCTCCCCATCGCTCCCTGCCCAGACACGACAAAGGCCGCTTCCGCTACCCGTGGAAACGGCCTCCGACCTGCGAAAACGCTGGTCGGGACGACAGGATTTGAACCTGCGACCCCTTGACCCCCAGCCGCGCGGCAATTCTCCCTCTATGCTCTATTTTAAGAGTCTCGCAGACTTGCCGCGCCGTCAAGCTCCGTACGATGCCGTACACAGAAGCGGTCAAGTGGCACATGGAGCGGCTTCGACGCGATGCATCGCGCCCCACCGAACAACGCAACTACCCAGGTTTCGAACCTATGAGACCGCTACCAGCACCCGACACCTGACCAGGGCGGATGTAATATTCGGCACCCACAGGGTCGGCGAGCGGCGCGGCGTCGGCATACGGGCGGAGGATCGGGAAATAGGTTGTGGCTGCTCACGACGAGAGGTTTCACTCCTCTCTGCGAAAGTGGAGAGGCGGAAATTAGCACCGACCTCTTACGGCTTGCGCATAAGATTCCTCATTCCGGCAATGACCATAATAAATAGCGTCCAAGAGAAGACGCGCAGCATCACGAAGGCGCCCCAGAGTATCTGCCCGACTCCACTTCGGGTATCCAGCATGCACTTGTTTTGAGTTTCGACGCCGGGGAAGGGCAGAACTTGATCCAGGCCAAGTCTAAACTGTTCGATAAGTGAGCAACCGCAAACGGTGGCGTCGAACCAAGCGGCGAGGTGTCCAAAAGTGAGGGCGGCCCCCACCAGAATAATAATGATCCATATGGCGTTCATGACCTGGAACCCGAAGCCTACGCACAGATCAAATAGGACGTAACCGGGCTTCCTCAGCAAATCTTTTCTGCTTCTCAGGTGACGCTGCTGAGCAATGAGTATCTTGCGGGCCGCCTTTTCGTCTCCGGCGGCACTGAAAGCCTGGGCCAATTGCCGATAGGGTTGTGGCGTATAATCGCTTGTGTGCTCCCGAAGCCAGTGACGCCATTGCTCGAATGAAGCCGGATTGCCGTCACGGATGCGGTCATAGGAGAATCCATTCAGTTCAATTTTTGCTTTAGTGCAGCCTCTGTCGCCTTTCCTCGAAGTGCACACAACCGTCGAGGGTAGTGCTAGATTTTCAGCACGAGCAGATTGGAGGTCAAAGATTGGCCCTCTCGATGCATTCTTGATCTTGCAGTGGGAGAAATCCACTTCAAGACCCAGATTGGCTCCGCAGAGTGAGATGGCAACGTGTTTTTCATGGACGGAAGCGTCCCACTCTTCTTGGCCGGAAGGGGTCTTGCATTTGAAGGTTCCTTTCAGGGAAAGGCGTTCGCCTACTTGCAGATGGTCGGCACGTAGGACGGGACCGTCCGTGCTCACTAGCTTGGCAGCGTCCACTACCGGCTTATCGTCGTCGCCAAAGAGAACAGCGATGCCAACCTCAGCTCCGCTCAGGTCAACGGCCGGTTTCCTGTGTGCGATGACGTTGAACTTGTCGTTAAGGAAGATGCACCCGTTGGGTATTTTTAGTCCGGCTGCCTGTAGTCCGGTCCCGCTCTTGTTGGTCAGGGTTGCTCCATCGAACTGCAATAGGCCACCGTCGATGAGCGCAGCTGATATCTGCACTGCCCCCCAATTCTCGGTGTCGGCTTCGGCCTCGAACCCATTCCTCAGAAAGGCGCTATTCACATGTATCCCGTCTGCCTTGAGTGCAGCGCCGCCTTGATCGTTCTTCAGTTTTGCTGTGCTGAGATCCAGGAGACCGATGATAGAAGCTCCGTCGAGGAGAACTGCGGCCTGACCCGTGGGAGTGCTGGCCTTGAAATTTCCATTGAGGAAAACACTTCTGACGCTTATACCGTCGAGCTGAAGTGCAGGGTGACCGAATCTGTTGTGAAGTTTAGCGCCCCGGCAGCGCAACTCCCCTTCTATGCGGGCACCGCGAAGTTGCACAGCCTCTGCCTCGAAACTGAACGACCGATACACGCCAAGGGAAGCGTCCCCATCAATCCGTAGTCCCTCGGCGTCCAATTTTGAAAGTTTGGATCCATCTAGACTCAAACTGGGCAGGTGCGCGTCTCGTGCAACCATAGACCGGTCGAATGAGCAGCCTTGCAGTGCGAGCCTCACGGAGCTTTCTATGCCCTCCAGGTCGAGCTGACCAATAATGCGTGCACCCATTATCTGAAGGCCGCGAGGATCGGGATCTGGCAAGGTCCTTCCAAGCAAAATGTCGCGGATATCCTCCGCCTTGACCCGATAGCGCAAAGAGGTAGTGAGTGATGCAGGATTCCGCCTGCTGCACACAAGTGAACGACCCTCGCGTGTTGCCCGGATCAGTTCTTCTGCTCGGACGTTCATATGTTCACCGTAAGCTGCATCGCAAGGTCTTGCAGCTTGGGCTGTGGCAGTCTGTCCACCACTCGTTGAGGGACTATTAGGCGCCGCTTCAAGCCCCGCCACGGGGGTGTAAACGCCCAGCGAACCTGCAGTCGGCCGCCGACCCTATGCCCTCATGATCTAAATCATGAGACTGACCTGCGGTTTCGGCCTCGGTAGGGATGGTCGAATTGCCTTATGATGCTCCGCACCTCAACGCAGGACCATGGCTACAGGGGGCGCGGCCTTGATCGATCTCGTTGAACTCCCGAGCCCGAGACGGCGCTCCTCGCATACTTGTCGCCATTGGGGCGGCGGAAGGCGCCGACGGCATCGACACGCTGCCGCTGTTCTGACCCGGCTCGGCCAGTTCGGGCGCGACGGGCCGACGAGCGATGCGGTATCGGCATACGGGCGGAAGATGGGCAGATGGGTTGAGGCTTTCCTCAACGAGAAGATCTCGCTCCCTGGCTAACGAGTTCATGCACGGTTGGCCGTGGCTCGGTGCCTGGGTGACTCGTTGAACTGTGAGTGGGTCGTGGCGGAGTACCGGGGCACAGGTCGGGCGGGGCGAGCCGCCGGGCGGCGTCGCATCGCCTGCGTATGGGGGATCGGGTCATCACGCATGGCTCGTACTCGACAGAATCCCTTGCTCGTACTCGATACATGGTTTACTTGAGGCATGCCCAACATCAGACTCACCAAGCCGACGATGGCGGTCTTGGAGGTACTCCTCAACGCGAAGGCCGATGCTCCTGCGTGGGGGTTGAGTATCTGCCGTCACGCCGATCTCGGCCCCGGCACGGTGTATCCGATTCTCGACCGCCTCCTTGAGCGGGGCTGGCTCAGGAGTTGGGATGAGGTAGAAGCTCATCCGGGGCGTCCGGCCAGACGCTTCTACGAGTTCACGGGGGCTGGCCGCGCCCAAGCCCTGGAAGCTCTGGCGGCCCGCAGTGCACGCCGTGCCCGTTTCAGCCTCCGTCCTGCGGGCGGTGCGGCATGAGCCAGACTCACGATGAGGGGCCGCGCGACTGGGACGCTGAGAATCTAGGCTCCCGCCTCGTTGCGCTGGTGGACCGAGAGCTCGGCCCTGACGCCCGTAAGCGCGTACTCGCGCACCTCGCGACGTGTGCGAAGTGCAAGACCGAAGCTGACAAGCAGAGGCGCCACAAGGGGATCTCTGGGCTACTACCTCCGGAGTGGGGCTCGGAGCGTCGTGCGCGCCTCATAACCCTCTTCGAAGCGGAATTTGGTGACGGCTACGTGGGCCTGACGCATGGTCGCCAGCGACTTCGACGAGAGCCGCGGGCAGAACGATGGGCCTCCCTTGCCGCAAGAATCGCAGGGGACCGACGCGACATGCGCACTGCATGGCTGGCCGACCTCGATGGCGACCCTGAGGGCGGCGTCTCCCTCACGGTCTGGCAGCAGCGTCGGTACGCGTTGGGGGTTCTCGGTGCAGCCGTCCGATGCCGTCTTCGAGATGGACTTGGCCGCTTGTGGCGTCCCGTCGACTGGATGCTCGCGACGCGGAACCGCCAGGAGGCGTTCATCGGAGTTCCGCCAGCGTTTCTCGTGGTTTATATCGTGGAACGCGACGGACTTCACACTCTCCTGACGGAGGGGTGGGGCTGGATTGGTGGCTGTGGCGCGGCGATGTTCGCTCTGGTTCGTTGGCTCCAGCGAGTTCGGGGGATTGAGTTGGCTGGCAGGCCTCCGTCCACCGGAGAATGAGGCGGGCGTGCGGAAGGCTCCCGGGGTCCATTAGAAACCGGGAGCCTGCTCATGTGGCTGAGCAGCCCGCAGGTTAAGCAGGGCGCCATCGGCCAGGCCCCGCCGTCGACCGCACCGCCGTCGGCCAGTTCTGGCGCGGCGGGCCGGCGGGCGGCGCAGCCCAGGCGTACGGACGGAGGATCGGAAAGTGACCGTAGGCGGCAGTCCGGTACGACTCGATGAGGTGTGGGCGTTCTGCATGGCGCGGTTGGACGACGAGGACGCCGCAGCCCGCCGCGTCGGCTATGACCGCATCGAAGCCGTCGAGTATCTGTGGGGAACCAAGCACCTCCTCCTGCAGCGCGACGACGGCGGAGAGTCCAAGGTGACGACGGAGCTGGATGCCGACCTCGCCGAGCACATCGTCCGGCACGACCCGGCCCGTGTGCTGGCGCGCACGGCGTTCCTGCGCTCCGTCGTTCTGGCTGAACATGAACCCGTGCTCGTCGCCGCCGACGACGGGTGCCAGACAACGCCTATGGTTGTCTGCCGCCTCGACGGCGACGATTGTCCCGCCACCCAGGGCTTCGCCGCCCTGTACGACAAGCATCCGGCGTACAAGGAGGCATGGCGGCCATAAGCAGCCGCACGCCAGCATTCCGACCGCACCGCAGCCCGGCCAGTACGGGCACGGCGGGTTGGCGAGCGTGTGGGGCTCGAAAAGTCGTCGCTGCAGGTGACGTCAAGCATTCGGCCTCGGCTGAGAGCATGTCCGCGTGACCGTCTCACTGGTGTACAAGGTCGTGCGCAAGCTACTGTCCATCCCCCGGGTACTGCTGCGCAGCCAAGCCACGAAGGACGCGGAGTTGCTCGTGTTGCGGCACGAGAACGCGGTGTTGAGGCGTCAGATCCACGGCCGAGTCCGGTATGAGCCCTTTGATCGATTCTGGCTGGCTGCGCTGTCCGGGCTGATACCCCGCTGCCGGTGGCGTGGGATCTTCCCGATCACGCCCGGCACCCTGCTGGCGTGGCATCGCAGGTTCATCGCGGCGAAATGGGACTACAGCGCGCGACGCGCCCCGGCCGGGAGACCACCGACCAGGGCGGCGCTCAGGAAGCTCATACTGCGACTGGCCCGGGAAAATACGAGGTGGGGCCACAGGCGGATCCAGGGCGAGCTGGCTCGCCTGGGGCACCCGATCGCCGCATCCACCGTATGGAACATCCTGACAGCCGCGGGCATCGATCCAGCCCCACGCCGTACCGGCCCAACCTGGCGCGAGTTCCTCACGAACCAGGCCGAGGGCATCATCGCGGCAGACTTCTTCCATCTCGACACCGTGTTCGGACGCAGACTGTACGCGCTCGCCTCCCTCGAACACGGCACCCGGCGCCTCCATATCTCCAACGTCACGGCACATCCCTCCCGGGAATGGGCCGTGCAGCAGGCCCGGAACGTAGCCGCCGACCTGAACACGCGTATGGAGTCCCTGCGATTCCTGCTCCGTGACCGCGATGGCAAGTACGGACAGTCCTTCGACGCCGTAGCCGATGGCATGGAGGTGATCAAGAGCGCGCCACGAACGCCGCGGATGAACGCCCACTGTGAACGGGTGATCGGCAGCATCCGGCGCGAGGCCCTCGACCACATCCTGATCACGAACGAGGCACATAGCGACTCCTGCGTGTGCCCGATCGCCTTGCGCCGGTCGATGAGGCGGAGTCTCCTGCTCGCCATGCGTGTCCTCCTCTACGCTCTGAGATCTGCCAAGACCGCGAAGGTCGAGGTCAGCCCCCGATCAGCAGCGTGGATGCATCCTGCATGCCTCTATTCTGCCGTGGTTCAGCACGCTTGAACACGGTTTGATTGGAGACATCGGGAGCTCTCGGAGGTCGGGTCGTCCTACGGGGTCTGTTTCGAGGCGGCGCAGTTCTTGTGGCGCTCTAGGGGTGGATGGTCCTGACTCTCCACGCCTGTCCGTCTGGTATCAGGCTGCTCTGCCGTGCGATCGGGCCAACCTGGGCGGCCTCTATTCAAGGAGTCAGTAATGATCATGTTAGTGGCCAGCACCCAAGTAGTGGCGATTGCTGTCGGCTACTCCATCCTCGTCTTGGCTGTCTCGCTCATCGCGGCTGCCCACCCGGACCCTCGGCGTCGGGCCGATGCACGTCAGGTCCTCGATCGGCTCGTCCAGATCTTCCAGCGGCGAAGCTAGTTCGAGGCGATACCTGGGAGGCGGGAACTGAGAGGCGTCTGATATCCGAGACGTTCGGTTCAGCAGGGGCAGCGCTTGTGGTGCCCCTCCGCCGGATTGATCCACCACGGACTCGATAGAGGTGGCATGACGCCCGCACCCACCGCGCCCGTCAGAACACTGCCCGGGACGCCGCCTGGCGAGGCGTGGTACGACCTCGGTCTGATGTTCACCACCGCTGACGGCGCCGGGATCCACGTGGATCTGGTGAGCCGCCAGTTCCGGGCGGTGGTGCGCGGGGCGGCTCTGCCGCCGATCTGGCTGCATGGCCTGCGCCGCAGCGTCGATTGCTCTGGCGGAGGTGATCTTCAGGGAGTGCTCCCTGGACGAGGCCACGTTCGCCCGCTGCGATCTGTCCAAGGCCGTGTTCGACGACTGCCGCATGGACCTGACCAGCTTCGATCGCACCGCCGCCCGCGGCCTGGACCTGCGCGGCAACGACCTGTCCGCGATCCGCGGCCTGACCTCGCTCAAGCACGCCGTCATCGAGCCGGCCCAGACGATGCAGCTGGGCCGCGCCCTGGTCGGCGACCTGGAACTGAGCCTTCCCGACGACTGACATTCTCCGCGGGGGGGGGGGGGGGGGGGGGGGGGTTTTTCCCCCCCCCCCCCCCCCCCCCCCCCCCCCCCCCCCCCCCCCCCCCCCCCCCCCCCCCCCCCCCCCCCCCCCCCACCCCTAACCATCCGCATCGCCTTCACCGACCCCGACGCGCTGATCGAGCGCTGCGAGATCACCGACATCGACGTCAGCTTCGGCGAGGGCGACCTCGACGAGGACGCCGTCATGCCCCTGCCGGGACGCTGGCGGCCGCTGACACCAGACCAGGCCACGGCGCTGCGCAGCGGCCCCGGCGACGGCCCGGCCACGGTGATCGAGCTGGTCCGTCCGCACAACCGCTGGACCCCCGACGGTCAGACGCCGCTGGCCCAGCACCTGGCCGCCTTTGACCCGTTCGTCGGCCGCCACCCGGCGGACTTCCTGGCCTCGGTCGAGAACCTGCCCGGCCAAGCCACGACCACCATCGATGAGTCCCGGGGCGTCCGTCTGGGCATCCACCTGGACAACTTCGACAAGCTGCCGCTTGGCCGGCGCCGCGAGAGCCTGTGCCGTTCAGGAATGCGTCGTTGCAGGTCGTAGCCGGTCTGGCGGGATCAGCGGGCGTGCTGGGACCATGTCCAGGTGATCGTCTCACTGGTGTACCAGGTCACAACGGAAGCTGCTCTCGGTTCCAGCAGTGTTGCTGCGTCGACGGACGGCCAGAGAAGCTGAATTGCTCGTGCTCCGGCACGAGAACTCGGTACTGCGCAGGCAACTTGCGAGTCCGGTGCGGTACCAGTGGGCGGAACGGTTGTTGTTCGCGGCATTGTCCTCGCTGATACCCCGGCGTCGCTGGGCGCAAGTGTTCCCTGTCACGCCAGGGACGTTGCTCCGCTGGCATCGGCGTCTCGTTACACGCAGGTGGGACTACAGCGAGTGCCGGACCAGGCAGGGCCGGCCAGCGACAGCGGAAGTTGTGAAGGAGTTGGTGCTGCGGCTGGCGCGGGAGAACCCGCGCTGGGGCTGCCGCAGGATTCAGGGGGAACTCGCCCGGCTGGGCCGCAGGATCGGCGCCTCTACCGTCTGGAAGATCTTGACGGCAGCCGGTGTCGACCCGGCTCCCCGCCGCGGCGGGCCGACATGGCGCGAGTTCCTGACATCCCAAGCCGAGGCCATCATCGCCTGCGACTTCCTGCACATCGACCTGGCAAGCCTTCGCCGGGTCTATGCGCTGGTCTTCCTCGAGCACGGCACGCGCCGCCTCCACATCGCCGACGTCACCGCTCATCCGACCGCGCAGTGGACGGCCCAGCAGGCCCGCAACCTCGCTCTTGAGGTGGACATGCGCCTCGAGTCTTGCGCTTCTTGATCCGCGACCGGGACAGCAAGTACACAGAATCCTTCGACGCGGTCTTCGAAGCTGAGGGCATCGAGACCGTCAGGACCGCCCCGCGGGCCCCGCGGATGAACGCGCACTGCGAGAGAGTCATCGGGACACTGCGACGTGAACTCCTCGATCACGTGCTGATCTGGAACGACACCCACGCTCGCCACGTCCTCGATGTCTACGCCCGGCACTACAACGGCCATCGCCCTCATCAGGCTCGAGAGCAACGTCCGCCCCTTACCGACAGCCGGACCGCACCATTGACCGACTCGAGCACTCCGCGGCGACTACTCCAGACTCGCGTCCTCGGCGGCCTGATCAACGAGTACAGACACGCGGCCTGACCTGCCGCGACAGATTTCTGAACGGCACAGGCAGCCCAGTAGTCGGCAGAAGATCAGGTAGAGCAGTCGCAGACCCACGATCACTGATCATGCCCATACTCGGGCGACCGCAAAGCCCCAGGTCAACCACCGTACGGCAATAAAGACACCCTTCAGGGTAGTCCACGCGTCATGATGATCGACCGTGCTGCTGCGGCTAGCCTACCTGGGCGTGACCGACGCGTTCGCGCTGCTGCGTCTGCTGCCGATGAGCGACCGGGACAAGGACGCGGAGATCCTGGCCCTCCGCCATCAGATCACGGTGCTCGAACGCCAACACGGCGGTAACCGAGTGCGGTTCCCTCCGGGCAATCGGGCGTTCCTGGCAGCGCTCCTGCACCGGCTGCCGTTGCCGGTTCTGCGGCAGGTGCGGTTGCTCGTGCGTCCTGACACGGTGCTGCGCTGGCATCGCGACCTTGCCAGGCGCCGCCATGCCGTCTTATCGCGTCCCAAGCGACCCGGTCGCCCACCTACCGTGCGCTCCGTCCGGATTCTGGTGCTGCGTCTGGCGAGAGAGAATCCAAGCTGGGGCTACAGGCGCCTTCATAGAGGCCCTCCTGGCCTGTGACTTCTTTGAGACGGTCACCCTGCCCGGCGCGCGGATGTACGTACTCGCGGTGATCGAACAGGCAGCCACAACCATCAATTCGAGCCCCACAAAGCGACCACCACACCAAGCTGTGCGTCCTATCCCTTGTGTGGTCGAAGTTGCGATCCTCGGTCATCCCGAAGGGTGACCGCCACACCGTGCCGGTGATGTCCGACCCCGTGATGTCTCCGGTGTTGCGATCCTCGGTCACCCCGAAGGGTGACCGCCACGTTCGCCGGTTGGTGAGAGATCCCTCGCGTATAAGGTTGCGATCCTCGGTCGCCCCGAAGGGTGACCGCCACTCGGCCGCCGGCGCGGTACGTCCGCGCAATGCGACGTTGCGATCCTCGGTTCCCCCGAAGGGTGGCCGCCACACGGTAGCCCGCCTTGACGTCGTCGATGGCCTTCCGGTTGCGATCCTCGGTCGCCTCGAAGGATACCGCCACCAGCTGCGGGTCGTCCTGCCGAGACGTGTGCTGGGCGTTGCGATCCTCGGTCACCCCGAACGGTGACCGCCACACCGGCGTGCAGCATGCCGGGGGTGACCTCGGTGTGGCGGTTGCGATCCTCGGTCGCCCCGAAGGGTGGGTGACCGCCACCCGGGCGCCCGCTGGCCACATCCGCTCGGCGCCGCTGTTGCGATCCTCAGTCGTCCCGAAGGACGACCGCCACTCCGGAGCGGGATTGCGGAAGTCCCAGGATCCCTTGTTGCGATCCTCGATCGCCCCGGAAGGCAACCGCCACTGCCGGTCGCGAAGTTCTGTGTGACGTCGGTGCTGCGGTTGCGATCCTCGGTCACCCCGGAGAGTGACCGCCACGAACGGTGACGCGGTGCTGGACGCCGGGCTGATGACGTTGCGATCCTGGTCACCGCGGAGGGCGACCGCCACATCCTCTGCCAGGCCGCGGCCCACTCGCAGGTGTGGTTGCGATCCTCGGTCGCCCCGGAGGGCGACCGCCACGTCTACGGAGAAACGGTAGGCTCCCGCGTCTGGTGTTGTTGCGATCCTCGGTCACACGTAGGACGACCACCGCGCCAGGCTCGGTTATCCATACACTCGAATCTTCACTGCCGCAAGCTGATCACCACACTTCGGCTGCCGGCTGGCGGTTCCAGTTCCTCAAGCGTACTGGTGAGGCGTTGCTGGGTGGTCTGATTGGTCATGCAGGGGGTTCGATACCTCGTTGGGGGTGGTAGGGGCCGACCCACTGGTGCAGGTCACCGGTGACTTCGATGGCGTGGCCGGCGTTGATCGCCAGCTCCAGTTCCCGCTCGGGGATGGATGCCATGTGTTCCTGCAGGGTGCGGTAGGTCGTTGGCGTCGGCAGGCCGCGGCGGAGTTGGTCGACTGCCTTCTGGGCGGCCCGTCGGGTTTCTTCTTCGAGCTGGGGGCGGATGACGACCACGGCCACGGAGTGTTCGTTGTCGACGATTCGCATTCTGTGCGCGACCTCCGGGTAGTGCAGCTTTGCTCGTAGCGCTTCGATGGCTTCTCCGGTGGCTCCGTTGGGGTCCTTGGAGTGTTGTCCTGCTTGGAGGCGGTAGCGGTGCTGGTAGTACGAGCGGAGGACATCCAGATCGTCGGGGTCGGCCAGCCCGTCGCCGAAGCGGCGGGACGCTGCTGCGATGGCGCACGTGTTGTAGACCACCTGCGGGTTGAGGCCGTCCTGGGGATCGAAGATGGTCATGACGCTGTCCTTCGCGGGGCGCTTGCCCTCGCGGTTGACCCGTCCGGCGGCCTGCTGTTCGGACTCTGGTGTTGATCTGGCCCGGTATCCGCGGGGGAAGTCGAGGTTGACGCCGGCTTCGATGAGCGAGGTGGACACGAGGAGGGTGTTCAGGCCCTTCTCCAGGCGTTGCTTCGTCGCTTGGATGGTTTCTCGGCGGTGGCCGCCGGTCATGCGGGTCGACAGGTGCAGGACGCCTGGGTCCTCGTCGCGGTTCGTGCTGAGCCAGATGCGATGGACCTGATTGGCATCCTTGGTCCCGTTGACCACGACGAGGGCGTGGTCGTGCTCGGCCGCCTCGGCGGCGATGCTTGCGAGGGTCACCTCCGGGCCGGTCCGCCACTCGTACCTGACCCGGCGCAGTTGCTTGAAGAGCGGCGCGGGGTCGGCGACGACGTCACGTTGCGGGAGACCGGAGCGCCAGGGGTTCAGCGCGGCGAGTTCCGGCTGGGTCGCCGATGACAACACGAGGGTCACGCCGTAGTGCTCCACGAGTTCCCGCAGGCCCGAGAGGATCGGAGTCAGGAGCCTGTCGGGAAGAGCCTGAACCTCATCGAGAACGATCACAGAGTTGGCGAGCCGGTGGAGTCGACGGGTGACCCAGGGAGCGCTTCCGAAGATCGTTTCGATCAGGCGAACGGTGGTGGTGACGATGAAAGGGGCGTCCCAGTTCTCGGTGGCCAGTTTCGCCCACCGATTGGGGCGGCCACGTTGCTGGTCGCGGCGCACGTTCGTCGAGGTGCCGGCGGACTGCGGCGCGCATTGCTGCGGAGTTTCGATGTTCACGGCTGAGTGGTGTTCCAACACCACCGGCGGTCCTTGCTTCGGGTCCAGGAGGCTTCGGTACTCCGCTGCGTTCTGCTCGGTGATCGAGATGAACGGGACCGCGACGATGACGCGCCGCAGTCCGTGCAGGGAGGCGTGGCGGAGGGCGAAGCCTCCGCCGGTGAACGTCTTTCCGGCGCCGGTCGGAAGGTGCAGCCGGTACACGCCCGGCTTGCCGGCGGCGGCTTCGAGTGCCTCCTGGTAGACGTTCTCGCGGAGCATGTCCAGCCAGGAGGCGCCCTTGGAGCGCTGGCGTTCGGCGAGGGCCTTCTGGCGGCGGGCCTCATATCGCTCCCACAGCTCCGGCATCCCGACGTGCGGCAAAATGTGCGTGCCGGGCCTGAAGTGGGCGGCGGTGTCGAGCCGGTCGGCGTCGACCACGGCCGAGTAGGTCATGCGGACCAGCATCTCCACGGCGATCTTGTCACGTGGGTCGAGCCAGGCTGGGGCGGCCGGGCTTGAGCCGTCCAGGATTTCCGGCATGACTGCGGCGACTCGGTGGATGGCTTCGTCTACTTCGCTGGAGTCGGCCATCAGGGCCTTCAGCCGGAGCCTGACTTCTGACCACGCGGACAGACCGGTGTGGTGTCCCTCGATCACACTGGCACAGGGCATCAGAGCGGGGGAAGGTTCGGCCGACCGGGCGAACAAGAGGGCTCCTGCGTCGTTGTGCGGGGGCCGTCTGATCTTGCGGCCGGTGGTGGCCTCCTCGATCAGCCCCTCCTGCCACGCACAGGCTCCTTTGCCCGTGTCGTGGTCGCGTCCGAGCTGGTAGGCAAGGTCACCGCCTCCCCATGGCTCGGCGAACCGACGGGCCAGCTCGCCCGTACCGCGGGCGTGGTCTTCGTACCAGTGCCAGGTGCCTTGGTGGCCCAGCGAGTGGGCCACGAGTCTGCCTTCCGGAACCGGTAACGACCCGCCTACCGGATCAACTGCCTTGTACGCAAGAGCGGTTGACATTCCATCATTTATCCGTCGAGAATCCACCAGACCACCACATTTCGTTACCGGTCCCCCTGGGGCACGTGAGTCGCGGATCGGCCAGCTGCCGACCCGGGACCACAGCGACGTTTGGGTGGCTGCAGAGGGTCCGGGTCGATCGCCAGTGTCGTGACGGTAACGGGCAGCACTGACAACCGGCCGAGCCGCACATGGAGGGGGACGTTTGTATGACCAGAGAGCAGACTCGGCGGCGCGGTGAGCGCGCGGACCGGCCGCTCCACGTAGAGGTGGAGGCGTGGGGGCCGTTGGCCTGCTTCACGCGTCCGGAGCTCAAGGTCGAGCGGGTCTCGTATCCGACCATGACCCCCTCCGCGGCGAGGGGACTGCTGGAGGCCATCTTCTGGAAGCCGGAGATGACCTACCAGGTTGAACGGATCGAACAGCTCAAGCCGGTGAGGTGGACCCGCTTCCGGCGCAACGAGGTCAACAACTCGATCGTCACCAAGAACGCCTACCAGAGCCTGAAAGCCAACAACGGCTACCGCTACGACGTCGCCGAAGACCGGGGCCAGCGGGTCACCGTCGCTCTGAGCGACGTCGCCTACCGCATCCACGCGACCATTCACGCCGGCGACCGGTGCACCGCGCCCCTGCCGAAGTACCGCGACCAGTTCGACCGCCGACTCGCACGTGGTGCCTGCTACGAGCAGCCCCATTTCGGCTGCCGCGAGTTCGCAGCCTTCTTCGGGCCTCGCGGATCGGCAGAGGAAGCCGGTGCGGTCACCGCCGCCGACCAGGCAGGCATTCCGCCCATCGACGAGCTCGGACTGATGCTCCACCACATCGAGTACCTCCCGAAGGGCAAGGAGCGCTACCACTGGTTCCGGGCCAGCCTCGAGCACGGCGTTCTCCACGTGCCCGACCGTCCCCTCGCCCCCGCCGAGGTCAGTGGCATGCCCGGCGCCGAGGGACGCGCCTCCGCGGAGGAGGTGGCCTGACGTGCTGCTGCAGAGCCTCGTCCAGCAAGCCGACAGCCGCCAGGGCGACACCCCCGAGTACTACCTCACGCGCCGGGTCATGTGGCAGATCGATCTCCCCGGCACGGGAGATGCCGAACCGCTGGTCATCGACCTCCGCCAGGAACAGCGGAAGATCACCGCCCCGTACACCGGACGCTCCGGGTCCAAGCCGGCACCGATCCTGTTCGCCGACACCGCGCAGTTCGCGCTCGCCCATCCCGGCCTGGTCAAAGGGCCGGACGGGGAGAAGGTCCTTTCGACCAACTCTGCCGACGTCACCAAGGCGAGGAACCGGCACGCCGCCTACCGTGACCTGGTCACTTCCTGGTGCAACGACCACCCCCGCCTTCCCCAGGCACAGGCAGTGGCCGCATGGCTGAACAGCCACGCGCCGACCGCATGGCCATTGGAGATGGACAAGGACCACCTCGTCGCCATCAGCGTGGACGGCGAGTGGATCCACGACCTGGCGGAAGTCAAGAGCTGGTGGGCCGACAAGGTCAAGAAAACGAAGAGCGGGAAGGCAGGCAAGGCGGACCAGGGGCTCTGCCTCGTGTGCGGACACGTCATGCCGTTGCTGTCGACCCTCCCGGTTCCCATCAAGGGCATCCCCAACTCCGGAATGAACACCCAGCTGGTCTGCCTCAACCAGCCCGCCCACTTCCGGGCCGGCACCAAGCAGCTCGGGGCCACCCCCATCTGCGTCGACTGCGGCACCAAGTCCGCCACCGCTCTGAACACGCTGCTCGCCGACCCCGAACACCGCGCCTTTGCCGACGACTCCGCCATCGTCTGGTGGACCCGTGACCCCGACACCGACACAGCCATGTGGACCCTGCACGACCCACAGCCCGAGGAGGTGGCCCAGCTCATCGCCGGAGTCCGCCACCCCCGGCGGGGACGAGACGCACTGGCAGTCCTCGACGAGGACGCCTTCCACGCCCTCACCCTGCGGGTGAACACCAACAGGGTCATCGTCGCCGACTGGATCACCATCCCCGTCCCCGAACTGAAACGGAGACTCGGGGCCTGGTTCGACGACCAGCAGACCTGGGACGGCTGGAACAACACCTACACCTACTGGTCGGTCTGGCGACTCGCCCTCTCCTGCGCCCGCTGGGACAAGCGCAAGAACAAGTACATCGACACCACCGTCCCCAAGCACCTCCAGGCCGACCTCACCAAAGCCGCACTCCACGGCGCCGCGCCACCAGCCCATCTCCTGCCGGTCCTTCTGCAGCGCATCCGCGCCGACCACCACCTCGACCGGCCCCGTATCGCTCTGCTGCGCCTCGCCCTGATCCGTACGACCACCCGCCACAAGGAGCTCTGTGTGCCCCAGCTGAACCCCCGGTCGACCGAGCCCGGCTACGTATGCGGACGGATCATGGCCATGCTCGAAGCGATCCAGCGCAAGGCCATGCCCAAGGTCAACACCACCATCACCGACAAGTACCTGAGCACCGCGGTCGTCTCCCCCCGAGCCGTCCTCACCCGCCTCCGTATCGGAGCGCGACCGCACCTGCGCACCATCGCCCGCACCAGTGGACCCGCGGCCAAAGCCATGGACAGCAGGCTGCGGGACGCCTTCGACCTGCTCGACACCATCCCCGCCCACCTGAGCACCGAACAGCAGGCCCTGTTCATCCTCGGCTACGACCACCAGCGAGCTCACTCCGCACGCGCTGCGGCAGAAGCCATCAAGGCACGGGAAGCCGGAAAGAAACTCGCCGCAGAACAGGAAGCGGACGCTCTCCCCGAAGCCTCCGCCGAGAACGCCGATTCCTCGGACAACACCCTCTGGTAACGCCTGCCGCCACCCGTTCACCACGACGCCACAGCCCCGGAAGGACTCCGAGCGAACCATGACCGACGCGCACTTGGACCCCACCCGCAAGCACGACTACGTCTTCCTCATCGACGTCAAGGACGGCAACCCCAACGGCGACCCCGACGCTGGCGGCATGCCCCGCACCGACCCCATCACCGGCCAGGGCCTCATCACCGACGTCGCCCTCAAGCGCAAGATCCGCAACACCATCACTCTCGCCCACCAGGGACAGCCCGGCTTCGAGATGTACGTCGAAGAAGGCGTCGCCCTCAACCCGCAGATCCAGCGCGCCTACACCGAAGGGGGCGCCAAGGCAGGCGAGACCGCCACCGCGCAGGAGTGGATGATCCGCAACTTCTGGGACGTGCGCCTGTTCGGAGCCGTCATGTCCGTAGGCGACCAGAAAAAGCACGCGGGAAGGGCCCGCGGACCCATGCAGCTCACCTTCTCCCGCTCCATCGACCCCATCACCCCGCTCGAGGCCGGCATCACCCGTGTCGCCCCGAACAAGCCCGAAGACCTGGCCAAGGGCAAGGTCACCGAGATGGGCAACAAGCACTACGTCCCCTACGGCCTCTACCGCGGCCACGGCTTCTACTCCGGAGCCCTCGGTACCACGGCCAAAGTCACCCCCGAAGACCTCGCCGCCTACTGGCAGGCCCTGACCATGATGTTCGACCACGACCGGGCATCCTCCCGCGGCGAAATGGCCATCCGCGGCCTGTACGTCTTCTCCCACGACGACGCCTACGGACGAGCCCCCGCCCACAAACTCTTCGACCTGATCCGCATCAAGCCGCTCGGCCACAGCGAGGCACGCTCCTGGGACGACTACGCCGACCGCATCACCATCGACGAAGACAGCGTGCCCGCCGGGGTGACCCTGACCCGGCTCACCGACTGAACACCTTCCAGGAAAGTCGAGGATCGCAACGGCACACAAGCGGAAGACTTGGGCCACGCCCTCTTTGCACTGGCGGTCGCCCTCCGGAGCGGCCGAGAATCGCAACGCCTCGTAGTAGCCGATCGGGTCCGCGACGGACTCGGGTGGCGGTCGCCTTCAGGGGCGGCCGGGGATCGCAACATCGTGCGCGGCGTGCCGGTAGTGCCCGCGGATCGGGTGGCGGTCGCCCTCCGGGGCGGCCGGGCATCGCAACGTTCTCCTGGTCCCGATCGAGATCGTGCACCGTGAGTGGCGGTCGCCCTCCGGGGCGGCCGAGAATCGCAACTTCGGCTCCCGCGGCCATCCGCGTGCAGGAGCACAGCAGCAGCGCCGAGGCGATCGTGCTGCAGGCGACAGAGTCCGCCGGGTATTCCGCGCGGCCTTCGGCCTCGGCGATGCGCCGACTGTACCGCTACTGGGGTCACAGCCCGCGAACGCCGCTCGATGATCACGCGAGACGTGAAGGCGTGGTATTGGGCGCTGGCGATCGCCGACATGCTGCGGCTCGACCGGCTGCTCGGATTCACCCGGGCCGCCACCGACAAGGACCGGCAATCGAGTTCGGCGACTTCACCAGCGAGAACCCGCAGACCACCGCACAGACGCTCTCTATGCTGACGCAGGCCAAGGCAGCAAGCATCGACACCCGCGTGCGCATCCTGCACGCCGGTTGGGACGGCGACCACGTGCAGGCCGAAGTCGAGCGCATCCGCCAGGACTTCGGCAACGATGTGCCCGCCGAGCCGCTACCAACCGCCTCCCTGCCTGACCCACCCCAGTCCAACAACTGAGAATGAGGCAACCCTGCCCCGCAACTGCGTAGATACGCCGCGGCGTTCGGGGCCGGTTGTCGCCGGGTACTACTCGTCGGGCAGAGCCACAGCCTGACCACGCGAGCGGGCGCCTGTCACGATGCTCGGGTGTCCTGTGCATGCGCTTGGGCGATCTTGACCGCCGCCTCACAGCACATCCCGATGCCTGCCAGCGAGGCCAATGCGCACACTTCGACAGGCCCCTGCACACCGTCATGGGCGATCAGTGCTGCGATACCGGCCGAGCTGACTGCGTTCCATCGCATAGCGGGAAGGCTCAACCTCACCATCAAGGCCCTACCGTCCTGCTTCTGCTGCTTGTCGCTGTTCGCCTTCAAAGTGTGTGCTTCCTTCACCAGTAGTGAGCCGTACGGCCACGGACAGCGGAGCGGAAGCGTGAGCGCGCATCACGTCCGGCAAGCAGGATGCCAGACGATCCCCTCCAGAAGCTTCGAAACAATGGGTGGTGAGCCGGTTTCCGCATGCGGAAACCCCTTGTAGAGTCTTAAGAGTCACTATTTCCATGATCACGACCGGACCTCGCTTTAGAGATTTCGGGGAAAAGTGCGTCACCGCACGAGACTCACAGCTTTGAGACGTGTGTCACACTTTTCACCCAGGGGCGATGCCTGTCTCGCCGGAGCTCGTTGAGGACCTGTCGGCCGGTCGCGATCTGTGGCCGAACGCAGAGCATCGCCTGCTTGGCATCGCCGCGCGGCAGCTCGCCGCCTGGCATGATGCGCCAGCGTGGGCACAACTCAAGCTCGCGGCGATTAAGCCGCTACTACTCGCACTGCGGGCCGCACGGTTCCCCCGGACGCGGACCAAGCCGCAACCAGGCGCGCGGTGATCGCCGCGCTCTACACCGACCGGCCCCCGCTGGCTGCCCGGCAGGTATCCAGACGGGCGAGGATGCGCAGCACCGCATCGCTCGGACGTGGAGACGGTGAGGCCCAAAGAGGGCCAGGCGCCGTCCCGCTGCCATCGACGGAACAGGTCGTAGACCCGGCCCCACGGCCCGTGCTCCGTCGGCACGTCCCGCCACGGGATGCCAGTGCGGACCCGGAAGCGCATGCCGTCGATCAGCCGCCGCCTGGTCCATATCGGCGGTCGGCCGGACTTCTTGCCATTCGGCAACAGGGGTGCCAGCACTGCCCATTGCTCGTCCGTTAGATCTCCACGCGCCACGAACCAAGATCACTCTCGATACACGCCCTAGGTCGCGGTCATCGCCTGGGCTCCGTCTAGTTTTGATCCCTCGCGAACTGACGACGCCCGTCCCCACTGGTTCATCGTCGCTGACCTGTACGCATTTCTGTCTGCCGGCGAACAGCCGGTTCATCGCGGCGAAGCGCTGCGAGCTGTGCGGACCTGACCCGCTGTAGGCCCGCTGCCCCCATATCTCTCAGTGCGCCCTGTTTCCGCAGTTCAGCCCCGATTGTCAGACCCTCACCGTAGCGTTGTAAGTCCTACTCGTGGCGGCTGCGGGGAGCACCAATGGATGACGACCTTCAGATCGACAGCGACGAAGACCTCTTCCGTAACCCCGTCTACTACGAACCGGCCGGCCACAACCTCGACCTGGACCGCGCCGACCTCGGCGTCCCGCAAGGCCAAGACCTCCTGAACGTGCTCCTGCGCATGCGAGGACGTGTCCCCGTCGAAGAGCGCGGGCTCATCTGCCCCGACTGCCGGGACCTCCGCGGTCGGCGCGTCCCCATGTACCTCGTCCAGCGTCACGGCGTATGGCTTGCCTCCCACTACCGGAACCCCGGGGAGAAGCCCATCAGCCACGAGTCCGACGAGCACCTCGCCCGCAAGGAACGCGTCGCGAAGGACTCCGAAGATCACGGCTTCCACGCCGACATCGAGTCGCAGATCGCCGACGGGCACGCGCGCCTCGATGTACGCATCAACGGCGCCAACGGCATCGTCCTGGGCTACGAGCCTCAGCTGAGCACCCAGACAACCCGCGGAATGCGTGCACGGGAGGGGTTCCGGCGCCGCGGCGGTATTCAATCGGTCTGGGACTTCGCCGACCCCGACCACGCAGGCATCGGCACCGTCCCATACGTCCGCACGCCCAACCTGCCGGCCTCCGTCATTCGCGTGCAGAAGAACCCCATCGCAGTCCAGGACGGCAACTTCGTCCTGGAGGAGGGCCAGTGCAGCCAAAACGGCGCGCTCACCCGGTGCCCGGAGAAGCCCTACGACCCGGAGAATCCCACCGACTCCGGGTACTGCGGGGGGTGGCACCGCGTCCTCATGCCCGCCCATCAGTCGAGCACCTTCACAGGGGAAGGCGGCCTGACCCTCACCCGGTTCATCGTAGAAGCTGCGGCCGGTGAGCGGATCCCGTTCCAGCGGGGCGGCCACCACGGTTGGCTCCCCGCACAGCAGTGGCAGCAGTACCTCGAGGCGAACGGGCCCGCCCTGGACAACAAGGAGCGCCAGCCATCCGTACGACAGGGAGACCGGCGCGACAGGTGCACCGAGGACCGTCCGACCTCGGAGGTGCGGGCTGAAACGAAGCAGAGACGTGGCAGCCGCGCGATCGTCCTCGAGTCCCGCCCCCGGGAAACCGAGGCCGCCAGGCTTCCAGTCGACGCGTCGGGTCAAGCGATCCCACTCTGCCGCTACGGCTGCGGTCAGCCCGCAAGCCTTCCAGGACCCGAAGGACTGCCCGAGCACTTCTCGTGCCGCAGGAAGCATGAGGCGTGATCCATCGGCCACCGCTGACCGCCCCTGGCTGCGTCACCTGGTGCCAGAGCCCCCTGCCCGGTTCGGGTGGCGGATGTCGCGTTCCCGCCCGATATGTCACCCCCCGGCGCCACAGTGGGCGCAGCACACCCAGCACCCCTTTCCGAGGAGCCGACCGTGACCCAGAGCACCACCTTCCGCACCAGCACCAAGCAGAACACCCTCGCCGACCACATTGTGGAGTCCCTCAGCCGGGTCTCCCGCGCACTCCGGAACTTGGCCGACTCGGCTGACCACGCGGCGAAGATGGTGCGGAAAGCGGACGCGGCACGGCGAAGCTGAACCGGCACACCCAGGTAGGCCAGCAGACGTACTCTCCGCGCGAGCGGAGGTGAGCCGCCCATTGCCGCGGAGGAACAAGGCCGACCTCCAGCACACAGCCCCGACCCCGCCGCGCTGCCCCACGGGGCCTGACCCGCCCAACAGTTCACCTGACTCTCCATCGGAACGAGCGTCAAGTGAGCGTCATTCCAACATCAAGACATCGCCCGTAACGCCCCCACCGCACATAATGCGCACCAACAAAACCGCAGATCAGGAGCCCTTCGCGGCCGGTTCCCCCGCGAGCAGCTCGTCCGCGAAGGGCTCGCGTCGCGGTGCGATGCGGTTGCTGCGTGAACACCAGATGGTTTTGGCCCTGTGCGGGCTATGGGTGGCGACCACCGGCCTGATGACGGTCCTGGCCGTCTCACTGCCCCGCCGCCTGGACCAGCTCGGCATCCACGACACCTTCGTGGTCGCTCTGTACGGCACCGTGCTCACCTCCGGCGCCGCGAGCCTGGTCGGCCTCACCTACGCCAAGCTCACCGCCCGCCTCGGCTATGCCGCGTTGATGCGGATCGCGGCCGGAGCGTGAGCGGCGGCGCTGCTGGTCTTCGCCGTCGCCGGACACTGGGCCATGCTGCTGCTCGTGCCGGTGCTCACCGGGATCGGCAGCGGCATCACGATGCCCACCCTGACCGTCCTGGTCGACCGCGCCGCCCCCGCCGAACAGCAACAACAACCCGCCGCATCCCGTGTGCAGCCGCATGCCGTAGCGCGAAGCCCCCCAATGCCAGCGTCTTGGCGCCGCCCGTGGGAACGTGCAGGACATAGACTCCCGGCTTGCTCGCCGCAGCGGCACCTGCCTGCTCGTAGACCGACTGCCGCAACGCATCCACCCGAGACGGCTCTCGCCCGGCCAGCAACTTCGCCCGCCGCCCCTCGTACCGTTCCAACAACTGCGCCATCCCGACCGGACCGCGGACCTGCACCTCCGTGGCCTCGAAATGCGCGGCGGTATCGAGGTAATCCGCGTCCACGACACAGCTGAACACCATTCTGAGCAGCAGATCCAAGCCGAGACGCCGCTCCGACCGCGGCAGATCCCGCAACCAAGACGGCGGAACGGGCCGAGGATCAGGATGAATCTCAGGAACGATCCGCTCCACAGCACGGATCGCCTCCTCCACCGAAGCTTCCGACCCGCCGACCCGAGCCTTCTTCAGCTCCCTCCTCAACCGCTCCATGTCCGGCATCCCACCGTGATGCCCGAAGACCACCGCACCGAACTCCAAATGCGTATACCGCTCCGCCAGCACACTGCCAGCATGCTTGTGCGGTACCCCGACCCGGCCACCACCCCGGCGCTCCGCGTCCAAAAGCCCGGTCTGCCACGGACAGGACCCCTTACCCACATCATGAATCAGCGCCAGATACGCGGCCAGCTCCCCCGCGCCGAAGATCTCCCCAAACCGCCGCGCCAACGCCGCCGAACCCCGCAAGTGATCTTCAAGGGAATGCCGACGTCCTGAAACAGCACTACGACTGTGCGCGAATAGGGGCGCAAAGGCCACGAGCGAACTCCCTCGGGATCCACTGATCTGTAGTCAAACCAACCTGGATCGGAACCTACACAGCACCACCGACAAGGCGCGCCGACAGCAGCGCAGGACGACTCACCGCACCGACGGTGGTTACGCTGTCACTGTCGACGCCGAAGGCAGTGCTTCGGAACTTCCAGTACACGTGCGACACACGGGTCGCTCCGAAGGAAAATGCCCGACTCATGGACCCATGTCTCCCCTCGCGCCGCTTCCTTGAAAGCACAGATAGGCTGTGTGAGCTGACCAACCAGCGTGGCGGTCGCCCTCCGGGGCGGCCGAGGATCGCAACACGTACCTCGGAGCGCGGATCGCCGAACAGCGACACGTGGCGGTCGCCCTCCGGGGCGGCCGAGGATCGCAACTCACTGCCGCTCGCCGCGCTGGTAGCCGCCGTTCCCGGGTGGCGGTCGCCCTCCTTGGCGGCCGAGGATCGCAACTTCGCCTCGTGAACCAACTCGCGGTACGCGCGCTCGTGGCGGTCGCCCTCCGGGGCGGCCGAGGATCGCAACTCCTCTAACGGCATCCCGGGCGGACGGTTGAGCGTGGCGTGGCGGTCGCCCTCCCGAAGATCGCAACGCCACCACGACCACGACGCCGCTCCACCACCGCGTGGTGGCGGTCGCCCTCCGAGGCGGCCCAGGATCGCAACTGCCTGCCGGACCGGGTGGCCGGAGCAGGCGCTCTGTGGCGGTCGCCCCTCCGGGCGGCCGAGGATCGCAGCCAGATGAAGGTCAGCTCAACTACCGGGTCGGTGAAGTGGCAGTCGCCCTCCGGGGCGGCCGAAGATCGCAACAGAATCTGCCCGGTGGTCTCACCGAGGGCCACGATGTGGCCGTCACGCTCCCGGACGGCCGAGGATCACAACAACTTCCAGGCGTACATCACCACCATCACGCACACCGTGACGGTCACCCTGCAAGGGCGGCCGAGGATCGCAACACGGCTACATAGCCGAGAAATCCACGCGTTGACTCGTGCCAGCGCAGCTGGTGCACCTCACGCAGTGATATTGACTGCTACGCGATCGGCCCCTCCTCAACGCTGCCCCAAGCATGGTGCACCAGAAATCTTCGCCGCAGACCACAGGCAAGGATGGGGCCACGGTAAGACCGTCGGCTACGCCGATGAAGTCGAGGGCTTTATACACCCAGATCGCCGGTTTCCCAAACCGGCGATTTTCCGCAGCATGGATGTCCACCGCCAATCCACATCACAACCGACGGCAGCCCCAGCAAACCACCAGTGCGGTCTTGCGTAGTACGAGGCCAGCGCACGGGCGGAAAGCCGCTGTGGACGCACCGTCCGGCGGTCGCCGATAGTTCAACCACCCGTACCGCGCACAGGACAACATGCCCCACCCTGCACAACCGTCAACGCCCACCTCGGAGCCGACGGATTCCAGCGCATCCTCCGATTTGCTGGATCACGGCACCTACACCACGAAGGAACTCGCCCAACTACTCAACGTCGATCCCTCCACCATCCGCCGCTGGCGGACAGCACAGCCCCCGCAAGGCCCTCCCTTCATACCCATGTCGGACCGACACACCCTCTACAGCGTGGTCGATGTGCACAACTGGCTGGCCGAACTGCGCGTCGAGCCCCTGCGGGCGGCCTGATGCAGCAGCAGCCGCCCATGGGCGTGAAGTTGTCCACCGACGTGGAGTACCGCGCCGGTTTCCCCAACCCGCACCGGGCCAGGGTGCGCTGGTTCGACCCCCAGTCGAAGAAACGTCTCTCCCGCTCGGAAATGCTGCCCACCGATGTAGCAGCACAGGAGTGGGTCCAGCGGATGGAGCGGGCGGCCAGCCGGGGCGTGACCCCGGCCACCGTGACCATGTCGCTGTCCGATTACGGGGACAGTGCCTGGGACCTGGCGATGCGAGGTCTCGAAGCCAAGACCATGGACCCTTACGGCTCCGGATGGCGCCTGCGCGTCGTGCCGGCCCTGGGCCATTTGCAGGTTCCCACCGTCAGCAACGGCGTCGTCGACCGGGCCTTGTACGGATGGATCGCCGACGGTCACGGCCGCTCCAGCGTCAAGAACACCATCGCCCCGCTCGCCCGGATCATGCAGCAAGCCGTCCGCGACGGCATCATCGATGTCAACCCCGCCAAGGTCACCGGCTGGCAGAAGACCTACCAGCAGGCCGAGGACGAGCTGGACGACCCCCGCTCGCTCGCGCTGCCCACCTGGGAGGCCCTGGAGACCCTCGCCGACGCTCTCGTAGCCCGATCCGCCGACCAGTTCCGCGGTTGGGGAAACGTCATTCGCTTCGCCGCAGGCACCGCCGCCCGGATCGGCGATGTCTCCGGCGTCCGGGCCGGCGACATCGACCGCCATGCCTGGACCTGGGACGTGTGCCGCCAGACCACACCCGGACCCGGCGGACTGATCGACAAAGGCACCAAGGGCAAACGCCGCCGCACCGTCCCCCTCATCCCCGAGATCAGGGAGCTGGTGGCGGCCCGCCTGGACGCAGTCGGCTATGACCCCACAGCGCGGTTGTTCACCGGGCCCCGCGGGGGCCGGATCACCACAGCGATCCTGCGGGACGCCACCCACTGGAACGAGGTCGTCCTCAGGCTCGGGTACGAGCACCTGCGCCGCCACGACCTTCGCCACACCGGCCTGACCTGGATGGCAGACGCCGGTGTTCCCGTCCATGTTCTGCAGAGAATCGCTGGACACGGCTCGCTGTCCACCACCCAGCGCTACCTGCACCCGAGCAGGCGTTCCATCCACCTCGCCGGAGCGGCACTGAGCAGCTACCTGAGCACCGGCCAACAGGCAGTTGGTCCCAAACTGGTCCCAGAGCCCGCCCAGAAGCCCCACCTACGCATCGTCAGATGACCTTACCTCGCTGACGCAAAGCAGCCCGTTGACCAGGAACTTCTTCCTGATCAACGGGCTGTTTCTGCACCGTCGGGACGACAGGATTTGAACCTGCGACCCCTTGACCCCCAGTCAAGTGCGAACGCCGAATTCCTCGGAATTACGGCGCTTTCCGCAGGTGAAATACGTGCGGTAACGCCTGAGTTGTGCCGGGTTGCGCACACCGTGTGGTCCCCAAATGGTCCCCACGATATTGCCTCCACAAGCCAGCTTCGCTCTTACTCCCATCATGCACCTCTTGGCAATATCCGACAAGGACCCGCCAGAGAGACGCCAGCAGCGGGAATACCCGGGAACCATCCGGGAGTGCCTGCCGCGCGGCCGCAACACGCCCTCACCGACCGGGCGCCAAGCACCATCCGAAGTCCGGAGTCGATACCCACCTTTCCCCGGCGCCTTGCCAGTCCCCTCTCCTCGGCCGAGGTCCTTTGCTGCACTGCACGACCAGCTATATCGATGACACGTCCGGAGGGAGCGACCACTCGGTGACGCGCAGGCCAGCCAGCCCGATGAGTTCCTCTGGGGACTCCTAGCAGATGCAGCGGTGTCCGGTGGTGGCGGATAAGCCAGGCCGTTCCTGCAACGGGAACGCGCATGGCAGCGGCACCGACGAGGGGTGTCGGCCTGTTGGGGAGGATTCCCGATCCGGAAGGCCGATGGCTCAGGAAGCGTCGTGCCGACGGGTCCGCTCTGCCTTATGTCTGAGGTCCCTGATGGCCTCGAGCCATCGCCAGGAATCGCTGGTGTACCAGCCTTCTTCATCGATCGGCTGCCAGTCCCCCAGTTCCTCCAGCTGTGAGATCACCGTATCGGTGTCGATGGTGTCGTGGTGCCTGCTGTCGCCGTCGAGTTGACGTGTGATGTCGTGCAGTCGGTGCGCGGCACGATAGTAGGAGACCTGGGTGTCGGTCAGCCTGCGCACGGCGTAGCCGCCACACTTACTGCACCAGTCGAAGTCGTCCCGGGCGAGCAGGCCAGCTACCGTCAGAAGATCGTCGCTGGCTGCGATCCCGCGTTCCCGAGCATGTCTGCACAAAGGCGAGTGGCCCTTTCCTTCGATCCGCGGGTCAGCGTTCGTGGTGTAGATCTGGGCCACGGCCAAAGGCCCCAGCGGAATGCCAATGCCGCTGTGCCACCTGTCGGTGCTGGGCTGTCTGAAGGGCGCGAGGTCCAGTCGGTCGTGGGCGAGCAGACCCTGCCAGACCGCCAAGGGCAGCATCCGGTCGTGGCCTGCGTCGAGGCTTCGCAGATCGTGCACCCCTCGTGCCAAGGCGAGCAGCCGCAGGTTGGGTTCCCGTTTTTCGTCCCGGTAGGTGTGGCGGACAGTCCAGCGCGCGCCGTCCTCGCCCCCGAACTCTTTGCCGAATCCTGGATCGTGAACGCCCCGAACATGATCCGTCCAGTGGAATTCGCTCGTCTCGTGTTCGGAGCCGACAGTCCGGGCCCACGACCCGATCAGGCTTTCCGGGAGGTCGGAGGCCCCTGCGATGAGGGCTCCACTCCACCCTTGTGCGAGCCTCCTCTCGATGACGTCAAGGGGTAGCACCTCAGCTCCGCCGCTCGCCGAGATGACGATGTAGAGCTGATCAGCGCCGTGGGTGAAGGTCCGCAGCGCCCGGATGTGTTCGGCGGTGACAGGTTGCCGGTCGAACACCGGGACGTCGTCGAAGACCCCGGGGCGGATTGAGCTCTGCCGACTGGCCGGGGCGCAACTCGGTTCGGTCGGATCGGCTCCTGCATCGGACGGTTCGCATGTCATGCAGCTCGACGGAGTGAGCAGTCTTTCGGCGACGAGAGCGGGAACATCGAGGGTGAGCGTACGGCGTCCCCAGTCCGCGCCGACGGCCCACATGGCCACGACGCCCTGCGTCCACAGATCCAGCCCTTCGAGGATCCCTCGCTGCGTTCCTCGTGCCACCTCGTCAGTGGCCTCAGGAAGGCGTGCCGTCACCCGCCGTGTCGGCCTGCCCTCAGCCGATGCGGCCAGCGCACGGGCCTGGGTCTCCCAAGACTCGATGAGACGTTCAGCTCCGGTCAGGGCCGCGTCATACCCCTTCCGATTGCTGCGGATGTCCTGCACGAGGTGGTAGGAGATGTACGAACGCGCCCGAGGTCCCGCCCAGCCGCTCTCGGCCGCGCGCTGCCACCGGCGCCACAGCGCGTTCAGCCCTGCGGCTGCCTTGTCGCTGCTGCCCAGCACCGCGAAGGCCGGCTCCGCATCAGGGAGCCGGGGCTTCTCTAGGGTTGCTGCGGCAGCAGCTACGAGCAGTCCCGCCGGCTCGACGAACAGGGCCGCCTGCGCGCGCAACGTCTCCAGGTACTGCGCCTTCGTCGCCAGCCGCGGCTTCGCCCAGTCCTCGAGCCAGGAGAAGTGGGCAAGAGTGGCCTGAGCCCTGTGCAGGCTCTCCGCTGCACCATGCCAATAGGAGAACACCAGGTTCCGCAAGCGCTCCGCGTCCTCGCGCGCCTCCTGCTCGTCCTCCTCCTCATCCCCTTCATTGGCGGCGTCCGACTCCGAGCGCAGGATTTCAGCGGCAGCCTGTACCTCTTCCTGCGTCCAGCACTCGTCCTCGTCCGGTTCGGCATAGGACTGCATCTGATGGAGCAGGCCCACCCCACCAAGGGCCTCCAGGAACATGCCCAGCGCGGTTGTCGGCCGCGCCCACGATCCCCACTCCATACAGCGAGAGCACAACCGCCCCATCGCCGCCGAGTCCAACCTGACCTGAACAGTCCTCACGTCGGACGTACGAAGCTGGCTACAGGTTCTGGCAACGTGCAACCTGGCGTTCTTCCCCTTGGCCGAGTAGACCATGACCGGCGCGCCTTCGAACGGCCCCAGCGGGACCTCGACCATCAGCAGGTGGTCATGCACAAATCTCCCCCAATCCTCCGCTTCGCCGAGCTTAGCGCCGACGACCGACAGTCATCGCCAAACGCGGGACGATCCACACATGCGGTCCCAAGGCGATGGGCGAGACGAGCCGTGTTGATTCGGCCGACACAGCGCATGTATCAGGCCACTCTTCTGAGATGCATTGTCCCTGCTTCTCTCGCGCTCCATTCTGAAAAGTTCGCCACCAGCCGAGGGGAGACGGGTGAAGGTGCCGCGACGTGCTGCGAGCGACTCTGACGTCATTGGGCAAACCACAGGTCTGATCAGCTTTCTCAAAGAGGTCGTCCAAAGTAGCCACAACCGCCTGCGCGACGACCGACGATCACGGGAGCGTCTGTGGCTGGCTAACTTGCCTGCCTCCGTACGCCGCCCGTCGGACCAGGACGAGGGTGGTCTGCTGCTCGCGCTCGACCATGTGCCGCAAGCAGCACCGCCGCCCCTACCGGACGTGCTCGATGGATGGGTGGCCGCGGAGGATTGCCAGGATGCGGATAGTGGTGATCCGCCACTCGCGGTCGAGGGACCAGGGCGAGAGCTGGTGCGGGCCGCGGACGAGCGTCAGTGGTGGGAGGAGGCGGAGGACCACACTGTCCGCCGAGAAGACGCGGCCGAAGTGCTCCGGGCCTACGGCCCATGGCTCGATCGCTGGCGTCGCTGGGCGGAGCGGGAGCGCGCAGAGCGAGCGCTTCGGGAGCTGTACGAACAGGTCTATCACTGGCACCAGAAGCTGGCGCAGCAGGATGACCAGCTTGAACTCGTCCTGGCGACTGGTCTCTTGACGTGGGGCGATCCGCGCGGTGACACCATCCACCGTCATCTGCTCACTCACCGGGTAGAGACCTCGGTGGACCGCAAGACCGCCCGGGTCACGGTCCGGCTCGTGGCCGGCGGAGCAGTACGGCTGGAGGACCAGGCGTTCCTCGATACCGACGATGGCTGGGCTCCCGAGCGCTCGGCCGCGCTCGCGGAGGAGATCGCGGCCCAGTCGCTCCACCTGCTCGGCTCGGAAGCCCTGGAGCAGTTGGCCCAGTGGCAGGAGCGGGTACTGCAGCGTCCGGTGGCGTTCAGCGCCGAGTGGCAGCCGCCGCGCGAGCCGGAGGTAGGCACGCGGCTCACCTACGCCCCGGCCCTGGTGTTGCGCCCACGGGACCGCAACGCCTTGCTGAGCTTCTACGACCGAATCGCGGACAGCGTGGCCTCCGAGGCGCACGCGCCGCTGGGGCTCGCACAACTCGTGCTACCTCTGAATCCTGAGGAGCGCACGAATTGGGACGGTCACGATATCCCGCCCCTGTTCGGAGACGATCCGCTCTTCCCGGGGAAGACCAACGAGCGGCAGCGGAGTGTGCTGCGGCGGCTGGAGCATGACACGGGCGTGGTGGTGCAAGGTCCGCCCGGTACCGGCAAGACACACACCATCGCCAACCTGGTCTCCGCGCTACTCGCCCAGGGGCAGAGGGTCCTGGTGACCAGCGCCCGCGACCAAGCCCTGACGGTCCTGCGAGACAAGCTTCCGCCTGCAGTGCGGGACCTGTGCGTTCTCCTTCTCAGCTCCGCGCGGCAGGACGGGGCGGACGAACGGGAACGCACGATCAACGCTTTGACCGATCAGGTCGCCACTAGTGACCCCGAGCAGCTGACGGACGATATCCGTCGGCTTTCCGCACGCCGGGAAGAGGTGCGGGGGAGGATCGCCACGCTCACTGAGCAGGTCATCGCGCTACGAGAAGCGGAGGTCCGCCAGCACCGGGAGATCGCCCCCGGATATGGCGGTGTCCTCGCGGCCATAGTGCAGCGCGTCCGAGAACACGCCGGGCGTCATTCCTGGATCGGCCTGATTCCAGATGGGCCGGACTCCTCCGTTCCCCCGCTGTCCCCCGCACAGGCGGCGGAGCTGTTGAGCCTGCTACGCGACGGCGCGGCTGAGCCACGCGCAGGTGGCACTCTGCCGAATCCGGACACCCTCCCCTCCCCCGAGGAGCTGGCCGAGGCGCTCGCAGTCGGCCGCGTCGCCGATGACGGCCTGTCTCGCGAAGCGGCTGCCATACGCGACGGCCTTGCCCGACTCGACGCTTCCGTAACTGATGAGCTGTCCGTGCTCGCAGGTGAGTGCCGGACGACTCTGCACCACCTGGGTCTGCCACCGTCGGCCAGGCAGTGGGACGCCGACAAGTGGACCACCAAGGCCCTTACAGACCGGCTCTCCCGCGACAACCTCACCCTGTGGCGTCGCGTTTCCGGGCTCGCCGGTCAGCTCGCTGCCGTCTCTCAGCAGGTGGACGAGCAGGAGATGAACCGTGTCATCATGCCCGAGCAGCTCTCCGCCGAGCGGGCCGATGCGATGCTCACGACGGGCTCTGCGCTGCGCGATCATCTCGCCTCCGGTGGCAAGTTGCGTTTCCGCGGCAGCTTCCGTGCCCCGAAGGTACAGAAGGCCGCTCAGGAGATCCTCGACGCGTGCACCGTGAACGGTCATCCTCCGCAAACGTTGGAGGATCTCGACACTGTCCTCGTCCACCTGCGCGCTCACTCGGTGGTTGCCACGCTCGCGGAGCGATGGGCACAGGCGGGAGTCCCAATAGCCGAAGGTCCGGTGGACCTCCGTCTGGCTTCCCTGAGCGAGGCATACGCGCGCCTGGAGCACATCAATGCGTTTGGAGCCGTACGCGAACGCATCGATGAACTGCTCGTACGCCACGGCCTGCACATCGCTCTCACCTCTCGGTCCGCGTGGCAAGACTTCACCAGCGCGCTGACTGCTCTCTCCGGTCGGCGGGCGGCGGACGAGGCCACGGCTCGGCTGGCGGCATGGGAGGAGCAACTCCGCGCGCCGGTGGAGAGTTCCCATCCCGCGGCCGAAGCGCTGGCGGCTGCCCAGGCCGTCCGGGAGCAGGACATCGACCGCTACGCCAAGGAACTCGAGGCATTGCGGGAGGCTCATCGGCGTGAGCACCGCCGACGCCGGTGCGGCGTACTTCTGGACAGCGTGCACAGGGCGCACCCCTTGCTCGCCGACCGGCTGACGGAGGACCCCGACGATCCCGCATGGGAGGTGCGGCTCGGTTCGCTGGCCGAGGCGTGGGCCTGGGCACGGGCTTCCGCGTTCGTGCGTCGCCAGCGCACACCGGGACGCGAGCGTCAGCTTGAAGGCGAACTAGCCCAGTGCGAACGGAATCTGGAGAGTTTGACAGGTGAGCTCGCCGCCACCTGGGGCCGACTGCACTGTCTGCAGCGCATGACGCAGGAGCAGCGTTCCGCACTCCAGGCGTACCGCAACCACATGGCCTCGTACGGTAAGGGCAAAGGCCGCAATGCAGGCCGCTTCCGTTCCGCGGCCAACGACTCCATGAGGGTGGCGCAAGGAGCGGTACCTGCATGGGTCATGCCCATCTCGCAGGTCGCCGAGACGGTGCTGCCCAAGCGAGACGCATTCGACGTGGTCATCGTGGACGAAGCCAGCCAGGCAGGCATGGACGCGCTGTTCCTGCTGTGGCTCGCTCCCCGTGTGATTGTCGTCGGGGACGACAAGCAGTGCGCACCCCCGGTCAGCGGCATGGGCCGTCTGCAGGCCATCCAGGACCAGCTCATCTCCCATCTGCCGGACATGCCACCCATGCTGCGCCAGCTCTATACCCCAGCCACCAACCTCTACGAGCTGTTGTCCACCTTCTTCCCGAAGGTGATCCGGCTGGAGGAACACTTCCGGTGCATGCCCGAGATCATCGGCTGGTCCTCCCAGACCTTCTACAACAACAAGCTACAGCCGCTGCGCCAGTACGGCGGTGAGCGCCTCGATCCCCTCGTGACGCACTTCGTCGAGGGAGCCGTCACCCAGGGACGCGACAGCCGACTCCGCAACCCGAAGGAAGCCGAGGCAATCGTCGACTGCCTGGCCCAGCTCGTGGACGATCCCGCCTACCGGGACAAGACCATGGGGGTCATCACCCTCCAAGGACCAGTCGGCCAGGTCAAACTCCTGGAACATCTGATCAACGAACGTATTCCGGCTCCGCTGCGCGAGCGCCACCAGATCCGTGTGGGGAACCCCGCGTCGTTCCAGGGAGACGAACGGCACGTCATCCTGCTGTCGATGGTCGCCGCCGACCCACCGCGCATCGCGGGGGGCGCACGCAGCGAACGGCAGGCGTACAACGTCGCTGCCTCCCGAGCCCAGGACCAGATGCGACTCTTCTACTCGGTTCCGCCGGGCCGCCTCAAGAAGGAAGACCTGCGTCTCAACCTCCTTGCCTACATGGAAAACCCCCCTGCCGCGCTGGCCGAGGCCGACGACATCGGGGAAGTATCGACTGACGTCCCGCAGAAGCCGTTCGAATCACTCTTCGAGCAGCACGTATACCTGCGTCTGAAGGATCGCGGATATCACGTCATCCCGCAGTACCCCGCAGGGAACAAACGCATTGACCTCGTCGTCGTAGGCGCACGCGGGCGCCTGGCCGTGGAGTGCGACGGCGACCGGTATCACTCGACACCCGAACAGATCCAGCATGACCAGCGGCGTGAGCGCGAACTCCAGAGGGTGGGCTGGACCTTCTGGCGTGTCCGCGAGAGCGAGTTCCGATTCGACCCTGACGAAGCACTGGATGGGCTGTGGGATGAGCTGAACCGGCTGGGCATCCGTCCAGCAACGTTCGCCGACGCTGACGGCCCGTCGCACTCGAACTCCACATCCTCCCGCATGCAGTGGACTCCGCTCGACCTCTCCGCCGACGAGGAGCTGGCCGAGGACCCAACGGAATCCCCCGATGGCCCGGACACGACCGATCCGCTCGCTGCCCTCGGCATGGCAGACGACGACACCGAAGACGACAGGACGAAAGGACCGGTATGACCCTGCAGTCCCCACTCGGCATTTTGGACGCCAACACCCTGGAGGAGTTGGCCCGCGTCATCTGCGGCGATGAGCACCTCTACTACCGCAAGGGGTTCGAGATCGCGCGATTCCTGGAACATGCCGGCTGGCAGCAGGTGCCGGAATACGACGGTGGGTATCGCAGGGAGTGGACGCTTGCCCGGCTGACCGAGCGCCGAGAGGAGCCCACTGAGCTGGAAAAGGTACTGCTCCGGCTCGCCGACCCACGAGAATACTTCGACGAACCCGACCAGCTTCCGGCTGTCATCTCTGCGGTCAACGCCTTCCTCGTCCACGAGGGCGCACGTCTGGAGAACCCCGGCGGCCGCCCCCGCATCGTCGCCTGCGATCCGTCTCTTGCCCACCCAGGCAGCCAAGGCCCCGTCGAGCTCAAAGCAGCCATGACCGACCTCATCGGAGATCGGAAGATGGCCGACCTCCTTCAGCACCGACTGGACGAGGCGCGCACCTGCTACGCGAACGGCGCTCACGTGGCCGCCATCATCATGCTCGGCAGCCTCCTCGAAGGCGTCCTGGTCCACGTGGTCCAGGAGCGCAACGCGTCGCTGCTCGGCAGGACCTCCCCGGACAACGTGAACCTCGACACCTTGATCAAAACCTGTCATGACGCCGGCTGGATCGGTGCCGACGTCCAGCGGTTTTGCCACGAGCTTCGCAAATACCGCAACTTCGTCCACCCGCGCGCAGAAATACGCCAAGCCCATACTCCGGACCGCGACACGCTGGACATGTGCTGGCCGGTAGTCAATGCGGTCCTGAACGACCTCGCTGACTCCCAGACCTAGCAACTCATTCCCGCTGAAGCACCGCGTCGACCTGTACCACTCGTGCGATTCGTAAGGGGGAAGCAAGTTGAAGCCCGCAGCAGATGTACTGACAGAGCTTTCGCAGCCATCGAACGTCGCAACCCACTCAACCATGGCACTGGTCGGCAGTGTGGACGCGGCAGGCGCCGAGGATGACGAGAAAAGGAAGGAGAAGGAGCTCGACGCCCTGCGGCGCAAGCCGAAGCTCCAGGTCATACCCGCCGCGGAAGTCGGCTCACTTCGTCTGGCTCCCTGGGATGTGCTTCACACGCTCGGTCGGGCAATCGCTCTCGCTCGGCGAGGTGCAGGTCGCGGACTCGCCGAGCACTGGGGAAGCCTGAAATACAGCCAAGCCCTGACCGGTAGCTCGGACACCTACATGAAGCTCTCGGCCGAGGGCCGCGAAACGGCGGACTACTACAAGGCACTCCAGTCAGGGGAACTCGGGATCGGCTTTTCTCTGGCCCTCGCCAAGCAGGTCCTGAGTCGCCGCTACCCGCGTCACGTCGTTTCAATCGTCCCGGCCGACACGGCCCTACGGGCGGGCTGGGCCCTGACCAGCAGAGACAAGGGACCTCGATCGGGCTACCGGTACCGTCCGAGGTTCTTCGCCGAGGTCTGGAAGCCTGGAGAGCCGTCGCGGGTCTTCACGATCGAGTCCAAGGGCAACCACAGCAACGCCGCGGCCTCGCACGATCAGCTCGCGTCTGCCTCAGCTCATGTAGAGGCGGTGCACATCGGATCGTGGAACGAGACGCCGAGCCTGGTATTCAGTACCGAGCTGCCCGTGGAGGGTCCTCTCACCATCCACGCCCTGCATTTCGATGGAAGTGACGGCTGGTTAAGCAGCTCTGCAGGCCCCGCCACCAGGAATCTGGACCACTTCATCGAGGACGAGAACTTCTATCCGGGTATCCAGCCGCCAGCCGAGGGAGACAGGCAACCTCAACCTGAGCCTGGCTTCCACATCACGCCAGAACGCTACGAGTGGTTCCGGCACGTTCTTGCCCGCACAGCCGCCGCTGGGCTGACCGCCTTCGCCGGCGACGGCGAGGCCACCGTCCAATACCTGACCAAGCGGCAGGGTGTGCGTCACTTCACCGGCTTCGCCCACGCGGCCACAGGCAGTGTCCAAGACGCACGTCAGAAGCTCCTGGGTGTCCGATTCGTCGGCACAGACCACGTCTTCCGCTTGAACAGAACACGTGTGGAGGCGTTCTCCGGGGTCGCGGAGGACCTCTTTCGCCACCTCGAAGAAGGCCGGGTGGAGCACTACCGCCGTGAGGTCCATGCCCGACGAACCAGTTGGCCCGTCGACGGGTGGGACGACAAGTGGCAAGGTCCCGTGTCGATGGACTCTGATGGGTCTGTGCTAGCCATGCGTGTACTGACCTGAGGTACCTGGGAGCCGACCCGCTCCCGGAGGCCCCGCGTCACCACGGCACACCCGTCAGGGCCAAACCTCTGACCAGCACAAACGTCATCCATGCAGGTCCGATCGGTGCCCGAACCTCATTCGAGACGAAGATGACAGGTTCAGATGTCGTTCGCTTGCGAGCCACACGCAAAGCACCCGGCTCGAGTAGGGGCGCTGACCAGCGAGAACTAACCAGCAGCAGCGTTTCCGCCAGCTGTCACCTGCCTCGCCATGCCTCGGGCTCAACGTGCCATCCCGCTCGCGGTCCTTCCGGCCCATGCGTACACAGGGCAACCCGCCCCCAAGGGCCTCATGACCTCCATAAGCAGCCAAGCCGCTCACCTTCCTCAGGCGTCACCACCGAGCAGACGCAAGCCTGGATCGACCTGCTCGTGGAACCCGCACAGGCTCGGCCATCACACCTCCAGCCGTCGGAACGGACGTCGCCGCCCATCCAACTGCTCCAACCCTCAGCCCGGAGAAGCAATCCGGTCACAGAACTAGCTCGCTGCGTCCCGCGCGCGCCGCTCCGAACAGTAGGCGAGCTACCGGGCGTATGAGGCCGTGGGGCCCCAGTTCCGCTTACGCGAATCAGGTGAGGAAGCCTCCACGTACCAGCCACTCACGAGCCAACTGAGACCCTGCCTCTGCGGCGGCGCGGTTCAAACGCTCGGCGTCGTGGAGGCGGCCTTTAAAGAGTCTGAGATGGGCGAGGCTGTGCAAGGCGTGGCTATTGCCGGCCGCGGCCGCACTGTGTGCCAGGTCCTCGGCGCGTGTGTGATCGCCCTGTCCCTCGCTTTGCCACGACATCCATTCCAACGCCTGTGGATGCTGCGCGGCAGCCGCTGCGCGGAAGCAGCACAACGCGGTGAGGTGATCGCGGCGGTCTGATCGCTCGCGCGCAAAGCTGACAAGCAGGTTGACGTGGCCGTGACCGGCAATAAGACGACACAGCTGTTCCGCATTGTCGGATTCCCCGGCCGTGGCAAGCAATTGAGCCAGTACGAGGGCGACGGACGGATTCCCATGCTGTGTGAGGAACCTGAGTGCTAGCTGCTCTGCTGTAGTCCGGTTGCCGCGGGCTTCGTGGTGTGCAGTGAGCCACTGTGCCGCCACCGCATCTCCGGTCTCGGCAGCCCACGTGTAGATGCGTTCGGCTGGGCGGCGCATGTCGAGCGTCAGCAGATGGTGGGCCAGACTGCGAGCACCGTGACGGTCGCCGCTGACCGCGTACGCCCGTCGGGCCAGGCGCTCAGAACCCCTAAGGTTTCCTGCACGTCCGAACGCTGCGGAGAGCTCGCCCAGAAGATAGCCGTCGAGGCAGTGGTTCTCGATGATATTTTCGGCCCGTTCCAAGTGGTTGAGGGCGATCAGGCGACGGGCGAACCACCGCAACACGCTTATATCGCCGCATGCCCCTGCTCTCATATAGAGCTGCTCACATTCCACCGTACCCAGACGGCGCGCAGCTTGCGCGAGTTCCCGCATATCTGTATCCGTGCGGGAATGAGCTACTGCTGCCGCCCACAGTGAGGAGGAGGGGAGCACCTTTTCTCTGGTTATCCGGCTCTTCTCATGGAGGAAGTCGGCCAGCTGGTACAACGGGCTGGCAGGAGGTGGCTGGTCAGAACGTGGTCGGTACCGCGTCAGCGGCCCAGGCAGGCGACGGTGAGGCTTGAGGAGTTCCGCTAGGTTGAATTCGAACCAGTCCTCGTCCAAGGTGTGCCAAGTGGCCTCGTCCACGTAGCCTTCTGCAGCCATTCGCAGAAAATTCTCAGAGAGCAGCGGACCGTGTCCGCAACGGCGTGCGTCCATGGCGGCATGAAGGATGGCGCGGGCTGCTCCATCGGCCTGTTCATATCGACGCCATAGGTGTGGAGAACCGGCCAGGAACTGAGTGATACGTCCACCGGCAGCCCGACTTCGGGCAAGTTTCAGGCGCGGATCGGATTCAATGAGAGCTGTAGCGTGAGCCAGTTCCCGCGAGGTGAAGACAGGAGGCATCCTGATTACGACCGCTAGGTCGGCAAGCTGATGGACTGCGTCCACCCCGGCCTCTAGGGAGTCGTCTCCGGTGCGTTCTGTCAGTTTGTGCCAGAACTCAGGCCACATAGTGCCCAGGACAAGGACCGGCCCGCGTCGATCATCTGTCAATAGGGCCTGCAGGCTGGCTGCGACCTGGGCAGCGTAGTCCTTCACCAACAAGTACAGATTCGCTTCGTTCAGCCACAGCACGGTTCGTGGCTCTAGCGCAGCTTCCTGTAAGGCAAGCAGGAGTGCTGCCGGCCGGTCAGGGGCTAGCGGATGCACTACGCGCCAGGTGGGGAGTTCAGCCAACACTGCTTCCCAGCACGCCCGAGTCTTGCCGGTTGACGAGCTGCCAACCACCATCACGAGTTGGCTGCCCTTCGCCGCCTGAGCCACGTGGTGGCGCAGTTCGTCATCAATGCCATCCGGCCGGGCGATATAAGGAGGGAGCACATCCAGCGCACCAGATTCGATGCTGCTTTCGGAGGTTGGGTGTACCTCCAGATGCAATGCATCGACGGGCTGCAGTTCCTCAACCAGCCTCACTCGGTGTGGAGCGGCAGTCTGATCTGACTGAGCCGGAGGTTTACCGCGCAGCACGACACCTTGCGCCTGCAGTCGGTTTCGTAGCATTGCAGTGTCAATTGCGCCAGCCCTTGGCCCCCACTCCTGAGCCATTTCCTCAACCATCCGATACACGACAGCGGAATCATGCTGAGAACTTGGATGGATTACGCGGTCCTCAAGGAGGGAGCATAGATAGGGATACCGCGGACTGATCTGTTCAGTGGGCTCTACCTGAATGATGAGGCGTCGCGCGATGCGGAAAGAAGTCAAATCCACTAATTCCCGAGCAGGGGAAACGTTATCGCTCTCTGCGATAAGAGCATGGATAGTGTCTGTTAGGTGTCTCCAAATTCGCCGATGGTCTTGCCCCAGGTTCGAAATTCGTTTCAGGAAGTCATCAACGCTCTTCTGGGCCTCGCAATATTCTGCCAAGCTCCGCAGCACCTCCAAGCCGTGCAGCGGGCTGGAGGCGGTAATGCCGAGGCGATGCCGATCGGCGTCGATCTCGGCACCGAAGAAATTTAGACTCTGCAAACATTGTCGCATCGTCTTGCGCCATGGATCGCTACTTGGCGAGATCTCCATGGTGCGTTTGACCTGCCGTTCTATGACCAACTCGTAGGGGCCCCTGATGCTTCGGGCAACTACATCATCCAGGGGGAAATCCTTGCCGTGCTGGAGACAGATTGAGTCCGGCACCACATCGAGCCCAGGCACGCTGACGCGGCACAGGAGGGCCACTAGATCTAGGGTTGCGACTCGATACTCATAGACCGTGCCACCCCCACCTGTGCCGATTGAGGAACTAGCCCTGCTCAACTACCCACTCCTCGCTCGGCTGCGCCTACCTGTAAGCTCCAAGGACGTTTATACCTGTTTGCTGCGCCTCTGAAGCGGCTGTGGTGTTGTACCTCGCCCCCGAGGATTAGCGGAACCGTGGTTGGTACTGAGATCGATCTTGCCGACCGTCGTCTTCTGAGCGCTGCAGGGCCTGGGCCTGGCATCGTGAAGGTCAGCTTCCCTAGGTGTCAACGGGCGGGTCGCTAGGTACTGTGACCGGGAAGGTTCGCCGGGGCGGTAGCTTGGCCTCGATAGTCTGCACGACGTGATCGACTCATACGCGAGTTCTGACGATGCTGCAGTCGCGATAGCCGGGGCGCGGGCTGGCGCGGACGTGGTCCGCACCATGTACGGCCAGCGGCTCAACCGCATCGACAAGGGTGCCGGGGACTTTGCCACCGCCGCCGATGTGGAGGCCGAGAAGACGATCCTCGGCGTCATCGGTGCCGCACGGCCCGATGACGCGGTGCTCGGCGAGGAAGGCGGGCAGCAGGGCGCCGCCGACGCTGTGCGCCAGTGGTTGGTGGATCCCCTGTGCGGCACGCTGAACTACGCCGTCGGCACCACGCTGGTGGCTGTCAACGTGGCGCTGCGCGATGGGGCGGCGGCGGTGGCCGACCCGTTCAGCGGCCAGGTTTTCTTCACCGACGGGGAGACGCCTGGGTGCGGCATGACGGGGCCGACGAGGCACTGCTGACGCCCACGCCCGCTACCCGATTGGTGGACGTCAACCTGGATCCGCCGTTCCCGAGTACGCCGGGATTCCGGTCCGTGGATCTGCTGGCCCACCCTGGGTTCATCGAACGTTTCCGGCCGCGCGTCGTATCCACGACGCTGGCGCTGGCCTGGGTGGCTGCCGGCAAGCGCGCCGCGTATGTCACCGATGGCGGCGACCTCTCCGGGAGCGTGCATTTCGCGGCTGGCATAGCTGTGTGCCGGGCTGCTGGCTGCGTGGTCACCGGCATCGACGGTGCCCCGATAGGTGAGGCAGGTCGTGGGCTTGTGGTCGCCGCCGACGACGAGACTCACGGGCTGCTGATGTCGATGATGCGCAGCTGAAGCCAGTGCTGTGACCGCATGGGTTTCGCCGGGCTGGGTCAGGCTGCGACTTGGGGGGGCCTGCCGCCCCAGCGGATGCCCTTCTCTCTGCGGATCCGGGCACGTTCACGGCGTTGAGCTGCGAGGACGTCTGAGTGGCGGGCGTTGGCGTTGCGCCAGCGCAGGTAGGCGTAAAGGGCCCGCGTCCGAAGTGGGCCTGGATCGGGTTGGCCCGGGACGCGTAGATCGGGGTGAAGCACAGGTTGACCTTGTTCTTCTTCGCCCAGCGACGGATGTCGACGCCTTTGTGGGCGGACAGGTTGTCCAAGCATGAGGTAGACCGGGGCGCCGTCGGGGCGGGCGGCCCGGATCGACTTCAGCGCGGCCAGGGTGTTCGCGGCACTCTTCTTGCGGCGGTTGACGCCCCAGAGGGTGTCGTCGCCGATCGAGTAGCACCGTGGAAGTAGCGCACCCCGTGGGTGCGGTGGTAGGTCGCGGGATGCCGCTCGGGCCGGCCTTGCTCGGCCCAGCACGACCCGGCAGTGGGCCGGATGCCGAGCGGCCCGAACTTGTCGAACGCGAAGACACGGTCCGGGAAACGCTCCAGTACCTCCTCGATGCGGTCTAGCTTGGCGTCGCGCTCCGGATCGGGCGATTCCTTCCACGTCTTGGTCCGCTGGCAGGTGACGCCACGGCGGGCGAGCAGGCACCGTAACGTCTCACGGCCGATCCGGATGACGCGGCCGGGCACTTTGCGCAGGTAGGTTGCGAGTTTGCGGATGGACCAGCGGGTGAAGGGCTGGCCGAGCTTGGCGGGGCGGGTGGTGGCCGTCTGGACGACGAAGTCCTCGTCGTCAAGGCTGAGCAGGCGGGGGCGGCCTCCCGCCCATCGAAGGTCCAGGCAGGCCAGGCCGATCTCGTTGAACCGGTGGATCACATCCCGGACGGTGTCCTCGTCGGCCTGCACCAACTTCGCGATCACCGGGACCCGGGTCCCGCCGGCCGAGGCCAGCAGCATCATCGCGCGCCGGTATCGCACCGAACTGGTGCTGCCCCGGCGCACATCTGCGGACACGGACAGGCGCTGCCACCACACCCCCAGCAGTCGGACCGGAGGTCACCGTACATCCAACCGCCCGGACGACCGCCCCGGCGAACCTTCCCGGTCAGAGCACTAGCCCAGCCTCGCGCAGTAGACGTAGAGGATGTGGATGTCGCTGCTCGGCAGGTCCGGGTCGATCAGTGCCGACGACGGAGTGCCCTGGCGGACCCAAGTCCGGCTGCGATCGATCCTCGGCGTCATGGTGATCCATCGCAGCTGGTCAGGTCGTATATCGACTCTCGTTGATCACTACACGGAGGCAGGTTCGACCGAGAGTTCGATTTCCCTCCCCACTTGGCATACTTTTTTGAAAACACGTCGATCTCGCACAAGTGCCGATACCGCACTTGTCGGTGCACTTGACGGGAAAGTAAAGGGATCGCCGCTGGTCAAGCAACGGAGCAGGGCAGTGGTGGTCGGATTGTGGTCGTAAGGAATTTCCATTCCTCCTTAACCGCGATTCACAATGAAAATGCGCAACAATTCCACGTCGCCGTAGAAGGTGATCACCATGCGCGCCCACGAGACCGTGGGGCGCGTCTACCGCCGCTGCGGCTGCCGCGACGAGCAGCGCCGCCAGCTCGGCGCCCACTGCCCCCAGCTGATGTCCGATCCCGCCCACGGGACCTGGACCTTCGCCGTCGACCTTCCCGCCACCGAGCCCGGCGGGCACAACCGCACCGTGCGCCGCGGCGGCTTCCCCACCCAGGACGACGCCCGCACCGCCCTGCACCGCTACCGCGCAGGCCGCCGGATCGGCATCAGCGCCGACCCGAACCAGACCGTCGCCGACTACCTGACCCAGTGGCTCGCGGCCAAACGACTGCGGCTCAAGCCCACCACCTGGGTCCGCTACCGCGACTACGTCCACCACGACCTGATCCCGGCCCTCGGCCCGATCCGCCTGGACGAACTCGCCTACGAACACATCAACCACTACGTACAGGCCCAGCTCACCGCCGGCCGCGGACAACCCACCGTGTGGCACATCCTCGCCACCCTCTCCAGCGCCATCGGCGACGCCGTCCGCCAGCACCGACTCCCCACGAACGTCGTCCGGCCCACGGTGATCCCCCGCCCGGCCTCCGGAGAGCGCACCATCTGGACCCCGGCCCAGGCCATCCGCTTCCTGCGCCACTGCCACGCCAACGATCCGGACTTCGCCGACCTGATCGAATTCCTCATCGGCACCGGCCTCCGCAAAGGCGAAGCCCTTGGCCTCCACTGGGACGACGTCCACCTCCAGGCGCACACCGTCTACGTCCGCTGGACCCTCTCGGCGATCGACAACAACAAACTCGTCCTGACCCGCCCAAAGACCCGTAAGAGCAGCGACTGGGTCGCCCTCTCACCCCGCATCCACACCATCCTCACCCACCGCAAAACCCAGTGCTACGCGCCCAGGGACCCGGGCGGCGGGTTCGTCTTCCACCGCGAAGACGGGCGGCCGCTGCACCCGGAGTACGTCCTGAACCACTTCCACTACCTAGCCCGCCAGGCAGGCGTTCCGCGCACCAGCGTCCACGACCTGCGCCACCTCGCCGCAACACTGGCCCTTACCCACGGCGTCGAGCTGACCATCGTCTCGAAGACCCTGCGCCACTCTACGATCTCCACCACGGCCAACATCTATGGCCACCTCACCAAACCCGCAGCCCGCCAAGCCGTCGATGCCATCGCCAAGCAGCTCGACCGCGAGGAAAGGCGCTACGACCACACAACGACCACCAGCCCACCCGCCCCGCGAAGCCAGCCCCACAGCGACCAGTACACGCAAGCGGCATGAAACAGCATCAGCGCCAGAAGCGGGTCCAGAGCCGATCTACGACCACCCAACGACCACCAACGGAAAAGGCCGCCCCCGCCTTCCGGCGGAAACGGCCTCCGACCTGCAATAACACCGTCGGGACGACAGGATTTGAACCTGCGACCCCTTGACCCCCAGTCAAGTGCGCTACCAAACTGCGCCACGTCCCGGTGCTTGTCCGGCCCGGGGTTTCCCCCTTGCCGGGCGCGCATGAAGAACAATACCGCACTTCAGGGGGTGCTCGCTTCCACCCCTGGCGGGGCTTCCGGGCGACCCGGGGTTACGGGGTGTTCGCGGGAGGTGGCGGGGGGTGGCGGGGTGTCGCCGAGGAGGTAGCGGGCGCCGGGGCCGTGGGTGGCGGCGGTGTCGGAGGGGTTGGAGAGGGCGCATTTGCGCAGGGAGAGGCAGCCGCAGCCGATGCAGCCGGTGAGCTTGCGCTTCAGGCGTTCCAGGTCGGCGATGCGCTGGTCGATGCGGTGGGTCCAGGTGCGGGCGACGGCGTTCCACTGGGGGGCGGTGGGGGCGCGGTCGGTGGGGAGGCGGGAGAGGGCCTCGGCGGCCTCTTCGAGGGTGAGGCCGACGTGCTGGGCGGCGCGGATGAAGGCGACGCGGCGGAGGGTGGCGCGGGGGTAGCGGCGCTGGCGGCCGACCGTGCGTTCGGAGTGGATCAGGCCGAGCTCCTCGTAGTAGCGCAGGGCCGAGGTGGCGAGGCCGCTGCGGGCGGCCAGCTCGCCGATGGTGAGGCGGTCGGAGGACGTGGTCATGGACGGCGATGCTAGCGCTTGACTTCAAGTGGACTTGAAGTTGCACGCTCTCGGTATGACCTCGACCTACCGCGACCTGCCGCGGCTGATGAGCCTGATGACCGGCGACGAGAAGCACGGGCCCGCCGCCACCTCGACACTCGATGCGCTCTGGGTTCTCTACGACCGTGTGCTGCGCGTCTCGCCGGAGACCGCGGACGATCCGGGGCGGGACCGGTTTCTGCTGTCCAAGGGGCACGGGCCGATGGCGTACTACGCGGTGCTCGCGGCCAAGGGGTTCTTCGCCGACTCGCTGCTGCCGGGGTTCGGCTCGTACGACTCGCCGCTCGGCCACCATCCGGACCGGGTGCTGGTGCCGGGGGCCGAGATCAGCAGCGGTTCGCTCGGGCATGGGCTGCCGCTGGGGGTGGGGACGGCGCTGGGGCTGCGGGCTCAGGGGCTGGACGGGGGCCGTGGACCCGCGGTGTGGGTGCTGATCGGGGACGCCGAGCTGGACGAGGGGAGCAACCACGAGGCGATCGCGTACGCGGGCGCCGCAGGGCTGGATCGGCTGCACACGCTCGTCGTCGACAACGCCTCCGCCACCCACGGCTGGCCCGGCGGCATCGCCTCCCGGTTCGAGGCCGCGGGCTGGTCCGCGACGACGGTCGACGGGCAGGACCACGACGCGCTGTACGACGCCTTCATCGCCTCGCATCCGGGGCGGCCGCGCGCCGTCGTCGCCCGAGTGGAGGCCAAGGGGACATGAGGCCGGGAGGCCAGGACGGCAAGAGGGCATGAAGTGACATCGGCATCGACGTATCAAGGGGATTTTCTCGTGGACACCATGCGTGAGCGCTTCGCCTCCACCGTCTCCCGTCTCCTCGACGACGACCCGCGGCTGGCCGTCGTCCTGGCGGAGATCGGCAAGGACGGCTTCATCGACGCCCGGCGCGCCCATCCCGACCGGGTGATCAACGTCGGTATCCGGGAGCAGCTGCTCGTCGGCGTCGGTGGCGGACTGGCGCTGACCGGGATGAGACCGGTCCTGCACACCTTCGCCAGCTTTCTGGTCGAGCGGCCGTTCGAGCAGGTCAAGCTGGACTTCGGGCATCAGGGGGTGGGCGGGGTGCTCGTGAGCGCGGCGGGTTCGTACGACTGGCCCGCGGGCGGCTACACCCACATGGCGCCCGGTGACGTCGCCCTGCTGGACACGCTCGACGGCTGGACGGTGCACGTCCCCGGCCACCCCGACGAGGCCGAGGCGCTGCTGCGGGACGCGGCCGCGGCCGGGGACGACTCGGTGTACGTACGGCTGTCGGCGCACGCCAACGCGGCGCCGCGGGCCATCGCCCCGGGGCGGTTCCTGACCGTGCGGGAGGGGCGCGACGGGGTGGTGGTCGCGGTCGGGCCGATGCTCGACGGCGTGCTCGCGGCCGTCGAGGAGGGCGAGGGGCTGGACGTGACCGTGCTGTACGCCACGACCGTGCGCCCCTTCGACGGCCGCGCGCTCCGGGCCGCCGTCGGCGAGGGCGCTGTCGGCAAGGGCACCACCGGCGCGGACGTCGTGCTCGTCGAGCCGTATCTCGCGGGCACCTCGACGGCGGCCGCGAACGACGCCCTCGCCGACGTACCGCACCGGGTGCTGGGGCTCGGCATCCCCCGGCGCGAGCTGCGGCGCTACGGGACGATCGAGGAACATCTGGCGGGCCAGGGGCTCGATCCGGCGTCGTTGCGGGAACGCATCGCCGCTTTCCTGCGGTAGCTCAGAGGTGCTTGTCGAGCCACTCCATCAGGTCCTGCTGCACCTCGTCGCGGTTTGTCTCGTTGAGGATCTCGTGCCGGGCGCCGTGGTAGCCCTTCCAGCTCAGGTCCCGGGTGCCGCCGTAGCGGAAGTCCTCCAGGAGTTCGTAGACCAGGGTCATCCGCTGATGGCAGGGGTCCTCGGTGCCCACCGCCACATGGACCGGGAGCGCGGCCGGGACGCGGGCCTGCTGGCGCGGGTCGTTGACCTTGCGGACGGCGCGCAGCCAGTCCAGCGAGAGTCCGGTGCTGAAGGGGAAGCCGCACCGCTCGTCGGCGGCGTAGGCGGCGACCTCGGCCTGGTCCCGGGAGAGCCATTCGAAGCCGGTACCGAACTCGTACGGGTCGTTGAACGAGGCGAAGAGCGTGGGGGTGAAGGTGGACAGGGCGGTACGGCCGCGGTCCGCGATCTCCCGTTCGATGTCCGCCATCGCGCCCTCGATCTCCGCCCCGGGCAGTGAGCGGAAGGTGCCGGAGAGGATCAGCCCGGCCAGTTCCCCGCCGTACTCCTGGGCGCAGTCGCGGGCCAGCATGGAGCCCATGCTGTGGCCGAGCAGGACCAGCGGCAGTCCGGGGTGGTCGGCGCGGGCCCGGTCGCCGATGGCGCGCAGGTCAGCGACGATCGCCCGCCAGCCGTCGCCCGCCTCGCCGACGGCCCCGAAACCGCCGGTGGACTCGGCGGTCGCCCCGTGGCCGCGGTGGTCCGAGGCGACGACCACATAGCCGTGTCCGGCCAGGAAGCGGGCGAACCGGTCGTAGCGCCGGGCGTGTTCGGCGGCGCCGTGGGCGATCTGGACGATCGCGCGCGCGGTGCCCGCCTCCGGCTGCCAGGTGTACGTCGCGACGCGCACGCCGTCCGGGGCGGTCAGGTGATCCGTGCGGTGGGTGATGCCGCCAGCTGGCATGCGTATCCGTCTCCTGGGCCGGGGGAATGGCGTCGCCCTCGAACGAGGGCGGAATCCCACTCTCCCCTCGCCGGGCCGCCAAGCCAAGGCCAGGGACGGGCGTTGTCGGCAAGTACGAACAGGTACGGCGAAGGTACGGACAGGTGTTGACGAGGTGTTGACCGGGAGCACGTGCGGTGTGTAACGATCAACCGCTTTCCGTACCACCCGCAACTCCTGATCCGTGCAACTCCCTGTACCAGGAGGATCGTTGGCTACCTACGAAGCACCTGACGCATCGCCGGAGAATCCCGCCCCGTCCCCGCTCTCCCGCAGACGCCTGCTGCAGGCGGCAGCCGCGGGGGCTGCCGTCGCCGCGGGCACCGCACTGCCCGCCGAGGCGGTCGCCCAGGCCGCCGCCCGGGCGGAGGCGCGGCGGGTCTCGCTCTCCTTCACGGCGGCCACCAACGGCGCCGCGTCCCTCTCCCCCTCCGGCGACCGGCTGATCGCCGAGGTCCAGAACGTGCTGTGGTCCGTCCCCCGAAAGGGTGGCGATGCCGTCGCGCTCACCCCGCCCGATCTGGAGCCCACCCGTCCGGTCCACTCCCCCGACGGGAAGCTGCTGGCGGTCTGCGCGTACCGGGGCGGCGGCTTCCACATCTGGACACTGCGCCCCGACGGCTCCGGTCTGCGGCAGCGCACCGACGGGCCGTGGGACGACCGCGGTCCGGCCTGGTCGCCCGACGGCACCCGGATCGCCTTCGCCTCCGAGCGCGGCGGCGATCCGGTGGCGGGCAGCCCGTACCGGGTGTGGGTGCTGGACGTGGCCAGCGGCGAACTGACCCGGCTGACCGGGCTGCCGAACCAGGACGGGCCGCTCCAGGACGGCGCCTGGGAGGACTTCGACCCCACCTGGTCCCCGGACGGCGAGCGCGTGCTGTTCGTCCGCGGCGTGCCCGCCGGGATCGCCCTGGACGCCCGTACGGTGGCCTCCGTACGGGCGGACGGCACCGGACCGGTGACCACCGAGCGCACCGACCCGACCACGGGCGCCCAGGTGATGACGCCGTCCGTGTCGGCGGGCGGCACGCTCGCCTATCTGCGCACCACCGTCGCGCCCGACGCGTCCTGCACGCTGGTCGTGGACGGCGCGGCGGCCGAGGTCGAGGGCGATGTGCAGCCGGTGCCGCCGCGGTGGGTCTCGCGCGAGGAGCTGCTGCTGACGGTGGACGGCCGGTTCCGGCTGGTACGCCCCGACGCCCCGGCCAAGGGTGAGGACATCCCGTTCGCCGCCACCCTGCCGGTCGACCGACCCCGGTACCCCGTCAAGCGGTACGACTTCGAGGGCGGCGGGGCGCGTCCGGTGCTCGGGGTACATCTGCCCGCGCTGTCGCCCGACGGCCGCAAGGTGGCCTTCGCCGCCCTCAACTCCCTCTGGATCGGGGACGTTTCGGGCGGCCGCGCGCCGCGCCGGGTCGTACGGGCGGACGCCACCCGGTATCTGCTCGCGCCCTCCTGGACGCGAGACGGGCGCGCGCTGGTGTACGCCGACGACCGCGACGGGCTGCTCGCGGTACGCCGCCGGGACCTCGCCTCCGGCAAGGAGACGGTGCTCGCCTCCGGCGGCCGGGTGCACCCCGCGCTCTCCCCCGACGGCAAGCGGCTCGCCAGTATCGACATGTCGGGAAACCTCGTCCTGCGGGACCTCGGCGCCGGTACGGACCGGGTGCTGGCCGCGCCGCTCGGCGCGGGCGGGCTGCCCGGACGGCCGACCTGGTCGCCGGACGGCCGGTATGTCGCCCTGTGCGACCGCAACCGGCTGAACCAGAGGTTCCGCGAGGGCTACAACCTCATCCGGGTCGTCGACACGGCCAGCGGCACCGCGAAACTGCACGCCGTCGCGCCACACACCTCCCTGACCGACCGCTATGACTCCGGCCCCGTCTGGTCCCCGGACGGCCGCCATATGGCGGTCGTCACCGAGTCCGCCCTGTGGCTGCTGCCGGTCCGGCCGGACGGCAGCCCGGACGGCGACCCGCGACGGCTGACCGACGAAGCGGCCGATCATCCCTCCTGGTCCGCGGACTCGGGCAGCATCCTGTATCTGTCGGCGGGCAGGCTGCGGCTGCTGGACGTCGCGAGCGGCGACGCCCGTACGGTGCGCATCCCGCTCGACCACCGGCGGCCGCGCCCGGCCGACACCGTGGTGCACGCCGGGAAGTTCTGGGACGGTACGGGCGGCGGGGGCACGGTCCGCGAGGACGTCGACATCGTGGTGCGCGGCGGGCGTATCGCCTCCGTCGAGGCGCATCGCGGCGGGCGGCCCGCGAAGCGCCGTATCGACGCCTCGGACCGGACCGTCGTCCCCGGCCTGTGGGACGCCCACACCCATCCGTGGCAGTACACGTACGGCGGCCGCCAGACGTCGCTGCAGCTCGCGTACGGCATCACCACCGCCGTCTCGTTCGGCGGCTTCGCCTACGAGCAGGCGCGGCTGCGGGAGGCCGTCGCGGCGGGCGCGCTGGCCGGGCCGCGGCTGCTGGCCACCGGAGAGCTGCTGGACGGGCCGCGGGTGGCGTACAGCATGGGCCGGGCGCACCGCACCCGGGAAGGGCTGCGGCGCTCGCTGGACCGCGCGGCGGCTCTGGACTGGGACTTCGTCAAGACGTACGTCCGCGCGCCCGGCTGGATCATGGAGGAGGCGGCCCGCTTCGCGCACGAGCGGCTCGGGGTGCGCTCCGGCAGCCATCTGTGCACGCCCGGCATACAGCTCGGACAGGATCTGACGACCCATCTCCAGGCCACCCAGCGGCTGGAGTTCGGGCATGTGACGACGGCGACCGGACAGGCTCTGCAGGACGTGGAGGAGATCTACACGGCCTCCGACTTCCGGCTGATCGCCACGCCGTTCGCCGCCCAGCCGCTGGTCGGCGCGGATCCCTCGCTGGCCGAGGACGAGCGGGTCACCCGGCTGATGCCGCCGTGGGACACCGCCCTGGTGCGGCAGCTCGCCGGAACGCCGCCGACCGACGCCCAGCTGGCCACCCTGCGCACCGAGATCGACATATACCGGCGGATCCTGGCCGGTGGCGGTGTGGTCGCCCTGGGGACGGATCAGCCGCTGGCGCCGGTGGGGCTCCATCTGCACGTGGGACTGCGGGCGTTGCACCGGTTCGGGATGTCGCCCGCGGAGGCGCTGCGCACGGTGACCGTCCTCCCGGCGCGCGCGTTCGGCGCCGACCGGGATCTGGGCACCCTGGAGGTCGGCAAGCTGGCGGACCTGACGGTCGTGGACGGCGATCCCTTCACCGACTTCGACGCGATGGTACGGACGGTCTCGGTGCTGCGGGGCGGGGTGCCGTACGAGCAGCGGCAGCTGGTCGAGGCGTTCCCGGCGCCCGCCGGTGCCCTGGCGCACGGGCGGTCGGCGGACCACTGGCTGGAGGTGGGACGGCAGTTGCGCCGCGACGGGTGCTGCGACCTGCACATCTGAAGCCCTACGCTCCGGTGACCCGGGCCGCGGTCCGGCTTCCCGCGTTCCGGTGAGCCCCGGCCGCACCCGGCTTCCCGCGTTCCGGTAGGTCCCGGCCGCACCCGGCTTCCCGCGTTCCGGTAGGTCCCGGCCGCGGTCCGGCTCAGACGGTGGGAGCCGGGCCCGGCCGGGTCAGGCCGAGCAGGTCGCGGGCCGGGCCGGTGGGCTGGGGGCCGGACCGCCAGACGGCGCGCAGGTCGCGGCGGAGCGGGATGTCCGGGACCGCGATCTCCACCAGGCGGCGGGCGGCCAGTTCCTCGCCGACGGCCAGGCGGCTGAGCACCGCGGGGCCCGCCCCGCTCACCGCCGCCGCCTTGACGGCGGTCGTGGAGGCCAGCTCCAGCAGCGGCGCGGCCAGGCCGCCGTGGGCCGCGAGGGCGGCGTCCAGCACCTGCCGGGTGCCGGAGCCGCGCTCGCGGAGGATGAGCGGTGTGGCGGCCAGCTCGGCGGCGGCCGGTGGGGTGCGGCGGCGGGCCCAGGGGTGGCCGGGGGCGGTGACCACGGTGAGGCGGTCGTGGCCGATGACCGTGGCGTCCAGCCCGCTCGGGGTGTCCAGGCCCTCGACGAAGCCGATGTCCGCCTCGCCCTCCAGCAGCTGCCCGGCGACGGCCGCCGTGTTGCCGGTGAGCAGCGAGACGGCGGTGTCGGGGCGCAGGGCGCGCAGGGCGATCAGCCAGCCGGGCAGCAGATACTCGGCGATCGTCATGCTGGCGGCGACCCGCAGCCGGGAGTCGCGGCGGTCGCGCAGCGCGTGGACGCCCGCGTCGAACGCCTCGGCCGCCTCCACCACGCGCCGCGCCCAGTCCGTGACGAGTGCCCCGGGGCCGGTGAGCCGGGAGCCGCGCGGTGAGCGGTCCACGAGCGCGACGCCCAGCCGCCGCTCCATCGCCCGGATGCGGCTGCTCGCGGCGGGCTGGGTGATGCCCAGCTCCCGGGCGGCACGGCCGAGGCTGCCGAGCCGGGCGACGGCGATCAGCAGCTCCAGCGCACCGAGGTCGGGGACCCGATGGGCGAGCGGGGTGTGCGTCGGGCCGTCGCCGCCGGGGGTGGGGCTCTTCCGGCCCTGCTCGCTCATAAAGCCAGCTTATGCCCCCATAGGAGAAAGGGGCCTGGTGGGAGGCGCGGCGGCGGGCGAGGGTGCGTTCATGGTCACTGTCGCCCCCGCCCCGCCCCTCCCCGCCGCCCCGGGCCGCCCCCGGCCGTCCGTACGCGGCCTCGGCCCGAACTGGTACGCCACCGTGATGGGCACCGCGATCGTGGCCACCGCGGGCGCCGGGCTGCCGGTGCGCGTCCCGGGGCTGGGCGGCGTCTGCCGGGTGGTGTGGGGACTGTCGGTGCTGCTGCTCGGCGCCGTGCTGGCCGCCCGCGCCGCGCACTGGGCGCGCCATCGCGACCGGGCCCGCGCCGATCTCCTCGACCCGGCGGTCGCGCCCTTCCACGGCTGCTTCCCCATGGCGCTGACGGCGGTCGGCGCGGCGACGCTGTCGGTGGGGGCGGAGGTGATCGGCGTACGGGCGGCGGTGGCCGTGGACGCGGCCCTGTGGACGGCCGGAACGCTCGCCGCCCTGGTGACGGCGGCCGGGATCCCCGGTCTGATGGTCCTGCGGCACCGGATCGGCTCCGGGGACGCGTCCCCGGTGTGGCTGCTGCCGGTCGTGGCGCCGATGGTATCGGCGGCGACCGGTCCGGCGCTGGTGCCGCATCTGCCGCCCGGGCAGGGGCGGGAGGCCCTGCTGCTGGGGTGCGTGGCGCTGGCCGGGGCGAGCCTGCTGGGGACGTTCCTGATGCTGCCGCTGATCTTCGACCGGCTGGTACGCCACGGCCCGCTCCCGCTGGTGCTGACGCCCGCGCTCTTCCTCGTGCTGGGCCCGCTCGGGCAGTCCACGACGGCGGCGGGCGGAATGGCCGACGCCGCGGCGTACACGGCGGGCGCGGGCGGGATGGCCGCCGCCCGGTTCGCCTCGGTGGTGTACGGGGTGCCGGTGATGGGGTTCGCGCTGCTGTGGCTGGCGTCGGCGGGGGCGCTGGTGGTGCGGGCGGCGCGGCGCGGGCTGCCGTTCGCGATGACGTGGTGGGGGTTCACCTTTCCGGTCGGCACCTGCGTCACGGGGGCGGCGGCGCTGTCCCGGCACACCGGTCTGCACGCGTTCGGCTGGCTGGCGGTGGTGCTGTACGGCGCCCTGGCGGCGGCGTGGGGGCTGGTCGCGGCGCGCACGGCGCTCGGGCTGGCGCGCGGCACGCTGCTCGCGCCGTAGAAGCCCCGTCGCTGAGCGGAGTCGTCAGCGGGCCGCCGCCAGCGCCGCGCCCAGGACGGCGGGCGCCTCCGCCAGCGAGGGGCCGTACCAGGTCAGATGGCGGCCGCTGACGAGCGCGGCGGGCAGCCCGGGGAACGCCTCGGGCCCGTCGTCGGCCGTGAAGCGGTACGGCTCGTCCGGCAGCACCACCAGCTCCGCGCCGCACCCGGTCAGCTCGTCGAGCGGGATCCGGGGGTAGCGCTCGGGGTGCTCCGCGTACAGCTGCCGTACGCCCAGCCGGGCCAGCAGATCACCGGCGAAGGTGTCCCGGCCCAGCACCATCCACGGCCGCCGCCATACGGGCACCACGGCCCGTCGCTCCGCCCCGGCCGCCCGGCCGTCCCGGACGTCCGCCCAGGCGTCCTCGGCCTCCGCCAGCCAGCCGGGCCGCGGCAGCCCGCAGCCGCGCACCAGGACCCGTTCCAGCTCGGCGAACGCCTGCTCCAGCGTCCGGATCTCGGTCACCATCACCTCCAGTCCGGCGGCGCGCAGCGCGGCCAGGTCGGGGGCGCGGTTCTCCTCCTCGTTGGCGAGGACGAGGTCCGGGGCGAGGGCCGCGATCCGGGCGGTGTCGGGGTTCTTGGTGCCGCCGACGCGCTCCGCGCGCAGACCGGGCGGATGGCTGCACCAGTCGGTCACCCCGGTCAGCAGGCCGGGCGCGGTGGCGGCGACGGACTCGGTGAGCGAGGGCACCAGGGACACCACGCTCCGTACAGGGGTACGAGGGCTCATCGCCCCACCGTACGTTCGCGCGGCGGAGCGCGAACGGCCGCCGCCGCGGTCCGGGGCTCCGGACCGCGGCGGCGGGTGTTACAGCGGGGGTGCGGGGGTCAGGGGTTGACCGGCGCCATCTTGTCGACGATGCCGGGGTTGGCGTCGATCCACTTCTGGACGCCCTCCGCCTCGTTGCCCTTGCCCGCGTCCTGCACGGCCTGCTCCAGCGACGCAAGCTCCTTCTCCGTCATGTGCCACTTCTTCAGCCACCCGTTGAACTCGGGGAACTTCTTCGGGAAGGACTTGTTGGCGAGAGTGTGGAGCTGGTTGTTGGCCCCGAAAGCCTTCTTCGGGTCCGCGAGCTTGGTGAGCTTGTACTTGCTGTACGCCCAGTGCGGGGTCCACAGCACGACGGCCACCGGCTCCTTCTTGGCGTAGCTGCGCTCGAGCTGCGCGAGCATCGCCGGGGAGGAACCGTCGGAGACCTTGTACTCCTTGTCCAGGCCGTAATCCTTCAGGACATTGCCCTTGAGGAGCTTCATCTCACCGGTGCCCGGTTCGATGCCGACGATCTTCCCCTTGAAGAGATCGGCCTTGCCCTTGAGGTCGGCCAGGGACTTCACGTCCTTGACGTACGACGGCACGGCGATCTCAAGAGAGGTCTTGTCGTACCAGGAGCCGACGTCGACCAGATTCTTCTTGTATCTGTCCCAGTACTGTTTCTGCGCGACCGGTAGCCAGCCGTCGAACTCGACGTCCACCTGCCCGGTGCTCATCCCGGTGAACATGGAGCCGACGTCGTACTGCTTGATCTCCGGCTTGTAGCCGCGCTTCTCCAGGACGTTCTTCCACAGGTACGTGGTGGCGATGTCCTCGTCCCACGGGAAGTAGCCGATCTGCGGCGCGGCGCCCGCGTCCTTGCCCTTCTGGTCGGCGCCGCCGGGCACCGGGGCGAGCTTGTTGGCGATCCCCGGGTTGTCCTTCAGCCAGGCGCGCACGCCCTGCTGCTCCTTGCCCTTGCCCGCGTCCTGGATGGCCGACTCCAGGCTGGTGAGCTGCTTCTCGCTCAGCTTGAAGTTCTTCATCCACTTGGCGATCTGCGGGTTCTTCTTGGAGAAGCCCTTGCGCGCGATCGTGTCGATGTGGTCGCCCGAGCCGAAGGCGCCCTTGGGGTCCTTCAGCTTGGTGAGCTTGTACTTGTCGTACGCCCAGTGCGGAGACCACAGGGTGACCGCGATCGGCTCCTTCTTGGCGTACGACCGGTCCAGCTGGGACAGCATCGCCGCGGTGGAGCCCTTGACCAGGCTGTAGTCCTTGTTCAGGCCGTAGCCCGGCATGACCTTGTCCTGCATCAGCTTCATCTCACCGGCGCCGGGCTCGATGCCGATGATCTTCTTCTGGAAGGTGCTGGACTTGGACTTGAGGTCGTCGAGGGACTTCACGCCCTTGACGTACGACGGCACCGCGACCTCCAGCGAGGTCTTGTCGTACCAGGAGCCGAGGTCTTCCAGCTTGTCCTTGTACTTCGCCCAGTACGAGGCGTGGGTGGCCGGGAGCCAGGCGTCGGTCTGCATGTCGATGTTGCCCGCGGCCATACCGGTCCACAGGGCGCCGACGTCGTACGACTGCACCTTGGGCTTGAAGCCGCGCTCCTCCAGCAGTTCCTTCCACAGGAAGGTGGAGGCGACGCCCTCGTCCCAGTTGATGTAGCCGAGGTTGACCGACTGGCCCTTGCCGACGTTGGCGGAGACGGTGGGGCCGGTGTCGTCGCTGGCGAACATCTTCATGCCGCCCGCGACCAGCGCCAGAACGACCACGCCGACCATGGCGACCGAGGTCGCGGGCCGCCAGTGGAGCACCCGCGAACCGCTGAGCGCCTTGGCCCGCTCCTTGGCCAGCGCGCGGCGGGCGAGCGGGGAGACGCGCTGATTGAGCGCGCTGGTCATCCGGTCCAGGTACATGGCCAGGATGACGACCGCGATACCGCCTTCGAAGCCCATGGCCACGTCGACGGAGCTGATCGCCTGGAAGACCGTGGACCCCAGGCCCTCGGCGCCGACCATACCGGCGATGACGACCATGGACAGCGCCAGCATGATCACCTGGTTGATGCCCGCCATGATGGTGGGCAGGGCCAGCGGCAGCTGGACGCGCAGCAGGGTGCGGCGCGGGTGGGTGCCGAAGGCGTCGGCCGCCTCGACCAGCTCGGCGTCGACCTGCCGGATGCCCAGCTCCGTCATGCGGACGCCCGGGGGCATCGAGAAGATGACGGTCGCGACGACGCCGGGGACCACCCCGAGGCCGAAGAAGAAGATGCCGGGGATCAGGTAGACGAAGGCGGGCATCGTCTGCATGAAGTCCAGCACCGGGCGGATCGACGCGCTCACCGCGCGGTTGCGGGACGCCCAGATGCCCAGCGGCACCGCGAACACGATGGTGATCACACCGGCGACCAGCACCAGCGCGAGGGTGTTCATCGCCTCGCCCCACAGCTCGATCGAATCGATGAGCGCGAAGCCTAGGAACGCGAGGACGGCGGGCAGCAGCCCGCGCAGCCACCAGGCGAGCACCGCGAGGATGCCCGCGAACAGCAGCGGCTCGGGCGCACTGAGCACCGCGTTCACCCCGTCGTACATGCCCTGCACGACGGAGGAGATGAAGTCGAAGAGCCAGCTCAGGTTGTCACGGAGCCAGTTGACGCCGGAATTGATCCAGTCGCCGAGTTCGAGCCTAGGCACCAGTGATCACCTTCTTCGCGGACTCGGGCGCGTCCGGGGTACCGGGCGACGGCGGCGTCGCGCCATCACCTCCGGTGTCCCCGTCGCCGAGGACGGCGAGCAGCCGGGCGCGGGCGACGACGCCGACGAGGGCACCGTCACCGTTGGTCACCGCGACCGCGGTACCGCTGCGCGAGCAGGGGGTGAACAGCTCGACGATCGGGGTGCCGGTGCCGACGGTGGCGGGGGCGGCGTCCAGCAGATCCTGCTCGGTGCGCAGCGTCGTGCCGTCGTCGGTGGTGGTGCCCAGCACCTCGGCGGGGTCGGACATGATCGCCCCGGCGGTGAGCACCCGGGACCGGTCGACGTCCTGGGTGAAGGAGGCGACGTAGTCGTTGGCGGGGGTGACCAGGATGTCCTCGGCGGTGCCGATCTGGACGATCTGGCCGTCGCGCATGACGGCGATCCGGTCGCCGAGCCGCATGGCCTCGTTGAGGTCGTGGGTGATGAAGACGATGGTCTTCTTGAGCCGCTTCTGGAGCTGGACCAGCTGGTCCTGCATGTCGCGGCGGATCAGCGGGTCGAGCGCGCTGAAGGACTCGTCCATCAGGAGCACATCGGCGTCGGTGGCCAGGGCGCGGGCGAGGCCCACGCGCTGCTGCATACCGCCGGACAGCTCGTCGGGCCAGGACTTCTCCCAGCCGGCCAGGCCGACCATCTCCAGGGCCTCGGTGGCACGCTTCACGCGCTCCTCGGCCGGTATGCCCTGGACCTCCAGGCCGTACCCCGCGTTCTCCAGCACGGTGCGGTGCGGGAAGAGGGCGAAGTGCTGGAAGACCATGCTGATCTTGTGGGAGCGCACCTGGCGCAGATCGCGCGGGCTGAGCGCGGTGAGGTCGTCGTCGTCGAAGAGGACGCGTCCGGCGGTCGGCTCCAGCAGCCCGTTCAGCATGCGCAGCAGCGTGGACTTACCGGACCCCGACAGACCCATGACGACGAATGTCTGGCCCGCCTCGACCGCGAAGGAGGCATCGATGACCGCGGCCGTCGTACCCTCCGCACGCAATTTCTCGCGGTCCGCACCGCCCTCGAGATCGGCTACCGCCTCATCGGGTCTTCTGCCGAACACCTTGTACAGATGCTCGGCTCGCAGTTTGGACACATATACCTCTCAGATCGCACCAAAAAACGACCCGCCACCCCCGCCGGCAGGTCGTGGAACAGTACGGCACCGGACCGCATGCCCTACGCAATAGTTGAACTACGCAATGGCTTCGCTCCGGCAGCGCGCCTGCCCCGCTCCTTATGGCGTAAACCATACGGTGATCTAGCTCACATTCCCAGTCCGGCGGTGTCCCTGGCGTACGGCATTATCGAAGCGTGACCCGACGTCTGATGCTTCTCGACACCGCTTCTCTGTACTTCCGCGCCTATTTCGGGGTGCCTGATTCGGTCAAGGCTCCCGACGGCACTCCGGTGAACGCCGTACGCGGACTGCTCGACTTCATCGCCCGGCTCGTCCAGGACCACCGGCCGGACGATCTGGTCGCCTGCATGGACTTCGACTGGCGGCCCGCGTGGCGGGTCGAGCTGATCCCCACGTACAAGGCGCACCGGGTCGCCGAGGAGGCCCCTCAGGGGGCCGGGGTCGACCAGGAGGAGGTTCCGGACACCCTCTCCCCGCAGGTCCCGGTGATCGACGCGGTGCTGGACGCGATCGGCATCGCCCGGGTGGGCTCGGCGGGCTACGAGGCGGACGACGTGATCGGCACGCTCGCCGGGCGCGCGGCCGGACCGGTCGACATCGTCACCGGCGACCGCGACCTCTACCAGCTGGTCAGCGACGAGCGCCGGGCGCGGGTGCTGTACCCGGTCAAGGGCGTCGGCACGCTGCAGCTGGTGGACGAGGCCCTGCTGCGCGAGAAGTACGGGGTGGACGGCGCGGGGTACTCGGACCTGGCGCTGCTGCGCGGCGACCCGAGCGACGGCCTGCCGGGGGTTCCCGGGGTCGGCGAGAAGACCGCGGCCAAGCTGCTGGCCGCCCATGGCGACCTGGCCGGGATCATGGCCGCGGTCGACGACCCGGGCTCCAAGCTGACCCCCACCCAGCGCAAGCGGCTGGACGAGGCGCGGCCGTATCTCGCGGTCGCTCCGAAGGTCGTCCGGGTAGCCTCGGACGTCCCGCTGCCCCCGTTCGACGCCGCGGTCCCTCACGCACCGCGCGACCCGCGCGCGGTGGACGCCCTCGCGGAACGCTGGGGACTGGGGGGATCCCTACGTCGGTTGCTCTCCACCCTTGAGGGATAAAGTGTTAGGTTAGCTTAACCTAACTCACTGTCGATCAAGGAGGCCGCCATGGCGGACCGTCCGGCCCGTAAACGTCCGCGGCCCCACCGGGCGCAGGTGGTACGCACCGACCGGCTCACCCCGCACATGGTGCGGGTGGTCCTCGGTGGCGACGGCCTCGCCGACTTCGGCGCCGGTGAGTGGACCGATCACTACGTCAAGCTGCTGTTCCCGGCCGAGGGCGTGGCGTATCCCGAGCCCTTCGACCCGGAGCGGATCCGCGAGGACTTCCCGCGCGAGCAGTGGCCGGTCACCCGTACGTACACGGTGCGCGCCTGGGACCCGGCGGCCCGCGAGCTGACGCTCGACTTCGTGGTCCACGGCGACGAGGGCCTGGCCGGGCCCTGGGCGGCGCGGGTGCGCCCCGGGGAGGAGATCTACCTCCAGGGCCCGGGCGGCGCGTACGCCCCGCGCGAGGACGCCGGCTGGCACCTGCTCGCCGGTGACGAGAGCGCGCTGCCCGCCATCGCCGCCGCGCTGGAGCGGCTGGCCCACCGGCCGCAGGGCGCGGGCGGGGCTCCGGTGCACGCCTTCATCGAGGTCGAGGGCCCGGAGGAGGAGCACAAGCTGGCCGTTCCGGACGGTGCCGAGGTGGTGTGGCTACACCGGGGCGCCGCGCCGGTCGGCGAGGCGCTGGTGGCGGCCGTCCGCGGCCTGGAGTTCCCGGCCGGACAGGTGCACGCCTTCGTGCACGGCGAGGCGGGCTTCGTGAAGGAGATCCGCCGCTATCTGCGGATGGAGCGCGAGGTGCCGCGCGAGTGGCTGTCCATCTCCGGCTACTGGCGGCGCGGTCACAACGAGGACGGCTGGCAGGCGTCGAAGCGGGAGTGGAACCAGCAGGTGGAGGCCGAGCAGGAGAGGGAGCGGCCCGAGGAGGCCGCGGCGTAGGACACGCACGCGCGACGCCACGGCGGGCGGGTGGACGGCTGAGGCCGCCCACCCGCCCTGCCGCTTTTCAGGGGGATTTCAGGGGGCGTACGACGGCAGAGAAAGTCTATTAACAGGCTTTAACCCTACTTACACATAAATTCCCGGTTGCTCCAGTTCCACCTTCCGGCTCCTTCACCCGATCGCTTAAATCGGAAGCAGCGAGCTTGACGGCGCCCCTCGTTGACGGCGCCGAGTCGCTTCATCCCGAAGACCCGCCCCCAGGTGCCGGCCCCGAGGCCACGGGTCTTTCACCCGCCCTTCCCGCCCACCGGGGGACGTCCTCCGCGGTCGCGGAGCGCGTCAGCCATCGGCCTGCTCTCCGCGCCTTCCGGCGAAGCGGCACCATCGAAGGAGAAGCATCATGGCAACCATCACGTCCGTGGTGGACACGACCACCACCACGAACCAAGGCAAGCCCGGGGACACCGTCCAGATCAACGGCACCGCGATGGCCACCACGACCCGTGTGAACTTCGGGTCGACGGCGGTCACTCCGACGGGCGTCACCGCCACCCAGGTCACCTTCGTCGTGCCCAGCACGGCACCGTGCTCCGGCCAGGTCTCCATCAGCGTGACCAGCAACACCGGCGCCACCAGCAACGCACTGCCGTTCTTCGTCATCGCCACCCCGACGACCACCGGACTGAGCGTCACCTGTCTGCCCGCCGCCACGGGTGGCGCGGCGACCCTGTTCGGCACCAACTTCCTGACCGGTACGCAGGTCGGGGTCGGCACCGTCGGAAACGTCGCGGTCTCCCCCACGCAGACCAACCAGGTCACCTTCACCGCACCGGCCAACCCGGGGCAGGTCGCCGACGTGTCGACGCAGGCGGTGACCATCACCACGGCGGGCGGCACCAGCTCCTCGGGCACCACCCTGGTCGACTACTACCTCGCCCCGGCCATCACCTCCGTGGCGCCCACCTCGGGCACGGCGGGCGACAGCGTCACCATCAACGGAACCGCCTTCATCGGCGTCGACACCGTCACCTTCACCGACAGCGCCGCCGCCACCGCCCTCGCGGTCTTCATCCCCATCGGCGACGACCAGCTCGTGGCCACCGTGCCCGGCGGGCTCGCCACCGGCGCCGGGACCATCACGGTCCACACGTGCGGCGGGGACTCCAACGACCAGGCCTTCACCATCACCTGACGGCCGGGGACGACCGAGCGCCGACAGCGTCACCGCACGTTCGCCCCGAGCGCCCTGGCCGACAGCCACCGGCCAGGGCGCTGCCGTCGAGGTACCAGAAGGAGAACAGCGTCATGGCCCCCATCGTGACCAGCGTCAGCCCTGCCCAAGGTGTCCCGGCGGGCGGTACCCCCGTCACCATCACCGGCTCCGGCTTCACTGGCGCCACCGCGGTCAGGTTCGGCCCGAGTCTGGCCACGAACGTGGTCGTCGTGAACAGCACGCAGATCACGGCCAGGACGCCCGCGGGGACCGGCGCGGTCAAGGTCACGGTCACCGGGCCGACGGGGACCAGCTCCCAGAACGTGTTCTTCACCTACACCACCGTCACGGCCCCCGTTCTCACCACGCTCAGCCCGGCCTCGGGTCCCCCCTCCGGCGGCAACACGGTCACCCTCAACGGCACGGGCCTCGGCGGCGCCACCCAGGTGCTCTTCGGCCCCAACCCCGCCACCATCCTCACCAACACCGCCACCCAGATCACCGTCACCGCCCCGGCGGGCACCGGCAGCGTGGCCGTCGTCGTCATCACCCCCGGCGGCACCAGCAACGCGCTCGGCTACACCTACGCCACCGCCCCCGCACCGTCCCTCACCAGCCTCAGCCCGGCCTCGGGGCCGACCACGGGCGGCAATACGGTCACCCTCAACGGCACCAGCCTCTCCGGGGCGACCTCGGTCATGTTCGGGATCAACGCGGCGGCCATCCTCACCAACACCGCCACCCAGATCACCGTCACCGCGCCCGCCGGGCCGGCGTCCGCGGTCAACGTCACCGTCACCACACCGGGCGGCACCAGCAATCCGCTGCCGTACTTCTACATCACCGCGCCGACCGTCACCGAACTGTCCACCCATCTCGGCCCGGCCACCGGCGGCAACACCGTGACCGTCTTCGGCACCGGTCTCACCCTCACCAGCGCCGTCTCCTTCGGAGGAAACCCGGCCACCGCCATCAACGTGATCTCCGACAGCCAGCTGACCGTCACCGCCCCGGCGGGGTCCGGCACGGTCCAGGTCACCGTCACCACCCCCGGCGGCACCAGCTCGACGGGGACCGGGAATCCGCATTACACGTATCTCGGCGCCCCGGTCCTCACCAGCCTCAACCCGCCGAACGGCCTGGAAACCGGGGGCGAGTCGGTCGTGCTCGTCGGCGGCAACCTCACCTACACCGACTCGGTGACCTTCGGCGGCGTCCCGGCCGCGTTCGCCGCGATCTCGGACACCCAGGTCGTCGCCACCACCCCGGGCGGGCCGCCCGGGGTGGTGAGCGTCGTGGCCCACACCCCGGCCGGAACCAGCAACGCCCTGCCGTTCACCTACGATCCGTCGTGATCCGGCCCTTCATGGTCCAGGGCCGGTCTCAGGCCCAGGGCCTGCCTCAGCCGACCGAGGAGTACGCCACGACCCCGCGCAGCAGCCCGTCGACCGCCCGGCGGGCGTTGCGCGCCACCGCGCCGTCCGGGGCGGCGGCCCCGATCTGGCCCAGCACGTCGATCAGCTGCTTGCACCAGCGCACGAAGTCACCGGCGGGCATGTCCACTTCCCGCAGCACCTCGTCCAGCCCGTGGCCGGACGCCCAGCGGTAGGCGGCCCAGGCGAAGCCCAGGTCCGGTTCGCGCTGGCCGACCCCCTCGGCCTGGTTGATCCTGTGCTCCTCCTCCAGGGCGTCCAGCCGGCCCCAGATGCGGACCATCTCGCCCAGCGCTTCCTTGGCGGGACCGGTGGGGAGCTTGGGCGGCAGCGCGTCGTCCGCCGACCGGGACTCGTACACCAGCGCCGAGGCGCACGCCGCCAGCTCGGCGGGCTTCAGCCCCTCCCACACGCCTTCCCGGAGGCATTCGCTGGCCAGCAGGTCCAGCTCGCCGTAGAGGCGGGCCAGCCGCTTGCCGACGTCCGTGACCTCGTCGCCGCGCAGGTACTCCAGCTCGGTGAGCAGGGCGCAGATCCGGTCGAAGGTGCGGGCGATGGTGTTCGTACGCCCCTCGATGCGCCGCTCCAGCTGGCGGGTGTCGCGCAGCAGGCGGTGGTAGCGCTCGCCCCAGCGGGCGTGGTCCTCGCGGTCGGAGCAGCCATGGCAGGGGTGGGCGCGGATGGCGGTGCGCAGCCGGGCGATCTCGGCGTCGTCGGCCGCGCGCGAGCGCTCCTTGCGGTGCCGCCGCCCATCGTGGTGCCCGGCCTTGGTGCGCAGCGCGGAGGCCAGGTCCCGGCGGGACTGCGGGCTGCGCGGGTTGAACGACTTGGGGATCCGCATCCGGTCCAGCGGCTCGACCGGCACCGGGAAGTCGATCGAGGCCAGCCGCTTGACCTGGCGCTCGGCGGTGAGCACCAGCGGGCGCGGCCCGTCGTGGTGCTCGAAGCCGCGGTGGCGGTCTGCCCGCCCGGCGGCCAGCCCGGGGTCCAGCACCAGGGCCAGCCCGGCGAACTTGCCGGTGGGCACATGGATGACATCGCCCGGGCGGAGCTTCTCCAGCGCCACCGCGGCGGCCGCGCGGCGCTGCGCGGCGCCCTGCCGGGCCAGCTCGGTCTCGCGGTCCTTCAGCTCGCGGCGCAGCCGCGCGTACTCGTCGAAGTCGCCGAGGTGGCAGTCCATGGAGGCGCGGTACCCCTCCAGCCCCTCCTCGTTGCGCTGCACCTGACGGGAGATCCCGACGACCGCCTTGTCCGCCTGGAACTGGGCGAACGAGGTCTCCAGCAGCTCCCGCGAGCGGTGCCGCCCGAACTGGGAGACCAGGTTGACCGCCATGTTGTACGAGGGCTTGAAGGACGAGCGCAGCGGATACGTGCGCGTGCCGGCCAGGCCCGCGAGGGCGGCCGGGTCCATGGCGCGCTGCCACAGCACGACCGCATGGCCCTCGACGTCGATGCCGCGCCGCCCGGCCCGCCCGGTCAACTGGGTGTACTCGCCGGGGGTGATGTCGGCGTGCTGCTCCCCGTTCCACTTGACGAGCTTCTCCAACACCACCGAGCGGGCGGGCATGTTGATGCCCAGCGCCAGGGTCTCGGTGGCGAAGACCGCCTTGACCAGGCCGCGGACGAACAGCTCCTCGACGACCTCCTTGAAGGTGGGCAGCATTCCGGCGTGGTGGGCCGCGATGCCCCGCTCCAGCCCTTCCAGCCACTCGAAATACCCCAGCACATGCAGGTCTTCGTCGGGGATGCCCGCGGTGCGCTCCTCGACTGTCGCCCGCACCTGGGCGCGCGCCGCGTCGTCGTTGAGCCGCAGCCCCGCGTACAGGCACTGCTGGACGGCCGATTCGCAGCCCGCCCGGCTGAAGATGAAGGTGATGGCGGGCAACAGGCCCTCGTTGTCGAGCCGGTCGATGACCTCGGCTCTGCCCGGGGTCCAGATCCGGCTGCGCTGGCGGCGCTCGCGCTCCCGGTCGGCCTCCCGCATGTTGTTCCGCCCCCGGCGCTTGTCGCGGCCGAAGGCGGGGCGGCTGTTCTCCATCCGGGCCAGCCGGACGAGGTCGGGATTGACCTCCCGGCGGCCGGACTGGTCACCGTCCCGGCCGGTCTTCTCCTCGAAGAGGTCGTACATCCGGCGCCCGGCGAGCACGTGCTGCCACAGCGGCACCGGGCGGTGCTCGGAGACGATCACCTCGGTGTCGCCGCGCACGGTGTCCAGCCAGTCGCCGAACTCCTCGGCGTTGGAGACCGTCGCGGACAGTGATACGAGCGTCACCGACTCGGGGAGGTGGATGATGACCTCTTCCCAGACGGCGCCGCGGAAGCGGTCGGAGAGGTAGTGCACCTCGTCCATCACCACATAGCCGAGGCCGAGCAGCGACTGCGAGCCCGCGTAGAGCATGTTGCGCAGCACCTCGGTGGTCATGACGACCACCGGGGCCTCGGAATTGACGCTGTTGTCCCCGGTGAGCAGGCCCACCTTGTCGGCGCCGTAGCGCTTGACGAGGTCGGCGTACTTCTGGTTCGACAGCGCCTTGATGGGCGTGGTGTAGAAGCACTTGCGGCCCTGGGTGAGCGCCAGGTGGACGGCGAACTCGCCCACGATGGTCTTTCCCGAGCCGGTGGGGGCGGCGACCAGCACGCCCTTCCCGGCCTCGAGGGCCTGACACGCCTCGATCTGGAACGGGTCCAGCGCGAAGGCGTACATCTCGCGGAAGGGGGCCAGCGCGGTGGCCTGCTCAGCGGCCCGGGTACGGGCGGCCGCATAGCGCTCGGCAGGAGATAGCTCGTCGGTCATCGTATGTACGAGCCTACCGGCCACCTCCGACAACGCACGCGATCTTTACGGCGGGATGGGGATCCGGGGCCCCGGCGGGCCCCGGTCATCCGTCGGCGGCCCGCCTACGTGACGTCGTCGTATCCGTTGCGCCGCACGGGGTCGTCACCGGCGGGCAGCTCGCCCGCGCCGACGCGCTCGGTCCCCTCGATGGCCTCCGGCGTCAGATCCAGGCTCGACGCCTCGTCGTCGCTCAGGCCGAAGTCGGGGTCGGCGGCCCGGCTGCGCTCCTTGCGGCGGTCGTTGAGGAGGGCGACGGCGACGGCGCCGAAGTAGAGCACGGTGACCGGTCCGGCCAGGGCGAACATGCCGATCGGGTCGGTGCTGGGGGTGGCCACCGCGCCGAAGACCGTGATGCCCATGATCATGGCCCGCCACCAGCCGAGCATCCGGCGGCCGCTGAGGATGCCGGTGAAGTTCAGCAGGATCAGCAGCAGCGGCAGCTCGAACGCCAGCCCGAAGACGACGATCATGCGGGCGAGCAGATCGAGGAAGTCGTCCAGCGGGAGCAGGTTGTTGGCCCCGCCGGGGGTGAAGTCGAGCAGGACCTTGGCGCTGGTCGGAAGGATCTTGTAGGCGAAGAAGGCACCGCCGACGAACAGCGGCACTCCCAGGCCGACGAAGAAGAGCCCGTACTTCTTCTCGTTGCGGTGCAGACCGGGCGCGAGGAACGCCCACAGCTGGTACAGCCAGACCGGGGTGGCGAGAACCAGGCCGGTCGTGAAGGAGACCTTCAGCATGATCGTGAACGGCGACAGCAGACCGTTCACGGTGAAGTACGCGCACTGCTTCTTGGCGTCGTTGTTGGCCAGCTGGGACAGCCGCGCCCCGTTCGGGCAGCCGACGGAATCCAGGACCGGCTTCATCAGGAAGTCGACGATGTCCTTGTAGAAGAACATCGCGACGATCGTGATCACGCAGATCGCCAGGACCGATCGCACCAACCGGTTGCGCAGCTCGCGCAAATGGTCCGCGAGGGGCATCCGCCCCTCAGGGTCCTTCTCCTGCTTGTTGCGGGCAGACTTGAGCAACCCACGTCCTCATCTCGTGCGTCGGACGGCGGCCGCCGTCGGCGCCCGCCTCCAAGTGGCCCTGGGTCAGCGCTTGGTGGTGTCGCTCGGTTCGGCCACCGGGCGGGAGCTGGAGACATCGCCCGGAGCGGCCTGGATGGTGCGGTGCGCGCCCTGGTCCTGGCCGGGCTGCGGCGGGTCGGCCGGGGCGTCCTGGTCCTGCTTGCCCTCGGACTTCATCGCCTTGGCCTCGCTCTTGAGGATGCGGGCCGACTTACCCAGCGAGCGCGCCATGTCGGGGAGCTTCTTCGCACCGAACAGCAGCAGAACGACGATCAGGATGAGGATGATCTCGGTAGCGCCGAGCCTTCCGAACATATTCGTCTACCTTCTCACCGAGGCGGCTGGGGGTGGGGCTGCCGACCGTTCGGACAGGAGTCCGGCAGCCGTGCTGTCAGCGATCGTAGCGCGCAGGGGTAAATGCAGGGCAATCCCCATGCAGACGCCTGGTTGCGGCCCTCCGCCTCGATTCCAGGGCCACGACCAGCCAGCGTACCCCGCTTCCCTGTGTTACAGCAGGGCACCGTCGATCAGCCGCCGCTCAGTGGCCGCGGGTGGCGTTCTCGTCCCGGTGCACCGCTCCCACCTGCGCACTCAGCGGTTCCGTGGCCCGCTCCAGGTCCTCCGCGGCCCGGGTGATCCGCTCGGAGCTGTCCGACACCTGCCGGGCCAGTCTGCGCACCTCCGCGTAGACCCGTACGGAGAGCACGGCGAGGACGGCGATTCCACAGAAGGCGAGGGCGAGGGCGAGCATCGGCCAGAGCATGGGGCGAGCCTATCGGGGCCGCCGCGGCGGCCCCGAGCACCCTCGACCCGAGCACCGTCGGCCCGAGCACCGTCGGACAGTGGAGCGCGGTCGGACCGTGAGGTTCAGACCGTGGAGTGCAGCCGCAGGGTGCGCACCCCGCCGCCGGTGAGCAGCTCCACGATCCGCTCCCCCGCGGGCTTGCGCACCGCGCTGCCGCAGTCGGGACAGGTGAAGGAGTAGAAGGTGGTGCGGTCACTGGCCCCGATCGCCAGCCGCAGCGCACCGGCGGCCAGCTCGAACCGGCCCCGGCACTCCGGGCAGGCCGCCTTGAAGATCACCGAGGTGGGATTCCCCCCAGCGGTCACTGTGTGCGTCCCTTCATTCACCGCGACCCTCACTCGCCGTAGGCCGCAAGCGCTTGCCCCGCCGCGTCCCGCGCGCTGTCCGCGAGCCCCTGCGGCGCGACGATCCGGCCGTCCCTGCCGAGCCGCAGTGCCAGTCGGCGCAAGCTGCCGGGGTCGGGGGCGCGCAGCGTGATCCTGAGGCCGCCGTCGGGCAGCTCCTCCGCACTGTCGTGCGGGTAGTACTCGGCGACCCAGCGCCCGCCCGGGCCGGTCTCGACGACCACCTCGGGGTCCTCGGCGCCGGTCTGCACCAGCCCGGTGGACGGGTCGGAGAGGTCGCGCAGCTCGATGGGGGGCGGGTCGGACGCCTCGTCCAGCAGCTTGATCTCCACCACCCGGTCGAGCCGGAAGGTGCGGCGGGCCTCCGACAGGCGGCACCACGCCTCCATATAGGTGTGGCCGACGGCGAACAGCCGGATCGGGTCGACCTCGCGCTCGGTGACCTCGTCACGCGCGGGCGAGTAGTAGCGCAGCCACAGCCTGCGCCGCTCGGAGATGGCCCGGTCGACGTCGGCGAAGACGCCGCCCTCGGACTCGAAGGTGACCGAGAGCCGGGAGCTGGCGCCCGCCACCTCGCCCGCCGCGGCCTCCAGCTTGGCGGTGGCCCGCAGCAGCGCCTCCCGGTCGCTCTCGCGCAGCCCGGGCAGGGTGGCGACGGCGCGCGCGGCGACGAGCAGCGCGGTGGCCTCGTCGGCGGCCAGCCGCAGCGGCTCGGCGACGTCGTCGGGGTTGTGCCACCAGATGCGCTCGCCGTCGGTGTCGATGTCCAGCAGGTCGCCGCCGCGGAAGCTGGTGCCGCACAGCGGCAGCACGTCGAGGTCGGCGATCAGCTCGTCCTCACTGATGCCGAAGGCGCGGGCGACCTCGGCGACGCGGGCCCCGGGGCGCTCCCGCAGATACGTCACCAGGGACAGCATCCGGCGGGTCTGGTCAATGGCGTTTCCGGCCATGATGAAGTCGTTCCGTCCCCTCAGCCCTTGGCCACGGCGCGCAGCCGTTCCACGACGTCGGCCCGCAGCTCGTCGGGCGCCAGCACGACCACCTCCGGGCCGAATTCCACGAGCCAGGCATCCAGTCCGTGCCCGTACGGGATCTCCAGCTCGTCCCAGCCGTCGTCCCCGTTGCGGGTGGTGAGCGCCTTCGCCCGCAGCGGATAGCCGTGCCCGGCCCGCACCCTGATCCGGGCGGTGCTGGTGGCGGTCTCCCCCGCCCAGCTCTCCACGGTCTCCCGCACGGTGGAGTGATCGGGCACCTCGGCGGTGTACGCGCCGGAGCGCAGCCGCACCCGGCCGGTGATCCGGGAGAGCCGGAAGACGCGCCCGGCGGACCGCCCGCGGTCCCACCCGGCGAGGTACCAGTGGCCGCGCCAGCACTCCAGCGTCCAGGGCTCGACCTGGCGCTGCTCGGGGCGGGCGGCGTTGGACTTGCGGTAGTCGAAGACGACCGGGCGGCGGTCGCGGCAGGCGAGCATCAGCGGCTCGAAGGCGGCCTCGTGGACCGGGATGTGCGGCTGCAGCGCGCTCTGCGGCTGGGTGTCGTACGGGTCCTCGGCGACCGGCATCCCGGCGGCGCGCAGCTTCTGCAGCGCGCCGCTCGCGGCGCCCGCGAGCCGGGCCTGCTGCCAGACCTTGGCGGCCAGCCCGAGGGCGGCGGCCTCCTCGGCGTCCAGGGTGATCGGGGGGAGGCGGTTGCTGTCCCGGCGGGCGAGGTAGCCGACTTCGCCGTCGAGGCCCTCCACCGTCTCGATGACCAGGCCGAGTTCGCGCAGATCGTCCTTGTCGCGCTCGAACATACGGTTGAACGCCTCGTCACCCGCGGCGGTGGACCCGCTCGCCCCCTCCAGGTATGCCTCTATGGAGCCCCGCAACTCCCGTTTGGTCAGCGGACGCCGGGTTCCCAGCAGGCACAGCGCCAGATTCATCAGCCGCTCGGCCTTGGCAATCGCCATCGACGCCCTTTCTATTTGACCTTACGACCGTGACCGTACCGCTCCTGGCACGCACCGCAAAAGCCGAGGGCCCCCGCCCACCGGCGGGGACCCTCGGCATGCACGCGTGCGGGTGTCTCAGACGGAGACCAGGTCACACACGAAGATCAGCGACTCGCCCGGCTTGATCCGGCCGCCGCCGGCGCCACGGTCGCCGTAGGCCAGGTGCGGCGGGATGATCAGCTGGCGGCGACCGCCGACCTTCATGCCCTGCAGACCCTGGTCCCAGCCGGAGATGACCTGTCCGACACCGAGCTGAATGCGCAGCGGGGTGCCGCGGTTGTAGCTCGCGTCGAACTCCTCACCGGTGGAGAAGGCCACGCCCACGTAGTGGACGGCGATGTTGTCGCCGGCCTTGGCGGCAGGCCCGTCGCCCTCCCAGATGTCCTTGATATCCAGGTCCGCCGGCGGCTCGCCGCCCGGGAAGTCGACCTCGGGCTTGTCGGTGCTCACGAAATTGCTCCTCGTTACGTTGTGGGCAACCCGCACACCCTACAGAACGGCCAGGATGTCCACGGTGAAGACCAGGGTGGAGTTGGCCGGGATGCCCTTCTGGGCCTTCTTCCCGTAGCCCAGGTCCGGGGGTACGACGATCAGCACCCGGCTGCCCGCCTTCTTGCCCGTGAGCCCCTGCGACCAGCCCTTGACGACCTGCTGCAGGGAGAACTGGGCCAGCTGACCGCGCTTGTAGGTGGAGTCGAATTCCTTGCCGCCGTCCCACAGCACGCCCTTGTACTGCACCAGCAGGGCGTCCTTCGCCGAGACCTCGGGGCCGTCGCCCTCGATGACGTACTCGGAGACGAGCTTCTTCGGCGCGTCCTTCTTGGGGATGGTGATGCTGGGCGCCTTGCCGTCGGTGTTGTCGGACACCTTGGGCATGTCGATGTTGCTCTGCGCCACCTTCTTGCCCTTGGCCGAGCTCTTGGCGTTGAAGGCGCCCTCGATGTCGATGACGAAGACCAGGGTGTCCGTGCCCTTGATGCCCGCCTGCGGCTGCCCCTGCTTGCCGTACGCGTACGCCGGGGGGACGGCCAGCTCCAGCCGGCTGCCGACGTTGCGGCCCACCAGCCCCTGGTCCCAGCCCGGGAGCACCTGGCCCTTGCCGATCGGGAAGGCGGCCGTCTGCTTCTTGTCGTAGGTGTTGTCCACGACCTTGCCGGTGTTCCAGATCTGGGCGAGGTAGTTCACCTGGACATAGTCGCCCTTGGCCGTCTTCGGCCCGTCCCCCTTGATCACCGTCTTCACCGCGAGGTCAGAGGACGGCTTTCCGCTGCCCTTGGCGACCTTCGGCTTGTCGCCGAACTCCTTGCCTCCGGTGATGTCCGGGACCGGGCCGCTCACGATCTTCCCGCTGGGGGCCGGTGCGGGCGTCTGCCCGGTCGGCTCCTGGGAGGGCTTGGCCTTGTCGGATCCTGACTTGTCGTCACCGCAGCCCGCGAGCGTGAGCAGGCCCGCGGGCACGGCAAGGAGTACGGAGCGTCGGCGCACGGAGTCCTCGTTAGGTAGATCTTGCGATGGCCAATGCGCGCCACTTTACGGCGTGACGCGGGCCCCGTCCGAGAAACGCACGGGGCCCGCGTCATACATAAGCCGTACGCCGACTCAGGCGGCCGCCTACATACCGGCGATGAGTTTCTCCACCCGGTCATCGACCGAACGGAACGGGTCCTTGCACAGCACGGTGCGCTGTGCCTGGTCATTGAGCTTGAGGTGCACCCAGTCCACGGTGAAGTCGCGGCGCTGCTCCTGGGCGCGGCGGATGAAGTCACCGCGCAGGCGGGCGCGGGTGGTCTGCGGGGGCACCGACTTGCCCTCGAAAATCTTCAGGTCGTTGCACACCCGGGCGGCCTGACCGCGCTTCTCCAGCAGGTAGTACAGGCCCCGGCGGCGGTGGATGTCGTGGTAGGCGAGGTCCATCTGGGCGATCCGCGGATGGGACATGGTGATGTTGTTCTTCGCGCGGTACCGCTCGATGAGCCGGTACTTCATCACCCAGTCGATCTCGGTGCCGATCCGGTCCAGCTCCTCGGTGCGGATCGCGTCCAGGGTGCGGCCCCACAGCTCCAGCACCCGCTCGACGGTGCCGGTGCGGATGCCCCGGCGCTCGCAGAAGTCGACGGCCTTCTCGTAGTACTCCTGCTGCACCTCCAGGGCGGACGCCTCGCGCCCGCTGGCGAGCCGCACCTTGCGCTGCCCGGTGATGTCGTGGCTGACCTCGCGGATCGCCCGGATCGGGTTCTCCAGGGTCAGGTCGCGCATCACGGTGCCCGCCTCGATCATGCGGAGCACCAGGTCGGTGGCGCCGACCTTGAGCAGCATCGTGGTCTCGGACATGTTGGAGTCGCCCACGATGACGTGCAGCCGCCGGTAGCGCTCGGCATCGGCGTGCGGCTCGTCGCGGGTGTTGATGATCGGCCGGGAGCGGGTCGTCGCCGAGCTGACACCCTCCCAGATGTGCTCGGCGCGCTGGCTGACGCAGTAGACCGCGCCACGCGGGGTCTGCAGCACCTTGCCCGCCCCGCACAGCAGCTGCCGCGTCACCAGGAACGGGATGAGAATGTCGGCGAGCCGGGAGAACTCCCCGTGCCGGGCCACCAGATAGTTCTCGTGGCAGCCGTAGGAGTTGCCCGCCGAGTCCGTGTTGTTCTTGAAGAGATAGACGTCGCCCGCGATTCCCTCCTCGTGCAGGCGGCGCTCGGCGTCGACGAGCAGACCTTCGAGAATACGCTCGCCGGACTTGTCGTGGGTGACCAGCTCGGTCACGTTGTCGCACTCGGGTGTGGCGTATTCCGGGTGCGAACCCACGTCGAGATAGAGGCGGGCGCCGTTGCGCAGGAACACATTGCTGCTACGGCCCCACGAGACGACACGGCGGAAGAGGTACCGCGCCACTTCGTCAGGAGACAACCGGCGTTGTCCCCTGAATGTGCACGTGACGCCGTACTCGTTCTCCAGCCCGAAAATGCGGCGGTCCATGCCTGAACATTACGCCTGATGGCCTGCTCTGAAACCGGGTTCGGCGGCATGGCTGCGATCATTTTCCGGACGGGGGTCATCCGGCGTTCGCCGCGGCGCCTCCTTCAGGTGCCTCCCGGCGGCCAGCAGGACGGCCAGCGCGGCCGCTCCGGCGGCCCCCGGGACGGCGAATCCCAGGGCCACACCGCCCAGCTCCACGGCGGGGCCGGCGGCGGCCGCGCCGACCGAGCTGCCCACGCCGAAGGTGGTCACGAGCCACGAGAACGCCTCGGTGACCGTACCGGCCGGGGCGTGCCGGTCGATGACGACGAAGGCGCACGCGAGCGCCGGGGCCAGGAACACCCCCGCCACGCCCGCCAGGACCGTCATCGCGGGGACGCCCGGCACCAGGACGAGCGGCACATAGCCGAGCGCCAGGGCGGCCACCAGCAGCCGCAGCCGCTGCTCGGGCGGACCGGCCCACGGGCGGGCGCCGTAGACCACGCCGCCGACCAGCGCGCCCGCGCCGAGCGCGGAGAGCAGATAGCTGGAGACCAGGCCGCCGCCGTGCTCGTCGGCGTACGCGACGGCGGCCACGGCGATGGCGCCGAGCGCGGTGCCGACGAAGAAGAACGAGCCGATCAGCACCAGCATCCCGGACGAGCGCAGCGCGCCCAGCCAGTGCGCCTCGCGCGGCGCCGAGCGCCACCGCCGGGACGGCGGGGACACCACGACGGACAGCGCGCCCAGGACCCCCACCGCGTTGATGACCAGCAGCGCGGCCGCCTCGGACCATCCGGCGACCAGCAGGGTGACCAGCAGCGGGCCGACCGCGAACATCACCTCCTGGGCCACGGCGTCCAGCGCGTACGCCACGTGCACCTGGTCGGAGCGGCGCAGGACGTCCGGCCACAGGGCCCGCAGCCCGCCCTCCAGCGGGGGCGTGAACAGGCCCGCGACAAGCATCGCGGCGTACGCCACCGGCAGCGGGTCGAGGCCCACGACGGCGAACAGCGCCATCCCGAGCGCGGACACCACGGCCGCCGGGAGCATCACCCGCGGCTGGCCCCAGTGGTCCACCGCCCGGCCCAGCAGCGGCTGCCCGACGGCGGTGGCCACCCCGTAGACGGCCGAGAGCGCCCCGGCGAGCGCGTAGCTTCCGCCCTCGGCGCGGGCGAAGAGCACCACGGCGAGCGCGGCGGTGGCGTTCGGGAGCCGGCCGATCAGCGTGCCGGTGAGCAGCCGTGCCGCGTAGCGGGTGCGCAGCAGTTCCCCGTAACCAGCCGCCATGGCCGGCCCTCCTCGTGGGTCATGCCCTCGGGGGGCGACGGATCGTGGGCGATGGAGCGAGTTTTACGTATAACGACGCGTCGTTATACGTACCATGGCGGCCTGCCCCGGGTCCACCCGCGGCGGGCGGATACAGGGAACGCACGAAGCGGAGGCGATGTGGCACACCGGACCGGACCGTCCGCGGCCGCGGCGCGGGTCACCAGCCGGGACGTGGCGCGGCGCGCCGGGGTGTCCCAGGCGACCGTCTCCCTCGTGCTCGGCGACAAGTGGCGCGGACGGGTGTCGGAGCGCACGGCGGACGCCGTACGGGCCGCGGCGCGCGAGCTGGGCTACCGGCCGAACCTGGCGGCGCGCAGCCTGCGGCTGGGCCGCACCCGGACCGTGCTGCTCGTCGTCCCGGCCCTGACCAACGAGTTCTTCGCGCACGTCTACACCGGCGCCGCCCGGGTCGCCGCCGACCACGGCTTCGGGGTGGTGCTCTACCCCTCCCCCGAGGGCGTCGGCCCGGCCCGGGACCCCTTCGACTCGGCGCGGGCCTCGCTGGACGGCGTGATCGCCTCCTCGATGGCCGCCGAGGCGCTGGACGCGGTGCGCGGGGGCGGGCTGCCACTGGTGATGCTCGACAGCGACCCCGACGACCCGGCCGCCGCCGCCACGGTCAACCTGGACATCGGCGACGGCATGCGGCAGGCGGCGGCGCATCTGCTGGGCCTGGGGCACCGCCGGATCGTCCATGTGGCGGCGGCGGTGGACTCCTGGACGTTCCGGGTACGCGCCCGGGCCCTGGCCGCGGCGGTGCGCGCGGTGCCCGGCACCGTGCTGCACACCGAGCACGCGGCGCTGAGCGTCGAGGAGGGACGGCGGGCGGCGCTGCGGGCGCTCGGCGGCCCGGGGCCCCGGCCCACGGCGCTGATGTGCGACGACGACATCCTCGCCGCGGGCGCGTGCAAGGCCGCCCGGCGGCTGGGGCTGCGGGTGCCGGAGGACGTGTCGGTCACCGGCGTCGACGACCTGGCGCTGGCCACGGCGGTCGAGCCGGAGCTGACCACCGTGCGGCTGCCCGCGCAGGCGGTCGGGGCGGAGGGGATGCGGGCGCTGATGGCGGTCCTGGGCGGGGAACCGGCCGGGGACCCGACCCTGCCCGTGGAGCTGGTCGTACGGGACTCCAGCGCCCTGCCCCCGGCGGCCGGACCGGGCGCCGACGCCTGAGCCCCGGCCGGTGACCGGCCGGGGCTCACCGCGATGCGACGGTGCCTACTCCTCGCTGTCCGAGGACTCCCCGGACTCGTCGGACTCCGTGGCTTCGCCCGACTCCGCGTCGGCCTCCGCCGCGGCCCCGGAACCCTCCAGGAGACGGGCCAGCTGCCCGCCCAGGACGCGCTTGAACTTCCGGGCCTGAGGCCGCTTGCGGTCCAGGACCGCGACCTCCAGCTGCTCGGCGGTGAGGCTGCGCTCGCCGCCGTTGTTGTCCCGGGACAGCGAGTCGACGGCCAGCTTGAGGGCTTCGGCCAGCGTCATGCCGTCCCGGTGGCGCTGGTCGAGGTAGGTGCTGATCTGGTCGGCGTTGCCACCGACGGCGACCGAGCCGTGCTCGTCCACGATGGAGCCGTCGTGCGGCAGCCGGTAGATCTGGTCGTCGGCGGGGCCGTCCCCGGTCTCGGCGACGATCAGCTCGACCTCGTACGGCTTCTCGGCGGCGCTGGAGAAGATGGTGCCCAGTGTCTGCGCGTAGACGTTCGCGAGCCCCCGGGCCGTGACATCGTCGCGGTCATAGGTATAGCCGCGCAGATCGGCGTAGCGGACGCCGCCGATGCGCAGATTCTCGAATTCGTTGTACTTGCCGACCGCCGCGAAGGCGATCCGGTCGTAGATCTCGCTGACCTTGTGCAGGGCGCGGGACGGATTCTCGGCGACGAAGAGGATGCCGTCGGAATACTGCAGCACTACCACGCTGCGGCCGCGCGCGATGCCCTTGCGGGCGTATTCCGCGCGGTCGGCCATGGCCTGCTGGGGCGATACATAGAACGGCGTCGTCACCGGCTACCCGTCCTTTTCTGTCATTGGCGAATGCATTCCGGGTCGACCGTCCCCTCAGAGCAGGGCGGCGCGCGGGCCGTCCGGCTCTTCGAGCCGCCGCTCGTGGACGGCGCGGACGATGTCGGCCACCTCTGCCTCGGTGAACTTCTTGAAACCGTCCTCGGTGATGACCGTGACGATGGGATAAATGCGCCGGGCCAGGTCGGGGCCGCCGGTCGCCGAGTCGTCATCCGCGGCGTCGTACAGCGCCTGGATGACGGCGGTGGCGGCCTGCTCCTCCGTCAGGTCCTCGCGGTAGAGCTTCTTGAGCGCACCGCGTGCGAACGTCGAGCCGGAGCCGGTGGCCGCGAAGCCGCGCTCCTCCGAACGCCCGCCGGTCACGTCGTAGGAGAAGATGCGGCCCTTCTCGCGGTCGACGTCATAGCCCGCGAAGAGCGGGACGACAGCGAGCCCCTGCATCGCCATGCCGAGATTGCCGCGGATCATGGTCGACAGCCGGTTGGCCTTGCCCTCCAGCGAGAGGACGGTGCCCTCGACCTTCTCGAAGTGCTCCAGCTCCAGCTGGAAGAGCTTGACCATCTCCACGGCGAGACCGGCCGTGCCCGCGATGCCGACGGCCGAGTACTCATCCGCCGGGAAGACCTTCTCGATGTCGCGCTGCGCGATGATGTTCCCCATGGTCGCGCGGCGGTCACCGGCGAGTGCCACCCCGCCGGCGAACGTCGCCGCCACGATCGTCGTGCCATGCGGTGCCTCGATGGCGCCCTGCACCGGGGGAAGCGGGCGGCTCCCCGGAAGCAGCTCGGGCTGATGCGTGCCGAGAAAGTCCATGAACGACGAGGAGCCGGGCGTCAGGAAGGCAGCCGGCAGACGCCCTGTGCTTCGAGTGTTGGCTTCCACACGATTCCTTCCACCAGATCTTGAAATACTGCTCGGACCTTACCCCTGGCCATGGAAGTCATCCGTCCTGCGCCCCCTCGATGGGGCGCAGGACGGAGGGGATGCGCTTTACTCTCCGCCCTTTTGCACGAAGGACCGCACGAAGTCCTCGGCGTTCTCCTCGAGGACGTCGTCGATCTCGTCCAGCACGGAGTCGACGTCGTCGGAGAGCTTCTCCTGCCGCTCCTTGAGATCCTCCGCGGCCTGCGCGTCCTGCGCCTGCTCCTCGACCTCCTCGGTCTGGCGCGACGCCTTCTGCTGACCGCCGCCGGTGTCCTTGGTCGCCATGTCCCTCACCCCGCTCGGTTCGCCCGCTAGATTCGATCGGTCTCAAGATCAGACCCTACAAGCAGGGTCCGACATCGGCCTCCCACTCGGTACAAAGCGCGGAGACCATCACCATGATTCCCGGTCGGAGCCCATTTCAGCCTCCGGACAGCACCCGGACCAGGTCCTCGGCCGTGCGGCAGCGGTCCAGCAGCTCCTTGACGTGGTTGCGGGTGCCCCGGAGGGGCTCCAGCGTGGGAACCCGTTGCAGAGAGTCACGGCCCGGGAGGTCGAAGATCACCGAGTCCCAGGAGGCCGCGGCCACGTCGTCCGCGTACTGCTCCAGGCAGCGGCCGCGGAAGTAGGCGCGGGTGTCCTCCGGGGGCTTGTTCTGGGCCCGTGCCACGTCGGAGTCGTCCAGCAGCCGCTTCATCTTGCCGCGGGCGGCCAGCCGGTTGTAGAGGCCCTTCTCGGGGCGTACGTCGGCGTACTGCAGGTCCACCAGATGGAGCCGGGCGGCGTCCCACTCCAGGCCGTCGCGCCTGCGGTAGCCCTCCAGCAGCTCCCGCTTGGCCACCCAGTCCAGCTCGCCGGACAGGGACATCGGATCGCGCTCCAGCCGGTTGAGCACGTCCTCCCAGCGGGTCAGCACGTCCCGGGTCTGCTCGTCGGCGTCCGCGCCGAAGCGGTCCTCGACGTACTTGCGGGCCAGCTCGAAGTACTCCATCTGAAGCTGTACGGCGGTGAGCGTGCGGCCGCTGCGCAGCGTGATCAGGCGCTGGAGCGTCGGGTCGTGCGAGACCTGGTGCAGCGTGCGGACCGGCTGGTCGACGGCCAGGTCCACGGCGATGAAGCCGTCCTCGATCATCGACAGCACCAGCGAGGTGGTGCCGAGCTTGAGGTACGTCGACAGCTCGGAGAGGTTGGCGTCGCCGATGATCACGTGCAGCCGGCGGTACTTCTCGGCGTCGGCGTGCGGCTCGTCGCGGGTGTTGATGATGGGCCGCTTGAGGGTGGTCTCCAGCCCCACCTCGACCTCGAAGTAGTCGGCCCGCTGACTGATCTGGAAGCCGTGCTCGTGCCCGTCCTGGCCGATGCCGACGCGCCCGGCACCCGTGACGACCTGGCGGGAGACGAAGAAGGGCGTCAGATGGCGCACGATGTCCGAGAACGGGGTCTCCCGCTTCATCAGGTAGTTCTCGTGCGTGCCGTAGGACGCGCCCTTGTTGTCGGTGTTGTTCTTGTAGAGGTGGATCGGCTGGGCGCCGGGCAGCTCGGCGGCGCGCATCGCGGCCTCGGCCATGATGCGCTCGCCCGCCTTGTCCCAGAGCACCGCGTCCCGCGGGTTGGTGACCTCGGGGGCGGAGTACTCCGGGTGCGCATGGTCGACGTAGAGCCGTGCCCCGTTGGTGAGGATGACATTGGCCAGGCCGATGTCCTCGTCCGTGAGCTGGCTGGAGTCCGCGGACTCCCGCGCGAGGTCGAAGCCACGGGCGTCCCGCAGGGGGTTCTCCTCCTCGAAGTCCCAGCGGGCGCGGCGCGCCCGGTGCATCGCCGCCGCGTAGGCGTTGACGACCTGGGATGAGGTGAGCATGGCATTGGCGTTCGGGTGCCCCGGGACGGAGATCCCGTACTCCGTCTCGATTCCCATTACGCGCCGTACGGTCATGCGGCCCTCCTTGCCCGGCGCGACCCCGGGACGGGGCCGGCGCTCAAGTACCGCTGCGCTTCCGGTCCGCATGTGGCCCCCGAGCCGCCGCGCCGCGGAACCGCGGCGGTACCGATGAGCCGGATACGGCTGTGCGGTGCTGCGGAGATCATGACAGTCATTGCTCCGGTGGGGCTCGTAGGACTCATACGATGAATGCCGTCCGAAAAGCGCATCCGGCTGCGGATGCCCCGTCCAGGACATCCGCAGCCGGACAGCGGTGTTACAGGTACTGACCGGTGTTGGCCACCGTGTCGATGGAGCGTCCCGTGTCCGCGCCCTGCTTTCCGGTGACAAGGGTGCGGATGAAGACGATCCGCTCGCCCTTCTTACCGGAGATGCGGGCCCAGTCGTCCGGGTTGGTGGTGTTGGGCAGGTCCTCGTTCTCCTTGAACTCGTCCACGCATGCGGCGAGCAGATGGGAGACCCGAAGGCCCTTCTGGTTGTGGTCGAGGAATGCCTTGATGGCCATCTTCTTCGCCCGGTCCACAATGTTCTGGATCATGGCGCCGGAGTTGAAGTCCTTGAAGTAGAGGACTTCCTTGTCACCATTGGCGTAGGTGACCTCCAGGAAGCGGTTCTCCTCGGATTCCGCGTACATCTGCTCGACGACCGACTGGATCATGCCGGCGACGGCCGCCTTCGCGGAGCCGCTGTGCTCGGCGAGGTCGTCCGTGTGGACCGGCAGGGTGGCGGTCAGGTACTTCGAGAAGATGTCCTTGGCGGCCTCCGCGTCCGGACGCTCGATCTTGATCTTCACGTCGAGGCGGCCGGGGCGCAGAATGGCCGGGTCGATCATGTCCTCGCGGTTCGAGGCGCCGATGACGATGACGTTCTCCAGGCCCTCGACACCGTCGATCTCCGAGAGCAGCTGCGGAACGATGGTGTTCTCCACGTCCGAGCTGACGCCGGAGCCACGGGTGCGGAACAGGGAGTCCATCTCGTCGAAGAAGACGATGACCGGCGTGCCCTCGCTGGCCTTCTCCCGGGCCCGCTGGAAGACCAGCCGGATGTGCCGCTCCGTCTCACCGACGTACTTGTTGAGCAGCTCGGGGCCCTTGATGTTGAGGAAGAAGCTCTTCCCCGCGGGCTTGCCGGTGACCTCGGCGACCTTCTTGGCAAGGGAGTTGGCGACGGCCTTCGCGATCAGCGTCTTGCCGCAGCCGGGCGGGCCGTACAGCAGCACGCCCTTGGGCGGCCGCAGTTCGTGCTCCTTGAACAGATCGGGGTAGAGGTACGGAAGCTCGACCGCGTCCCGGATCAGCTCGATCTGGTTTCCCAGGCCGCCGATCTTGGTGTAGTCGATGTCCGGAACCTCTTCGAGGACGAGTTCCTCGACCTCGCTCTTCGGCACGACCTCGTAGACGTAGCCGGACCGGGGCTCCAGCAGCAGGGCGTCACCGGGACGGATGGTGGTTTCCAGCAGCGGCTCGGCGAGCCGCACCACGCGCTCCTCGTCGGTGTGCCCGATCACCAGGGCCCGCTCACCGTCCTCAAGGACCTCCTTGAGTGTGACGATGTCCCCGGCGCGCTCGAACTCCATGGCCTCGACCACATTGAGCGCCTCGTTGAGCATGACCTCCTGGCCCTTTTGGAGGTCGTCGAGCTCGACGCTTGGGCTCACATTCACGCGGAGTTTACGGCCCCCGGTGAAGATGTCAGCTGTGCCGTCCTCGTTCGCCTGCAGAAAGGCACCGAAACCGGCCGGCGGCTGTGCGAGCCGGTCGACCTCCTCCTTGAGGGCCACGATCTGGTCGCGGGCCTCACGGAGGGTGTTCGCGAGCCGCTCGTTCTGTGCGGAGACTCCCGCCAGATTGGTCTGCAGCTCGACGATCCGCTCTTCGAGAATCCTCGTGTGACGCGGAGAGTCGGCGAGCTTGCGGCGCAGGACGGCGATTTCCTGCTCGAGATAGGCAACCTGACCGGCGGGGTCATCAGACCCCCGCCCCGGCCGGATGCCGCGGTTGATGTCGTCGTCGTGGGCTGCCACGGTCCTCACCTCCTCCAAGGGGAGCTGGACGCTTCCTGACCCTACCTGGGCCGGTGCGGGTTGAAACCCCTAGATCACAAACCCGGTCGGCGTGTGTCCGATCTTCACCCTTGCGCACTCCCTCACGCCAGGTGAATACCCACCCAACAACATCGGAAAGCGAGCGGTTGTATCGTCGACCCGGTCAACACCCGCCAGGGCTGGCGATATTTAGTCAATGTTGAATCGCGTATCGAGGGAACGGCAGGCGACGCACCGTGCAGAACGAGGAGCTCGGCGATCTTGAAGTCTGGATTGACCAGGACCTGTGCACGGGTGATGGGATCTGTGCCCAGTACGCGCCCGAGGTCTTCGAACTCGACATCGACGGTCTAGCCTACGTCAAGAGCGCCGACGACGAGCTTCTGCAGGACAAGGGCGCGACCACCAAGGTGCCGCTGCCGCTGCTCACCGAGGTCGTGGACTCCGCCAAGGAGTGCCCGGGCGACTGCATCCATGTGCGGCGCGCGGCGGACCGGGTCGAGGTGTACGGGCCGGACGCCGAGTAGCGTCCGCGGGCCCGCGGGGCCGGGCGCCGGGTGCAGCGCTGCGTGACCGGTCAGACACTCCCCGGCACCGGCAGTGCCTTCAGGACGAACTCTCCGTCCTGCCACTGCCAGTTGACCTTGCGCTGCAGATCCGGACAGCACCGCGGGACCTTCAGGGACGAGTAGCCCAGCAAAGTGGCCGAAACCTTCGTTCCGCGCACGGTGAAATCCTGGACACTCATCCCCTCCTTCGGATCGACGAAGGTCGCCACGATCCGGGGGGCCGCACCCGCGCGCTTCGGCTGCGCGAGCACGTAGACGCCGCTGGGCGGATTACCGGCCGCGGTCTCGCAGCGCACCACGGCGACGGTTTCCGGCCGCCCGTCCCCGTCCAGGTCCGCCGAGGCCCGGTCCACTACGCCGGGGGCGGCCCGGCCGCAGTCCATCGGGTAGTGCGCGGCGCGCGGATCAGGGGCCCGCAGAACCGGCAGAGCGCCGCCGCGGTGCGCGGAGAGGGTGGTGGGGGCGGGAGTGGCCTTCGCGTCGGAGGGCTGGAAGGCCGACGCCCCGGCGACGACGGCGGCCACGGCGGCCGCGGTCGCGATCCAGTGCACCGGACGGGGACGGGTGTGTGCGAGATCCGGGCCCAGAGACTGCACGCGGGACGACTCCATGAGATGGCTGCGGCGGAGGGGGTGCTCCGCATCGTGCCACATCTCACACCGGCGCGGCCACCGCCCCGCACGGGGGAAATCGGTGGCCGCGCCGAGTCGTTGGCGTATCGGGGCCGTCAGCCGCGGTCGGCGGCGGAGTCCTGCCCGCCGGACGCGCCCTTGCCCTCCTGGGCTCCGGTGGCGCCCGTGCCCTTCCCGCTGCCGTAGCCCGGGTAGTCGTCGCCGTACGCGCCCTTGGCGGGCCGGCGGCGGCGCAGCGGCGGCTCCACGCCGTCCGCGAGGCGGCGGGCGGTGAGCAGGAAGCCGGTGTGGCCGATCATCCGGTGATCGGGGCGCACCGCCAGACCCTCGACGTGCCAGGTGCGGACCATGGTCTCCCAGGCCGACGGCTCGTTGAAGGTGCCGAACTCGCGGATGGACTCCACGGTGCGGGCCAGCTGGGTGGTGGTGGCGACGTAGGCGCACAGGATGCCGCCGGGCACGAGCGCCTTGGACACCGCCTCCAGGCACTCCCAGGGGGCGAGCATGTCCAGGATGACGCGGTCGACGTCGGTGTCGGACAGGTTGTCCTGGAGGTCGCCGACGGTCAGCCGCCAGGCGGGGTGCGGGGAGCCGAAGTAGCGCTCGACGTTCTGGGAGGCGATCTCGGCGAAGTCGGCCCGGCGCTCGTAGGAGTGCAGCATGCCCTGGTCGCCGATGGCCCGCAGCAGGAAGGTGGAGAGCGAGCCGGAGCCGACGCCCGCCTCGACGACGCGTGCGCCGGGGAAGATATCGGCCATCGCCAGGATCTGCCCCGCGTCCTTGGGGTAGACCACGGCGGCACCGCGTGGCATGGACAGGACATAGTCGGGGAGCAGGGGACGCAGCGCGAGGTACGCGACGTTTCCCGTGGTGCGCACGACGGTTCCCTCGGGGACGCCGATCAGCTCGTCATGGGGGAAGGAACCCTTATGGGTATGGAAATTCTTCCCGGCTTCGAGCGTGAACGTGTAGTGGCGACCCTTGGGATCGGTGAGCTGGACCTGGTCCCCGACCTGGAAGGGCCCGCGACGGCGGGCGGCACCGGTCGGTTCGGACATGTGAACAGCCTACCGGCAGCGGGAGCCCGCCCGGGACGGCGGGCCTCGGCGGGGGCTCCCGGGACCCCTCGGATCAGCCGGTGGGGGTGCGCGCCATGGCGTTGACGAAGGCGCGCTCGACGTCCGCCGTGGAGAGGACGCCGTAGATCTCGCCTGTCTCCTCCACCACCAGGTACTCGGTCGCGGGGGTGGCGCGCAGGGTGTCCAGCAGCTCCTCGCCGGTCAGCTCGGCGGAGACCCGCATGCCGTCCTTGAGGTCCTGGGCGAGGCCGCTGACCGCGACCCAGGGGCGCCGGTGCTCCGGGACCCCGACGATCGCCGCCTCCCGCACCACGGCGGTCGGGGCGCCGTGGCCGTCCACCACGACCAGGGCGCGCGCCCCCGCCTCGTTGGCCCGCCGCAGCGCCTCGGACAGCGGGGTGTCGGAGGAGACGGGCACGGCGCGCCGGGTGAGGTTGCGGGCGCGCAGGTCCGGCAGGCGCTCCCGCAGCCGGGCCATGCGCAGGCTGTTGCCCGCGCCGGTCCAGATGATCGCGGCCAGTATGGCGGCGAGCAGCGCGTCGGTGAGCGAGTCGACGCTGCCGAAGTCCTTGGGCTCCCCGCCGAGGCCGCCCGCCTGGGTGAGCAGCGGCAGCCCCACCAGGACGGCGACGGCGAGCGCCCGGCCGGTCCAGGCGGCGGCGACGGTGCCCGCCATGGGCTTGCCGCTGATCTTCCAGACGACGGCCCGCAGCATCCGCCCGCCGTCCAGCGGAAGGCCGGGCAGCAGGTTGAAGATGGCCACGATGAGGTTGGAGATCATCAGCCCGGCGAGCAGCACCCCGGGCACCGAGTCGGGGTCCACGAAGAGCATCCCGACGTAGAAGACCCCGGAGAGGATCAGCGAGAGCAGCGGGCCGACGAAGGCGAGGACGAATTCCCGGCCGGGGGTCTCGGACTCCTTCTCGATCTCCGAGACGCCGCCGAAGAACTGCAGCTGGATCCGGCGCACGGGCAGCTTGAAGCGCAGGGCGGCCACGGTGTGTGCCAGCTCGTGCACCAGGACGGAGGCGTAGAAGGCGACCGCGAAGAAGAGCGACACCAGGTAGCGGACGGCGCCCAGCTCCGGCAGCACCCGCTCCAGCTGGCCGCCGAAGACCCAGGTGATGAGGGCGGCCACGAGGAACCAGCTGGGCGAGACGTAGACGGGCACGCCGAAGGGGCGCCCCATCAGAATGCCGCCGCCCACCTCGCGTGGGCGGCGCGGCTTGTCCGCCTCGGGCTCGGTCGTGCGGTCCGCTCCCCCGTCGCCGGACTGCCGCTGCCCGCTGTTGTCCACGGTGTCCCCTCGTCGGATGCGTCCGTCGCACCCTGTTTTGATACGGTCCCCACGATCATGCAGTGCGAGGGGCTCGGACGTCGATGGTATGCGTCCGGTTGTCGGTGGCGGGTCGTAGGGTCTTCGCCATGGGAATCACCTCAGGGCAGCCCGAACAGCCGGACGGGGCACCGCAGTCCGGCCGCGCCGCGTCGCTCTCGCCGTCTCGTGCGGCCGACTTCATGCGATGCCCGTTGCTGTACCGCTTCCGGGTGATCGACAAACTGCCGGAGAAGCCGAGCGCCGCCGCGACCCGGGGCACGGTGGTGCACTCGGTGCTGGAGCGTCTGTTCGACGCGCCCGCCGCCGAGCGCACCGCGCCGCGTGCCCGGGCGATGGTGCCGGGCGAGTGGGAGCGGCTGCTGGAGGCCAAGCCGGAGCTGGCGGAGCTGTTCCGGGAGGAGGACGGCGCGGAGTCCCCGGAGCGGCTGGCCGAGTGGCTGATGAGCGCCGAGAAGCTGGTCGAGGGGTGGTTCTCGCTGGAGGACCCGACCCGGCTGGAGCCCGCCGAGCGGGAGCTGTTCGTGGAGACCGCGCTGGAGTCGGGGCTGACGCTGCGCGGGATCATCGACCGGGTGGACATCGCGCCGACCGGGGATGTGCGGATCGTCGACTACAAGACGGGGAAGGCGCCCGGGCCGCAGTACGCGGGGGAAGCGCTGTTCCAGATGAAGTTCTACGCCCTGGTGCTGTGGCGGCTGCGCGGCACGGTGCCGCGCCGGCTGCAGCTGGTCTATCTGGGCAGCGGCGATGTGCTGACGTACGACCCGCAGGAGCGGGATCTGCTCGGGGTGGAGCGCAAGGTGCTGGCCCTGTGGGAGGCGATCCGGCTGGCGACGGAGACGGGGGACTTCCTGCCGCGCCGGACCAAGCTGTGCGGCTGGTGCGACCACCAGGCGCACTGTCCGGAATTCGGTGGCACTCCCCCGCCGTATCCGCTGCCCGTGATCCCGGCACAGTCCCCTGTTCGGCCGCAGGACGGCGGCTCCGGCAGAATGGACGCGGTCTAGCGAAGGAGATCCCGTGGCGATCCGCGTCCTACTGGTCGATGATCAACCGCTGCTGCGCACCGGCTTCCGGATGATCCTGGAGGCGGAGCAGGATCTGGCGGTCGTCGGCGAGGCCGGGGACGGCCTGCAGGCTCTCGACCAGGTGCGGGCGCTCCAGCCCGACGTGGTGCTGATGGACATCCGGATGCCGCGGATGGACGGGGTGGAGGCGACCCGGCAGATCACCGGCCCCGGGCGGGACGGCCCGGCCAAGGTGCTGGTGCTGACCACCTTCGACCTCGACGAGTACGTGGTGGAGGCGCTGCGCGCCGGGGCCAGCGGCTTTCTGCTGAAGGACGCCCCGGCCACCGAGCTGGTGCAGGCCATCCGGGTGGTGGCGGCGGGCGAGGCGATGCTGGCGCCGAGCATCACGCGCCGCCTGCTCGACAAGTACGCCGGGCATCTGCCGTCGGGCGAGGAACCGGTTCCGGACACCCTGCACACGCTCACCGAGCGCGAGGTCGAGGTGCTCAAACTGGTGGCCCGCGGGCTGTCGAACGCGGAGATCGCCGCGGATCTGTTCGTCAGCGAGACGACGGTCAAGACGCATGTGGGCCATGTGCTGACCAAGCTGGGACTGCGGGACCGGGTGCAGGCCGCGGTCTACGCGTACGAGAGCGGGCTGGTCCGCCCCGGCGCGCAGTAGGGGTCCGCTCCGGCGCGCAGTGGCCGGAAGGCGCGCGCCGGAGCGGGACGGGCGTCAGTCGGTGGGCGACTTCTTGATCTCCCAGAAGCGGAAGACCGTCGAGGCGTCCAGGGTCCACTGCAGCCCGGAGATGGAGTCCTGGGCCACCGCGTACTGCTTGCCCTGCCACAGCGGGAGCATCGGCACCTCGTCGGCGACCAGGTTCTGGATCTTCTGGAAGTCGCCGACCGTGGCCGAGCGGCTGGGCTGGCCCGCGGTGGCCGGTATGAGCTGCCCGGTGAGCTGCGCCGAGGTGTAGTGGTTGGCCAGGACGTTGCCGGAGCCGAAGAACGGGGCGACGAAGTTGTCCGGGTCCGGGTAGTCGGGCACCCAGCCCTTGACGTAGACGGGGTAGTCGCCCGCGGCCACGCCCTTCTCGTACGCGGCGACGTCGGTGCTCTTCACGTCGACGTCGAACAGCCCGCTGGCGTTGAGCTGCTTGGCGATCTCCTGGAGGCCCGGCACGGTGCCGGGGCCGTAGCGGATCGGGGTGCCCCACAAGGTGAGCTTGACCTTGTCGGTGATGCCCTCCTCGCGCAGCGCCTGCTTGGCCTTCTCGGGCTGCGGCCGGTCGCCGTACTTGTCGAAGAAGGCCGTGTTGTGGCCGGTGATGCCCGCGGGGACGACCGAGTACAGCGGCTCGGCGGTGCGCTTGTAGACGTCCCGGACCAGGGTGGAGCGGTCGATGAGGTACGCCATGGCCTTGCGCACGCCCAGCTTTCCGGCCACCGGGTCCTTCATGTTGAAGACCAGGTGCTGGACCTCGGCGCCGGTGCCCTCGACGACGTTCAGGTTCTTGCCGCCGCTGAGGGACTCGGCCTGGAGGTCGGCCAGGTCCTTCATGGCCAGTCCGCGGTAGGCCAGGTCCACGTCACCGTTCTGGACGGCGTCCTTCAGCGCCTGCTGGCGGCCCTGGAAGAACTTGAGGGTCATCCCGGTGTTCTGGGCCTCGGCGGGGCCCTTGTACTCGCCGTTGACCGAGAAGTCGGCCTCCTCCTTGCCGAAGGAGTCCAGCTTGTAGACGCCGGAGCCGATCGCCTTGTTGTCGGAGCGCAGCTTGTCGGCCGGGTATTCGCTGTGGTCCACGATGGACCCGGCGCCGGAGGCGATCTTCTGCGGGAAGGTGGCGTCCGGGGTCTTCAGGTTGAAGACGACGGTCCGCTCGTCCGGGGTCTTGATGTTCCCGATGCTGGAGAGCATCACGGCCGGGCCGTTCTCGTCGTTGATCCGCATGGTGCGCTCGAACGAGAACTTGACGTCCTCTGAGGTGAGCGGATGCCCGTTGGAGAACTTCAGGTCGTTCCGCAGCGTGCAGGTGAAGACCTGGCTGGAGTTGTCCTTGAAGCCGCACTTCTCCGCCGCCTCGGGCTGCGGGGTGGTGCCGCCCTTGGGGAAGCTCAGCAGCGACTGGAACACGTTGTTGAACAACAGCCAGGAGCCCGGGTCGTAGCCGGATGCCGGGTCGGTGGCCAGCACCTCGTCCGACATGCCCATGACGACGTGCTCACCGCTGCCCGCGGCGTCCCCGTCCTCGCTCCCACAACCGGTGAGCAGGGCGGCGGCAAGTCCCGCACCAAGCGGAGCTGCCAGCCACTGGTCACGTTTCCTCACGGGTGGTTTCCTCACAGTTTCGTCGTCTTGTTATCCGGCCCCCGTCTGGCGTTGCGTCAGCTGCCGGCTCCTCGGCCCAGCTCCCATAGCTGCAGCATGGTCGAGGAGTCGAATGCGTATTCGGCCCCGGTGATGTTGTCTCGGGCCGCCACATAGGTGTTCCCCTGCCACAGCGGCAGATAGGGCACATCGTCGGCGACGGTGTTCTGGATGGTCTGGAAGTCTCCGCCCGCACGGGTGCGCTGGCTCTCCTGCCGGGTCCGCGGGATCAGCTGGTCCTGCACGGCGCTGTCGCGGTAGGGCGAGTTGAGGAAGTTGTCCTTGGTCAGGAAGGGCGCGATGTAGTTGTCCGGGTCCGGGAAGTCCGGCAGCCACCCCATGCCGTAGGCGGCGTAGGTGCGCTTGGGGAGGTTGGGGCGGAACTCGGTCCAGCGGACGCCCTTGATCTTGACCTTGAAGAGGCCGCTGCGGTTGAGCTGGCTCCGCAGCTCCTTGAACTCCTGGGCGGTCTCCGGACCGTAGTGGTCGGTCGTGTACGTCAGGGTCAGCTTCACCGGGGTGCTGATCCCCGCGTCGCGCAGGACGCCGCGGGCGGCGTCGGGGTCCGGGTCGCCGTACTCGTTGTAGAACGAGTTGGTGTGCGAGCTGACGTTGTTCGGGATCAGCGAGTACAGGGGCTCGGCGGTCCGCTTGTAGACGTCACGTACCAGCGCCTGCCGGTCCACCAGATGGGCGATGGCCTGCCGCACGGCCTTGCTCTTCACCGACGGGTCGTCGGTGTCGAAGACGAGGTAGCGGATGCCCTGGCCGGAGGACTCGAAGAGCCGGACGCCCTTGACCTCGCCCTTGTTGAGCTCGTCGATCTGGCCGGGCGAGAAGCCGCGGTGCACCACGTCGATGTCGCCCTTGGTCAGCGCCTTCTCCATGGCCGGCGCGGAGTCGAAGAACCGCAGCTCGACCTTGTCGCTGTCCGGCTTCACGTCGCCCTGGTAGTTCGGGTTCCGGGTGAAGAGCACCTTCACCAGCCGGTCGCCCCGCACCTCGGTCTTCGCCTGGTACGGGCCGGAACCGACGAGGTCGAAGCCCTTGCGCAGCGCGTTCCCCTGGTAGACCTCGCTGTCCAGGATGGCCGCGGCCGGGGTGGTGAGCTTGGACGGGAACGTCGCGTCGGGCGCGCGGAGATGGATGACGACCTCGCGGGAGGTCGGGGTCTCCACCGTGTCCACGTTGGAGAGCAGGGAGACCGGGCCGTTGCGGTCCTTGATCCGCAGCATCCGGTCGAGCGAGAACTTGACGTCCTCGGAGGTGAGCGCGTGGCCGTTGGAGAACTTCAGCCCGCTGCGCAGGGTGCAGCGGTACTGCTCGCTCTGCCGGTCCTGGAAGCCGCACTTCTGCGCGGCGTCGGGTATCGGATCGGTTCCCGAGCGGGGCAGCCGCATCAGCGTCTGGAAGCTGTTGTGCAGCACGCTCCACGAGGCGAAGTCGTAGGCCTGGGCGGGGTCCAGCGGGGCGGGCGCCACCTTCGATGCCTCGATCCGGTCGGTACTCCCCAGGACGATGGCGCCGTCATCAGCGCCCGAGCCGTCGGGTCCACCGCATGCGGTGAGCGCTGACGTCAGTAGGCCCGCCACGGCCGGCAGCGCGAGCGACTTGCGCTTCATTGTCGGGAGTCTCCCTGCGATCGATCAACCACTCGCGACGAGATTAGTCCGAGGCGCCAGCCATGCTCAGACACAACGAAGTTGAGGCGATATCACGCACCGATAACGAGAAAGGTCCGCCCGATATCCGAACGCGGTCGCGTATCGTACGGGATGTCACCAATCCGGACACAAGGGCTCGCCCACATCGCACCAAACAGGACGCGCAGCAGATACCCGCCCGATCTGTCGACGGCATATGCAGTGATAAACATCACGCCCGGAATGCCGCCGCCGCCACACAAAATCGCGGAGCGCGTTATTCAGTCTGCAATTTACAGAAATACGCTCAGTGTGCGATCAGTGCACCGCTGTGACCAGTCTGCGAAGAAAGGGAAGATCGACTTCTTCGAGCGATCCCACGACCGTGCGGCCCGCCGCGGGCTCGATCGGCACGATGGAGGGCACCGCCACCACCCGGCACCCGGCCGCCTCGGCGGCCCGTACCCCGGTCGCCGTGTCCTCGATGACCACGCACCGCGCCGGTTCGGCGGCCAGCCCCGCGGCGGCGAACAAATACGGGTCGGGGTGCGGCTTCGTACGGCCGATCTCGTCGCCCGCGACCGTCAGCGCGAAGTACTCCGGACCGATCGACCGCAGCAGCCGGTCCACCACCTTCCGGTGCGAGGCGGAGACCAGGGCGGTCGGCACCCCGTGGGCGGCCAGTTCGGTGAGCAGCCGGCGCGCGCCGGGGAGCATGGGCACGGTGCCGTCGAGCAGCTCGGTGAAGCGGCTGTTCAGCAGGCCGCTCAGCTCCGCGAGCGCGATGTCGGCGCCGGTGGCCTCGATGAGGAACGAGGCGCTGCGGGCCATCGGGCCGCCGACCACCACCTCGCGGTACTCCTCGGCGAGGGCGTGGCCCAGCTCGGCGAAGATGGACACTTCCGCGTCCCACCAGATGTCCTCGGTGTCCACCAGGGTGCCGTCCATGTCGAGCAGGACCGCCTGCAGGGCCGAGCCTTCGGCCGAACGAGTGTCGACGGCGGGGATGCTGCTGGTCATCCAAACACCTCCGGATACGGGGCACGAAGGCCGGCCCTCTTCCGGAATACGGAAGACGACCGGCCTCTACCGGATCGACCAGTCTACGACGCGGTGCGTCGCGGCGCCTCCTGTCGGGCGCCCACCGGTTACCGGGCGTTGAAGTACTTGGCCTCCGGGTGATGGATGACGATCGCGTCGGTCGACTGCTCGGGGTGCAGCTGGAACTCCTCGGAGAGCTTCACCCCGATCCGCTCCGGCTCCAGCAGATCGGCGATCTTGGCCCGGTCCTCCAGGTCGGGGCAGGCGCCGTAGCCGAGGGAGAAGCGCGCGCCGCGGTACTTCAGCGCGAACATGTCCTCGATGGCGCCGGGGTCCTCACCTGCGTAGCCCAGCTCGGCCCGGACCCGGGCGTGCCAGTACTCGGCCAGCGCCTCGGCGAGCTGCACGGACAGCCCGTGCAGCTCCAGGTAGTCGCGGTAGGAGTCGGCGGCGAACAGCTCGGCGGTCGCCTCGCCGATCTTCGAGCCGACGGTGACCACCTGGAGGCCGACCACATCGGTCTCGCCGGACTCCTCGGGCCGGAAGAAGTCCGCCAGGCACAGGCGGCGTCCCCGGCGCTGGCGCGGGAAGGTGAAGCGGGTCCGCTCGCTGCCGTCCTCGTTGAGCAGGACGAGGTCGTCGCCCTTGGAGACGCAGGGGAAGTAGCCGTAGACCACCGCGGCCTCCAGCAGGTTCTCCGTACGCAGCTTGTCCAGCCAGCCGCGCAGCCGCGGGCGTCCCTCGGACTCCACCAGCTCCGTGTAGCTCGGTCCGTCGCCCGTGCGGGCCTCCTTCAGCCCCCACTGGCCCTTGAACAGCGCGCCCTCGTCCAGCCAGGAGGCGTAGTCGACCTGCTGGATGCCCTTGACGACGCGGGTGCCCCAGAACGGCGGGGCGGGCACCGGGTTGTCGATGGCGACGTCGGAACGCGACGGGCCCTCCGGCTCCGGCTCGCTCAGCGCCGTGTCGCGCTTGGGCACCCGGCGCTGCTTGAGGGCGGGCAGCTCCGCGCCCGGGACGCCGCGCTTGACGGCGATCAGGGCGTCCATGAGCCGCAGCCCCTCGAAGGCGTCGCGGGCGTAGCGGACCTCGCCCTCGTAGATCTCGTGAAGGTCCTGTTCGACGTAGGCGCGGGTGAGGGCGGCGCCGCCGAGGATGACCGGGAAGTCGGCGGCCAGCTTGCGCTGGTTCAGCTCCTCCAGGTTCTCCTTCATGATCACCGTGGACTTCACCAGCAGCCCTGACATGCCGATGACGTCGGCGCGGTGCTCCGCGGCGGCCTCCAGGATCGCGGAGACCGGCTGCTTGATGCCGAGGTTGACGACGTTGTAGCCGTTGTTGGAGAGGATGATGTCGACGAGGTTCTTGCCGATGTCGTGGACGTCGCCGCGGACGGTGGCGAGCACGATGGTGCCCTTGCCGTCGTCGTCCGTCTTCTCCATGTGCGGCTCCAGATGGGCCACCGCGGTCTTCATCACCTCGGCGGACTGGAGGACGAACGGCAGCTGCATCTGGCCGGAGCCGAAGAGTTCGCCGACGACCTTCATGCCCTCCAGCAGCGTCTCGTTGACGATCTCCAGGGCGGGCCGCTCGGCGAGGGCCTCGTCGAGGTCGGCCTCCAGGCCGTTGCGCTCGCCGTCGATGATGCGCCGCTGGAGACGCTCGTCCAGCGGCAGGGCGGCCAGTTCCTCGGCCTTGCCCGCCTTGAGGGACTTCGCCGTGGCGCCCTCGAAGAGCGCCATCAGCTTCTGCAGCGGGTCGTACCCCTCCGCGCGCCGGTCGTAGATCAGGTCCAGCGCCGTGGTGACCTGCTCCTCGTCGAACCGCGCGATCGGCAGGATCTTGCTGGCGTGCACGATCGCCGAGTCCAGCCCGGCCTTGACGCATTCGTCCAGGAAGACGGAGTTGAGCAGGATGCGGGCGGCCGGGTTGAGGCCGAAGGAGATGTTCGACAGGCCCAGCGTGGTCTGGACATCGGGGTGGCGGCGCTTGAGCTCACGGATCGCCTCGATGGTGGCGATGCCGTCCTTGCGGGACTCCTCCTGACCGGTGCAGATGGTGAAGGTCAGGCAGTCGATGAGGATGTCGGACTCGTGGATGCCCCAGTTGCCGGTCAGGTCGGCGATGATCCGCTGGGCGATCTCGACCTTGTGCTCCGGCGTGCGCGCCTGGCCCTCCTCGTCGATGGTCAGCGCGATCAGCGCGGCGCCGTGTTCCCGGGCGAGCGTGGTGACCTTGGCGAAGCGGGACTCGGGGCCGTCGCCGTCCTCGTAGTTGACCGAGTTGATGACCGCGCGGCCGCCCAGCTTCTCCAGACCGGCCTGGATGACGTCCACCTCGGTGGAGTCCAGCACGATGGGGAGGGTGGAGGCGGTGGCGAAGCGGCCGGCCAGCTCCTGCATGTCCGCGACGCCGTCGCGGCCGACGTAGTCGACGCACAGGTCGAGCAGATGGGCGCCCTCGCGGATCTGCTCGCGGGCGATCTCCACGCAGTCGTCCCAGCGGCCGTCCAGCATGGCCTCGCGGAACTTCTTGGAGCCGTTGGCGTTCGTCCGCTCGCCGATGGCCAGGTACGAGGTGTCCTGGCGGAACGGCACGGTCTGGTAGAGCGAGGCGGCGCCCGGCTCGGGGCGCGGCTCGCGGGTGGTCGGGGTCAGGTCGCGGACCCGCTCGACGACCTGGCGCAGATGCTCGGGCGTGGTGCCGCAGCAGCCGCCGACCAGGGACATCCCGTACTCGCGGACGAAGGTCTCCTGGGCGTCGGCCAGCTCGCTCGCGGTGAGCGGGTAGTGGGCGCCGTCCTTGCCGAGCACCGGCAGGCCCGCGTTCGGCATGCAGGACAGCGGGATACGCGAGTGGCGGGCGAGGTAGCGCAGGTGCTCGCTCATCTCGGCCGGGCCGGTCGCGCAGTTGAGGCCGATCATGTCGATGCCGAGCGGCTCCAGGGCGGTGAGCGCCGCGCCGATCTCGGAGCCCAGCAGCATGGTGCCGGTGGTCTCGACGGTGACCGAGCAGATGAGCGGGAGGTTGGCGCCGGTGGCGTCCAGCGCGCGGCGGGCGCCGAGGACGGCGGCCTTGGTCTGCAGCAGGTCCTGGGTGGTCTCGACCAGGAGGGCGTCCGCGCCACCGGCGATCATGCCCTCGGCGTTCTGCTGGTAGGCGTCGCGCAGCGTGGTGTACGGGGCGTGGCCGAGGGTGGGGAGCTTGGTGCCGGGGCCCATCGAGCCGAGCACCCAGCGGTGGCGCCCGTCGGCGGCGAACTCGTCGGCCACCTCACGGGCGATCCGGACGCCCGCCTCGGACAGCTCGTAGACCCGCTCGGGGATGTCGTACTCGCCCAGCGCCGCGTGGTTGGCGCCGAAGGTGTTCGTCTCGACACAGTCCACGCCCACCTCGAAGTACGCCGCGTGAACCGAGCGGACGATGTCGGGGCGGGTGACGTTGAGGATCTCGTTGCAGCCTTCGAGCTGCTGGAAGTCATCGAGACTGGGGTCCTGCGCCTGGAGCATCGTGCCCATCGCGCCGTCGGCTACCACGACGCGGGAGGCAAGTGCCTCGCGAAGGGCGTCGGCTCGGGCGGCGGATGCGGACGATGACGTGTGCGAGGCCATGGATGTGCTCCCTGGAGTGCGACGGCTGTCGGCTTTGCGCCCTCACTTGGGAAGGGCGCACCAGGCCAGCCTAGCTGCCGGGGGCAAGAGGGCAGGCGGCCGTCCCATCAGCCGGACGCACTTCCTCCGGTCGGCCGCGGCCGACTGGTGATCATTTACGTTTGGCCGGATGTACCGCGGAGTCGACATGGACCGATAGTGTTCAGCATTGTCGAACCGCAGTCAGGAGGTTGGCGATGCCACGGAACATCCAGTCGTTGGAGCGGGCTGCCGCGATGCTACGCCTGCTCGCCGGCGGCGAGCGACGGCTGGGACTGTCCGATATCGCCTCCACCCTCGGGCTCGCCAAGGGGACCGCCCACGGCATCCTGCGCACCCTCCAGCAGGAGGGGTTCGTCGAACAGGACGAGAACTCGGGCCGCTACCAGCTGGGCGCCGAGCTGCTGCGGCTGGGCAACAGCTATCTGGACGTCCACGAGCTGCGCGCCCGCGCCCTGGTGTGGACGGACGACCTGGCGCGCTCCAGCGGCGAGAGCGTCTATCTCGGCGTACTGCACCAGCAGGGCGTGCTCATCGTCCACCATGTCTTCCGGCCGGACGACAGCCGTCAGGTGCTGGAGGTCGGCGCCATGCAGCCGCTGCACTCCACGGCCCTGGGCAAGGTGCTGTCCGCGTACGACCCGGTGGCGCACAGCGAGGCGGCCGAGGGCGACCGGGAGCCGCTCACCAAGCACACGGTGACCGAGGAGGACGCGTTCGAGGGCGTCCTGGCGCTCACCCGGGCGCGCGGCTGGGGCTCGGACGTGGAGGAGACCTGGGAGGGCGTCGCCTCGGTCGCGGCCCCGGTGCACGACCGGCGGCGGCTGCCGGTGGGGGCGGTGGGGATCACCGGCGCGGTGGAGCGGGTGTGCGAGGACGGGGAGCTTCGCTCCGAGCTGATCGCCGCCGTACGGGACTGCGCCCGGGCGGTCTCCCGGGACCTGGGCGCCGGGCGCTTCTGACCCCGCCCCGACCCGCACAGGCCCCGACCTGGACCGGGAGCCTGACCAGGACCTTTGGCCAGGTCTATGGTCCTCCATCACGGTTTCACATCCTCCGGAGTTTTCCTCCACACGACCCTTGACGGGCTCTTCGCCGTGAAGAAAACTGCCGTTCATCGGTCGGCATTGTCGAACACCTGACGACAATATTCGCTATGGTGGACTCGCCGCGGGCCGACCAACGCCCTCCCACGAGGGCGCGGATCCTCGGCGGGACCGGGGGTTCGCCTTCCCCTGGACGAAGGACAAAGGAGTCGCGGGTGTCCAGCTCCGACATCTTCATCGGCGAGACCATCGGTACCGCCGTTCTCACCCTGCTCGGCTGCGGTGTCGTCGCAGGCGTTCTCTTGAAGCGATCCAAGGCGTTCGACGCGGGATGGGTGGCCATCACCTTCGGGTGGGGCTTCGCCGTCCTCACGGGCGCGTACATATCGGCGCCGCTCTCCGGCGCACACCTCAACCCGGCGGTCACCCTCGGTCTCGCGATCAACGGCGGCATCGAGTGGAGCGACGTACCGGTCTACTTCCTCGGGCAGATCCTCGGCGCCATGATCGGCGCGGTGCTGGTGTGGGTCGCCTACGTGGGCCACTTCCAGGCGCATCTCACCGACCGCGAGATCGTCGGCGGTCCGGGCGCGCAGGACACGGAGAAGGCCGACGCGGCCGAGGCCACAAACGCGGGCCCGGTGCTGGGGGTCTTCTCGACCGGCCCGGAGATCCGCAACACCGTGCAGAACCTGGCCACCGAGATCATCGCCACCGCCGTGCTGGTCCTCGCCATCCTCACCCAGGGCCTGAACGGCGACGGCAAGGGTCTGGGCGTGATCGGCGTCCTGATCACCGCCCTGGTCGTGGTCGGCGTCGGCCTCTCTCTCGGCGGTCCGACCGGCTACGCCATCAACCCGGTACGTGACCTGGGCCCGCGCATCGTGCACGCCCTCCTGCCGCTGCCCAACAAGGGCGGCTCGGACTGGGGCTATGCCTGGATCCCCGTCGTCGGCCCGCTCCTCGGCGGAGCTCTCGCCGGCGGCATCTACGAGATCGCCTTCGCCTAGCCCCCACCCCCTCGGACCCGCAGGAGAGCAACCCACCATGACCGACACCCACACCACGAGCGCCTCCTCCCACGGACACGGTCCGTTCATCGCCGCGATCGACCAGGGCACCACGTCCAGCCGCTGCATCGTGTTCGACCGGGACGGGCGCATCGTCTCGGTCGACCAGAAGGAACACGAACAGATTTTCCCCAAGCCGGGCTGGGTCGAACACAACGCGACCGAGATCTGGCAGAACGTGCAGGAGGTCGTGACCGGCGCGATCACCAAGGCCGAGATCACCTCCGCCGACGTCAAGGCGATCGGCATCACGAACCAGCGCGAGACCACCCTGCTGTGGGACAAGAACACCGGTGAGCCGGTGCACAACGCGCTGGTCTGGCAGGACACCCGCACCGACGCCCTCTGCCGGGAGCTGGGCCGCAACGTCGGCCAGGACCGCTTCCGCCGCGAGACGGGTCTCCCCCTGGCGTCCTACTTCGCCGGGCCCAAGATCCGCTGGCTGCTCGACAACGTCGAGGGGCTGCGCGAGCGCGCCGAGGCCGGGGACATCCTCTTCGGCACCATGGACTCCTGGGTCATCTGGAACCTGACCGGCGGGGTCAACGGCGGGGTGCACGTCACCGACGTCACCAACGCCTCCCGCACCATGCTGATGAACCTGCACACCCTCGACTGGGACCCGAAGATCCTGACGTCGATGAACATCCCGGCCGCCCTGCTGCCGGAGATCCGTTCCTCCGCCGAGGTCTACGGGCACACCGCCGACGGCGTCCTCGCGGGCGTGCCCGTCGCCTCCGCGCTCGGCGACCAGCAGGCGGCCCTCTTCGGCCAGACCTGTTTCGCCGAGGGTGAGGCCAAGTCCACGTACGGCACAGGCACCTTCCTGCTGATGAACACCGCCGACAAGCCGGTCAACTCCTACAACGGCCTGCTGACCACCGTCGGCTACCGGATCGGCGACCAGAAGCCGGTGTACGCCCTGGAGGGCTCCATCGCGGTCACCGGTTCGCTGGTGCAGTGGATGCGCGACCAGATGGGGCTGATCAACAGCGCCGCCGAGATCGAGACCCTGGCCAGCTCGGTGGAGGACAACGGCGGCGCGTACTTCGTGCCCGCGTTCTCCGGTCTGTTCGCCCCGTACTGGCGCGACGACGCGCGCGGCGTGATCGCGGGCCTGACGCGTTACGTCACCAAGGCGCACATCGCGCGGGCCGTGCTGGAGGCCACCGCCTGGCAGACCCGCGAGATCGTCGACGCGATGACCAAGGACTCCGGCGTCGAGCTGACCGCGCTCAAGGTCGACGGCGGAATGACCTCCAACAACCTGCTGATGCAGACCCTCTCGGACGCCCTCGACGCACCTGTGGTGCGCCCGATGGTCGCCGAGACGACCTGCCTCGGCGCCGCCTACGCCGCCGGCCTGGCCGTCGGCTTCTGGCCGGACACCGACGCGCTGCGCGCCAACTGGCGCCGGGCCGCCGAGTGGACCCCCCGTATGGACGCGGACGTACGGGACCGCGAGTACAAGAGCTGGCTCAAGGCCGTGCAGCGGACCATGGGCTGGATCGAGGACGAGGAGTAATCTCAATGACCCCCCTGCAGAGCGTTCCTTCCCTCGGGACGCACCCGGCTGCCGGTTCGCACCCGACCCGCGCCGAAACCCGGGAACAGCTGTCCAAGGCTTCGTACGACCTCCTGGTGATCGGCGGCGGCATCCTGGGCATCACCACTGCCTGGCACGCCGCGCAGTCCGGACTGCGGGTGGCCATGGTGGACGCCGGCGACTTCGCCGGCGCCACCTCCTCCGCCTCCTCCAAGCTGCTCCACGGCGGCCTGCGCTACCTCCAGACCGGTGCGGTCAAGCTGGTCGCCGAGAACCACTTCGAGCGGCGCGCCGTCTCCCACAGCGTCGCTCCGCACCTGTCCAACCCGCTCACCTTCTACCTGCCGGTCTACAAGGGCGGCCCGCACGGCGCGGCCAAGCTGGGCGCGGGCGTCTTCGCGTACTCGGCGCTCTCCGCGTTCCGCGACGGCGTCGGCCATGTGATCAACGCCGAGAAGGCCGCGCGGGACGTCCCGGAGCTGCGCACCGAGGGGCTGCGGGCGGTCGCCGTGTACGGCGACGGGCAGATGAACGACAGCCGCATGGCCCTGATGACGGTCCGGGCCGCGGTCGACGCGGGCGCCACCGTCCTCAACCACGCCGAGGTCACCGGGCTGCGCAAGTCCGACGGCCGGGTCACCGGCGCGGAGCTGAAGGACCGTACCGACGGCACCGAGTTCGGCGTCAACGCCCGGCTGGTGCTCAACGCCACCGGCCCCTGGGTGGACCACCTGCGCCGGATGGAGGACCCGAACGCAGCGCCGTCCATCCGGCTCTCCAAGGGCGCTCATCTGGTCCTCAAGCGCACCTCCCCCTGGCGGGCGGCGCTGGCGACGCCGATCGACAAGTACCGCATCACCTTCGCCCTCCCCTGGGAGGACATGCTGCTGCTCGGCACCACCGACGAGCCGTACGAGGGTGACCCGGCCGAGGTCGCGGTCAACGACGCGGACGTCACCCAGATCCTGGACGAGGCCGCCTTCTCCATCCGCGACCAGCAGCTCTCCCGCGACCTGATCACGTACTCCTTCGCGGGGCTGCGGGTGCTGCCCGGCGGCCCCGGCGACACGGCCAAGGCCAAGCGGGAGACGGTGGTCACCGAGGGCAAGGGCGGCATGCTCTCCATAGCGGGCGGCAAGTGGACCACCTTCCGCCACATCGGCCGCACCGTGATGAGCAAGCTCGCCCAGCTGCCGGGCCGTCCGCTCGCGGACGACATGGAGCCGGTCAAGCAGCTGCCCAAGCACATGCCGCTGCCCGGCCTCGCCAATCCGCACGCGGTCGCCCACCGGCTGCTGGTCGACGGCGGTACGCCCGGCCCGCGCATGGCCGCGGACACCGCGCGCCATCTGGCGACCCACTACGGTTCGCTCTCCTTCGACATCGCGCGGCTGGCGAGCGGGGACGCGGCGCTCGCCGAGCGGATCCACCCGGACGCCCCGGAGATCTGGGCCCAGGTCGTCTACGCCCGGGACCACGAGTGGGCGCAGACGGCGGACGACGTGCTGCGCCGCCGCACCACGCTGACGATCCGCGGCCTGGACGACGACGCCATCCGCGGGCGGGTCGAGGAGCTGCTGGCCAAGCGCGGCTGAGGTTCCCTGTGCGAGACGGCCGGGTGAGGAGACGTTTCTCCTCACCCGGCCGTCCGTCTGTGCGCGCGGGGCGCGACCTTACCCGCCAGTTAAAAAGTTGCGGAATCACTCTTGCCTTCTTCGGCGGCACGCGCATCAATAGCCTTCCGTCCGCGCGTGACGGACAGTCAGAAGGCGCGGGCGCACCCCCCACCAGCCCACCGCTCACTTCCCCCACCCGGAAGGCAGTCCCCCATGAGACGCATCAAGCTCGGGATCGGCACGGCAATGGGAACAGCAGCACTGGCCGCCGGCGCGCTCGCGCTGGCGCCGAGCGCGGTCGCGGTCACCCCGACCACCGCGACCATCACGGCCGAGTGCGGAACATTCGGTTCGGGCCTCGCGACACTGACGGCCACGCAGAGCGGCACCGCCGCGACCATCACCCTCTCCTCGGGCGCGATCAAGGCGCCGATCGACGTTCCGGCGGGCGCGGTCAGCTCGACCCTGACGCTGACGAAGAACGGCTCCGGCACCACGACGTTCACCGGCAACTCCAACCCGGCCATCAAGACCGGCGCCGATGTGACCACCGGCCCGCTCAAGGGCACCGTGGCCGCGGGTGACAAGCTGGAGGCCAAGTCGCTGAAGCTGGTGATCTTCGGTTTGATCACGGTGAACTGCACCGCCACCTCGCCGCAGTCGCCGGGCCCCTTCACCTTCTGAACCGCTCTTCCGAGCCCCTCGGCGAAAGCCGACAACGGACCGGCGGCGTCCCCCGAAGACGCCGCCGGTCCGCGCGCGTCATAATGGACCCATACATCGGATGTTTGACCCGGAGGTCCATCATGGCGGTCACCGACGAGGCGATCGAAAAAATCAAGGGCATGATCGTCTCGGGTGCGCTGCGCCCGGGTGACCGGCTTCCCAAGGAGAGCGAGCTGGCCGCGGATCTGGGCCTGTCCCGCAATTCGCTGCGCGAGGCCGTCCGCGCGCTGTCCCTGATCCGCATCCTCGACGTGCGGCAGGGCGACGGTACGTACGTCACCAGCCTCGACCCCCAGCTGCTGCTGGAGGCGCTGAGCTTCGTCGTGGACTTCCACCGGGACGACACCGTCCTGGAGTTCCTGGCGGTGCGCCGCATCCTGGAGCCCGCGGCCACGGCGCAGGCGTGCAGCCGGATCAGCGAGACCGAGCTGGACGCGCTGGGCGCCCAGTTGGACGCGCTGGGGCAGACGCCCTCGGTGGAGGAGCTGGTCGCCTGCGACCTCGAATTCCACCGGGGGATCGTCCACGCGTCGGGCAACTCGGTGCTCTGCTCCCTCCTGGACGGGCTCTCCGGCCCCACGACCCGCGCCCGCGTCTGGCGCGGCCTCACCCAGGAGGACGCGGTCAGCCGCACCCTCCACGAGCACCGGGCGATCCTGGGCGCGCTCCGGGACCGGGACGCGGAGGCGGCGCGGTCGTGGGCGACGGTGCATGTCGCGAGCGTGGAGCAGTGGCTGCGCTCGACGCTGTGAGGGGGCCTTCCCCCGCCCCCTGGGCTCCGCCCCGGACCCCGTTCCTCAAACGCCGGAGGGGCTGGGTAGTGGGCACATCCGCCCCGCCCCCGGCGTAAGGCCCAGGGGGGCGGGGCCGACCTGGGGTAGCCCTGCGGCCGCCGGACGCCGAGGACCGGCGCGCACTCGGTACGAAGCCGCGCAGCGCCGCTCCGCCCAGGCCCCGGTGCGGGGCACCGGAGGCAGCCCCGGCACCCTCTCCGCGCGGTGCAGCCGCCTCTGGGCGATGGGGCTCGCCCGGGGCGGTGGGAGCCGTCTCCCGGCACGGGGACACCGCCCCTCTGCCCAGCGGAGCCGCCCCCCGCTCAGCGCGGTACAGCCGCCCACGCGGGGCGCTGGCAGCCGCCTCTCGGCACGGGGACGCCGCCCCTCTGCCCAGCGGAGCCGCCCCCGCTCAGCGCGGTACAGCCGCCTCTAGGCGGTGGGGCCACCCGCCCAGGGCGGTGGGGGCAGTCCCTCGGCACGAGGACACCGGCCCTCTGCCCAGCGGAGCCGCCCCCGCTCAGCACAGTGCAGCCGCCCGCACAGGGCGCTGGCAGCCGCCTCTCGGCACGGGGACGCCGCCCCTCTGCCCAGCGGAGCCGCCCCCGCTCAGCGCGGTGGGGTCGCCCGCTCGGGGCGGTGGGGGCCGTCTCTCGGTACGGGGTAACGCCCGCGCTAGGGGTGCAGGCCGTACGTGTGCGCGGCGTTGGTGCCGAAGACTGCTTGGCGTTCGGTGGCGGTCAGGGAGGTGGTGGCTCGGTGCGCCAGGGTCACTACGTCCGCGTACGTCGCGGCCAGTTCACATACCGGCCAGTCCGAGCCGAACAGCACTCGCTCCGGGCCGAACGCCTCCAGTACGTGGCGGGCGTACGGCAGCAACTGCTCGGGTTTCCAGGACGTCCAGTCGGCCTCGGTCACCAGGCCCGACAGCTTGCAGTCGACGTTCGGAAGGGCGGCCAGCCGCGTCAGCTGGTCGGCCCAGGGCTCCCGCTCGCCTCGGGCCACCGGGGGTTTCGCCGCGTGGTCGAGGACGAAGCGCAGTCCCGGGAGCTCGCGTACCGCGGTGGTCGCGGCGGGCAGCTCGCGCGGGGTGACCAGCAGGTCGTAGACGAGCCCCGCGTCGGCCGCGGCGGCGAGGCCGCGGCGTACGTCGGCGCGGGCCAGCCAGTCCGGGTCCGGCTCGTCCTGCACCTGGTGCCGCAGGCCCACCAGCCGGTCCCCGCCGGGGCCCGCGGCCAGGGTGGCGAGGAGAGCGGGCAGTTCGGGGTCGGTGAGGTCGGCCCAGCCGACGACGCCCGCGATCCGGTCCGAGGCGCCCGCCAGGGCGAGGAGTTCGCGCGTCTCGTCGTACGAGGAGCTGGACTGGACGATGACGGTGGCGTCGATGCCGTGCTCGTCGAGGTGGGGGACGAGGTCCGCCGGGGTGTACGTGCGGGCGATGGGGTCGGCCCAGGTGCCGTCCATCCACGGCTGCGGCCGACGGGACAGGTCCCACAGATGGTGGTGGGCGTCGATGCGGCGAGACACGGGCTCTCCTCAGACCGGCAGCGGGATGTCGTCGTCGAGCAGCCCGCGCCGGACCAGCGCGTGCCACAGCTCGTCGGGAATGTCGTAGCCGAACATCTCGGCGTTGTCCCGCACTTCGTCCGGACCGGCGGCGCCGACGACCGCCGACGCCACTGCCGGGTGGCCGAAGGGGAAGCGCAGGGCGGCGGCCCGCAGCGGGACCCCGAACTCGGCGCAGACGGCGGCGAGCCGCCGGGCCCGCTCGGCGATCTCGGGCGGCGCCTCCTCGTAGTTGTAGCGCGCGCCGGGGCGGGGGTCGGCGAGCAGCCCGGAGTTGTAGACGCCGCCGACCACGACGGAGGTGCCGCGCCGCTCGCACACCGGCAGCAGGTCGTCGTAGGCGGTGCGCTCCAGCAGCGTCCAGCGCCCGGCGCACAGGACGACGTCCACGTCGAGGTCGGCGACGAAGCGGGCGAGGATGTCGCTGTAGTTCATGCCGAAGCCGATGGCCCGGACGAGCTTCTGGTCGCGCAGTTCGGCGAGCGCCGGGAAGGCCGTCTCGTACACCTCGCGGATGTGGTTCTCCGGGTCGTGGACGTAGACGATGTCGAGGGCCTCGACGCCGAGGCGCTCCAAGGAGGACTCAAGGGAGGCGCGGATGCCGTCCCGGCTGAAGTCCCACTCGCGGACCCGGTCGGGGGTGTCCGCGAACCCGTCCGGCTGGACGGGTTCGCCGGGCGCCCGGTCCCGCAGCCGCCGCCCCACCTTGGTGGAGAGCGTGTACGAGCCGCGGTCGCGCCCCGCGAGCGCGCGCCCCAGCCGCTCCTCGGACAGCCCGACGCCGTAGTGCGGCGCGGTGTCCAGATAGGTGGAGCCGAGTTCCAGCGCGGTGTGGACGGTCGCCAGGGCGCGTTCCTCGGGCACCGCGGCGTACAGATTGGCCAGCGGGGCGCAGCCGAGCCCGAGGGGTGGTACGTGGACGCCCGAGCGCCCCAGTTCGCGCGGCCCGCGCGGTACCTGCGCCATGATTTCTCGCCTCTGTCCTTGGTGTCAGTCTTGCTTCTCGCCGCTCGCGTAGCGGGAGATGATCAGCGCGACGATGATGATGGAGCCGTTGATGAACTGGTTCCACAGTGGCGGAACGCCGCCCAGGGTCATCACATTGACGACCAATTGCAGCGTAAGCACACCCGTGAGGGCTCCGAAGAGCGTGCCGCGGCCGCCCTTGAGGCTGATGCCGCCGATGACCGCGGCGGCGAACACCTGGAAGATCCAGCCGTTGCCCTGGGTCGCGGCGACCGAGCCGTAGTGGCCGGTGTAGAGGATTCCGGCGAAGGCGGCCAGCCCGCCGCCGACGCTGAGCACGATCCAGGTGATGCGGTCGACGCGGATACCGGCGGCGCGCGCCGCCTCGGGGTTGCCGCCGATCGCGTACAGGGAGCGGCCGTGCCGCAGATAGCCCAGCGCCAGGCCGCCGAGCGCGTACAGGCCGAGGCACAGCCATACGGCGGCGGGCGCGCCCAGCCAGTCGGCCTTGCCGAGGTAGCGGAAGGACTCGGGGACGTTGACGATGGACTGGCCCTCGGCGATGCCCACCTGGAGTCCGCGCAGCATGGTGAGCATGCCCAGGGTCGCGATGAAGCCGTTGACGCGCAGCTTGAGCATCAGGAAGCCGTTGGCCGCGCCGATCAGGGCGCCCACCGCCAGACACAGCGGAATGGCGGTCCATACGGGCAGCAGCCCGAGCCCTTCGAAGCGCGCGCCGTGGGACGGCAGCACCAGCCAGAGGGCGATCACGGGCGCCACGGCGATGGTGGACTCCAGCGAGAGGTCCATCCGGCCGCTGATCAGGATCAGCGCCTCGCCCAGCACCAGCAGCCCCAGCTCGGTGGACTGCTGGACGACGCCGATCAGGTTGTCCTCGGTGAGGAAGGCGGGCGAGACGATGAAGCCGATCACGCCCAGGACGAAGATCACCGGGACCAGGGACAGATCGCGCCAGCGCGCGATGTCGATCCGCGGACGGCCTCGCGCCCCCGCCGCCCCGTCCGCCACCGCCTCGGCGGGCTGCTGCCGTGCGGTACCGATCATGTCTGTGGTCCTCCCGTGCGGTCTTCGGTTCCCCCGGACGTACCTTGTGCGGTGCCGTCCGTGCCCGGTTCCGTCATGCCTTCCATCGCGGCGACCAGCTGGCGGTCGCTCCAGCCGCTGCCGAACTCGGCGACGACCCGCCCGTGGAAGAACGCCAGGACCCGGTCGCAGACCCGGAGGTCGTCCAGCTCGTCGGAGACGATCAGCGCGCCGCTCCCGGCCGCCGCGACATCCCGTACGACGCCGAGCAGGGCGTCCTTGGACTTCACGTCCACCCCGGCGGTCGGCCGGATCGCGACCAGCACGCTCGGCTCGCGCGCCAGCGCCCGCGCGATGACGACCTTCTGCTGATTGCCGCCGGACAGGCCCGAGACGGGCTGCGACGGCCCCGAGGTCTTGATGTCGAGCGAGGTGATCATGCGCTGGGCGAACGCGCGGGTCCGGGACGGCAGCACCGTGCCGTACGGCCCGAGCTGGTCGGTGACGGTCAGCGTGGCGTTCTCGGCGACGCTGCGGCCCAGCACCAGACCCTGGTCGTGGCGGTCCTCCGGGACGTAGCCGATGCCCGCGTCGATGGCGTGCGGCACGCTGCCGGGACGCACCGGCCTGCCCCGTACGGAGACCCGGCCGCCGCCCGGTTGCCGCAGGCCCACCAGGGTCTCGCCGATCGCCGTGTTGCCGCTGGCGGTCGCCCCGGCCAGACCCAGCACCTCGCCCGGCCGCACCACCAGGTCCAGCGGCGCGAACTCGTCCTCCAGGGTGAGCCCTTCGGTGCGCAGCACCGGCTCGCCGCCCGGGTCGGCCGCCTTGACGGTGACGGGGGCGCGGACGGCGGCCCGGGAGGCGCCCCCGGGGGCGCCTTCGCCGTCGCCCGTCATCGCCACGACCAGGTCCTCCTTGGGCAGGTCGGCGACCGGGGCGGTCAGCACGTGCCGGGCGTCGCGGAAGACGGTGACGGTGTCGCAGAGGTCGTAGACCTCCTGGAGGTGGTGCGAGATGAACAGGAAGGCGACGCCCTGCCCGCGCAGTTCGAGCAGCTTGGTGAAGAGCCGGTCGATGCCGCCCGCGTCGAGCTGTGCGGTGGGCTCGTCGAGGATGATCAGCCGGGCGCCGAAGGACAGGGCGCGGGCGATCTCCACGAACTGCCGCTGCTCGACGCCGAGGTCCTTCGCCCGGGTCCGGGGGTCCACGTCCACCCCGTACTCCCCCAGCAGCGCCCGGGCGGCCTCGCGCAGCGCGTGCCAGCGGATGCGCCCGGTGCCCTGGAAGCGGCCGAGGTAGAGGTTCTCGGCGACCGTCAGATGCGGGACCACCATCGACTTCTGGTAGACACAGGCGACCCGGCGCTGCCAGGCCGCGGTGTCGCCGTAGCCGGGGGCGGGTTCGTCGGAGAACGTCACCTCGCCCTCGTCCGGGCGTTCCATGCCGGTGAGGACGGACACCAGCGTGGACTTGCCCGCCCCGTTGCGTCCGACGAGGGCGTGCGCCTCCCCGGGCCGCACGGCCAGCCGGGCGTGGTCCAGGGCGACGGTCGGTCCGAAGCGTTTGACGATGCCGTGCGCCCGGACCACGGTGGGCTGTGCTGCCGCTGCCGCTGTCATCGCTACTTCTTTTCGAGCTGGTTGGCCCACAGCTTCGGGTCGTTGACGTTCTTCTTGGTGACCAGGGGCGCCGGAAGCTGGTCCTCCAGACCGTTCGCGATCTTGACGATCTTCGAGCCGTGATCGGTCGGACCGGGCTTGAACTCCTTGTCCTCCAGCGCCGCCTTGGCGTAGTTCAGCGCCCACTGGGCGTAGAGGTCGGCGGGCTGGGAGAGGGTCGCGTCGATCTTCCCGGCGCGGATCGCGTCCAGCTCCTCCGGTATGCCGTCGTTGGAGATGATGGTGATGTGCCCCGCCGAGCCCGCGGGCTTGAGCAGCTTCTTCTGCTCCAGCAGCGCCAGGGTGGACTGCAGGAAGGCGCCACCGGCCTGCATGTAGATGCCGTCGAGCTTGCGGTGCTGGGCGAGCAGGCTCTGCAGCTTCGCGGAGGCGACGTCGCCCTTCCAGTCGGTGGGCAGCTCGTGCACCTTGATGCCCGGGTACTTCTTCTTCATGCACGAGGCGAACGCCTGCGACCGGTCGCGGCCGTTGATGGAGCTGAGGTCGCCCTGCAGTTCGGCGACCCGGCCCTTGCCGCCCAGCTGTCGGCCCAGGTATTCGCACGCCTTGGTGCCGTACGCCCGGTTGTCGGCCCGCACCACCATGTAGATCTTGCCGGAGTCGGGGCGGGTGTCCACGCTGATGACGGGGATCTTCTTCTCCTCCAGCTGCTCAAGGGTGGAGGAGACGGCCCCGGTGTCCTGGGGGGCCATGACGATCGCCTTGGCGCCCTGGTCGGTGAACGCCTGGACGTTGGAGACGAGCTTGGAGATGTCGTTCTGCGAGTTGGACAGCGGGAGCGCGGAGACCGTGCCCTTGTCGATGCCCTTCTCCAGATACTGCTGGTAGGAGTTCCAGAAGTCGGTGTCGGTGCGCGGCATGTCGATGCCCACCTTGCCGCCGCCTGCTGCGCCGTTGCTCTCACGGTTGCAGCCGGCCAGCCCGGCGACGGCGAGCAGCACGGCGCAGGCCGCGGCTCCGGTGGTGCGGAGTCTCGTCATCGAGTCCCGTCCTAAGTCGAGTGGTGCGACGTGCGTGGTGCGGGTACGCGGTGCGGATGTCTGATGCGCGGCGGTGCGATGTGGCGTGCGGGTGCGGCGGTGCGATGTGCGGGTGCGCGTGCGGCAGTGCGGGCGGTGCGATGTGGCGTGCGGGTGCGGGTGCGGTTGTGCGGTGTGCGGGCGTCGTTCTCAGGTGGCGGGGCGCAGGCGCAGCCCCTGCATTCCGCCGTCGACGGCCAGCGAGGTGCCGGTGACGGCCGCGGCGGCGGGAGACGCCAGATACGCCACGGCCGCGGCGACCTCCTCGGCGGACACCAGCCGCCCGGTCGGCTGACGGGCCTCCAGGGCGGCGCGCTCGGCCGCCGGATCGGCGGCCTGGCCGAGCAGCCGCCCCACCCATGGGGTGTCGACGGTGCCGGGGTTGACGCAGTTGACGCGGATGCCCTCGCGTACGTGGTCGGCGGCCATGGCGAGGGTGAGCGACAGCACCGCGCCCTTGCTGGCGCTGTACGCGGCGCGCTGCGGCAGTCCGGCGGTGGCGGCGATCGAGCAGGTGTGGGTGATGGAGACGGCCCCGGGACGGCTCGCCGCCGCGGCGCGCAGATGCGGCAGCGCGGCCCGCGCGGTGCGCACCAGGCCGAGGACGTTGACGTCCAGCAGCCGCTGCCACTCCTCGTCGGAGTTGTCCTCGACGGTGCCTATCGCGCCGATGCCCGCGTTGCCGACGACGGTGTGCAGGGCGCCGAATTCGGCCACCACCGCCTCCACCGCGGCCCGTACTCCCTCGTCGGAGGTGACGTCGGTCTTGACCGGCAGGGTGCCGGTCGGGGCGCCCGTCGGGTCCCGGTCGAGCACGGCGACCCGCGCACCGCGGTCGCGCAGCGTGGTGGCGATGGCGGCGCCGATGCCCGAGGCGCCGCCGGTGACGAGCGCGGCCAGCCCTTCGAAGTCGCCGGTGGGGCTCAAGAGGTCTCCTTGTTTCGTACGGACTGCGGTGCCGATTGCGGTGCGGCGTTCCGGGCCTGCCATTCGGGCCCGTCGGGATAGCGGTAGGCGGCGATCGACTCGGGGAGCATCCGGGCGGAGAAGCCCGGGGCGGCCGGTGCGCGGTAGCGGCCCGCCTCGACGACCGCCGGGTCGGCGAAGTGCTCGTGGAGGTGGTCGACGTACTCGATGACCCGGTCGTCCCAGCTGCCCGAGACGGCCACGAAGTCGAACATGGCCAGATGCTGGACCAGTTCGCACAGCCCGACGCCGCCCGCGTGCGGGCACACCGGCACGCCGTGCTTGGCGGCGAGCAGCAGGATCGCCAGGTTCTCGTTGACCCCGGCCACGCGCGCCGCGTCGATCTGCACGAAGTCGACGGCTTCGGCCTGAAGCAGCTGTTTGAAGACGACGCGGTTGGCGACGTGCTCACCGGTGGCGACCTTGACGGGCTGTCCGGCGCGGATGGCGGCGTGGCCGAGGACGTCGTCGGGGCTGGTCGGTTCCTCGATCCAGTGCGGGTCGTAAGGCGCCAGGGCGCGCATCCAGCGCAGCGCCTCCGCGACGTCCCAGCGCTGGTTGGCGTCGACGGCGATCCGGATGTCCGGGCCCACCGCCTCGCGGGCCAGCCGCATCCGTCTGAGGTCCTCGTCGAGGTCGCCGCCGACCTTGAGCTTGATCTGATCGAAGCCGTCGGAGACCGCCTCCTGCGCCAGCTTGATCATTTTCTCGTCGGAGTAGCCGAGCCAGCCCGCCGAGGTGGTGTAGGCGGGGTAGCCGCGCTCGCGCAGCAGCGCGGCGCGCTCGGCGCGGCCGGGCTCGGCGGCGCGCAGGATCTCCAGCGCCTCGTCGCGGGTGAGGGCGTCGCTGAGGTAGCGGTAGTCGACGAGGTCGGCCAGCTCCTCGGGCGACATGTCGGCCAGGAACTGCCACAGCGGCTTTCCGGCCTGCCGGGCGGCGAGGTCCCAGGCGGCGTTCACCACCGCACCGGCCGCCATATGCATGACGCCCTTCTCCGGGCCGAGCCAGCGCAGCTGGGAGTCATGGGTGAGGTCGCGGTAGAGGTCGGCCAGCCCGGCCGCGGTGAGCGGGGCGGGGCGGCCGACGACCTGGGGGCGCAGCGAGCGGATGGCGGCGGCGGTCACGTCGTTGCCGCGGCCGATGGTGAAGACGAAGCCGTGGCCTTCCGCGGTGGTCGTGCCGTGGGTGGTGTCGTGCGAGGTGTCAGGGACGTCCGTACGGAGCACCACATAGGCAGCGGAGTAGTCGGGGTCCGGATTCATCGCGTCCGAGCCGTCGAGCTGCTCCGAGGTGGGAAACCGGATGTCATGGACCTCGAACTCAGTGACGGTCGGGCGCAAACTCAATGGGGGGCTCCCTGAACGACGCGCGATAGAACATCGGACCTTTAACGGTGATCCGATGTATAGCGCTGACTTGGGGGTCTCGTCCAGAGGTGTGCCGCAACTTTCAGGAAACAGGTCGGATGAATCACAGTGGGTTGCTGTACGGGGGCTGCGGCGGGGCCCCCTTGAAGCCGTAGGCTTGGGGCGCACGCAAAAGAACTGCAACCGGGGGCGGTACCAAGCCGTCCGCCCCGGTCGGAAGGAGGCGCTGGGTGATCGAGCTTGAGGGGGTTCCCGAGCTGATCGACCCGGTCATGATCTGTGCCTTCGAGGGCTGGAACGACGCCGGAGACGCCGCCTCCACCGCGGTCGGGCACCTGGACCGGGAGTGGAAGGGCGAGGTCTTCGCCTCTCTCGACGCCGAGGACTACTACGACTTCCAGGTGAACCGGCCCACCGTCGCCCTGGACAACGGGGTCCGCAAGATCACTTGGCCGACCACCCGGCTCTCCGTGGTCCGCGCGGAGAGCGGCGAGAAGACCCGCGACCTGGTGCTGGTCCGGGGTATCGAGCCGAGCATGCGGTGGCGGTCGTTCTGCAACGAGATCCTCGGCTACGCCCATGAGTTGGGCGTCGAGATGGTCGTCGTCCTCGGGGCACTGCTCGGCGACACCCCGCACACCCGGCCGGTGCCGGTCAGCGGTGTCACCTCCGACCCGGACCTGGCCCGCAGCCTCGACCTCGAGGAGACCCGCTACGAGGGGCCCACCGGCATCGTCGGCATCCTCCAGGAGGCATGCACCCACGCCGGTGTCCCCGCGGTGAGCCTGTGGGCGGCCGTCCCGCACTACGTCTCCCAGCCGCCGAACCCGAAGGCGACCCTGGCCCTGCTGAACCGCCTCGAGGACCTGATCGGCGTCCGCATCCCGCTCGGCGAGCTGACCGAGGACGCGCGCGCCTGGCAGCTGGGCGTGGACCAACTCGCCTCGGAGGACAGCGAGGTCGCCGAGTACGTCCAGTCGCTGGAGGAGGCCCGGGACACGGCGGAGCTGCCGGAGGCGTCGGGCGAGGCGATCGCGCGCGAATTCGAGCGCTACCTGCGCCGCCGGGACGGCTCACCGGGCACGCCGGGCGGTCATGCGACGGAGACGGGCACCGGCGGCGTGGCCGACGGCCGCGAGACCGGCGCCCCGTACCTGCGGGATCCGGGCAGCGGCCACACCCGCCCGCGGAAGCCGTCCGCGAAGGACGACGAGGGCGGGGACAGCTCCGGGAGCGACGAGGACGCCGAAAGCACCGACGCGGAGGACCGCCCGGACGACCAGGGCTGAGCCCCCTCGCTCCAGCCCCCCAAGCGGCCCGCGCCCCGGCCCCCGCTACGGGGGCCTGCCTGCCCCGGGGGCTCCCGTCGGACCTTGCGGACGCGGGCGCTGGCGCCACGGGCGGTGGACGTGCCGGTGGGCGTGGCCCTGCGGGGGCTTCCCCACCCCGCCCCTTCCCGAACCCGGGGGCTCCGCCCCGGACCCCCGCGAGCTGCGCTCCGGCCCCGATCCCCCGGCCACTGACAAGCTTCGTCGGGTGCCCCGGGCCCCGGACCCCGTTCCGGAGAGGGCTCCGCGCCGGGCCGCTGCCGGGGCCCGATCCCCCGGTCGACGCGCGGCTTCGCCGCTCCGTGGCGGCGGACAACGGCCGGTGCCCGGACGAAGGCTCCAGCCCCTTGACGGTCACCCCGGGCCCAGTCCGCAGGCTTCGCCCCCGGGCCCCGGACCCCGTTCCGGAGAGGGCTCCGCGCCGGGCTGCTGCCCGGGGCCCGATCCCCCAGTCGCAACGCGGCCTCGCCACTCCGCGGCGGCGGGCAGCATGCTGGCCGGTACCCGGACGAAGGCTCCGGCCCCTTGACGGTCGCCCCCGGACCCAGTCCGCGGGCTTCGCCCCGGGCCCCAGACCCGTTCCGGAGGGGGCTCCGTGCCAGGTTGCTGCCGGGACCCGATCCCCCGGTCGCAGCACGGCTTCGCCGCTCCGTGGGGGCAGCATGCTGGCCGGTACCCGGACGAAGGCTCCGGCCCCTTGACGGTCGCCCCGGGCTCCGGACCCCGTTCCGGAGGGGCCCCGCGCCGGGCTGCTGTCGGTCGCAGCGCGGCCTCGCCGCTCCGTGGCATCCGGGTAACGGCCGGTGTCCGGACGGGGGCTCCGGCCCCTTGGCAGGTCGCCCCCGGGCCGGGGGTCCGGGGGCGGAGCCCCCTGGTTCGGGAAGGGGCGGGGTGGGGAAGCCCCCGCAGGGCCACAGTCGGCGGCGCGTTCACCGCCCTGGTCCGGGGCGCAGCCCTGCGGGTGGGGACGCCCTACAGGGCTACGCCCAGGAGGGCGTCCACGGCTCGGGAGGCCAGGCCCGGGGCTCCCTCGTCCGTGCCGCCGGACGAGGACTGCGTGGCCGCCCAGCGGTCGACGGCCGCGAGGGCCGACGGGGAGTCGAGGTCGTTCGCCAGGGCCTCCCGTATCTCCTCCACCAGCGCGTCCGCCGACGGGCCGTCCGGCCGCGAGACGGCGGCGCGCCAGCGGGCGAGGCGGGCCTCGGCGTCCCGCAGGACGTCGTCCGTCCACTCCCAGTCGGAGCGGTAGTGGTGGGCCAGCAGGGCGAGCCGGATGGCGGCCGGGTCGACGCCCTCGCGCCGCAGCGCGGAGACGAAGACCAGGTTGCCCTTGGACTTGGACATCTTCTCGCCGTCCAGCGCGACCATCCCGGCGTGCACGTACGACTGCGCGAACGGCCGCTCGCCGGTGAGGACCTGGGCGTGCGAGGCGCCCATCTCGTGGTGCGGGAAGGCGAGATCGGAGCCGCCGCCCTGGATGTCGAAGCCCATGCCGAGGTGGTCGAGGGCGATGGCCACGCACTCGATGTGCCAGCCGGGGCGGCCGGGGCCGAGCGAGCCCCCGTCCCAACTCGGCTCGCCCTCACGGGCGGCCACCCACAGCATCGGGTCCAGCGGGTTCTTCTTGCCCGGGCGCTCCGGGTCGCCGCCGCGCTCGGCGGACAGCAGCCGCATGGCCTCGGCGTCGAGGCGGCTGACCGAGCCGAAGGCGGGGTCCGACTCCACGGAGAAGTAGATGTCGCCCTCGACCTCGTACGCCGCGCCCGCGTCCCGCAGCCGCTCCACGAGCGGCACGATCCCCGGTATCGACTCGACGGCACCGATGAAGTGGCGCGGGGGCAGCATCCGCAGGGCCGTCATGTCCTCGCGGAAGAGGGCGGTCTCGCGCTCGGCGAGGGCCGTCCAGTCGTCGCCGTTCGCCACGGCCCGCTCCAGCAGCGGATCGTCGATGTCGGTGACGTTCTGGACGTAGTGGACCTGGCGCTTGGTGTCGAGCCACACGCGCTGAACGAGGTCGAACGCGTTGTAGGTCGCCGCATGACCCATATGGGTCGCGTCGTACGGCGTGATGCCGCAGACGTAGATGCGGGCGACGGGGCCGGGGGTGAGGGTGATCGGTCCCCCGGTCGCGGTGTCGTGGATCCTCAGGTCGCGGCCACTGCCAGGCAGGGCGGGAACCTCGGAAGCGGGCCAGGCATACATGCAATGAGCGTAACCGGATGCCAGTTCCGGATACGAACCGGACCGGGCCTGCTGACCGTTTGTTGGCCGGATAGACGGTCTTGCGTATTCGCCCGTGAGCTGCTTGGTCGCTACCGCGTACCCGGTCCGTAGTCGCTCCGTGGTCGCTCCGTGAGCCGTCGGCTCAGACCGGCGGCCACGGAATGGCGGGCCACTGGCCGCTGGGCGCGGGGTGCAGCCCGGTCCGCAACAGCGCCGCCACCCGGGCCCGCAGCGCCTCGATCTCGGCGCCGGTGATCAGCTTCGCCAGCCGGGCGCCCAGCGGGCCGTCGTCGGCGAGCTGGTCCGCCAGCCGCCGCAGCACCTCCAGCACGTCGTCCGGCAGCGGCTCCCCCGCCCATCCCCACAGCAGGGTGCGCAGCTTGTCCTCGGCGTTGAAGGTCACACCGTGATCAATCGCATAGAGCCGGCCGCCCGCGGCGGGCAGCAGATGGCCGCCCTTGCGGTCGCCGTTGTTGATCACCGCGTCGAGTACGGCCAGCCGCCGCAGCCGTACGTCGTCGGCGTGCACCAGCAGCGCGGTGCGGCCCTCCTCCACCTCCGCGAAGCCGACCGCCTTCCAGCCGGGGCCAGGCTCGTCGCCCTCGACGAGGGCGAGCAGCTCGGTGCCGTCGGCGGCCGGGTCATCGGAGCCGTCGCCGTCGGCCACCTCGACCCACAGCTGGCACATGCCCTGCCCGTACGGCCCGTCGCGCAGCACGGTGGGCGGGACCAGGCCCCAGCCGGTCGCCTCGGAGATCTCGTACGCGGCGACCTCGCGCTGGGCGAGCGTGCCGTCGGGGAAGTCCCACAGCGGCCGTTCCCCGGCCACCGGCTTGTAGACGCAGGGGGCGCTGTGGCCCTCGTACTCGACCGTGCAGTAGAGCACCGCGTTGGACGCCTCGCGGACCCGGCCGCGCACCGTCAGCTCGCCCAGGGCCAGCAGCTCGGACGGCTCCGGGGGCGTCAGGCTTCGCGGCGGTATCCGTTCTGGCGCGGACATACGTGTCCTTCCGGGTCGAGCGGCAGGCTGCACAGCGGGCAGGGCGGCCGGCCGGCGTTGACGACGTCCAGCGCCCGCTTGGCGAAGGCGCGTGCCTGGATGCCGGTGAGCCGCACCCGCAGCATGGGCGGCCCGTTCACGTCGTCCTGCAGGAGCCGTTCCTCGGCCTCGGCGAGGTCCTCCTCGGACTCGGCTTCCAGCTCGACGAGCGCCTGCGCCTCCACGATCATGCGCTGTTCCTCGCCGTCCCAGGCGAGGGCCATGGTGCCGACGCGGAATTCCTCTTCCACGGGGGCGTCGAGCGGTGCGGTGTCGCTGAGTTCGGAGGGGGCGACGGCCGGTACCGGCGCGTTGCCACCGGTGCGCCGCACCACCTCGTCGAGCAGCTCGTCTATCCGCTCGGCAAGCGCCGCCACCTGGGTCTTCTCCAGTGCCACGCTGGTGGTCCGGCCGCCCGCGGACGCCTGCAGGAAAAAGGTACGGCGGCCAGGCAGCCCGACCGTACCGGCGACGAATCGGTCCGGCGGGTCATAGAGGAACACCTGACGGGACAACGTCCTGCTCCATTTGCGTCGACTGGTCGGCTGGTTGAACTACTGGGTCGCGGCTGCCGTGGTACGGCCGCGCCGCGGGACCACCCTACTGCGCTCGGAGATCATGGTGCCCCCGCGTCGCCGCCCACTGCCGCGTCCCCGCCGCGGTCGGCGGGGGCGTCCTCGCGGGGCGCGAGTCCCGCGAAGTCGCCGGTGTCGCCCAGCCGTACGACGAAGGGCCGGGCGGGGGTGTAGCGGATCGCGGTGACCGAGCAGGGCTCGACCGAGATCCGCTGGAAGAGATCGAGGTGGAGGCCGAGGGCGTCCGCGACGATCGCCTTGATGATGTCGCCGTGCGAGCACATCAGATAGCTGGCGTCGGCGCCGTGCTCCTCCTGGACCCGGGCGTTCCAGTCGCGCACCGCGTCGACCGCGCGTGCCTGCATGGCGCGCATGGACTCGCCCCCGGGGAAGGTGGCGGCGGACGGATGCTGCTGGACGATGTTCATCAGTGGTTCATCGGCCAGCTCGGCGAGTTTGCGGCCCGACCAGTCGCCGTAGTGGCACTCCCCGATCCGCTCCTCGGTGTGCAGCGGCAGTTCGGGGCGGGCGGCGACCAGCGGCGCGAGGGTCTCCTGGCAGCGCTGGAGCGGGCTGGTGACGGCGGCGGCGAGCGGCAGCCGGGCGAGCCGCCCCGGCAGCTCCGCGGCCTGCGCGGCGCCGCGCTCGTCGAGGGCGACACCGGGCGTCCAGCCCGCGAGGACGCCGGACGTGTTCGCGGTGGACCGGCCGTGCCGGACGAGGATCAGCGTGGGCATGCCTGCCACCCTACGGCCACTCCGGGGCCGCTCAGGGAGGGTATGCGCCCGCCGTCCGCGCTTCCCCGGCCGGTGTGCTTCTCCACCCGCCGGTGCGCTTCTTACCCGGGCGAGGCACAATGCCCCGCGTGATCGTGGATTGTGCCATTTACCAGGACGGGTGCCGCACAGAGGGACCCGCCGACTTCTCCGACGCCCTCGACCAGGCGCGTCTGGCCGGGGACTCGTTTCTCTGGATCGGGCTGCACGAGCCGACGGAGAAGGAGTTCGCGCTGGTCACCAGCGAGTTCGGACTGCACCCGCTGGCCGTGGAGGACGCGCTGACCGCGCACCAGCGGCCCAAGCTGGAGATCTATGACGACTCGCTGTTCCTGGTGCTCAAGCCGGTGCGGTACGACGAGCGGGCGGGCACCGTCACCGCCGGTGAGCTGATGGTGTTCGTCGGTGACTCCTTCGTGGTGACTGTGCGGCACGGCGAGGCCAATGCGCTGAGCGCGGTGCGGGAACGGCTGGAACACACCCCCGATGTGCTCCAGCACGGGCCGACGGCGGTGATGTACGCGGTCGCCGACGCGGTCGTGGACCAGTATCTGGACGTGGCGGACGCCCTCCACGAGGATCTGGACGAGCTGGAGACCGAGGTGTTCGCGCCGGACGGCAACGGGGGCCAGAACACGGCGGGCCGGATCTACGCCTTCAAGCGCGAGGTGCTCGAATTCCGCCGCGCCACGGGCCCGTTGGCGGAGCCGATGACCCGGCTCTCGGGTGCCGGGGTGCCGTTCGTCCACGAGGGGTCGCGGCCGTTCTTCCGCGACGTCCATGACCATCTGACCCGGGTGAACGAGCATGTGGAGGGCCTGGACCGGCTGCTGTCGGACATCCTCTCGGCCCATCTGGCGCAGATGGGCGTGCGGCAGAACGACGACATGCGGAAGATCTCGGCGTGGGCGGCGATGGCGGCGGTGCCGACGCTGATCGCCGGTATCTACGGCATGAACTTCACGCACATGTGGGAGCTGCGCCAGCCGTGGGGCTATCCGGCCGCGGTGGGGCTGATGGCCGGAGTGATCGCGCTGCTGTACCGCATGTTCAAGCGCCGCGGCTGGCTCTGACCGGGCCGTACGCCGCCGCCCGCTACGGGCGGGGGCGGGGCCGCCCTGATGCGGGCGGGGTGCGGGGGCTCAGGCGAACTCGGGCGCCTCGGGGGCGGCCGTCTCCGAGGCCCCCAGCGCGTCCCTGCGCTCGGGCATCCGCAGCGTCACCATGCGGCGCCAGCCGCCCAGCCGCTCGTACCCGTACCCGGCCTTGACGCCCGCCGTCAGCACCGCGGACTTCCGCCTCGACCAGCCGAGGATGCCCCCCATGTGCGTCATCACGGCGAGGCTGACGCACCGGTGGACCTCCATTTCGACGAGCGCGCACTCGCGCAGCGCCCGCTGGATGGTCCGGCCGTACCCGGCGGCGGCCAGCCGCAGCAACTCCTCGTGGCAGTAGGCGAGGTGGTTCTCCTCGTCCTTGGCGATCATCGTGACCGCGCGGCCGATCTCGGGATGGCCGCCGAAGCAGCCGCGCAACATGGCCATCTGCGCGGCGGCGCGCTGCTCGGTGACCCGGCTGTGGGCGAGGTAGACGACGATGTCGTGCTCGGTGAGCGGTTCGTCGCGGCGCAGCTTCTCGTGGGCGAGGCCGACGCCGCGGGCCTCCAGCAGCATGGTGTAGTCCGCCGCGCGCGGCACCTCCACCGGCTCCAGGCCGCGCTTGCGGAGCAGGGCGTTGAAGATCCGGCCGTGCTTGTCCTCGTCCGCGCCATGGCGGGTGATCTTGGGCGCGAGGGCGCGCTGGCTCTCGGGCACGAGCGCGGCGATCCGGCCGTTCTCCCAGCCGCCCTGCGCCTCGCCGCTGGCCGCGATGGAGCAGAACAGCCGGAACGATTCGTCGTTCCCGAGGATCTCCTGGAAGACGCTTTTCGCCGAGAGCACGATGGCCACCTCCGTGAAATGAGTCAAATGCCGGGTATCGGAAGTGGCAACAGGTGGGGCATCCGGCTCATCCGTACGAGGGAATCACGAGCGAATATGGCGGGTCCCGCCGGACGCGTAACCCCGGGGCACCGGAGGCGTTGTGCTCGGTGACGGCCGTGGCGGGGAAGACCCCCGAGCCCCCACCACGGCCGCGGAAACGTCCGGTGCCCGTCGGCTGTCCGTCCCACCTACGCGAGCCCGGCGCGCTCCATCGCCTCGACACCGGCCCGCAGGCCCGCCACCCGCTCCTCCAGCGTGAAGCCCGCGGGCGTGAGCGACAGGGTGGTGACACCGGCCTCGGCGTACGCCTTCATGCGGTCGGCGATGCGCTCGACCGGGCCGAGCAGCGTGGTGGAGTCGATCAGCTCGTGGGGAATGGCGGCGGCGGCGCCCTCCTTGTCCCCGGCCAGGTACTTCTCCTGGATCTCGGCGGCCTCCTTCTCGTACCCCATGCGCTGCGCGAGCTTGTTGTAGAAGTTCTGCTTGGCGCTGCCCATGCCGCCCACGTAGAGCGCGGTGTACGGGCGGAACTGGTCGGCGAGCGCGCGGACGTCCTCGCCCACCGCGAGCGGGACGGTGGGCACCAGGTCGAACCCGTCGAGGGTCTTGCCCGCCTTCTCCCGGCCCGCCCGCAGCGAGCCGAGGGTGGTCGCCTCGGCGTGCTCGGGGGCGAAGAAGATGACCAGCGCGCCGTCGGCGATCTCGCCGGTCTGCTCCAGGTTCTTCGGGCCGATGGCCGCGATGTAGAGCGGGATGTACTCGCGCACCGGGTGCACGGTGAGCTTGAGGGGCTTGCCGGGGCCGCCGGGCAGCGGCAGGGTCCAGTTGTCGCCCTCGTGGGTCAGCCGCTCGCGCGACATCGCCTTGCGGATGATCTCCACGTACTCGCGGGTGCGGGCGAGCGGCTTGTCGAACCGCACGCCGTACCAGCCCTCCGAGACCTGCGGGCCCGAGACGCCGAGGCCGAGGCGGAACCGGCCGCCGGAGAGGGAGTCGAGGGTGGCGGCGGTCATCGCCGTCATCGCGGGCGTACGGGCCGGGATCTGGAAGATGGCCGAGCCGACGTCGATGTGTTCGGTCTGCGCGGCGACCCACGACAGGACGGTGGCGGCATCCGATCCGTACGCCTCCGCGGCCCAGCAGACCGAATAGCCGAGCCGGTCGGCCTCGCGGGCGACCGCGAGGTTGTCCGCGTCCATCCCCGCGCCCCAGTAGCCGAGGTTGATTCCGAGCCGCATACCCATGCGCGCACCCCTTACTGATCAGTAACGTCGCTGCTCCGGGGACTCTAGCGCGCGGAACCCCGGTACGTCAGGGGTGGGTCCGGGGTAGGCCGGGGGTGGCTCATGGGTGATCCACCGGGGGCTGGGGGTGGGTTATCCACAGGCTGACACGGTCCGCTTTCCGGCCAGTAATCTCGATGTTCATGGAGCGATGTACATGGAGCTAAGGCACCTGGGCCGCACCGGCCTGCGCGTATCCCGGCTCGGGCTCGGCACGCTCACCTGGGGGCGGGACACCGGCGAACACGAAGCGGCGGACCAGCTCAAGACGTTCTGGGAGGCGGGCGGGACGCTGGTCGACACCGCCGATGTGTACGCGGACGGGGAGGCGGAGTATCTGCTCGGGCGGCTGCTGGAGGGGCTGGTGCCGCGGCGCGATCTGCAGATCGCCACCAAGGCGGGCAGCGTCCCCGACCCGGACCGCCGCTTCGACGGCTCCCGCGGCCACCTCCTGGCCGCCCTGGACGCCTCGTTGGAGCGGCTCGGCACGGACCATGTCGACCTGTGGCAGGTGCACGCCTTCGACCCCGTCACCCCGCTCGAGGAGACCCTGCAGGCGCTCGACATCGCGGTCAGCAGCGGGCGGGCGCGGTATGTCGGCGTGTCGAACTTCTGCGGCTGGCAGCTCGCCAAGGCCGCCACCTGGCAGCTGGCCTCGTCCGGTGCCCACACCCGGCTCGCCAGCACCCAGATGGAGTACTCGCTGCTCCAGCGCGGCATCGAGCGCGAGGTGCTGCCCGCCGCCCTCGACCTCGGCATCGGCCTGCTGCCCTCCTCGCCGCTGGGGCGTGGCGTACTGACCGGAAAGTACCGGCACATGACGCCCTCCGACTCCCGCGGCGCCTCCTCGCTCGCCGCCTTCGTCGCCCCGTACCTCGACGAGGAGGCGAGCCGGATCGTCGACGCCGTCGCCATAGCCGCCGACGGCCTGGCGACCAGCGCCCTGCACGTCGCCCTGGCCTGGGTGCGCGACCGCCCGGGCGTGACCGCCCCCATCGTCGGCGCGCGCAACGCCCAGCAGTTGCGTGCGGCGCTGTCGGTGGAGGCCCTTAGTCTTCCGGACGAGATCTGCCAGGCGCTCGACGATGTGTCGGCGCCCGTGCACCGCTATCCCGATCAGGACTGGAGCACGCTGTGACGACCGACCACCTCGCCGGCGACCCCCCGCCCGAGGAGGCCACCGAGGCGAGCGCGGAATCCGCCACGCCCGCCGCCGCGCCGGACGCGGACGGTGCCCCGGCGCCCGACGCCGCGTCAGCAGCCGCCCAGCCGGGCGGCGAGGCCCAAGGGCAGCCCGGCCCCGGGGACGCCCCTGCGGGAGCGGCCCCCGACACTCCCGGGCCCGACGCGCAGGCCGAGCCCGGGACCGGGACCGAACCCACGGGGACCGCCGCGGCACAAGGTGGGCAGCCCGGTGCCGGGAGCGGCGCCGCCGGGACGGGGCCGGACGGCCCTGGGACCGACGCGCACGCCGGGGCCAGTGCCGAACCCACGGGGACCGGCGCCGCCGCACCGGGGCGCTCGGCTGCCGCGGACGCCCCCGGCCAGCCCCCCGCCGGAGTGGACCCGGAGCCCGGGAGCGGCGCCGCCGGGACCGGTGCGGGCGGCCCCGGGGCCGGTGCAGCGGCTCCGGCGGGTGCTGCGGGCGGTCAACCAGGTGCCGGGGGCGGCAAGGGTGGGCGGTCGGCGGCGGCTGAGGCGTTGGCCGCTGCCGTGCGGGCCGTGGAGAGCGGGGAGCGGGCGGCGGCGTCGTTCTTCAACGAGCGCCGCCCGGCGCCCGCCCGGCCGCAGCCCGCCGCCGCTCCCGCGCCCGAACCGGCCCGGGCCGCCGCCCCGGCTTCCGTTCCGCGACCGGCGCGCCCCGCGGCGGTCGGGCTGGCCGGAGTCCGGGAGGTGCTGGCAGCGGGCGGGGCGCCCGAGGCGCTGGCCGTATCGGTCGCCGAGACCCTGGGCGAGCGCGCCGCCGAGGCGCTGCGCGAGGATCCCTGGCAGCTGCTCGCCGTGCCCGGGGTGCGCCCCGACCAGGCCGACGGGTTCGCCCGCGCCCTGCTGGGGCCGGAGTGCGAGCCGGGCGACGAGCGCCGTTCGCAGGCGCTCACCGGCTGGCTGCTGGAGCGCGCCGCCCTCGAAGGGCACACCGCGCTGGAGTCCTCCGCACTGCGCGCCGCGCTCGCGAAGGTGTCCGTACCGGATCCGGACGAGGCGCTGCGGGCGGCCATCGCGGGCGGCGGGGTGCTGGTCTTCCAGGACGCCCTGGAGGCGCCCCCGGGCGCCCGGCCCGCCCCGTCCGAGGACGAGGACGCCGAGCAGCCGGTCCGGGTGCTGCTGGGGCTCGACCGCTACGCGCTCGCGGAGGAGAGCCTGGCGGACGGGTTCGCCCGGCTGATCACCACGTTCGCCGACGCACCACGGACCGAGCCGGACTGGGAGGCGGCCGCCACCGCCGCGCCGTCCCCGTCCGCCGCGGAGCTGATCCGTACCGTCGCGGCGCACGGCCTGGTCACGCACAGCGGCGGCGAGGCGGCCCGCGCCGAACCGGCGGCGCTGATCGCCGCCGCGCGGTCGATGGGGCTGCGGGTCCGCGCCGCCGCGCACAGCGAGGACGGCAGGCGGCGGCTGGCCGCGGAGGTCGGCGCCGACGCGGCCGTCACCGTCGCCGGGCTGCTTTCCGGCGGCGAGGGCCCGGGGCGCGACGAGGACGGCGCGCTGGCGCTCGACCTGATCGCCGTGCTGGACGCGCCCCAGATGGACGTGGAGGCGGCGGCCATGCTCGTCGAGTCCCTGCCGGACGGCGCCCGGCTGGTGCTGAGCGGGGACCCGGGCGTGCTGTGGTCGGCCGGGCCCGGCCGGGTCTTCGCGGATCTGCTCGCGGCCCGCCGCTGCCCGCAGGTCGTCTCCCGTACGCCCGACCCCGGGCCGATCGGCGAGCTGGTCTCGGGCATCGGCATCGGCGAGCTGAACCAGGTCGAGGCACCGGGCAAGGAGGTCGTGATCGTCCCCGTGCGCGACGCGGGCGAGGCCGTGCACCGCACCGTGCAGCTGGTCGCGGACTCGGTTCCGCGCGCGATCGGCGTGTCGTCGGAGCAGACGCAGGTGATCACGCCGGGCCATGGTGGCGCGGCCGGGACGCGTGCTCTCAACGCGGCGCTGAAGGAGCGGCTGAACCCCGGCCCCGGCCGGTTCGCCGGGTTCGACCCCGGGGACCGCGTCGCGTATACCCCGGCGCCGGGACGTGCCCTCCCGGGCACCGTGGTGTCGGCGGACGCCGAGGGGCTGCGGCTGGATTGCGCGGGGGCGCCGGTGGTGGTGCCCCGTGAGCAGGTGGGCGACCTGGTGCGGCACGGCTGGGCCCTCACCGCGCATCAGGCGGCCGGAATGCGCTGGCCCGCGGCGGTCGTGGTGCTGCCGGGGGATGCGAGCGCCGGGCTGACCCGGGCCTGGATCTACACCGCCTTCGGCCGGGGTGAGCGGCATCTGTCCGTGGTGCACGGCGTGGAGGCGGCGCTGCAGCGGGCGGTCGCGGAGATCCCGTTCAAGGACCGCACCACGCGCCTGCGGTCCCTGCTCCAGACCCAGGCCCCGCCCACGGGGTGACGGGCGGTACGGGCCCTCGGGCTCGCGCGAGGCGCGGCCGGAGGGCCCGGGGTGCGGCGGTCGGCCGGGTTCAGCTCCCCGGGCCCAGCACCTCGAGATCGTCCTCCTCGTCCAGCTCCTCGTCGAAGACCGAGCTGACGTCGAAGCGGCACACGATCTGCTCGGGATCGGCCTGGTCGAACGGGGCGGACAGCCATTCGCCCGGTTCGGCGGGCTCTTCGAGGGCCGAGACCCAGAGGGTCGAGTCGCCCTCCTCCAGGCCGAATTCCTTGTGCCGGGAGGCGATCTCGTCCGGTTCGAACTCGCCGAACACCACCCCGAGAGCGGCATGGACACTCTCACCGGCCCCGGCCGTCCCGCCGCCCAGGCGGCCGCCCCCGGTGTCGAGGTCCGGATCCAGGTCGACGATGCGCTGGGCCTGCGACAGCAGCCGCTGCGGTTCGACGACCGCGTAGTCCCGGCGGATCAGCACGCTGAGCGCACTGGGTTCGTCCGGCCCCGCGTAGGCGGGCAGGCTGTCGTCGCCCGGGATCTCGAAGGGCGTGACTTCGTCGTAGGCGTCGTAGAGCAGCTCGTCGTAGACCTCGGCTGCCGCCGCCAGTTCGTTGAATGCGGCGTAGACGGCCGGGTCGCCTTCCCCGGACCGGCGCTCGACGGCGTCGAGGTGACGGTCCAGTGCGGCTTTCACCGCTTCAGCGGCGGCGCGTACCTCGGCAGCGGATGGCTGCGCAGCATCAGACATAGTGCAGACGCTATCCGTACCAGGGCAGTTCCCGCACAATAGATGCGATGCCGGAATACGAATTCTGCGACGTGTATGTGCCACGCGGGGTCTCCCGCAACGCCGCTACCCGCCTGCTCACCGACCATGCCGAATACGGACACTGGGAGTTGGATCGACTGAGACTCAACCCCGACGGCAGCCGAAGAGTGCGGCTGCGGCGTCGCATCATTCGCCAGCTCCGCGCCACCTGGTGACGCACAGCGGGCCCCGCACGAGGCGGGGCCCGCTGCTGATCCGACCGGATCAGACCAGGTCAGACGGTGTAGACGCGGTAGGCGAGGTCAGCGCCGGGCGACGCGCGCCCGGCGGTAGAGCACCGTGCCCGCGAGCAGCATGCCCGCAGCGGCCGGAATGGCCAGTTCCATCGGTCCGGCACCGGTGTGGGCGAGCTGCTCGCTGCCCGTGAGGTGGGAACCGCCGAGGTTCGCGGCCGGGTCGGCGGCGTGCGATCCGGTCTGGCCCTGCCCGTTCCCGTTGTCGCCGTTGTCACCGTTGTCGCCGGGGGTGTCATCTCCCGGGTTGTTCGGCTGGCCGGGGTTGCCGGGGGTACCGGGCTGACCCGGGTTACCGGGGTTGCCCGGGGTGCCGGGGTTACCGGGGTTCCCCGGGTTGCCAGGCGTACCGGGGTTACCCGGATTGCCAGGGTTGCCTGGATTCCCCGGGTTGCCGGGCGTACCAGGATTCCCCGGGTTGCCGGGGTTGCCGGGGTTGCCCGGGTTCCCGGGGTTCCCCGGGTTGTCCGGTACGGCGTCGACCACGCCGCAGTCGCCCCCGCCGCTGTTGCTGGCCGCGATCACGCCGATGCTGTTCCCGCACACGTTCACCGGAACGTGCACCGGGGCCTGGATGTTGTTGCCGGAGCCGATCCCCGGCGAGTTCTGGGTGCTGCCCTGGGCGGAGGAGTCCCCCGCCTGGGAGCTGCTGGACGAACTGCCGGAGCTGCCGGACGTACCGGAGCTGCCGGAGCCCTGCTGCGCCCCGCTGCCGCACCGGGCGTCGTTGAGGAACCCGAGGACGTTCACGGTGTTCCCGCACACATTCACCGGGATGTGCACCGGAGCCTGGATGTTGTTGCCCGACACGATCCCGGGCGAGTACCCGGCGCCGCCGTTCGCCCCCGAATCGGCGTGTGCGTAGCCCCCGGTCACGGCCAGAACGCCGCTCGCCGCCGCTACGGTGATCAGGCCCTTTTTCGCAACCTGTCGCATAACTCTTCGCTCCCCTGCCTGTGGCCCGGCCGGAACGCGTGCGGGCGGTATCGCCCGCACCCCCATGCCCGGGCGGCCCCGGAGGTGCGTGGCGCACACTCCGGGCCCGCCGGGATCACATTCCGGTGGACCGTGACTCAACGTCACGTGATCGATGCGGTGGTCGCCGAAGGCCGGGGTTCTTCTTCCCGCCCCCTCTTCGGCGTCGCGGCCCGGTCACGAGCCGCACACCCCATGTAACGAGGAAGGAGCAATCAAGCTATCAAGCTACGACAGCATTCACCCTTTGTGATGCATTCGGTATGTCTGATCGATTAGGCCATCCAGGCAGAGTTCGGCCGGGCCAATTCAGTCGGCCGGTTCAGCAGGCACCTCAGCACGCGTCGAGGAACCGGTCGAGGACCCGCACGCCGAACTTCAGCCCGTCCACCGGCACCCGCTCGTCCACCCCGTGGAACATCCCGGCGAAGTCCAGCTCCGGAGGCAGCTGCAGCGGCGCGAAGCCGAAGCAGCGGATGCCGAGGTCGTCGAAGGACTTGGCGTCCGTGCCGCCGGAGAGGCAGTACGGCACGGCGCGCGCGATCGGGTCCTCGGCCTTGAGCGCCGTCTGCATGGCATCGACCAGCGCGCCGTCGAAGCTCGTCTCCAGGGCCTTGTCCGCGTGCACGTCCTCACGCTTGACCCGCGGACCGAGGATGCGGTCGAGGTCGGCCAGGAACTCGTCCTCCAGACCCGGCAGGAAGCGGCCGTCCACATGGGCCGTCGCCTGCCCCGGGATCACGTTGACCTTGTACCCGGCGCCGAGCATGGTCGGCGCGGCGGTGTTCTGCAGCGTCGCTCCGATGAGCTTCGCGATCCCGCCGAGCTTGGCCAGCGTCTCGTCCATGTTCTCCGGGTCGAGCGGGGTGCCGAGCGCGTCGGACAGCTCGTCCAGGAAGGACCGTACGGTCTTGGTCACCCGGACCGGGAACTTGTGCCGCCCGAGCCGCCCGACCGCCTCCGTCAGCTCGGTGATGGCGTTGTCGTTGTTGACCATCGAGCCATGGCCCGCGGTGCCGTCCACCGTGAGCCGCATCCAGTGCATGCCCTTCTGGGCGGTCTCGATCAGGTACAGCCGCAGGTCCTGGTTGACGGTGAAGGAGAAGCCGCCGACCTCGCCGATCGCCTCCGTCACGCCCTCGAACAGCCCCGGGTGCTCGTTGACCAGGTGCCGCGCCCCGTACACCCCGCCCGCCTCCTCGTCGGCGAGGAAGGCGAGCACGATGTCGCGCGGGGGCTTGCGGCCGGTGCGCAGCCGCTCCCGTACGACCGCGAGCGTCATGGCGTCCATGTCCTTCATGTCCACCGCGCCCCGGCCCCAGACGCAGCCGTCGGCGATCTCGCCGGAGAAGGGGTGATGGGTCCAGTCCTCGGCGTTGGCCGGTACGACGTCGGTGTGGCCGTGGATGAGCAGCGCGGGCCGGGACGGGTCCTCGCCCTCGATGCGGGCCACGGTCGAGGCCCGGCCCTTGCGCGATTCGAAGATCTGCGGTTCGAGCCCCACCTCGGCGAGCTTCTCGGCGACGTACTCGGCGGCGGCCCGCTCGCCGGGGCCGGAGTGGTCGGGGCCGTAGTTGCTGGTATCGATCCGGATCAGATCACGGCACAGATCGACGACCTCGTCCTCGCCGCTGACCGTTCCGGCTTTCGTCCCGCCCGCTTGCGACTCACTCACGCTGCCTCCTCTTCGTTCCTGCCCCCGGGCCGCATCCACCCGGACCGGCCCGCCGCGGGGCTATCCCGCCATCCTGCCCCTCCCGACGCCGCAGCCCAAGGCCGCAATACCACCGTCACGCTCCCGACACACAGCGTCGGGCCAGCGGCGGCCGTCGTCCGCGTGATCGAGCACGCTCTGATGTTTGCTATGGTTTTCCACGTCGGAACGGCCGCAGGCCGGACGGCAGACACCTGGTCCGGGTGGCGGAATGGCAGACGCGCTAGCTTGAGGTGCTAGTGCCCTTTATCGGGCGTGGGGGTTCAAGTCCCCCCTCGGACACATACTGATGCCCCACGGGCTTCATGAGAGTGCTGGTCGAGTCTCATCTCGGCCAGCACTTCGTGCTTCCCGGAATCGTACGTGAGCCGCAGCCCGAGCTGCTGGTAGATCGCGGCCGTGGCCCCGGTCTCGGCCTGGCGCACCACGGCGGCCAGGTCCTTGATCGAGCGGACGAGCCGCGCGATCTCGTCCCGGGGCATCCGGGCTCCCGCCCCTTCGATGACGCGCGGAGTTCGGCTTCGGCTCTGGCCCGGCGGGTCTGGGTTTCGGTGATCCACTGGGTGACGAGGGCGGGGTCGGCGCCTGCTTCGAGGGCGGCGCGGTGGGTGGCGAGCTTGGTGTCACAGTCGGCGATCACCTTACGGACGGCCGTAACGGCAGCGGTTTCCTGTTCAGGGGCCGTCGCGGTGGCCATGAGGTCGATGGTTTCGTCGAGCCGGTGCGGGAGGAACACCTTGGCAAGCCAATCGTCGAGGGGCGGGATGACCCAGCTCTCGCGCAGGTACACGTTGCGGGGATGCCGGATGCGGTGGGCGAGCGCGTACTGGTCGGGGAACCGGCAGCGGTAGTACGCCTGCTCATGCGCCCAGTGCCCCTGCATCTCGCGCCCGCAGGCCGCACAAACGATCGCTCCGCGGAACAGGTAGGGGATGCGGGCCCGCTTGACCCCGTGGGCAGGGCTGGTCCGGGTACGGGCCTGGAAGACGTCCTGGACGCGGGCGAAGGTCTCGTCGTCGACCAGCGGGGCATGGACGATCTTCTTCGAGACGATCCACTTGTCCTGGCTGTTCCAGCGCATGGCGGTGGTGTAACCGAGGGTGACGTCGTCGCGGTAGCACTGGGCGCCGTCAACGCGGCCGCCCCCCCGGTGCCGGGTTCGTCCTCGGCGCCAGTGTCCGCCTGGCCGCAGTTGACCTCGGCCGCTCCGCCCTGCCCCGCACACAGCACTGCTGCCGGGAACCCCCGGCCGCACCAGGCCACCTGCCGCCCCTCACCGAAACCGGCCACACCTGATCTCCGCCCGGCGGAGCGCGGGTTCGCAGAATCCTGGACGCCGAACGCCGGGAACCAGCGGGGTCACCCCGGTGTGCTGCGGGAGTCGCGCACGGGTTGGGCGCCGGTGGGGTGGGGCCGAGCGTTGGAGTTGCTGGAGCGTCGACCAGTAGCCGTCTGCCTGGCGATGCACGATCAACGCCCCTTCGCACCAGGTTCAGGTGCTGGCCAAGGGGTGGTCGGATCCTTCTGCGACGAGGTCGCCGAGAGCCTGGGGGCCGCCCTGGAGGCGGCGGTCGCGCTGGCTGGTGCCGAATGCGCCGTAGGGGTAGCCGCCGGGTGTGGGGGTGCTGATCTTGTCGAGTGCGGCGGTGGCTTCGTCGTCCAGGGTGAGGTCGGCGGCGGCGATGCTGTCGTGGAGCTGCCTGAGGGTGCGGGCGCCGAAGATCGGTGCGGTGACGCCGGGGCGGTCGGCGATCCAGCTCAGGGCGACCTGGGCGGGGGTGACGCCGGTCTCGCCGGCGATGCGGATGACTTCGTCGATGGTGGCCCAGTTGCGGTCGGAGGCGGCGTATTCGGCCGACACGTACTGGTACAGCTCGTTGCCGGAGGCGGCGCGGGTGTGGGGGGCGGGGGTGGTGCCGCGCTGGTACTTGCCGGTGAGGAAGCCGCCGGCCAGCGGGGACCATGGCAGCAGGCCGATGTTGTTGTGCAGGGCGGCGGGGACCATTTCATATTCGCTCTCGCGGGACAGCAGGCTGTACTGCTGTTGGAGGGTGAGGGGAACGTGGACGCCCATGGCCTTGGCGGTGGAGACGGTGAGCTGGAGCTGCCAGCCGGTGAAGTTCGACAGCCCCGCGTAGTGGATCTTCCCGGCCTGGATCGTGTCGTCGAGGAAGGACAGTGTTTCCTCGACAGGCGTGTGCGCGTCCCAGCCGTGCATCTGGTACAGGTCGATCGTCTCCACGCCCAGGCGGTGCAGGGAGCCGTCGAGTGCGCGGGTGAGGTGGCGGCGGGACAGGCCGAGGTCGTTGACGTCGGGGCCGGTGGTGTAGCGGCCCTTGGTCGCGAGCACGATGCGGTCGGTGATCTCGCGGGGGCGGGCGGCCAGCCAGCGGCCGATGATCTGCTCGGACAGGCTGCCGGAATACACATCAGAGGTATCGACCAAGTTGCCGCCGGCCTCGACGAAGGCGTCTAGCAGCGCGAACGCCTCTTCCTCGGTGTTCTCGGTGCCGAAGTACATCGTGCCGAGCGCCAGCTTGGACGCGGCGAGACCAGACTTACCAAGAGTGCGGTACTTCATGACTGGATCTCCCTTTCGGTTGTTGTGGAGCGTGGGCAGGGTTCGCGGTGGGGGTGCCACGGGAGCCTGCGGGATTGGTTCAGAGCGCCGCGTGGTGGGCGCCGGCCTCGGACGGGGTTCCCCTCTCGGGCCTCCCTGCGGAGGCCGCAGGTATACGGGGTGCTGTCGTACGGGTCGCGCCGATCGACCCGAGGGCGGCCAGCGGCACCAGGGCGAGGGTGACCATCACGGTGCCGACGAGAGCCGGCCAGGTCAGACCCAGGGAGGATTCCAGGGCGCCGCCGGCGATCCAGGAGCCAGCGGCGATGCCGGCGTTGAAGGAGGAGACAGCCGGCCCGGCGGCGAGGGTGGGAGCGTTGCCCGCGAAGCGCACGGCCAGGGAGGTGACGACCGGGGGCACAGACATGCCGGTCAGGCCCAGCAGCACCACCAGGATGATGGTCGGCACGGCGCTGTGGGACAGCGGGATCAGCAGTAGGAGGACGAGCGCGGCGCCCCGATCGCGGCACCGGTGACAGTGGTCAGCGGCTTGCGGTCGCCGAGCCGTCCACCGAGGTTCGTGCCAGCCAGGGCGCCGAGGCGTATCCGATCAGGACCAGCGGCACCGCACCCGTGGAGATGCCGGTCCGCGCGGTGAGCAGAGGGGTGACGAAGCTGAAGGCGGCCATGGCGCTGCCCGTGATCAGGGCGGTGGCGCTCATCGACAGCCACAGCCTGCCCTGGCGCAGAGCGGTGAACTCGGAGCGGACCGAGGCCGTGGCACGCCGCTCGCCGGCGGGGACGAACCGGCCGGTAGGCAGCGCCGCGACCCCGGCCAGGACGGCCAGTGCCCAGAACGCGCCACGCCGGCCGACGGCCTCCGGCCCAGGTACCCACCGGCACGCCGATCACGGTGGCCAGGGCCGAACCGCTGACCATCACGCCCAGGGCCCGGGAGCTTGCGGCGGGACCCGCCGCGGCGGTGGCCACGACCGAGGCGACAGCCCAGAACGCGCCGGTCGCCAGCGCACTGAGCACGCGGGCCGCGAACACGGCGGTGAAGGAGGAGCTGAGCGCGGCGATCACGTGACCGACAGCGAACACGGCGAGGGTCAGTACCAGGGTGGAGCGGCGGGGCTGGCGCAGCGTGAGCAGCCCCAGCACGGGGGCACCGACGATCATGCCGATCGCGAACGCCGTGATCAGCAGACCTGCCCGGGCGACACCGACCCCAAGGTCAAAGGCCAGTTCGGGCAGGATGCCCGCGATGATGAACTCGGTGGTGCCCATCAGGAACGCGCCGAAGCCCAGCAGATGGACGACGAACGGCAGCGTGCCGGGCTTCTCTTGCGGGGAAGACATGCGGAAGAAGAACCTCTTGCGTCGGGGACGGCCGCAGCGGTGCGGCACTCGCCATGCAGCCGCGATCCGCGACGGCGTGGGAGCCCCGCCGTGGGGGGGACCGGCATGGCCCCCACCGGCATGCGCGCGGTCGCGGTGGCGCCCGGCCCGGAGAGGGGCCGGGCGGGCGGAACGGGAGCGCGGAGGACGGCGGGTCAGCCCTCGGTATCGATCGCCGCGGACGCCGGGTGCGCCGCGGTGGACGGCCCAGGACGCGAGCAGCTTCGGGCCGTCCTCGGCCGTGCTGCCCGGTACGGCGCTGTAGACGGCCACGCCGATCTGACCGTCGGCGGCCAGGAACATGGTCTCGTGATCGAGATCGAGCCGGCCCACGACCGGATACCGGAAGCGCTTCGTCCCGTCGCGGAAGACCCGTACGTCGTGGGCGCCCCACATCACGCGGAAGGCATCACTGCGCGTCGTGAGGGGAGTCCCTGCCAGTGCCCCCCTCAGCGGCACCTCCGTGAAGGTGCGGCGTCCGGAGAATCTCCGTCCCGGCCTCAACAGCGAGTGCTGTCGCGCGGTCCGTTGTATTCGGCCTCAAGCACGTGCTCCAGCCATGTGTTTTCCGGACCGCCGCCCGGACCGGGCTTCTCCCACAGCGCGAGATGAGTCATGAAGTGGTCGGGCGCGGCACCGTGCCAGTGCTGCTCGCCGGGGGGTGTGTAGACGACGTCGCCGGGGTGAGCTTCGAGGATCTTGCCGCCACGGGACTGGATGAGGGCGACGCCTTCGACGATGTAGAGGGTCTGCCCCAGGCCGTGCCAGTGCCAGGCGGAGCGGGCGCCGGGCGCGAAGCGGACCATGTTGGCCCGAGCCCGGGAGGGTTCCTCTCCCTGGTAGATGACATCGAACCAGACATCTCCGTGGAAATTCTCCGCCGGTCCCTTGCCGGTCGGCCGCTTCTTCACAAGCTCCATGCTGTCCCTCCTCGGTGCTGCGCTGCTGACCCCGCCGTCGGCCACCGAGAGTGGCACGGTCAAGGCCGCGGCGGATCGGAGTACGGTGCGCCGGTTCAACCGGCCGCTCGGCAACCGCATATGGTCACGTCCCCTCTCGATGGGCTTCGCCGGTGGATGGCGGTCCCCGGGCCGGCCCGCTCTCTCCCGCGATCCCTCTCCGCCGTGTCACCGGGACGGTTCTCCCTGCCCGGCGGCGGCAGGCATGCCGTCCGCCGCGTAGCACCCACTGCCCGATCGTTCAGGGAGACGTTGACCGAGAGCTTCGGATCGCTGTGCTCCGCGGCTGCCAACGACAAAACCGCAGTGCGCGGTCATATGGGAGGACCTGCGGGTTGGTGTACTGGCAGTACACCTCACGCCAGGTCCTTCCTCGCGCGGTTGAACTGCGATGTTCTCGATCGTGGCCTGTTGCGGTGCCGGCTCGGCGTCCGGTCCGTGCACCGGCATCGCATTCGTCGGGCGCTCAACGCCACCTTGAGCGTCGTCGCCTCCGAGAAGCAGAGGTTCACCTGTGAAGCACCGTGTACTGCCGAGCATCGCCGCCGTGACCGCCCTGGTAGCGCTGGTGGGGTGCAGCGCGTCGGGAAGCGGCTCCGAAAAGCCTCAGGCCGGTTCTGCGGCTGCCCTGGCTGACGTCGGGGATGTGGCTCCGGCGCTGGATGCGTACCACGAGAAGAACGTCATGCGGCTCTGGCGGCGCCCGGGGCTGTCGGACCGCGACCGGAGCCTCGTGACGGTGGCCCACATGATCGCCGGCGGGCATTCCGCTGAGCTTCCTTTCTACGTCGACAAGGCGATGGACGACGGTGTGAGGCCGCGCGAGATCTCCGAAGCTGTTACCCACTTGGCGTTCTACAGTGGCTGGCAGAATGCGCGCGCGGCCATCCCGGGCATCAAGAACGTCTTCGACGAGCGAGGCGTCAAGAAATCCGAACTCCCTGCTGTTCGAGCCGATCTGTTGCCGTTGGACCAGGATGCCGAGAAGTCACGCGACGATGACGTCCGGTCCGACTTCGATGCCGTGTCACCGGGCGTGGTCGAGAACACCCGCGATGTCGTTTTCCGGGACCTGTGGCTCCGTCCTGACCTCAGGCCGCGGGACCGCAGCCTGGTCACCGTGGTCGCGTTGATCACCAACGGGCAGTCGGAACAGCTGACGTACCACCTGGGCCGGGCCATGGACAACGGGCTGACGTCGGCGCAGGCCGGTGAAACGCTGAACCAGCTCGCCTTCTACGCCGGCTGGCCCCGGGTCTTCTCCGCCCTGCCCATTGTCAAGGACGTCCTGAACTCGCGCTCGTGACGACCAGGGCGCAAGCCTCCCTGTGGGTGCGGGTCCACTCCCGAAAGACCGCGTCCGACACAGCCTGACGGGCCCCGGGAGGCGTTCGGCGCCGTTGCCGCATCCAGCGCCCGGATGTCTGGGCGCTCCTACCCATCCGTCCGCCCCACCGAAGGCAGACCCATGTCCCAGGAACTCACCGGCTCAGCCGCACCGCCCCCGGCCGGGGCCCTCGATTCCCGGCCGACGCCGTCCCGACGCACCTTCATCGCGACCACCACCGCGGCCGGCGGGGCGGTGGCGGCGGGCGGTCTGGCGGGGCCGCTCGCATTCGACGCCGAGGAGGCGTCGGCCGCGGCTCCCCGCGACTCCGTCTCCTTGACCGTCAACGGCAGGCGGCACAGCGTCACGGTCGACAACCGCACCTCGCTGCTGGATCTGCTGCGTGAGCATCTGGATCTGCCGGGCAGCAAGAAGGGCTGCGACGCCGGTGCCTGCGGCGCCTGCACCGTGCTGGTCGACGGCCGTCGCGTCAACTCGTGTCTGACACTGGCGATCCGTCTGGAGGGCGCCGAGGTCACCACCGTCGAAGGGCTCGCCGACGGCGACAGGCTCCACCCGTTGCAGGAGGCGTTCATCGAGCAGGACGCCTTCCAGTGCGGCTACTGCACGCCCGGCCAGATCATGTCCGGCGTCGGCTGCATGAAGGAGGGCCACACCGGCTCCGCCGGGGAGATCCGGGAGTGGATGAGCGGCAATATCTGCCGCTGCGGCTGCTACACCAAGATCGTTCGAGCGGTCCAGCAGACCGCGGGCGGAGAGTGAGCCTTTATGTACCCCTTCTCATACACCAAGGTCTCCGACACCCGAGAGGCTCTTCGCGCCGGCCGCCAGGGCGGCCGCTACATCGCCGGCGGCACGACCCTGGTCGATCTCATGCGGGAGACCGTCGAACGTCCGGACACACTCGTGGACATCAGCGATCTGCCGTTGCGGCAGGTCACGGTCACCGAGCGCGGCGGTCTGCGCATCGGCGCCCTGGTGAGCATGGCCGAAGCCGCCGCGCATCCGAAGGTGCGCACCCTCTATCCCGTCATCTCGCAGGCCCTGGAGCTGAGCGCGTCGGCCCAGCTGCGGAACATGGCCACCATCGGCGGCAACATCATGCAGCGCACCCGGTGTACGTACTTCCGTGATGTGACGGCCGACTGCAACAAGCGGGAGGCGGGCTCGGGCTGCGCGGCGCTGCAGGGCTTCAACCGCACGCACGCGATCCTGGGCGCCTCCGACCAGTGCGTGGCCACGCACCCCTCCGATGTCGCCGTGGCCTTCGCGGTGCTGGAGGCGAGCGTGCGCCTGCTGGGCCCGGACGGCGAGCGCGGCGTTCCGTTCTCCGACTTTCTGCTGCGGCCGGGTCGTACCCCTCACCGCGAGCAGGCGCTGCGCCAGGGCGAACTGATCAGCGGTGTGGAAATACCGGCACACCCGCGCCCGCTCAGGTCCGGCTTCCTGAAGGTGCGCGACCGGGAGTCGTACGAGTTCGCACTCACCTCGGCGGCGGTGGCACTGCATGTGGAGGGCGGGGTGATCCGGGAGGCGAAGGTCGCGGCCGGAGGTGTGGGCACGGTGCCCTGGAGGCTGCCGGCCGTCGAACAGCGCCTCATAGGCCGGCGCCCCTCCGGCGCCCTGTGGGCGGCGGCGGCCGAGCGCGCCGCCGACGGAGCCCGTCCGCTGCGGCACAACGGCTTCAAGGCCGAACTGCTCAGGCGGACCGTCGAACGCCAGCTTCGCATCACGGGAGACAGCGCATGAGCCCCCAGCCGCAGGCAGCCGTAGGAGCCCCGGTGTCCCGGGTGGACGGTCGGCTGAAGGTCACCGGCCGGGCTCCGTATGCCGCCGAGCACGACGTCGAGGGAGTGGTCCACGCGGTCGTCGTCGACAGCGGCGTCGGCCGGGGCCGGATCACCGGCATCGACACCCGTGCCGCCCTCGCCCAGCGCGGCGTCATGAAGGTGATCAGCCACCTCGACGCGCCTCGGCTCACCTACCGCGACAATGCCGGCTCCAACAACCCGCCGGGCAGACGGCTGCGCGTCTTCCAGGACGATCAGGTCCTCTTCCACGGCCAGCCCGTCGCCGTCGTCGTGGCCACGACGCTGGAGGCGGCCCAGCACGGCGCGAGCCTGGTGAGGGTCTCCTACGACGCCGCCGAACCCTCGACGGATCTGAGGACCGCGAAGGCCGACAAGCCGGCCACCTACGCGCGCGGTGACGCCGAGAAAGCTCTCCGGTCGGCTGCCGTACGGCTGGAGATGACGTATCGGACCGCTCGCAACCACCACAACCCGATGGAGCCGCACGCCACCATCGCCCGCTGGGACGGCGGCAAGCTCACCGTGTGGGACAAGACCCAGTGGGTCGTCGGCGGCACGCAGACCGAACTCGCCGCCGTGTTCGGCGTGCCGCTGGAGTCGGTGCGGGTCATCTCGCCGTTCGTCGGGGGCGGCTTCGGCAGCGGACTGCGGACCTGGCCGCACACCACGATCGCCGCCCTCGCCGCCCGTGAGACGGGCCGGCCGGTCAAACTCGTCCTCACCCGCAGGCAGATGTACTTCGGGACCGGCTTCCGGCCCGCATACGAGTACCAGGTGCGCCTGGGCAGCGACCGGCGCGGACGGCTGAGCGCCATGACGCACGACGTGCGCGCGGAGACCTCGTCGTACGAGACGTTCACCGAGGCCGTCCTGACACCGGGACAGATGCTCTACACGATGCCCCATGTCAGCCAGACGTACAGCACCGTCCCGCTGGATGTGAACACCCCGCTTTATATGCGCGGCCCCGGCTACGCGACGGCCGCCTTCGTCATCGAGTCGGCGATGGACGAACTCGCCCACGAACTGGGCATCGACCCCTTGGAGCTGCGCCGGCGCAACGAGCCCGACAAGGACCAGGCCAGCGGCCTGCCGTTCTCCACCCGCCGGCTGCGCGACTGCTACACCACCGGTGCCCGGGAGTTCGGCTGGGACCGGCGCAGCCCCCGGCCGGGCTCCACCCGCGAGGGCGACCGGCTGATCGGCACCGGCATGGCCACCGGGGCCTACGACACCGTGCGGGTCACCGCCCAGGCCCGCATCCGGCTGAACGCCGACGGCACGGCCCTGGTCGAGGCCGCGTCCAGCGACATGGGTCCGGGCACGTACACCTCCCAGACACAGGTGGCCGCCGACGCGCTCGGTCTGACCATGCGCGCGGTGACCTTCCGCCTCGGCGACTCCCTCATGCCGCCCACCCCACCGCACGGCGGCTCCATGACCATGGCCAGCGTCGGCTCGGCGGTCCAGATCGGCTGCGACGAGGTACGGCAACAGGCGATCAAGCTCGCCGTCCAGGACGAGGACTCCCCCCCTGCACGGCGTCGACGCCGACGACATCGTCGTACGCGGCGGCCGACTGCACGTGCGGGGAAACCCCGCGCGGGGCGAGACCTACCGGCAGCTTCTCGCCCGCAACGGCCGCTCCCACCTGGAAGCGGCCGGGACCTACACACCCACCGACGCCCGTAGGTCCATGTACGCCTACAGCGCGACCTTCGCCGAGGTCGCCGTGGATGCCCGCCTCGGGCTGGTACGCGTACGGCGCCTGCTCGGGGTGTACGACGCGGGCCGGATCATCAGCCCCAAGCTCGCCGACAGCCAGGCGATCGGCGGCATGGTCGGTGGCATCGGCACGGCCCTGCTGGAGCACACGGTCACCGACCACCGCGACGGCCGCATCGTCAACGCCGACCTCGCCGACTACCTCGTGCCCGTCAACGCGGACGTACCCGACCTCCGGGCTATCTACATCGACGGCGAGGACCACCACGCCGACCCGATCGGGGTGAAAGGACTCGGCGAGGTCGTCCACGTCGGCGTCGCGGCCGCCATCGCCAACGCGGTCTTCCACGCCACCGGCCGGCGCGTACGTGAACTGCCCATCACCACCGAGGCGCTCCTCTGATCCCCCGGCCCTGCCGGCCGTCCGGCCCCCGTCCGGTGGCCTGACACCAGGGCCGCCGCCGCGATGACATCCCCACGATGCGGCGGCGGCCCGTCCACGTCCGCGCCCGCCCCGGAGAACCACCGATGCCGAACATCGCCGACGCCCTGCGCCGCTGGTGCGAGGAGCGATCCGCCGACGAGACGGAGCCCCGTGTCCGTGCCCGTCCGGCACACCTCTTGGAGACGACCCCATGAAAAGCCACCTCCCCCTTCTCCTCACCGCCGTGCTCACCCTGGCGGCCTGTTCAGCACCCGAGCGGGAGACGCCCCGGTCCCCGTCCTCCTACACCGGGCCGGACCCGGCTGCCGGCAGCGACTACACCGGCCCCGGGCTGACCGGGCTGACCACCGACGACTGGAACGTCACGGTCGTCAGCGACGAACTGAACTACCCGTGGGAAGTCAGGATCTCCGACGGCACGCTGATCGTGACCGAGGTCGCGGGCACCATCGCGATGATCGACGTGGACGGCCGCCTCGAACGGTACGACGTGCGCACCTCGGACCCCGTCCGGCACGACGGTGGCAGCGGCCTGATGGGACTCGCCCTCGCTGACAACTTCGCCGACACCGGCACCGCGTACATCTACTACACGTACGCCGATGGATCCGCCCTCGCGAACCGGATCGCCCAGGTCCACTACGACGGGAAGGCGTGGACGGAGACGCGCAGCCTGCTCGACGGCATCCCCGGGCACGAGCTGTACAACGGGGGACGGCTGGCGATCGGTCCCGACGGCAACCTCTACGCCACCACGGGCTGGGTCCACAACGAGGAATACCCGCAGGACAGGGACAACCTGGCCGGGAAGATCCTCAGAATGAACCTCGAAGGCCGTCCCGCTGCGGGCAATCCCTTCGCGGACTCCTACGTCTACTCCTACGGGCACCGTAATCCCCAGGGGCTGGCCTGGGACAGCGACGGCCGGCTCTACTCCGCGGAGCACGGCGAGTCCGCCCACGACGAGATCAACCGCATCGTCCCCGGTGGCAATTACGGGTGGCCGCTCGTTCAGGACGACAGCCGGCGGGCGGGCATGGAGGCTCCCTTCCTCAGCTCCGGCAACGGCACGTGGGCGCCGTCCGGCATCGCCTTCGCGGGCGATGACCTGCTCGTCGCGGCGCTCGGCGCGCAGATCCTCTACGCGGCCAACGAGGACAAGGACGGGCTGGAGCCCGTTTTCACCTCCGGGGAACGGGCGCGCGCCGTGCTGCCCTACCAGGACGGTGTCTATGTGACCTCGACGAACACCTCTCCGCGCGCCACGACCAGGTCCGCCACCGCCGACCGCCTGCTGTGGATCCGGCCAGCCCGATAGCGGCAACGGCCGGACCTTTGAGCACCGGGACGAGGAGGGTCTGCATCACCGAGACCACGATGCCCACGAAGGCGAGCACCGGGACGAGGGCGCCGCTCGCTCCGGCCGCGGGCCGGTCGGTCGACGTGTGCGTCATGAGGGACGGCCTCCAGGCCGGGGCGGATGGTTGCGTGGGGGATGCCGGGGCGGGGCGGGCGGCGACGGTGGCGTCGGTACCGTCAGCCGACGGGGTGAGGGCCTCGTGCCGACTTCCCCGGTCCGCCGGAGGCGGGCGTCGCCCAGGGGCCGAGGGCGAATCCGTGGCGTTCCCGGTGGACTTCGACGGCGCCCGTGCCGCCGAAGTGGGCGGGGATGAGGAGTTCGCGTTCGTCGGCCGCACGCGCGAGGATCCGGCGACGGCTGGCCGCCGCTTGTTCCGGGTCCAGGCAGGCGTTGCTGTTGCAGCAGGGGTCGAGGATCTGCACTGGGCTGTGGAGCAGGTCTCCGGCGAAGACGGCCCCGTCGGTCCCGGAGGCGAGGCGCAGTACGGAGGAGCCGGGGGTGTGGCCGGGGGCGGATTCCAGGGTGAGGTGTTCGTCGATGCGGTGGTGGCCGTCCCACAGCACGGCCTGTCCGGCCCGGTGGACGGGCGCGATGCTGTCTTCGTAGGTCAGGCGGTCGACCTCCTGCACGCCGCCCCCGTAGGCGTTGTCCGGACCGTAGTGGAAGTCGTCGGCGGCCGGAATGAGGTATTGGGCGTTGGGAAACGTGGGTGCCCACTGCCCGTCCGCGTCGGCGGTGTTCCAGCCGACGTGATCGACGTGGAGGTGGGTGTTGACGACAACATCGACATCGTGCGGACGGACACCGGCCCTCGCCAGGAGCTCGAGAAAATCCCCTTGACACTGGTCGAAATACGGCGCCATGCCGGGCCGATCGCGCCCGTTGCCCGCTCCTGTGTCGACCAGAACGGTCCGCCCCGCACTGCGCAGTACCCACGTCTGCAGCGCGATCACCGTCCGGTCACTGTCCGGCCTCCAGTGGTCCGGTGCCAGCCAGTGCTCGTTGTCCTTCCACACCTCGGCACCGACCTGCGGAAGGAAGTCGGAAGTGGTCAGGAAGGGTTCGTGCCACTCGACGACCCGGATGACCTCGACATCCCCCAGCACCATGCTCTGCACACGCTCGTCCTCGTTCGTCATGTGCTCGACCTTAAGAAGACCGGCCGATCGTATCGATGCGTATCCGGCTCAAAAAGATACGCATCCGTCTCACCCGCCATACGAGAGATACCCTGGGCGGATGGATGTGGTGAGCGACGCGATCTCCGCAGTGCACCTCGGGCACCCCGAATCCCACCGGGTGCGGATACGCGGGAGCTGGTGCGCGCGGCTGGACCGCTACGACGGCGCGGGCTTCCACGTCGTCATGAAGGGCACCTGCTGGCTGCTGACCGACAGCGGCACCCAGGTGTCCCTCGGCGTGGGCGACGCGGTGCTGCTCCCTCACGGCGCGGGCCACGTACTCGCCGACTCCCCCCTCGATACGGCGGTCGCACGGAAGAGGGCAGTGCCGGCCGAGCGATGGCTCGCGGGAACAGCGCCGCGGGGCCGGACCGAACCCGACGAGACGGAGATGCTCTGCGGCAAGTACCGGCTCGACTGCAGCCGCATGCACCCGCTCATGGCGGAGCTGCCCGAGGTCGTCCACCTGCCCAGCCGGGTCGGCCGCCACCTCGAACTCCGGTCCGCCATCGACCTGTTGGCCGGTGAGCTGGACGAGTTGCGGCCGGGCTCCTGTGTGGCCCTCCCCAACCTGCTCGACCTGCTCCTCGTCTACATGATCCGCTCCTGGATGACCGAGGCCACCTGCGGCGCCTGGCCCGGCGCGCTGGGCGACCCGGTGACGGGCTCCGCCCTGCGCGCGCTGCACTCGGACCCGGCCGCGCCGTGGAGCAACGACCGCCTGGCCGCCGAGGCGGGCGTTTCCCGCCCCACCCTGGCGCGCCGCTTCACCACTCTGATCGGCCGCCCGCCGATGGCGTACCTCACGTGGTGGCGCGTGATCCTGGCCGCCACCCTGCTCCGCGACACCCCGGACACCCTGGCCACCATCGCCGGCCGCGTCGGCTACGGCAGCCCGTACGCGCTCTCCCACGCCTTCGAGAGGGAGTTCGGCATCACGCCGGGACGGTACCGGGCCCAGGTCACGGAGCGATCCGGCCGTGCCTCGAACCCTCAATGAGTGTCAAACGAGGTTCTGGCACAGACCGTGGGGCACGGCAGGATCCGCTTCAACGAGACGTGCCGTGTGGTGACGAGGACGGCCCCGGCGCTTGTCCGCCCCATCCGGGCTGTCCGCCGCGCTAAGTGGTCTGCTCCTCGCTGATATGGCCGGGCTCCGTTGCTTCGTTGTGGTCGAGGGTGGCGAACCAGGTGGCGAGGAGCTTGAGCGCATCCCGGGCGGGGGTGCCGGGTTCGGCGCTCAGGGCGGTGAGGGTGAGGCCGGGGTCGGTGGGAACGGGAAGAGCCTCGAAGGTGAGGGTGAGGTCGCCGACGGCGGGGTGGTGGAAGCGTTTGACACCGGTGTGGTGCAGCCGCACGTTGTGCGCGGCCCACAGGGAGCGGAAGGCTTCGCTTCGGGTCGACAGCTCCCCGATCAGGTCGCTGAGGTCACGGTTGTAGGGGTCCTGGCCGGCCTCGGTGCGCAGGAGGGCGGCGGCCGCGGCCCTCTGGGCGTCCAGTTCGGTCATGTATTCGGCGGCGCCGGGGTTGAGGAACTGGAAGCGGGCGAGGTTGACCGGCCGGGCGGGGTCCTGGAACAGGGGCCAGTAGAGGGCTTTGCCGAGGCGGTTGGTGGCGAGGATGTCGAGGCGGCCGTTGCGGATGAAGACGGGCGCGTCGGTCATCGCGTCGAGGAGCTGTTGCAAGGCGGGCCGGATGGGCTGCGCGGCGCGGCGGCGTGCGGGGCGGCGCGTGGCGCTGGCGGTACGGGCCAGGTCCCAGAGGTGGGCGCGCTCCGCGTCGTCCAGGTGGAGGGCGCGGGCAAGGGAATCGAGGACGGCTTCGGATGCGCCGGAGAGGTTGCCGCGTTCCATCCGGGCGTAGTACTCGGCGCTGACCCCGGCGAGCATCGCGACCTCCTCGCGGCGCAGCCCTTTGACCCGCCGGTGCCCGGAGGCGGGAAGACCGGCCTGCTGTGGGGTGATCTTGGCGCGGCGGCTGGTGAGGAACGCACGGACCTCGCTTCGGTTGTCCATGTCGTCGAGGCTACGACGATCCTGGCGAGGGAGAGGCGCACTGTCAGTACACGTATCGATGGGTCCTTCCGCGCGACTGTGAGCTGCTGTTTTCTCGATAGCGGGCCGATAGGTCGGCCGACCTTCCGCTCCGATGGCGCACACCGTGGCAGCAGAGCGGAACGGAAGCCGATGCCCGTTCCCCCGGTAAGTCGTCGGGACGCGCCGGGCATCCACGGAAAGGAGCCTTCGATGTCGGAGAACAAGAAGACCGGGGGGCCGCGTGAGCAGTTCGGGGATCTTGCCCCGGCGCTGGCCGGATACAGCGAGGACGTGCTGTTCGGGCAGGTGTGGGAGAACCCGGACCTCTCTGCCCGTGACCGCAGCCTCGTGACCGTGGCCAGCCTGATCACCAGCGGCAGTACCGAGCAGCTCGCCTTCCACCTGGGCAGGGCCCGCGAGAACGGGGTGAGCGGCAAGGAACTGATCGAGACCGTCACACACCTGGCGTTCTACGCCGGATGGCCCAAGGCCATGTCCGCGCTCACGGTCGCACGCGGCGTCCTGGCCGACTCCTGACCCGGCCCCGCCCCTCTGCCACCACCCCGTGCGTGGCCCGACCGCGACAGAGCGTATGCAAGGAGAGACGATCATGGAGATCATCCAGCCTCCGGCGACAGCGAAGCTGCCGAAGGAGATGTTCACCGGAGATGCGTGGGCGGATGTGATCTACCGCGGCGAGGATCCCTCCCGCGCGCGGGCGAACATGGTGCGCTTCGCGCCCGGCGCCCGCACCGCGTGGCACTCCCACGGCCTGGGCCAGACCCTCTGCATCGTGGAGGGCATCGCCCTGATCCAGTCCCGCGGCGGCGAGATCGTCGAGGCCCGCTCCGGGGACGTGATCTTCACGCCGGCCGGTGAGGAGCACTGGCACGGCGCGGCCCCGGACCGGTTCATGGCGCACATCGCGCTGTGGGAGGGCGACGAGGTCGCCTGGCTGGAGCACGTCACGGATGACGAGTACGCCGGCGCCCGCCACCCCGCCCGCACCTCCTGACCTCTGCGGGCGCCCGGAACCGTCCGGCGCCCCGCCACGCCCCTCTTTCGCGACTACGGAAAGAACCATGCGCGCAACTGTGCTTCACGCCCCCCGTGACATCCGGGTCGAGGACCGGCCCGAGCCCGTCCTCCAGCAACCCACCGACGCGGTGATCCGCACCATCGTGACCTGTGTGTGCGGGTCGGACCTGTGGGACTATCGCGGCGTCAACGACGTCGCCGGGCCCACGCCCGGCGGCCACGAGTACGTCGGCATCGTCGAAGAGGTCGGCAGCGAGGTGACCGGCATCAAGCCCGGCCAGTTGGTGGTCGGCTCGTTCTTCGCCTCCGACAACACCTGCCCCCACTGCGAAAACGGCTACCAGACCAACTGCCTGCACCGCGAATTCGTCGGCGGCGCCCAGGCGGAGTACGTCCGCGTCCCGCTCGCCGACGGCACCCTCGTCCACGTCCCCGGCGACGTCGCGGACGAGCACCTGCCCAGCCTGCTGGCCTGCTCCGACGTGATGGGCACCGGCTGGTACGCGGCCGTCACCGCCCAGGTAAAGCCGGGCGACACCGTCGTGGTGGTCGGGGACGGCGCGGTCGGCCTGTGTGCGGTCATCGCCGCCAGGGAACTCGGGGCCGAGCGGATCATCGCCATGTCCCGGCACGAGCCGCGGCAGAAGCTGGCCCGCGAGTTCGGCGCCACCGACATCGTCGCCGAGCGCGGCGAGGAAGGCGTTGCCCGGGTCAAGGAGCTGACCGGCGGTATCGGCGCGGATGCCGTCCTGGAGTGTGTGGGCACCTCCGACTCCATGCGGCAGTCCCTGAACTCCACCCGCCCCGGCGGCAACGTCGGCTTCGTCGGCGTCCCTCATGGCGTGCGGATCGACGGCGAGGAGCTGTTCTTCTCCCACGTCGCCCTGCGCGGCGGCCCCGCACCGGTCCGCGCCTTCCTGCCGGACCTCATCCAGCGCGTGCTGGACGGCCGGATCAACCCGGGCAAGGTCTTCGACCTGGAACTGCCCCTGGAGCAGGCCGCCGAGGGCTACAAGGCCATGGACGAGCGTCGCGCGATCAAGTCCCTGCTGCGCCCCTGACACACCGCGCGCACCCCATACCCCGCAGCACCGGCCGGCACCCGCACCGTCCGGAGATTGGAACCCTCCCCATGAACCCGCAGTACAACTTCGAAGGCCAGGTCGCCCTGGTCACCGGCGCGGCCTCCGGCATGGGACTGGCCGCCGCCCGCGCCTTCGCCCGGGCAGGCGCCGCCGTCGTCCTGGCCGACGTCAACAAGGACGCCGTCCAGAAGGCCGCCGAGGAACTCACCGCCGCCGGCCACCGGGCCATCGGCGTGGTGTGCGACGTCACCGACGAGGACCAGGCCGCCGCCATGGTCCAGAGCGCGGTGGACACCTATGGCCGCCTGGACATGGCGTTCAACAACGCCGGGATCCAGGCCCCGCCCTCGGACGCCGCCGACGAGAGCGCCGAGGAGTTCGACCGCGTCAACGCCGTCAACCTGCGCGGCGTCTGGGCCGCCCAGAAGCACGAGCTGCGGCAGATGCGCACCCAGGGCTCCGGCGCGATCGTCAACTGCTCCTCCCTGGGCGGGCTGGTCGGCCTGCCCGAACGCGCCGCCTACCACGCCTCCAAGCACGGCGTGATCGGCCTGACCAAGAGCGCCGCGGTCGAGTACGCCCCCCGGGGCATCCGCATCAACGCCATCTGCCCCGGCGTCATCGAGACCCCCATGGTCGCCGACATGCTCGAAGGCCAGGCAGAAGCCATGGCCGAGATCATGAAGCAGCAGCCCATCGGCCGCCTCGGCCAGGCCGAAGAGGTCGCCGCAGCCGCCCTGTGGCTGTGCAGCCCCGCCGCCGGCTTCGTCCTCGGCGTCGCCCTGCCCGTCGACGGCGGCTACACGACCCACTGAAGCCAACATCACCTCGGACACCGGCCCGGGGCGGTGCGCACCCCCCGTCCCGCGACCGCCCCGGGCCGGGGCCCCTCACTGAACGGAAGCCCCTTCCATGAGCACCTGGGACCAGGCGCAGCTGCGTTCCTTCGCACCCGCCGATGACCTGCACGTCTCCCCTTTCCGCGAGGACGGCGTCACCTACGGCACCCCGACCTGGATCTGGTCGGTCGTTGTGGGCGGTGACCTCTACGTCCGCCCCTACCACGGCCCCGGTTCCCGCTGGTACCAGGCGGCGACAACGCAGAAAGCCGGACGCATCCGCATCGCCGACACCGACCACGAGGTGCGCTTCGCGCCCGCCGAGGAAAAGGTCCTGGACGCCGTCGACGACGCCTACCGCGCCAAGTACGCCCCCAGCCCCTACCTGGAGCACATGCTCCGGAGCGGACCTCGCTCGACGACCGTCCGCATCACCCCCGCCCTGTAGAACCCGCCGCCGAACGGCGGCAACCAGCCCAGGGCGGTCGCCGCGCCGCCCGGACGGCCACGTGAGCGCCACGGCCCCGGCCCGGCACGGCCCCCCGCGATGCCCAAGGAGCGTCATCATGGAGTACGTACGTCTCGGCACCACCGGTCTGAAGGTGAGCCGGCTCGCCCTGGGGTGCATGAGTTACGGCGATCCCACCGTCCCCGGCGCCCATCCCTGGGCGCTGACCGAGGACAAGGCGGCGCCGTTCTTCCGGCAGGCCGTCGAGCTGGGTATCAGCTTCTGGGACACCGCCAACGTCTACCAGGCCGGCACCTCCGAGGAAATCGTCGGCCGCGCCATCCCCGAGTACTCCCGGCGCGAGGACATCGTGCTCGCCACCAAGGTCCGCGGCAGGATGCACGACGGCCCCGGCGGCGAGGGTCTGTCCCGCAAGGCGATCCTCGAACAGGTCGACGCCTCCCTGGCCCGGCTGGGCACCGACTACATCGACCTCTACCAGATCCACCGATACGACGCCGAGACGCCGGTCGAAGAGACCATGGAGGCACTGCACGACGTCGTCAAGGCGGGAAAGGTCCGCTACCTCGGCGCCTCGTCCATGTACGCATGGCAGTTCGCCAAGCTCCAGCACGCCGCCGACCTCGGCGGATGGACCCGCTTCGTGTCCATGCAGAACCAGTACAACCTCCTGCGCCGCCAGGACGAGCCGGAGCTGATGGCCATGTGCGGCGACATGGGCGTGGGCCTGGTCCCCTACTCGCCCAACGGCAAGGGCCGCCTCGCCCGCCCCGTCGGCGAGCAGAGCACCCGCTCCCGAACCGACCACGTCGTGCAGTCCTTCGACAACCCGCACGACGAACCGGTCATCAACACCGTCCAGCGACTCGCCGAAACCCGCGGCGTGACCATGGCCCAGGTCGCACTCGCCTGGGTTCTGCGCAGCCCGCTGGTCTCGGCCCCCATCGTCGGAGCCACCAAGCCGCACCATCTCGAGCAGGCCGCCGACGCACTCGCTCTCCAGTTGACGGACGAGGAAGCGGCGGCCCTGGAGGCTCCGTACGTCAACACCGGACCGTCCTGGTTCTAGGAGCCTCGCGCGAACGTGGCAATCCACGATTACGGCAGCACCAGCACCGTCGTGAGGGGTGTGAGCCGTGGGGTATCGGTCCAACTCCCCCTCGGACACATATCCAAAAAGCCGGTCGATGCGACGCATCGACCGGCTTTTTGTGGTCGCCGCCAGGGCGCTCACGCGCTGCGTGCGGGGAGTGCGCCGTCTTCGGCGGTGACCACGCGGGGCATCGGGCGGGGCATCGGGCGGGTGAGGGGGGCGACGCGGGCGACCGGGCGGTCGGGGGTCGTCCGCAGGTCGGCGCGGGCGGTGCTCCACAGCCATCCGATGTCCCGGGCGAAGGACCAGACCAGCGAGGTCAGGGCCAGCAGGACGACCGCGAGGTTCGCGGGGGCCGGGAGGAGGGCGGTGGCGGCCACGAGGAGGGCGACGCCCTGGAGCGCGGCCACCGTCTTGCGGGCCATGCTGTGCGGGAGCGGCGCGTTCATCCAGGGCAGGAAGCGGGCGGCGGCGACGAAGGCGTAGCGCATGGCGCCGATCAGCAGCACCCAGGGCCCCAGCGCGGTGGCGACGTAGACGCTGAGCACCAGGATGAGGATGGCGTCGACCTCCATGTCAAACCGGGCGCCCAGGGGCGAGGAGGTTCCGGTGCGGCGGGCCACCTGGCCGTCGACGGCGTCGAGGATCAGGGCCACCGCGGTGAGCGCGGTCAGGACCGCGACCCGGGGCGGGTTCGTGAAGGAGTCGGCGACCAGCGCGGTCACGCCTCCGACGAGGGTGGCCCGGGCCAGGGTGACGCGGTTGGCGGGCCCGAACGAGGACAGCCAGGAGCGGGAGACGGCGCGGGTCAGCACGGCCCAGGTGACGGCCGCGAAGACGAGGCCGGTGAGCCAGCCCGCGGGTCCCAGGCCGAGCGAGGCGCCCAGCAGGCCGAGCAGGACGAGCTGTACGCCCGCCCCCGCGGCCGTCTCCTGCCGCAACAGCCTCGCGTTGTAAGTGTGGTTCAGGGCCACCGGGCACCCCTCCGGCTGTGTGACAGTGTCGATTGGCGCCGCGTAGCGTGTGCGCGGCTTGATGTTGTCCCGTACGTGGCGCGTCTCCCGTTTGTTCAGCGTGATGCGCGGCCCATTGTTTCCGTGCGGAGTTTCCGCCCCGTTCTATAGAGAGGACGCCGATGGAGCGCGTCGCCCGTGCTTTCTGGCTCGACTCCCCCGGTCACGGCGGGATACGGGATGTGGTGCTGCCCGAGCCCGCCGAGGGTGAGGTCGTGGTGCGCACGCTGTGCTCCGGTGTGAGCCGCGGCACGGAGGCGCTGGTGTTCCGGGGCGGGGTGCCGGAGAGCCAGTACGGCGCGATGCGGGCGCCGTTCCAGGAGGGCGACTTTCCGGGGCCGGTGAAGTACGGCTACCTCAATGTGGGGGTGGTCGAGGAGGGGCCGCCGGAGCTGGCGGGCCGTACGGTCTTCTGCCTGTTCCCGCATCAGACGCGGTACGTGGTCCCGGCGAGCGCCGTGACGCCCGTGCCGGAGGGGGTGCCCGCCGAGCGGGCGGTGCTGGCCGGGACGGTGGAGACCGCGGTGAACGCGGTGTGGGACGCGGCGCCGCTGCTCGGCGACCGGATCGCGGTGGTCGGGGCGGGGATGGTCGGGGCGTCGGTCGCGGCGCTGCTGGCCCGCCATCCGGCCGTACGGGTCCAGTTGGTGGACGCCGACCCGGCGCGCGCCGGGATCGCCGAGGCGCTCGGCGTCGACTTCGCGCTGCCGGGGGACGCCGAGGGCGAACGTGACCTCGTGGTGCACGCCAGCGCGAGCGAGGCCGGGCTCGCGCGCTCCCTGGAACTCCTCGCTCCGGAGGGCACGGTCATCGAGCTGAGCTGGTACGGCGACCGCCGGATCAGCGTGCCGCTGGGCGAGGCGTTCCACTCCCGCCGGCTGACCGTGCGCAGCAGTCAGGTGGGGACGGTGTCCCCGGTCCGCGGCGGCCGCCGCGGCTATGCGGACCGGCTGGCGGTCGCGATGGAGTTGCTCGCCGACCCCGCGCTGGACGCGCTGGTCACGGGGGAATGCGCGTTCGAGGAGCTGCCGGGGGTGATGGCCCGGATCACCGCGGGCGAGCTGCCGGGGCTGTGCCACCGGGTGCGCTACTGAGGCGCGTCCGCACGGCCGACCGAACAAGGCTGAGCTGGGGCTGAACACGGGGAAGGCATCGGCCGTACTAGAAGCCGAGATGTGCCAGCCGGACCGGGAGGGCCGTTGTTCAGCATCACCGTCCGCGATCACCTGATGGTCGCCCACAGCTTCAGCGGAGAGGTCTTCGGACCCGCGCAGCGTCTGCACGGCGCCACCTTCCTGGTGGACGCCACCTTCCGGCGCGCCGCGCTGGACGACGACAACATCGTCGTCGACATCGGACTGGCCACCCAGGAACTGAGCGCGGTGGTCGGCGACCTCAACTACCGGAACCTCGACGACGAGCCAGCCTTCAAGGGGATCAACACCTCCACCGAGTTCCTGGCCAAGGTCATCGCCGACCGGCTCGCGGAACGGGTGCACGCCGGGGCGCTCGGCGAGGGCGCGCGCGGCCTGTCGGGGATCCAGGTGACCCTGCACGAATCGCATGTCGCCTGGGCGAGTTACGAGCGTGACCTGTGACCGCGCACCTGGAGAGTCCCGGGAGCCTGTGGGGCGTCGGCAGCGGTGCCGTCCCGCCGCCGCTGCGCGAGGTGCACGTCGTCATGCCCGGCGGGGTGGACGACCCGGCCACGCCGAGCGGGGGCAATACGTACGACCGGCGGATCTGCCGGGAGCTGCCCGGCATCGGCTGGGACGTCCACGAGCACACGATCGCGGGCAGCTGGCCGCAGCCCGGGCCCGCGGCGCGCGCGGAGCTGTCCCGGCTCCTCGCGGAGCTGCCGGACGGCAGCATTGTCCTGCTCGACGGGCTCGTGGCCTGCGCCGTCCCCTATCTCGTCGTTCCCGAGGCGGAACGGCTGCGGCCCGCGGTGCTGGTGCATCTGCCGCTCGGTGAGGAGACGGGGCTCGCCCCCGGCCGGGCGGCGGACCTGGACGCGCTGGAGCGCAAGACGCTGAACGCGATGCCCGCCGTCGTGGCCACCAGCAGCTGGGCGGCCCGTCGGCTGGTGTCGCACCACGGGCTCGCCCCGGGCCGGGTCCATGTGGCCGCGCCCGGCGCCGATGTGGCACCGCAGGCGTCCGGCACGGACGAGGGCACGCGGCTGCTGTGCGTCGCCTCGGTGACCCCGCGCAAGGGTCAGCACCGGCTGGTGGAGGCGCTGGCGGAGGTCACCGACGTGCCGTGGACGCTGGAGTGCGTCGGCGGTCTCGGCCAGGACCCGCGCTATGTGGAACGGCTCCGCGAGCTGATCGAGGCGCACGGCCTCGGCGACCGGGTGCGGCTGACCGGCCCGCGCGGCGGCGCGGAGCTGGAGGCGAGCTTCGCCGGTGCCGATCTGCTGGTGCTCGCCTCGTACGCCGAGACGTACGGAATGGTGGTGACCGAGGCGCTGGCGCACGGCGTTCCGGTGCTGGCCACCGCCGTGGGCGGGATTCCGGAGGCGCTCGGGTACGCGCCCGAGGGCAGTGTGCCGGGCCTGCTCGTCACCCCGGACGACCCGGCCGCGCTCAGGTCGGCGCTGCGCCGCTGGCTGGGCGACCCCGATGTACGCCGTCGGCTGATCACGGCCGCCCGCGGCCGGCGCACCGCGCTGGACGGCTGGCGGACGACCGCAACGGATCTGGCCGGTGCGCTGGAACGACTTCGCCGTGAACCCCGGAGGGCCGCGTGACCACCACCGATACGCCCCGCTACGCGCCCGAGTGGCTGGAGTTGCGCGAGGGCGCGGACGCCGTCGCCCGCGCGCCCGAACTGCTGGAGCCGCTGCGTGCCCGGCTGGCCGAGGGGGCCGGACGCACCGGGCAGGTGATCCAGACGGGAGAGGCCGGGCAGGCACCCCGGTCCGGACGCACCGGGCAGGTGATCCATGACCTCGGTTGCGGCACCGGCTCCCTGGGCCGGTGGCTGGCGCCCCGGCTGGACGGCCCGCAGGAGTGGGTCCTGCACGACCACGACCCCGGTCTGCTGGAGCTGGCCGCCGAGCGGGCCCCGCGTACGGCCGCCGACGGCAGTCCGGTCACGGTGCGCACGCGCCGCGGCGACCTGGGCTCGCTGACCGCGGCGGACCTGGCCGGTGCGTCGCTGGTGACGGCTTCCGCGCTACTGGACGTGCTCACCGCCGAGGAAATAGAAGGGCTCGCCGCGGCCTGTGCCGGCGCGGGCTGCCCGGTGCTGCTGGCGCTGTCGGTGGCGGGCCGGGTCGAGCTGACCCCGGAGGATCCGCTGGACGCGGAGATCGCCGACGCCTTCAACGCCCATCAGCGCCGCTCCGGTCTGCTGGGGCCGGACGCCGTCGCGGTGGCCTCCGAGGCGTTCGCCCGGCACGGTGCGACCGTACGGACGCACGCCAGCCCCTGGCTGCTGGGCGCCGCGGAATCCGCGCTGGCGGCGGAGTGGCTGCGGGGCTGGGTGGGCGCGGCCGTGGAGCACCGGCCGGACCTGGAGCCGCGCGCCGAGACGTATCTGCGGCGCCGTCTGGCGGAGTGCGCGGCGGGTGAACTGCGGGTGGTGGTGCACCACGACGACCTGCTCGCCCTGCCGCGGCCGGTGACTCCCGCGCATCCCGCGCCGACGGGCGAAGTGTCATGAGCGCGACGATCCGGGCCAGGCTCGGCACCCTCGCCGGAGCGGCCATCATCGCGGTGCTGCTGTGGCAGATGGGCACCGGCGCCTTCCTCGACGGGCTGCGCCGCATCGACGGCCTCACCCTGCTGGCCGCCCTCGGACTGGGCCTGCTGACCACCGTGTTCAGCGCCTGGCGCTGGTGCGTGGTGGCGCGGGCGCTGCGCATCCGGCTGCCCCTGGTGCAGGCCGTCGCCGACTACTACCGCTCCCAGTTCCTCAACGCGGCGCTGCCCGGCGGCGTCCTGGGCGATGTGCACCGCGCGGTACGGCACGGGCGGACCGAGGGCGATGTCGCCCGGGGCGTGCGCGCCGTGGTGCTGGAGCGGACCGCGGGTCAGGTGGTGCTGGTGATGGTCGGCGTGGCGCTCCTGTTCGCCCGGCCCTCGTTCGCCCTGTCCGAGACCGGCCGGGTGCTCCACGCCGTGGCCACGACGCCCGGCGCCGCACTCGCGCTGCTCGCGGTGTGCGCGCTCGGGGCCGTGGCCGTCGTACGGCTGCGCCGCAGGCCCGGCACCTCGCGGGGGCGCCGGGCGCTGCGCGCCGCGCTCACCGAGGCGCGGCTCGGGCTGCTGGCCCGCGCGAGCTGGCCGGGGGTCGTGCTCTCGTCCGCGGTGGTGCTGGCGGGCTATCTCGGGATGTTCCTGCTGGCCGCGCGGGCGGCGGGATCAACCGCCCCGGCGGTCCAGCTGGTCCCCATCATGGTGCTGGCCCTGCTCGCCATGGCGCTGCCGCTGAACGTCGGCGGCTGGGGTCCCCGCGAGGGCGTCACCGCGTGGGCCTTCGGCACCGCGGGCCTGGGCGCCGCGCAGGGGCTGACGGTCGCCGTCGTGTACGGGGTGCTCACCTTCGCCGCGAGCCTGCCCGGTCTGGGTGTGCTGGTCGGGCAGTGGGCCGTCGGGCTGCGGCGTCCCCAGGTCCAGCTCGAAGAGGGTGTCCTCGCCAAGGCGGGCCCGGCGGGTGCGGGGCCGCAGGGCGTCGCGCATGACGGGGGTGCCGTCGAAGCGGAGCCCCGGGATGCCGTCGCCGAGCAGAACCGGTGCCACGGTGACGTACAGCCGGTGCAGCGCGTCGTCGTGCAGAAAGCGCGACACCGTGACGCCGCCGCCCTCGACCAGCACCCGGCCGAGCCCGCGCGCCGCAAGCGCCTCCACCAGGCGCTGCGGCGTGAACGCGGCACGGTCCGGCAGGGTCAGTACGTCAACTCCGTCCGGCGCCGTCCGCCCGTTCCCGGCGTCCGCTCCCACCGCCCACAGGGTCGGCGCTGAGCCGTCGGTGAAGACCCGGCGATGCGGAGGTACCCGGCCGTGCGGATCGAGGACGACGCGCACCGGATGCGGTCCGGCGCAGGCGCGCACGGTGAGCTGGGGGTCGTCCGCGATGGCGGTCCCGGCCCCGATCACCACGGCGTCGGTGAGGGCGCGAAGCCGGTGCAGATGGCGCCGGTCCTCCTCGCCGGTGACGTAGTCGGCGTCGCCGGTACGGGTCGCGATGAAGCCGTCGAGGCTCTGGCCGAGCTGGGCGATCGTCAGCCGCGGTCCGGCCAGGCAGAGCGGCAGATAGCGGTCGGCGAGTTCGTCCGCCTCCGCGGTGGCGTCCTCGCGCCAGCGCACCGCGCCGTTCGCACCGCGCACCAGCCCGGCGGCCCGGGCCTCGGCCACGGTCCGTATGGAGTGCAGCCGCTCCCATGCCCGCGCCGTGTCCAGCGTCGTCATCGCGTCTCCGTTTCCTGTCGCTCGCCGACCTGCTCGTCGACTCGTTCGCCGACCTGCTCGCCGACGACAGAAAGGTACTCGGCGAAGGATTCGGTGAGTGCGGCGAGAAGTTCTTTTCCCTTGTCGGCGGAGGCCAGAGAAGGGCGGCCGATGACACCGGACTCGGTGTACTCGGCCATACCGAGGGTCAGCAGATGCTTCCGGTCGTCGGCGAGACAATCGGAGGTTTCATAACCGGGACGGACGAGTTCGGGATGGGCATGCAACAGGATGGAGGTCTCCACTTCTCCGGCGTGCATATCGCTGTACGACGGGGTCAGGACACCGGCCCTGGTGCGGGCCGTGTCCCAGTCGGCCGAGCCCGGGAAAAGCGCCATGCGGGTACCGGTGCCCGCGGATTCCTGAACAATGTTGCGCAGGACGTAATTTCCGCCGTGCCCGTTCACCAGAATCAGCGAACCGATACCGGAGCGGCGCAGCGATCCGGCGATGTCGCGCACCACGGAGTACAGGGTCGCGGCGGAGATGGAGACCGTGCCCGGCCAGTCCGCGTGCTCGTGCGAGCAGGAAACCGTGACGGGCGGGAGGAGCTGGACCGGATACGCCGCGGCGATCTCCCGGGCGATGGTGCAGGCGATGACCGTGTCCGTCACCAGCGGGAGATACGCGCCGTGTTGCTCGAAGCTGCCGATCGGCAGGACGGCGACACCGGGCCGCAGGGCCCGCATCTCCTCCGTGGTCGTCGACGGCAGGAGCTCCGAGGCCCACTGCTCCGGCGTTTCCGAATCGCTCATGTTCTACGGGCCTTTCGTTCTTCGTGCTTCGCACTTCGTGCTACGGATGCGCGGCCAATCACCCGGCCGTCTTTGCCATTTTCCCCTACGCCACCCGGCGTTTACCAGATAGGGTTGCAACATGACAGCAAGTGATAGCGTGTTGGTCGACAGCGCTCGTCGGTCTGATGTCGAACGAGTGGTGAATCTCCGGCTGTCCACCGTGCACGGCGATTTTCTCGCCTTCGGCTACCAGGACCACAATCGCGGAGATGAACAGATCGCGCTGGTATACGGCGACGTCAAGGGCGAGGACGCACTGACGCGCGTGCATTCCGAGTGCCTGACCGGAGACGCCTTCGGCTCCCGGCACTGCGAATGCGGCGACCAACTGTCCGCGGCGCTGCGCGCCATCGTGAGCGAGGGACGGGGCATTCTCGTCTACCTCCGCGGCCACGAGGGCCGGGGAATCGGCCTGCTGGCCAAGCTCCAGGCGATGCAGCTGCAGGCGGAGGGCCTCGACACGGTCGAGGCCAACCTCGCCCTCGGCCTCCCGGACGACGCCCGCGACTACCAGGTGGCGGCGGAGATGCTGCACGACCTCGGGGTGCGCTCCATACGGCTGCTCTCCAACAACCCGCGCAAGCGCGAGGCGCTGCTGCGCCACGGCATCAAGATCAGCGAGCAGGTTCCGCTGCTGATCCAGCCGTGCGAGGAGAACCTGCCCTACCTGCTGACCAAGCGGGAGCGGATGGACCACTACCTGCCGCATCTGGACGGCGTGCTGTCGTCCGTCGACGGCGGCGCCGAGCGGTCCTGAACGGCGCGCGGAGCCGGTGGCGCCGACGGCGCGGCGGGCCCGCCGCGCCGTCGGCGATCTCTGTGCACGGGGTCGCGAACAGGCGATCAGCGCATACATGTCCGATGATGTGAAGCATGGACGTGGAGATCACGCTCCGGGTGGACGGTACGGAACACCGGCTCACCGTCGACACCCGTACGACGCTGCTGGACGCCCTCCGCGAGCGGCTGGGGAACACCAGCCCCAAGAAGGGCTGTGACCATGGCCAGTGCGGCGCCTGCACCCTCCTGCTCGACGGCCGCCGCGTCCTCGCCTGTCTGGCGCTGGCGGTGGCGCACCAGGGCGCCGACATCGTCACGGCCGCCGGTCTCGCGAACGGCGCCGGGGGTGACGGCGAGGGCGACGGGCTGCATCCGCTCCAGCGCTCGTTCATCGCCCATGACGCGTTCCAGTGCGGCTACTGCACCCCCGGCCAGATCTGCTCGGCGGTGGGCATGCTGCGCGAGGCCGCGGCGGGCTGGCCGAGCGCCGTGGCCAAGGATCCGAACGCCGCCGACGTGGTGCTGGACGACGAGGAGATCGCCGAGCGCATGAGCGGCAACCTGTGCCGCTGCGCCGCGTACGCCAACATCGTCCCGGCCATCGCCGATGTCGCACACCGGGACGAGGCGGCGGCCCACCGGGACGAGGGAGCGCGCCGATGAAGCCCTTCCGCTACGAGCACGCCGACACCGTGGCGGCGGCCGTGACCGCGCTGGCCGAGGAGCCGGAGGCGGCGTATCTGGCCGGTGGCACGAACCTGGTCGATCTGATGCGGCTGGAGGTGGCGACCCCCGAGGTGCTGATCGACGTGCGGCGGCTCACCTCGGACCGGATCGAGGAGCTGCCGGACGGGTCGCTGCGCATCGGCGCCGCCGTCCCCAACAGCGATCTGGCCGCCGACCGGCGGGTCCGGCGGCGCTATCCGGTGCTCTCGCAGGCCGTACTGTCGGGCGCCTCGGGCCAGTTGCGCAACCTCGCCACCACCGGCGGGAACCTGTTGCAGCGCACCCGCTGCGCGTACTTCCAGAACGTGACCACCCCGTGCAACAAGCGCGAGCCGGGGTCGGGCTGTTCGGCGCTGGAGGGCCATCAGCGCGACATGGCGATCCTGGGCGCCTCGCCTTCCTGTGTGGCCACCCACCCCTCCGACATGGCGGTCGCGCTGGCGGCGCTCGACGCCGTGGTCTGCGTACAGGGGGTCCATGGCCTTCAGGGCATACAAGGCATCGAGGACGGCGAGCGGCGCATCGCGCTGACCGAGCTGCACCGGCTGCCCGGCGACACCCCCGAGCGGGACACGGTGCTGCAACGGGGGGAGCTGATCACGGCCGTGGAGCTGCCGCCGCCCGACTTCACCACCACCTCCCGCTACCGCAAGGTGCGCGACCGCGCCTCGTACGCCTTCGCGCTGGTGTCGGTCGCCGCCGCGCTGGACGTCGAGGACGGGGGGACCGTACGCGACGTACGCATCGCGCTCGGCGGCGTGGCGCACAAGCCGTGGCGGGCGTGGAAGGCCGAGGAGTCGCTGCGCGGCGCGCCCGCGACGTGGGACAGCTTCCGGGACGCCGCCGCGGCCGAGCTGGCCCAGGCGGACCCGCTGCCGGGCAACGCCTTCAAGGTGGCGCTCGCCCGCAACACCCTCGTCGCCACGCTGCTCGATCTGCTGGAGGTGGCACGATGAGCGAGGTCAGGGAGCGGCCGCTGGCGGTCGGCCGGCCGCTGCGCCGGATCGACGGCGCGCTGAAGGTCACCGGCACCGCCACGTACGCCTTCGAATGGCCCGTCGAGCACCCCGCCTATCTCCATCCGCTGCAGGCCACCATCGCCGCCGGGCGGATCACCGGGGTCGACACGGCCGCCGCGGAGGCCGAGCCGGGGGTGCTGGCCGTGCTCACCCATCTCACCGCGCCGCGGCTGACCTTGCCGGATGATCCGGAGCTGGCGGTGCTGCAGTCCGACGAGGTGGCCTGGCGTGGGCAGTTCACCGGTGCGGTGGTCGCGGAGACCCCGGAGACGGCCCGGTACGCGGCGGGCCTGGTCCGCTTCACCTACGAGCAGCGCCCGCCCGACGTGGCGCTGCGCGAGGACCGGAACGACCTCTACAAGCCGGTGGACGCGGCCCAGTTCGGCCAGGGCGGCGGCGAACTCATGGACGGCTCCCCCGCCGACAGCGTCCTCGGCGACGCCGATACGGCACTGGCCGCCGCGCACACCATGCTGGACGCCACGTACACCACGCCGATGAACCACAACAATCCGATGGAGCCGCACACCGCCGTGGTCACCTGGTCCGACGGCGAGCTGCTGGTGTACTGCTCCACGCAGGGCGCGACGATGAGCCGCGATCTGCTCGCCGCCACGCTGGGGCTCGAACCCGGCCGGGTGCGGGTGGTGTCCCCGCACGTCGGCGGCGGCTTCGGGTCGAAGGTGTATCCGCACACGTACGCGGTGCTCGCCGCGATGGCGTCGCGGACCGTGCGCCGACCGGTCAAGTTCGCCCTGACCCGCCAGCAGATGTTCGCGCTGGTGGGCTTCCGCCCGGCGTCCGTCCAGCGGATCCGGCTCGGCGCCGACCCCGACGGCAGACTCACCGCCGTCACCCATGACGTGGTCGAGCAGACCGCCCGGGCCAAGGGGTACGCCGACCAGGTGGCCGTGTGCACCCGGATGATGTACGCCGCCCCCCACCGGCGCACCACCCACCGGCTGGCCCCGCTGGACATCCCGGTGCCGACGATCATGCGGGCGCCGGGCGAGGGGCAGGGCATGTTCGCGCTGGAGTCGGCGATGGACGAGATGGCGATCGCCTGCGGCATGGACCCGGTGGAGTTCCGCGTCCGCAACGAGCCGGACGTCCACCCCGAGTCCGGACTGCCGTTCTCCAGCCGCCATCTGGTGTCCTGTCTGCGCGAGGGCGCCCGCCGGGCCGGCTGGGAGCGCCGCGACCCGACGCCCCGGGCGCGCCGGATGGGCCGCTGGCTGATCGGGACCGGGGTGGCCGCCTCCACGTACCCCTCCCCGCGCCTCCCGGGCAACGCGGCGACGGTCCGGATCACCCCGGACGGGCACTGCACGGCGCTGATCGCCGCCGCCGACCTGGGCACCGGCACCTGGACGGCGCTCACCCAGATCGCCGCGGACGCGCTCGGCGTGCCGGTCGAGCGGGTGGAGCTGCGGATCGGGGACACCACCCTGCCGAGCGCCTCCCCCGCCGGTTTCTCCTCCGGCATCAACAGCTGGGGCTCGTCGATCGCGGAGGCCGCCCGCCAGCTGCGGACGCTCCTGGAGACCGGACACGGCGGCGTGATCCCGCCGGACGGCCTGGAGGTCACCGCCGACATGCCCGTGAACACCGACGCCGAGCGGTACGCGATGCACAGCTTCGGCGCGCAGTTCGCCGAGGTCCGGGTGGACGCGGACACCGGCGAGATCCGGGTGCCCAGACTGCTCGGCATGTTCGACGTGGGCCGGGTCATCAACCCCAGAACCGCCCGCTCCCAGCTGCTGGGCGGCATGACGCAGGGCATGTCGATGGCGCTGTACGAACACAGCGTGCTGGACCCCCGGTTCGGACACGTGGTCAACCAGGACTTCGCCCAGTACCACATCGCCGCCAACGCCGATGTGCACGCGATCGAGGCGCACTGGCTGGACGAGACGGACCCGCACACCAATGTGATGGGCGCCAAGGGCCTCGGCGAGGTATGCATCGTCGGCACGGCCGCGGCCATCGCCAACGCCGTGCACCACGCCACGGGTGTGCGGGTACGGGACCTGCCGGTCACCCTCGACAAGCTGCTGCCCTGACACACGGTCCGCGGCGTTCAAGCGGGAGCGTGGGGTCAGCCCGCGGGGGCGCCGCGTTCGCCGTGGCGGGGGGTGCGGAGGGTGATCGGGGGGACGCGTAGGCAGCCGTCGGGGCCGCAGGTGGTGGTGCGGTCGTAGAGGTCCATGAGGCGGCGGACGCCGCGGGCGATGTCGTAGCGCTCGACCGCGTCCGGCACCGGGTATCGCCTCGGGCCCGCGGCGGCCTCGCGGCGCAGGGCGTCGGCGAGGGGGGCCGCGCCGGGGGCGATGCGTCGGGCGGCGGGGGCGGCGTCGGCGGGGAGTTCGTCGAGGGCCGGGCAGACGGTGTACAGCACCGGAAGACCGGCGGCGAGGGCTTCCAGCGGCGCGAGCCCGAACGCCTCCTCGGCGGACGGCGACACCAGGACGTCCATGGCGGCCAGCAGCCCGGGCAGCCCGGCGGGCCGGTCGTCGGACGGGGCGACGGCCCCGTCCCGCTCCCCCAGCAGCCGGATGCGGTCGGCCGCGCCGAGCCGGGCGGCCAGGTCCTCCAGGGCGGGGCGCTCGGGCCCCTCGCCGACCAGCAGCAGCCGGGCCCCGGGGACGGCGGCGACGGCACGTACCGCCGTGTCGAACCGCTTGGCGGCCACCAGGCGGCCGACCGCGCCGACGACGAAGGCCCGTTCGGGGATGGCGAGGCGGGCGCGGGCGGCGGCGCGGATGGCGGGGGTGAAGCGGAAGTGGCGGGCGTCGATGCCGTTGGGCACCAGGTGGATGCGGTGGTTGGGCACGCCCCAGTCGCGCAGCCGGTCGGCGACGGTGGCCGAGACGGCGACGGTCGCGGAGCCGAGCCGTTCGGCGGCCAGATAGCGGGCGCGGACGGCGGGGTTCAGGGGGCGGCCGTCGACGCTGCGCTCGCCCAGGGCGTGTTCGGTGGCGATCACGGCCCGTACGCCCGCCAGCCGGGCGGCGATCCGGCCGTAGACACAGGCCCGGTAGAGGTGGGTGTGCACCAGGTCGTAGCCGCCGGAGCGGATGGTGCGCACCAGGGCGGGCAGCGCCCGCAGCTCGCCCGCGCGGCCGTCCAGGGGCAGATGGGTGACCGGGATGCCGTCGGTGCGGATGCCGTGTGCGGTTCTGCCCGGTGCGGCGAGGGCGACCACGTCGCAGCGCACCGGCACATGGCGCAGCAGCAGCCGCAGTTGCTGCTCGGCGCCGCCCGCACCGAGGCGGGAGATGATGTGCAGAACTCTCATCGGGCGACCCCGCCCCATCCTCCGTTGTGCAGCCGTGGATCCGTGGACTGGCGTTTTTCACGCGATCCCCGACCTTGCCAGAGGGCGGGATGTAAATCACGTAAGACGCGCGCTGATGGGCCGTCAGGGTGGCCCTTTCGCGGCCTATCGCCAGGGGCGCGCCGAAAATCCGATGTACGCAATACCGCCACATCCGATTGTTACCTTCTCATCTCGCGCGATGACATGACGAATGTGGACCGTCCGGGTCATCGCGGCGCGACATCCGGTTCCAGACAGCCCGCGGGAGTGCCCATGTCTGCACAGACCCCCGTCAGAGATTCGAGAAACGCCCGAGATCCGCGTCGTGGAGTCGCTCCCGCCGCCGCGCGCGCCGCCGGAAAAGCCGCCGGGCACGCCGCTGGGCACCCCGCCGCACCCCCGCATGCGCGCCCCGCCCCGGATGCCGCGCACCCCGGCTCGGCCGCGGTGTACGAGTACAAGCGGTACAGCGAGCTGGCGGGCCCGCTGACGGAGCCGCCCGCCGACCGCCCGTACCGGGTGCGCAGCCGCAGCCTGCTGGCGCAGGAGCCGCACCGGATCCGGGCGGCACTGCTGCTGTGCGGGGCGCCGGTGTGCTCGGCGCTGCTGCTGCTCTGGCTGCTGCGGCCGGACCACTGGGCGACACGCGGCTATGTGACGGCGTGGGAGACCGCGGCGGATGTCGCGATGCTGGTCTCGATCGCGCTGATCGAGACGTTCCGGCTGGTCACGGTCATCTCCAACGCTCACGCGACGCTGGTGGCCCGGGATCCGGTACCGGTGACCGCCGAACGCGGCACCCGGGTGGCGTTCCTGACGAGTTTCGTGCCCGGCAAGGAGCCGATCGGGATGGTCCGCGCCACGCTGGAGGGCGCGGTGCGCATCCGGCACCAGGGGACGATGGACGTCTGGCTGCTCGACGAGGGGGACGACGCGGAGGTCAAGGAGCTGTGCGCGCGGCTCGGCGTACGGCACTTCTCCCGCAAGGGCGTCGAGAAGTGGAATCAGCCGAAGGGCGCTTTCCGGGCGAAGACGAAGCACGGGAATTACAACGCCTGGCTGGACGCACACGGCGACGCTTATGAATTCATGGCATGTGTGGACACCGACCATGTGCCGCTGCCCAACTTCCTGGAGCGCATGCTCGGTTACTTCCGCGATCCGGACATCTCCTTCGTGGTGGGTCCGCAGGTGTACGGAAACTACGACACCGCCGTCACCAAGGCCGCCGAAAGCCAGCAGTTCCTGTTCCACGCGCTGATCCAGCGGGCCGGGAACTCCTACGGAAGCCCGATGTTCGTGGGCACCAACAACGCGGTGCGGATCAGTGCGCTGCGCGGCATCGGCGGGCTGTACGACTCGATCACCGAGGACATGGCCACCGGATTCGAGCTGCACCGCCACCGCAACCCGGCCACCGGCAAGAAGTGGCGCTCGGTCTACACCCCTGACGTGCTCGCCGTCGGCGAGGGCCCCAGCTCCTGGACGGACTTCTTCACCCAGCAGATGCGGTGGAGCCGGGGCACCTACGAGACGGTGCTCAAGCAGTTCTGGAAGGCCCCGTTCACGCTGTCCCCGGGGAAGCTGCTGAACTACACGCTGCTGATCACGTACTACCCGATGACCGCGGTCAACTGGCTGCTCTCGGCGCTGTCCTGCACGCTGTTCCTGATGCTGGGGGCCTCCGGGATCCGCATCCCGGCCGAGCTGTGGATGATGCTCTACAGCGACGCCGCGATGCTGCAGATCGGGCTGTACATCTGGAACCGCCGCCACAACGTCTCCCCGCACGAGCCCGAGGGGTCGGGCGGGCTCGCCGGAATGCTGCTGTCCGCCCTGTCCGCGCCGATCTACGTCAAGTCGCTGTTCGACGCGGTGCTGCGGCGCAGGAGCCGGTTCGTGGTCACGCCCAAGGGCGACTCGTCCAGCCCCGACCGGCTCTCCACGTTCCGTATCCATCTGCTGTGGGGCACGCTCTTCGGCACCTCGCTCACGGCCTCGTTCTTCCTCGGGCACACGCATGCGGCGATGCGGATGTGGGCGGTCCTCGCGCTCGCGCTGTGCCTGGCGCCGGTGGCCATCTGGTACGGCGGGGTGCTGCGGGACCGGCGCCGCCCGGTGGCGGCGCCGGCCGTACCGACCGCGCGGGCGGACAGCGCGGGCCCGTGCGCCCCGGCGGCCGCGGCGAAGGACCCGGACGCGGTGTGCGCCCTGTGATACCGGAACGCGGCGCGTGATGCGGAAACGCGCCGCGTGGCAAGCGAAGCGCAGCGCGCCTCAGCGGCGGCCCGGACCGTGTCCGTCACGGCCCGGGCCGTCGGCGTTCCGGGCCAGGCCGAGCGCGTACTCGGGCCACCAGCGGCCCGCCGGGGGACCGCCGTTGCACGTCCCGTCGGACTCGCCGGGCCGCTTGATCCACAGATACGCGTCCACCAGCCGGTCCCCGGTGTGGGTGCTCGGCGGCTCACCCAGCGCCCGCCCCGGCGGGTTGCACCAGGCCTTCTCCGACCGGACCTCGTGCCGGGCCGCGCCCCTGCGCCGCAGCGGGCCGTTGCCGTTGCGGCTGGTGTCGATGACGAAGTGCGCCCCGCCCACCGCCCTGGACAGCCGGTGGCCGTAACGCTTGGTGCGGCCGGTGGGCTGGAAGTTGGAGACGTTCAGGGAGAAGCCGTCCGCCTGCTCGACGCCGCTCTTGAGCATCGGCACCATCAGCCGGGCGGGGTTCTTGATCCACCCCGCGTTCCCGGCGTCCAGATACACCCGTACGCGGGGCAGCGCGGCGAACGCGGCGACCGCGTCGCGCAGCAGCGTCAGCCGGGGGCCGATCAGGCGGCGGGGCACACAGCCGTCGACGACCTGCGCCACCGCGTCGGGCTCCAGCACGACGATCGCCTTCCGGTCGCCGATGCCGAGCGCGATCTGCTCGATCCACCTCCGGTAGGCCGCGCCGTTCGGCGCGCCGCCCCTCGAGTAGCCGCCGCAGTCCCGGTACGGGATGTTGTAGGCGACCAGCACCGGGGTGGTCCCGGTCCGGGCCGCGGATCCGGTGATGAAGCGCACCCGTTCGCGGGGGTCGGGGCCGAGCCATTCGGCGACCGGCTGCCGTGCGATGCGGCGGATCAGGGCGGCGTCCCCGTCCTTGCCGCCGTTCTTCCCCTCCTCCCGCGCCCGGACGTGCCGGGCGGCCGGGCCGTCCGGGTTCACCCAGAGCCCGCCCCGCCGCGGCGGGGGGTCGGAGATCTGACAGCCGCTCAGCGGCAGCATCGCCATGACACCGCATGCGGCCACTGCCGCCATTTGCCGCATAACAGACTTTTTTGGATATTTCTCGCGCATGCGACGCATCATGGCACCGCGTGCCGTCGGTTCAGCGGACGCGGCGTTCGGGGTGTTCGGGGCCGTCGTCCTCCGGGCGCCACAGCGGATGCTCGCGGGCCGCCCACTCCGGGTCGACCCGCCCGGTGCGCATCCCGCGCCGCGCCTCCGGATCGGCGAGCGCCTTCCCGATGTGCCCGATCACCACGATGCCGACGGCCAGCGCCAGCCAGTCGTGGATGAAGGTGGCGCTGGTGCGCCACATCAGCGGGGCCAGCCCGGTGAACCACATCAGCGATCCCGTGCCCGCCATCACCAGCACCGCGCCCGCGGTCCAGGCCGCGTACACCTTCTGACCCGCGTTGAACTTGCCCGCCGGGCGCTCCGCACGGCTGTGGTCGCGGCGCAGCGCGGCCCGCAGCCAGCGGCGGTCGTGCGGTCCGAAGCGGTTGAGGCGGCCCAGGTCGGCCCGGAAGGCGCGGGAGGCGAGGCCGAGGAGGGCCGGTACGAGCGCCAGGATGCCGGTCCACTCGTGGACGGTGACCACGAGAGCGCGGCGGCCCACGAGTTGGGCCAGGTCGGGCACGTACAGGCAGGCCGCGCTCACCACGCACACGCCCAGCAGCGCGGCCGTCGTGCGGTGGATCCACCGCACGGCGGGCGCGAAGCGGCGCACCCGGCGCGCGGTGGCGGCCGGGGCCGCGGCGGGCCGGGGCGGCGGGGCCTCAGGCAGTGGGGGCATCGTCGCGTCCGTTCGATCTGCCGACCCAGCCGTCCACGTCGTAGCCGCGCTCCTCCCAGTAGCCGGGGCGCACCTCGTCGGTGACGGTGATACCGGAGAGCCACTTCGCCGACTTGTAGAAGTACATGGGCGCGACGTAGAGCCGGACCGGACCGCCGTGCGCATGGCCCAGCGGCTTGTCCTGCATCCGCAGCGCCACCAGGACGTCCGGGCGGCGCGCCTGGTCGAGGGTGAGGCTCTCGGAGTACGCCCCGTCGAAGCAGGTGAACCGGACCGCCTTGGCGCGACGGCTCACCCCGGCGGCGTCCAGCAGCGTCGACAGCCGCACCCCCTCGAACGGCGTCTTCGGCACCCGCCACCCGGTGACGCACTGGACGTCCTTGACGAGCCGGGCCTGCGGGAGCGCGCGCAGCTCGGCGAGCCGGTAGTCGGCGGGCTTGTCGACGAGCCCGCCCACGGTGAGGCGGTAGCTGGTGGCGTCCTTGTGCGGGACGGAGGAGGTCACGGAGTAGTACCGGAACCCGCCCCCGTTGGGCAGCAGCCCGGTCACCCCGGTGGGGTCCTTGTCGGCGACCGCGCCGAGCGTCTTCTCCAGCCCGCGCTGCGCCCAGGGAGCGACGGCCATACCGGCGGCGCCGAGGCCGAGCATGCCGAGCAGGATGCGGCGGCCGACGGGTGCGCCGTGGTCGTCGTCGCCGGATGTTGCGTCCATGCCCTGATAAGACCACCGGGCGGGGTGGCGCACCACCGTCTGTGGCTTTTCGTCAGACTTCCGTCAGATCTGAACGCCGCGGGTGGCGCCCTCCGGGGGTTCTTCCCCCACCCCGCCCCTTCCCGAACCGGGGCGCCGCCCCGGGCCCCGCCGCGCGGTGGCTACGGGAGGAGCAGTCCGAGCCGTCCACGCTGCCCGGGCCTCGGACATTGGCCGGACGGCGATCCGCACCGGACCTGGTGCGCACCGCGCGGGCCCGCACCGCCGCTTGCCGCGCGGCGGTGGCCCGGCCCGGGCGCTCGGCGTCCCATGGGGCGGCCCAGCGACCCGGCCAAAGGCCCCGGGGCGCGGGGACGCAGAGGGCGCGGGGCCCGGTTACGACACCGCCCTGGCCGCCGCGCGGCACGCTGTTGGCCCCGGGAGCCGGATCCGGCGCGTCCGCACCGCCGCACGCCACGCGGCAGCGGCCCGGCCCAGGCGGTCGGCGGCCGAGGGGCGATCCGGTGGCCCGGTGGGGTCAGGAGACTGCCTTGGCCGCCGCGCGGCGCGCTGTTGGCCCCGGGAGCCGGATCCGGCGCGTCCGCGCCGCCGCGCGGCAGCGGCACGGCCCCGGGCGGTCGGCGGCCGAGGGGCGATCCGGTGGCCCGGTCAAAGGGCCCGGGTGCCCAAGGGGCGCGGGGCCCGATTACGACACCGCCCTGGCCGCCGCGCGGCACGCTGTTGGCCCCGAGAGCCGGATCCGGCGCGTCCGCGCCGCCGCGCGGCAGCGGCACGGCCCCGAGCGGTCGGCGGCCGAGGGGCGATCCGGTGGCCCGGTGGGGTCAGGAGACTGCCTTGGCCGCCGCGCGGCCTGCCGTGCGGCCCGAGAAGAGGCAGCCGCCCAGGAAGGTGCCCTCCAGGGAGCGGTAGCCGTGGACGCCGCCGCCGCCGAAGCCTGCCGCCTCGCCCGCCGCGTAGACGCCCGGCAGCGGCTCGCCGCCCTCCGTCAGCACCCGCGACGACAGATCCGTCTCCAGCCCGCCCAGCGTCTTGCGGGTGAGGATGTTCAGCCGTACGGCGATCAGCGGACCCGCCTTGGGGTCGAGGATGCGGTGCGGGGCGGCGGTGCGGATGAGCCGGTCGGCGATGTACTTGCGGGTCCCGCGCAGGGCGGTGACCTGGAGGTCCTTGGTGTAGGGGTTGGCGATCTCGCGGTCCCGGGCCACGATCTCGCGGCGCAGTTCGGCCTCGTCGATGAGCGGGTCCTCGGTCAGTTCGTTCATCCGCCGCACGAGGGCGGGCAGCGAGCGTTCGACGATGAAGTCCGCGCCGTGGTCCATGAACGCCTGGACCGGCCCCGGCGCCCCGGCCCGCCCGCGGCCGAGCACATCGCGGACGCTCTTGCCCGTCAGGTCCGGGTTCTGCTCGGAGCCGGAGAGCGCGAACTCCTTCTCGATGATCTTTTGGGTGAGGACGAACCATGTGTAGTCGTACCCGGTCCGCATGATGTGTTCGAGCGTGCCGAGGGTGTCGAAGCCGGGGAAGAGCGGGACCGGGAGCCGCTTTCCGCGGGCGTCGAACCAGAGCGACGAGGGGCCGGGCAGGATGCGGATGCCGTGCCGGGGCCAGATCGGGTTCCAGTTCTCGATGCCCTCGGTGTAGTGCCACATCCGGTCGCGGTTGATGAGGTGGCCACCGGCCGCCTCCGTGACGCCGAGCATCTCGCCGTCCACATGCGCGGGGACGCCGGAGATCATCCGCTCGGGCGGGGAGCCCAGCCGCTCGGGCCAGTTGGCGCGTACGAGGTCGTGGTTGCCGCCGATGCCGCCGGAGGTGATGATCACGGCCTGGGCGCGCAGCTCGAAGGAGCCGGTCACCTCACGGCTGCTGGCCGTGCCCCGCTCGGCGCGGCTGTGCTCCAGCACCTCGCCCGTGACGGTGTCGACGGTGCCCGCGCTCCGCGAGAGCCCGGTGACCCGGTGCCGGAAGCGCAGGTCGACCAGGCCGCGGGCGGCCGCGGCGCGCACCCGGCGCTCGAAGGGGGCGACGACGCCGGGGCCGGTGCCCCAGGTGATGTGGAAGCGGGGTACGGAGTTGCCGTGCCCCGTCGCGTCGTAGCCACCGCGCTCGGCCCAGCCGACGAGGGGGAACAGCCGCAGCCCCTGGGCGTGCAGCCAGGACCGCTTCTCGCCCGCCGCGAAGTCCACGTACGCCTCGGCCCAGCGGCGCGGCCAGTGGTCCTCCTCGCGGTCAAAACCGGCCGTGCCCAGCCAGTCCTGCCAGGCGAGTTCGCGGCTGTCGCGGACGCGCAGCCGACGCTGTTCGGGCGAGTCGACGAGGAAGAGGCCGCCGAAGGACCAGTGGGCCTGGCCGCCGAGCGACTGCTCGGGCTCCTGGTCGAGCAGGATGACCTTGCGGCCCGCGTCGGCCAGCTCGGCGGTGGCCGCGAGGCCCGCCAGGCCCGCCCCGACCACGATCACATCCGCGTCGTACGCCATGGTTGGTGGTGTCCCGTCCTCGTCAGCCGGTCGACGGTGTCGTCGGGTGCGATCCTGCCTACCGGCCAGTACGGCGTCAACTGCCGCGATGGCGGGGGTGAGAGCGCTTTCCGGACACGGTCGACCTCAGCCTATAGCTCTCTTCTGCAGCAAAAGGGAACAATCCCTCATCACTATTGGACACCCTTCAGCCAAACCGGCATCATCAACGACCATGGCTGACCGCTCCGTTGAGCAATCCGGGCCGCCGTATCCGGCGGACAAGCGCATCGTGAATCCGACACTTGTCACCCCCGGTCCCCAGCCGATCGAGGCGGGTGACGCCGTCACCCCGCACATCCTCCAGGGCGAGATCATCGGCCCCCGGCACGCCCGCGCCCGCCGTCGCGGCATCGACCCGCGGCGCAAGGCGGCCGCCGGGGCGATCCTGCTGTCGGCCACCGGCGCGGCCACCGCGCTCTTCATGCTCATGGGCAAGGACGCGCGCGAGGCACAGGCCGCACCGGGGCACGACGCGCCCTCCGCCGTCCCCGACGCGCCGGAGCCGAAGGCCGCCGCGTACGGCGACTCGGCCGTGGGTGACAAGCCGCTGCGCGGTTCGCGTACGTCCGAGCCCGCGGCCCCGGCGCCCGCCGCGCAGCCGACGACGCAGGCTCCGGCCGCCCCGGCCGCCGAGCCCCGCACCCCGTCGTCCGGGCAGCAGGCCAAGCCCGCCTGGTCCGACGCTGCCGAGAGGTGGCGGGAGCGGGCCGAGGAGTGGCGGCAGTGGGCCGGTGAGCAGGCCCGGCGGCAGGCGCAACAGCAGGCCGACGCCCAGGGACAGGGCGGCGCCGGTCAAGGTCAGGGTCAAGGCCAGGGCCAGGGCCAGGGCCAGGGGCGCTGGGGGAACGGTCAGGGGAACGGCAACGGCTACCCCGGCGGCGGCTCCGGCCCGTACGGCCGGGGTGGCCAGGGCGGCGGCCCCTACGGCGGTGGCCCCTCGCGCTGACCGCGGCGCCATCTGCTTGTATGTCCACATGCCTGATCAGGAGCCGCTTTCCGCCGACGAACTGCTGGACATCGTGGACGAGCGGGACCGGGTGATAAGCCAGGCCCGTCGCGGTGACGCCACCGCCCACCGGCTGCGCCACCGATGCGTCTTCGTCCTCGTACGCGACCCCGAGGGACGCGTCTTCGTCCATCGCCGCACCGACCGGAAGCTGGTCTTCCCCTCGCTGTACGACATGTTCGTCGGCGGGGTCGTCGGAGCGGGCGAGAGCTACGACGAGGCGGCGCTGCGCGAGGCGGAGGAGGAGCTGGGCGTCCAGGGGCTGCCCGCCCCCGTACCGCTGTTCTCCTTCCTCTACGACACCCCCGAGCACACCTGGTGGAGCCGGGTCTACGAGGTGCGCTGCGACCTTCCGGTCGCCCCGCAGGCCGAGGAGATCGCCTGGCACGACTTCCTCACTGACGAGGAGCTGGAGCGGCGGCTCACCGATTGGGAGTGGGTACCGGACGGCTCGGAGGCGTACCGGCGGCTGCTGGACTGGCGCCGTGAGAGGCCCACCCCGTGACCGGAGGCAAGCTCGGGGAGGCCGTGGCGAGCGTCCGGCTGTGGTTCGCGCCCGAACGGCTCCGCGAGGAGGGCGACACCCCCGACTACCGCTTCTCGCTCGCCAACGAGCGCACCTTCCTGGCCTGGCTGCGCACCGCGATGGCCCTGGTGGGCGGCGGTTTCGCGGTCGACCAGTTCCTGCCGGACACCGGCCGCCCGCTCCGGCTGACCCTCGCGCTCGTGCTGCTCGCGGGCGGCGCGGTGTGCGCCCTGCGCGCCCTCAACCACTGGATCCGCTGCGAGCGCGCCATGCGGCGCGGCGAGGACCTGCCGGTGTCGCGCTTCCCGGTGATGCTGGGGCTGGCCGTCGGGCTGGTCGCGCTGCTGATGGTGCTCGTCGTCGCCGTGGGGTGGGGCGGGTGACCGAGCCGGTGCGGGACCCCGGCCTCCAGCCGGAGCGCACCCGGCTGGCGTGGCGGCGTACGACGCTGGCCTGCGCCGTGGCCGCCTCGCTCGCGGGGCGGCAGACCCTGCACGCGGGCATCGGCCCGCTCTCGGTGCTGGCCCTGTCGCTGGTCGTCCTGTCCGGGCTGGCCTTCCTGGCCGTGGCACACCGCCGCATCCGCCATCTGCACGCCCCGCGCCCGCCCCTGCTGACCCCGCGCGCCGCGGCGGCAGCGGTGGGCTGTGTGCTGGCGGCGGCGGTGTGCGGTGCGGCCATGCTGAGCTGACGGCGCCTGGCCGAGAACGCCGAAGGCGCCGAGAGCACGAGAGCACCGAAGGCGCCGAACGCGCCTAGTCGACCGTGATGACGATCTTGCCGCGGGTGTGGCCCTCCGCGTTGCGCTGCTGCGCCTCCGCCGTCCGCTCCAGCGGGTACGTCGCCGACACCTCGACCCTCAGCGCGCCGCGCTCGGCGAGGTCGGTCAGGTCCTGGAGGTCGTCGGGGTCGGGGCGGACGAAGACATAAGCGCCGCCGAGGCCGAGGACCGCCGGGTCGGCGATGGACGCCAGCCTGCCGCCGGGGGCGAGCACCTCCGCGGACGCGGTGAGGGCGTCGCCGCCGACCAGGTCGAACGCGGCCTGCACCCCGTCGGGGGCGAGCGCCCGCACCCGCTCGGCGAGCCCGTCCCCGTAGACGGTCGGCTCGGCGCCCAGCGTCCGCAGATATTCGTGGTTGCGCTCACCGGCGGTGCCGATGACGCGGGCGCCCAGATGCCGGGCCAGCTGCACCGCCATCGAGCCGACGCCCCCGGCGGCCGCGTGCACCAGCACCGTGTCGCCCTCGCCGACCCGCAGCGCGCGGACCAGCGACTGGTAGGCCGTCAGCCCCGCCAGCGGGATGCCCGCGGCCTGCTCGAAGGTCAGGTTCCGCGGCTTGCGGGCGAGCGTGCGCAGGGGCGCGGCCACGTACTCGGCGCAGGTGCCGCGGGACAGGAAGTCCTCGCGTACGTATCCGATCACCTCGTCCCCGGCCTCGAACCCGGTCACCGCCGGTCCGGTCTGCTCGACCACCCCGGCGACGTCCCAGCCCGGGATGACCGGGAAGACGGCGTCCAGGACGGGGTCGAGATAACCGGCCTGCGCCTTCCAGTCGACGGGGTTCACGGCGGCGGCCCTGACCCGGACCAGCACCGAGTCGGGCCCGACCTTGGGGTCCCGGACCTCGCCGAATTCGAGGACCTCGGGGCCGCCGTAGCGGCGGTAGCTGATGGCCTTCATGGTGGCTGCTCCTCGCGGTTCCTGGTGACGGTTTCCCGGGCGCGTTCCCCCTACGACGCTCCTGCTCGGGAACCGGCACCGCAAATCCGCCACCGGCCGGTTCAGGCGGGAACGCGGTACGGCACCTGGGCCGCCGCCGGAGGCAGCGCGGTCCGCGGCTCCGCCCCCGCGAACCAGAAGCCGAGCAGGAACGCGGCCGTCGCCTCCAGGTGGCGGGCCCGCTCCAGGCCGCCGCCGTCCAGCGGTACGCAGCCCATGTCGCGCACGAGGGTCCGTACGTCCTCCAGCGCCCCCTCGTCGTCCCCGCACAGCGGCACCCCGAGCGGGCCGTCCGCGAAGACCGGCGGGGTCATCCGCCACACCGAGTCCGCGCACAGGTTGAACCCCTTCACCACATGGGCCCCCACCGCCTGCGCGGCGATCCGCTCGGCCACTCCCGGGCCGCCGTCGGTGGCGAGGACGAACCGGCCGGGGACGACCGCGTTGGTGCAGTCGATCAGCGCCCGGCCGCTCAGTGTCCCCTCCCCCGCGCCCGCCGCGGCCAGGGTGGCCGACACCCCTTCGTACGCGACCGCGAGCAGCGTCACCTCCCCGAACCCGGCGGCCTCGCGCGGCGATCCGGCCCGCGCCCCGTGGCCGATCCGCTCCGCCAGGGCGCGCGCGTTGCCGGGGGTGCGGCCGCCGATGAACACCGCGTGGCCCGCCCGCGCCCACTGTCCCGCCAGCCCCTCGGCCATGGTTCCCGTGCCCAGCACTCCGATCCGCATCGCGCGGCCTCCCTCTCGTAGCGGCGGCGGCATGTGCCGCCTGCCGGAACAGGACACTAGGAAGTCCGTTGGACACCCCGCGGTGCCCAACGGATCCGCTAGGACGGCACAGAAACCCGCCCCCCGGAGGCCCCGAGTGACGACATCCCCGCACCCCTCGCCCACCGGCCGGTTCATCGCCGACTGCCGGGCCCGGATCGGCTTCGACCTGCTGACCCGCACCTGGACCGCCGTGGTGATCTTCGGGCTGCGCGAGGGGCCGCGCCGCCCCGGTGAGCTGCGCGCGGCGATCGGCGGCATCAGCGCCAAGGTGCTCAACGAGACGCTGCGCCGCATGGAGGACGACGGGCTGGTCGAGCGGCACCGGTACGCGGAGGCGCCGCCGCGCGTCGAGTACGGGCTGACGCCGCTGGGCCGGACCCTGCTGGGCCCCGTCGAGGCGCTGGGCTCCTGGGGGATCGAGCACGGCGACGCGGTCACCGAGGCCCAGGAGCGCGCCGAGCTGCGGCGGGAAGCGCGGGAGGGAGGCGCGGGAGGGAACCGGTGGCGGACGGACACTGGACTACATACCGACTGGTCGGCATCATGAGGTGGACATGGAGTGAGCCAGTCCGCCCGCCTCCCACGGAAGAAGAGATTCGATGAACGAAGGCAATCCGCCAGGACTCGACCTGCCGCGGCTCCGCGCCCATCTCGACCGCGAGCGGCCGGGGCTGGTGGGCGGCGAGCTGAGCGCGGAGCTGATCGAGGGCGGCCGGTCGAATCTCACCTACTCCGTCACCGACGGCACCCACCGCTGGGTGGTCCGCCGCCCGCCGCTCGGGCATGTGCTGGCCACCGCCCATGACATGCGGCGCGAGCACCGGGTGATCAGCGCGCTGCACCCGACCAGCGTGCCGGTGCCGGAGCCGGTGCTGCTGTGCGAGGACGAGGCGGTGACCGGATCGCCGTTCTACGTCATGGAGTTCGTGGAGGGCACTCCGTACCGTACGGCCGAGCAGCTGGCCGCCATCGGCCCGGAGCGCACCCGGGGCGTGGTGCTGTCCCTGGTGGACACGCTCGTCGCGCTGCACTCCGTCGACCCCGCCGCGGTCGGGCTGGGCGACTTCGGGCGGCCGGAGGGCTTTCTGGAGCGCCAGCTGCGGCGCTGGGGCAAGCAGCTGGAGTCCTCGCGCAGCCGTGAACTGCCCGGCATCGACGAGCTGCACGCCCGGCTCACCAAGGCGCTGCCCGCCTCCCCCGCGCCCACCGTGGTGCACGGCGACTACCGCCTGGACAACGTCCTCGTGGGCGCCGACGACCGGATCAAGGCGATCCTCGACTGGGAGATGTCCACGCTCGGCGATCCGCTGACCGACCTCGGCCTGATCGTGATGTACAGCGAACACCCCACCCTCGAAGACGCGCCCATCTCCTCCACCCAGGGCGCCCCCGGCCACCCGGGCACGGACGAACTGGTCCGGCGGTACGCCGAGGGCTCCGGCCGGGACGTCAGCGGCATCGCCTGGTACACCGCCTTCGCCTACTTCAAGCTCGCGGTGATCTTGGAGGGCATCCACTACCGCTTCACTCTCGGACAGACCCTCGGCGCGGGCTTCGACCGCATCGGCCGAATCGTCCCGGCCTTCATCGACAACGGCCTCACCACTCTCCAGGAGCACTGAGACACCTCATGGACTTCGCATTCGACGCCCGCACCGAAGAACTCCGCGCCAAACTGCTGACCTTCATGGACGAGCACGTCTACCCGGCCGAGGCGGTCGTGGGCGAGCAGCGCGCCGAGCTCGGCTCGCCCTGGGAGACCCCGGCCGCCGTGGAGGAGCTGAAGGCCGAGGCCCGCAAGCAGGGGCTGTGGAACCTGTTCCTGCCGGACAGCGAGTACGGGGCCGGGCTGACCAACCTCCAGTACGCCCCGCTCGCCGAGATCACCGGCCGCAGCCCCCAGCTCGCCCCCACGGCCCTCAACTGCGCCGCGCCGGACACCGGCAACATGGAGGTGCTCACCCAGTTCGGCAACGAGCAGCAGCGCAAGCAGTGGCTGGAGCCGCTGCTCGCGGGCGAGATCCGGTCGGCCTTCGCGATGACCGAGCCGGAGGTGGCCTCGTCCGACGCCACCAATATCGAGACCCGGATCGAGCGGGACGGCGACGACTACGTCATCACCGGGCGCAAGTGGTACATCTCCGGGGCGATGAACCCCGACTGCAAGATCTTCATCGTGATGGGCAAGACCGACCCGGAGGGCGCGGATGTGCGCCGCCAGCAGTCGATGGTGCTGGTGCCGCGCGATACGCCCGGGGTCGAGGTGCGGCGGGCGATGCAGGTGTACGGCTACGAGGACCACTACCACGGCGGCCACGCCGAGGTCGTCTTCCACGGGGCCCGGGTCCCGGCCGCGAACCTCATCGGCGAGGAGGGCGGCGGCTTCGCCATCGCCCAGGCCCGGCTGGGCCCCGGCCGCATCCACCACTGCATGCGGCTGATCGGCATGGCCGAGCGGGCGATCGAGCTGATGTGCCGACGGGCGGTGGCCCGGCAGGCGTTCGGCAAGACGCTCGCCCAGCAGGGGCAGGTCCACGAGTGGATCGCGGACGCCCGGGTGGCGGTCGAGCAGCTGCGGCTGCTGGTCCTCAAGACGGCCTGGCTGATGGACACGGTGGGCAACCGGGAGGCGCACACCGAGATCCAGTCCATCAAGATCGCCACGCCGCGGACGGTGGTGGGGATCCTCGACCAGGCGGTGCAGCTGCATGGCGCGGGCGGGGTCAGCCAGGACTTCCCGCTGGCCGAGCTATGGGCCGCGGCCCGTACGCTGCGGCTGGCCGATGGGCCGGACGAGGTGCACCAGCGGTCGCTGGCGCGGCGCGAGCTGAAGCGGTACGTATAGGGGGAAATTCCAGCCCGTCCAGGGGGCACCTCCCAGCGGTAGCTGGGGGAGATTGAGGACACACGCCCGGAGGGCGTGTGTCCTCCGCCGGGCGTCAGGGCCGCAGCGCGCGGAGCAGGAGGTCGGCCAGGTGGTCGGCCACCTGCTGGGGGGCGAGGGAGCCGCCGGGGCGGTACCAGGTGCCCAGGTGGTGGACGGAGCCGAAGTGGTAGTCGACCACCAGGTCCGCCGGGGTGTCGGCGCCGAACACCCCGGTCCGCTGGCCCTCTTCGACCAGCGCGCGGAACCGCTCGTGGTAGCGGCGCCGCTCGGCGCGTACCTGCTTGTACTTCTCCGGGCTCAGATGGTGCATCGACCGGAAGAAGATCGTGGTGTCGTCGAGGTTCTCGATGGTGGTCACCACGACGTCGGCCGCCGCGCCCCGCAGCCGCTGTTCGACGGGGGCGTCCGCGTCCGCGAACGCGTCGAGCCGTTCCTGCTGGAGGCGGAGCACCCGGCTGTAGATCTCGTGGAGCAGATCGTCCTTGGAGCCGAAGTAGTGGTACAGGGCTCCCTTGGTGACCCCCGCCGCCTCGACGATCTCCTGGACCGACGTCCGGTCGAACCCGCGCTCCGCGAAGAGGCGGGTGGCAGCGGCCAGCAGCCGCCGCGGCACCGGCTGTCCGTCACCGTTCGTCGTTCTGGCCATGGTCGCCACCCGCTTCTCTTCCGTTCTCATCCTCGCAGTTCTCGTCGGAGGATCTTGCCACTGGTCGTCTTCGGGAGCTCGGGCAGGATGTCGACCTCCCGCGGGTACTTGTACGCCGCCAGCCGGTCCGCACAGTACGCGGCCAGCTCGTCCGGCGTGACCTCGGCCCCGGGCCGCAGGCTCACGTACGCCTTGACTGTTTCGCCCCGGTAGGGGTGCGGCTTGCCGACCACGGCCGCCTCGCGGACGGCGGGGTGAGTGTAGAGGACGTCCTCGACCTCGCGCGGCCACACCTTGAACCCGGAGGCGTTGATCATGTCCTTCTTGCGGTCGACGACGTACAGCCAGCCGCCCTCGTCCATGAAACCGATGTCCCCGGAGCGCAGTTCGCCCCCGGGCATACCGGCCTCGGTGGCGTCCGGGCGGCGCCAGTAGCCGGGGACGACCATGGGGCCGCTCACCACGATCTCGCCGGGCTCGCCGAAGGGCACGTCCTTGCCGTCGTCGCCGACGATCCGTACGACGGTGTCCGCGCCGGGCACGCCGACCGCCAGGGTGCCGGAGACCGGGTCGACGGGGGCCCGTACGCCGGGCGGGACGCTGGCGCAGGGGGCGGTGCACTCGGTGAGCCCGTAGCCGTTGTGCAGATACGGGCCGAGGGCCGCCTCGAACCGCTCGACCAGCGCGGGCGGCAGCGGGGCGCCGCCCGAGGAGACGATCCGGAAGGACGAGAAGTGGTCGCGGGTCGCCTGCGGATGGGCCATCAGCGCCATGAAGGCGGTGGAGGGGCCGACGGTGTACGCGGGGCGGTGTTCGGCGAACGCGTCCAGGACGACCCCGGTCTCGAAGCGGTACGCCAGCGCGAGCGTCCCAGCCCCGGCGAGGCTCGCGCCCAGCTCGCAGACCATGCCGGTGATGTGGAACAGCGGGGCCAGCGCGAAGATCGCCGAACCCGGGGGCAGCTCATGGAGGAGGTGCTGCCGGTCGGCGTTGTAGGAGACGTTGCCATGGGTGTTGATGGCGCCCTTGGGGGTGCCGCTGGTCCCGGATGTATAGCTGATCAGCGCGGTGTCGCCGGGCGCGGGCTCGGGGACGGCGGGCGGCCGGGCCCCGGCGCGGGCGGCCACGAGGAGGTCGTCGGTGTCCTCGGGGACCGGGATGCGCTCGTCGCGCAGCACCCGCTCGTCGTTCCGGGTCTGGAAGTCGTACGCGTCGGCGGTGAGCGCGATGCGCACCGGGGTGCCCGCGGCCGTCTCCCGTATGTACGACTCCCAGGCGGTGCGGGCGCACACCAGCGCGGTGACCTCGGCGTCGGTGAGGATGTGGGCGAGTTCGCCGCCCTTGTACATGGGGTTGACGGGGACCACTACCCCGCCCGCCTTCCACGCGCCGAGCAGCGCGATCACGAAGTGCGGGGTGTTCTGGAGCATGAGCGCGAGCCGGTCGCCGGGGGCGAAGCCGCGCTCGGCGAGGTGGCCCGCCAGCCCGTCCGACAGCTCGTCCAGCTCCCGGTAGCTGACCCGGCCGTCGAAATAGGCGATCGCGGGGTGGTCCGGGGCGTCGCGCACGGCCTCCCGGAAGGCGTGCAGCACGCTGGGCCGCGGGGTGATCGGCTCGCGCTGCTTCTCGGTGAGCCGGGCGAGCCAGGGCTGGTCCTGGTACGTCGTCATCGGGACGGCCTCTCTTCGGTCTCTTCCAGGGTGCGCTGCACGCGGTTCATACCCCGCAGCCACTTGTCGGTGTCGGTGGCGCGGGCGGCGTAGTACTCGGCCACCTCGGGGTGCGGCAGGATCAGGAACCGGTTCTCGGCGATGCCCTTCAGCACGGCGTCGGCGACCTCCTCCGGTTCGATCGCGGTGGGCACGAGCACCAGGTCTCCGGCGCTTCCGCTGTCCTCCAGCATGTGGGTGCGCACGCCCTGCGGGCAGACGGCGTGCACCTGGATGCCGCGGTGGCGGTACGTGGCCGCGAGCCATTCGGCGAAGCCGAGCGCCGCGTGCTTGGAGACGCTGTACGGCGCCGAGCCGACCATGGTGAGCAGCCCGGCCGCGGACACGGTGGCCACGAACCGGCCGTCGCCGCGCTCCAGCCAGTCGGGCAGCAGCGCGCGGGCGGCCCGGACATGGGCCATCACGTTGACGTCCCAGGACTCGGCCCACAGCGCCTCGTCGGCCTCGGGGCCGCCGCCGTGGCCGACGCCCGCGTTGGCGCAGAAGATGTCGATGGTGCCGCCGAGCGCGTCCCGGGCGTCCGGCACCACGGCGGAGGCGTCACCGGGGACGGCGGTCCCGCCGATCTCGGCGGCGACGGCCTCCGCCCCGGCCGCGTCGAGGTCGTTTACCACGACCCGGGCGCCCTCGGCGGCGAAGCGGCGGGCCAGGGCGGCGCCGATGCCGCCTCCCGCCCCGGTGACGACAACTCGCGCTCCACGCACGGTATCCACGATTGAGACGCTCCTCGGGTGCGGCGCGGCCGTCGGCCCGGATCGGCCCGGCCGCACCGGCAGACTAACCAGTCGGTATGTTGAAGGGAAGGGGGCAGGGGGCTGACCGGCGGATGACGTTTCGCCGACCTCCAGAGTGCGTCTCACCGGCCGCGCGAACCGGACTCACCGGCCGCGCGAACGCGTCTCACCGGCCGCGCGGGCCCCCGGGGCGCTGGTCGCCGATGACGCGGCGCCAGCGGGCGTTCTCCCCCGCGAGGGCGTTCCACAGCACGTTGAGCGGATGGTCGTCGTCCTGCGCGGCGCGCTCCCCGGCCCGTACGAAGACCCCGACGACGACGTCCAGCTCCGGCGCGATGTCATCGGTCAGCTGCAGCGTGCGCAGCCCGGCGCCGGTCCGCAGCCGCCCGTCGGCCACCGCGTCGCCGATCCCCTGGGTGACGAGCACCGCGCCGCGCTGCACGCCCGAGGAGAGCAGTTCGAGGCCGTACTGCACGGTGTCGATCTCGGCCGCGATGTGCAGCTCCTGGCGGTAGCGGCCGCCGAACCAGCCGCGCAGGAAGCCGGGGATCAGCCCGTCGGCGGAGACCGCGAGCGGCACCCCGGGCAGATCGCTCACCGCGACGGAGGGGCCCGGCAGTTCGTCGGCGCCGAGGTTGGTGACCAGGGACAGGCCGCTGCGCCGCCACTCCATCACCTCAAGGCCGTCCAGCCCGCGGTTCTCGCTTCCGTCGGCCAGCACGCTGCCGCAGACCAGGTCGAGTTCCTTGGAACCGAGCCGGTCGAGCAGATCCCTGGTGCGGACGTGCTCGACCTTCAGCTCGACGCCGCGGCTCTCGAAGTCCGCGGTGACCAGCTCCACGGCATTCAGCAGAAAGCCGAGGGTGTAGCGGGTGGAGCCGACGGCCAGCCGCCCGCCGATCCGGCGGCGGCAGTCGCGCAACTCCTCCTGCCACCCCCGGAGCGTGCCGCGGGCGAGTTCGGCAAGGCTCTCGCCGGTGGCGGTGAAGAGCACATTCCGGCTGCGCCCGCGTTTGAGGACGAGCGGTTCTCCGCACAGGGTGCCGAAGTTCCGGTTCATCGTGTCGAGCTGTTTCTGAACGCTGGACTGCTCGCGGCCCAGCAGCCGGGCGGCGCCCAGCGCCGTACCGGTCTCATGGACCGCGAGCAGTGTGCGGAGTTGATCCATCGTGGTGTCCAGCAGCGCCGCGGGGTACTGCCACCGATCGCTTGAGGACATTCCGGCCTTCTGCTCCCCCATACAAAAAACGCGCCCTGACGATTCGAAGCATAGTGCAGCGCATTTCCTGGCCGGGCCCTGCGGGGATACTCCGGAATTCACGACGGAAACAACGGGAAATACCGCGACTGCGCGCTCAGCGGTGGCGTGCGAACTCCACCACCTGCTGGTAGGTGGGACGGTTCTGCCAGCTGATCTTGTCGTGGGTCAGTCCGCCGACCGTGCGCTGGATGATGGAGTCGGCGCACCACTGGTCGCCCGCCGCGCAGTTGTCGTCGCCGGGGTAGACCTCGATGGCGGGCTTCGCGGCGGCCTGCTTCAGGCTGCCGAGCAGGGCGTCACGGCAGGCGCTCAGGTCGCCGTCGCCGCAGTACCGCTTGGCGAGCGGGCCCTTGACGTCCTCGCCGAGGACCGCGCGCAGGTCCTTGTCGACGTAGGACCACCAGCCGTACTGGAAGGACGATCCGGCGTGCGAGCCGGTCGGCCCGTGGCCCGCCGAGGGCGATTCGTCGACGCTCAGGTTGGTGCGCAGCGCGTCGTACAGGTCGCCGCCGAGTCCTGGCTTGAACTCGGCCTCGACCAGCAGCGGCCACCACGCGTCCATGATGCGTACGGCGTCGGCGTTGCCGTAGGTGTGCGAGCCCGCGCTCGTCTCGCGGCGCTGTGAACCGGCCGCCTGCCAAGCCTCCAGCCGCTGTACGGCGCTGGCGAGCGCCGGGTCGTCGATCGGCTTGCTGCGCAGCACCTTCAGCAGTTCGGGCAGCACGTCCTCGCCGCGCAGATCGGTGACGGCGGCCTCGCCCATCGCCCGGGCGAGCGCGGCGCGGGTCACCCCGCCCTTCTTGACCAGGGCGCGCACCCGGTCGTCGAGGAGGTTGCCGCGGTGCACGGAGCCGTTGCCGAAGCCCGCGGCGCCGTAGTCCTTGGCGAGCTTGTTGTTCCAGCTGATGTAGTAGTCCTGATCGACGGACTGGGGGTGTTCGGCGGGCGGGGTGTACGCGGCGGTGTTGTCCGCCGGGTCGAAGTCCCGCCACTCGTACGCCTGCTCGGCCTTGACGGGCAGCGACGGGTCGACACCGTCGGCGCGCCGCATGTTGAGCCCGCTGTTGTAGTACGCGGCCTGCCGGGAGTCGGCGTAGAACCAGTTGAAGGTGTAGTTGATGTGCTGGGCGGCGCTCTGGAAGGACTTCGCGTCGGTCACATAGCCCGGGTCGTTGAACATCTGGAAGCCGACGATCGAGTCGGCCTCATGGCGATAGGTGGCGCGCAGCGAGGTGTAGGCGACCGGTTTGCCGCCGACCGTGGCGCGGTGGGTGACGAGGCCGTACTTGGTCCGGTAGACCTGCATCCGGTACGAACCGGCGGCGGTGGAGTCGGCGACGGTGGGCTTCCAGGCGTTGCGCCGCTCCAGCTTGTCCATGGGCAGGCAGTCGCCGTGGTAGCGGTAGTACGTCGAGTCCTCGGCGGGCGCGGAGCCGTCCGGTGAGCACAGCTCGACCGCGTAGGTGTCGGTGACGTCCTGCGCGGAGGTGGTGGCGCTCCACGCGTAGTCCTGGCCGCGCCCGAGCTGGACGTACATGCCGACGCCCGCGAAGGAGGCGCCGCGGGCGCTGATGCCGGGGCCCTGGAGCTCCTGGAGCATCAGCAGCTGCGGGGCGAAGTAGCCGGTCTGCGGGCCGAAGACGGCGACCGGGTGGCCGCTGGCGGTGTACTTGCCGGACACCACGAGCGCGTTGGACATGCCCTTCTTGCGGCTGAACAGATCACGGGGCAGCACCCCGTCGTCGTAGATGCCGCGCAGCTTGTCGAGCTTGGCGGGCGCCTTGACCGTGGTGCGGGCGTCGGCCTTGGCCTGGGTGGCGCTGCCCTCGCGGTCGTACACGAGCGGTTCGGCGGTGACGGAGCCGCGGTCGGGCATCGCGGTGCCCTTGGCATCGGCGGGCTTGCCCGCGTACGGGAAGCCCTTGCCGTCGCGGACGGTCAGCACGGCCTCCGGGTCGTTGCGCTGCCGGAAGGACTCCCAGACCTTGGTGCCCTCTTCGAGGCCGTACTTCTGCTGGGCGGCCAGCATCGACAGCGCGCCCTCGACCTCGCCGCCCCCGCCGTTGCCGAAGAGCGCGCCGACGACGGAGGCCAGGGCGATCAGGTCGGTGAGCTTGAAGGGCTGGATCTCTCCGGCGTTGGTGATCGCGTCGATGTGCCCGGTGAGCACGTACTCGCCGGGGAAGTAGCGGCCGTCCTTCGCCTTCTTGGCGTAGGCGTTGATGCCGTCCACATACGCCTGGGCATCGGCCAGCGCCTGCTTTCCGCGCTCGCCGCCGGTCGCCAGGATGTAGTCGATCTGCGCCTGATAGTCCGCCTCGGCATACGGCGCCTGGCGGAAGAAGTCCTGTTCCAGGCCCTGGTTGGCGGCGGCGCCACCGGCGAACGAGGTCAGCTCGCCGCGGCCCACATGGCGGAAGAGATCCATCAGCCACAGCCGGTCCTGGGCGGCGGCGTATCCGGCGCCGTACTCGGTGCCCTCGCGGGTGGTGCCCTGGATGTGCGGGACGCCGGTCTTCTTGTCACGGGTGATCGTGACGTCGTCGCGTGGCTTGGTGACGGACTCGACCTGGTCCGCCGGGACGCCGAACGACGAGTCGTTGAAGAAGGTGTTCAGCTTGTCGTCGGTGAGCGTCGGATAGCCCTGGGCCAGGTCGCTGTACGGGCCGAGCTGGTCGGCGCTGTGCGCGGGGTGGGTGCCGAACACCCGGTTGGCGAGGATGTCGGCCAGGGTCGCGTTGCCGGTCGCGCCGGGCGGCAGGATGTCGGAGCACTGTCCGCCGCAGTAGTCGGTGGCGGCCCGGGCGGCGGGCGCCGCCTGGGCCTCTTGCGGCAGCGGGGCCGCGAACGTGGCGCCGAGCGCCAATACCGCGGCCGCGGCGACGGCGACACGGGTGAGCTTGCCGGTTCTGAAACGCATATCCGCTCCTCCCGGATGCAGTTGAGAGGGAGGTTACCGGCGGTACAACAACGCCGGAAGATGAGCGGCCGTCAACTTCCTTCTTCCGATTGCCCGGCGACTTTTTGGAAACACGATGGATCCGGATCGCGCTGCGTTACGTCCATTCGACAACGAGTCGGGTCCGCACTCGCGGAGGTGGTAAGAAGTGGCCGGTTTCAGAGCACTCGCACGAGAGGTTCGTAATCCACGCAGACACGTCACCGCCCGGCGCACCTCGCTGCGCAAATGCCTGGAACGGTTCGCGCCGTACGGGCACCGGGCGACCTGGCACCATCTGTGCGCCAGGACCGGGATCATCCCGGAGGACCGTCAGCCTGAACCCACACGATTGATCACGGCACTCGAAGAACTCGAGGAGGCCCGCACCCTGTGGCTCGCGTACGAGGCGGACTTCGCCGCCCGGCGCAGGCTGGAGAAACACCACGGCATCCGGCAGCCCAGCGCCGTCGACGACTGGCACCTGCACACCTGGGGCGGTTGCGACATCATGCCGTGCGAATCTCCCTCGACCCATCCCGAAGGCCGTCTCGCCGACGTCCTGCGGCGGCTGATCGTCGCCATGGAAGCGGGACCGGGGTCGGCCTGCCCGGTCTGCGCCCAGGAACGGCTGGTCTGGCGCGAGGATCTGGACCGCTATCCCGTGGCCGGACCGGTCTGCGAGGACTGCGGCATCGTGGTGCCGGTCCCGCTGCTCACCACCGAGGCGCTGGCGGCATCCCGCGGCGCGGGCTGCGTGACGCGGTACGCGGCGGCCTGAGGCCCGGCCCCGGGCCGGGGCGCGCTCGCCGAACCCCGGTGGAGCGCGCCCCGAACACCTACGGGGCCGCAGGGCGCGTTGACAGGACCCAGGTGACCCGAGCATGCTGAGCAGTCGCTTAGCCGCATCGCGAGTCGCCCGGAGGCAGCACACATGGCAGAGCCCAGGATCTTCACCTCGCCCGAGGAACTGCGCGCCGCGGTGGGCGAGGAGCTAGGCCCCACCGACTGGCTGGAGGTCGACCAGAAGCGGATCGACCTGTTCGCCGAGGCGACCGGCGACCACCAGTGGATCCACGTCGACGCCGAGAAGGCCGCCGCCGGTCCCTTCGGCACGACCATCGCCCACGGCTATCTGACCCTGTCCCTGCTCCCGCACTTCAGCCCGCAGCTGCTGCGCGTCGAGGGCGTACGGATGGGCGTCAACTACGGCTCCAACAAGGTCCGCTTCCCCTCCCCCGTCCCGGTCGGCTCCCGGCTGCGCGCCACGGGCCGCATCGCCGAGGTGGCCGAGGTGAAGGACGGCATCCAGCTGACGCTCACGGTCAGCGTGGAGCGCGAGGGCGGCGCCAAACCGGCCTGCGTGGCGGAAACGGTGTCCCGCTTCTACCTCTGAGTGTCCCGCTTCTCCCGCTGCGGGGTCTCTTCCGCACCGACCATGCGCAGCACCAGCCCGGCGTAGAGGTCACCGACCTCGTCGGGGGTGCTGCGCCCCCGGGCGTTGAACCAGCGGGCGACATCGATGCACAGCGACAGCACCGCGACCGTGGTGCCCCGCACATCCGGCACGTCGAAGTCGCCCGCCCGCACCCCGTCCTCGATGATCGAGCGCACCGTCGCGTCCGTGGCCCGGCGCATGGCGATGACCTCGGCGTGGTGCTCCTCCCCGAGCGCGCCCAGCTCGTACTGCACCACGCGCGCGGTCGTATGGTGCTCGGCGTGCCACCGCACGAAGCCCCGCACCGCGGTGACCAGGCGCTCGGCGGGCCCGCCGCCCCCGTCCCTGGCCTCCTCCAGAATGTCCAGCGCGAGCCGGTGGCCGACCTTGCTGATCTGGTAGAGCAGCTCTTCCTTGGTCTTGTAGTGGATGTAGAGGGCCGCCGGGCTCATCCCGGCCCGCCCGGCGATGTCCCGCGTGGTGGTGGCGTGATAGCCACGCTCGGCGAAGGCATGCACGGCGGCACTCACCAGCCGCCGAGCCGCGTCCGGCGTGATGTCCCCCCACGCCTCGGCCGGACCCCCGGCGTTCTTCCGCTCCGCATCCATGGCGGACACCCTACACGGAGGGTGAGCAAGCGCTTAGAACACGCCTCCGGCCAGGGGTAGGATCGCTCCCATGTCTCCTCTGGTCCAGGTCAACTACCGGAAGTACGACGGCTCTCTGCACTGGAACCTGCGGATGCGCAGACTGGGTGAGGACGAGCACGGGGTCTGGCTGGGGCTGCCCGCCGACTCGGTGTCGCGCAAGGGGGACGGCCCCGAGGTGCCCATCGAGTGCGCGCATGTGATCCTCTTCCCGCGCGGGACGTGGTGGACCGCGGTGTTCAACGCGCCGCCGCGCTCGACCGAGGTGTACTGCGACATCACCACTCCGGTGGAGTGGGTCTCGCCGGACGAGGTCGAGATGGTCGACCTGGATCTGGACGTGATCCGGAAGCGGGCCGACGGGAGGACGCTGCTGGTGGACGAGGACGAGTTCGCGGAGCACCAGGTGCGGTACGGGTACCCGGCGGACGTCATCGCCCAGGCCGAGGCGGCGGGGCAGTGGCTGATGGAGGCGGTCGGGGGCGGCGCCGAACCGTTCGGGAAAGCGCATCTGCCGTGGCTGGCCATGGTGTCCGGGGAGAACGGCGGCTAGAAGTCCCGCCTAGAAGACGACGAGCGCGCGGCCTCCGCGGCCCGCGATCATCGCGTCGAAGGCCGCCGGGATGTCGTCCAGGCCGATCCGCGCGGTCACCAGCGCCGCCGGATCGAGCCGTCCCGCGCGGATGTGCGCGGCGAGGACGGGGAGGTCGCGGGCCGGGTCGCTGTTGCCGTAGACGCAGCCGGAGAGGGTGCGGCCGAAGTAGAACAGCTCCAGCGCCGAGAAGGTGACCGGCTGGTCCTTGCCGCCGATGCCGACGACGGTCGTCCGGCCGCCGCGGCGGGTGGCGGACCAGGCGGCGCGGATGGTGTCGGCGCGGCCGACGCATTCGATGGCGACGTCGGCGCCGTGGCCGCCGGTGAGGGCGCGGATCCGCTTGGCCGGGTCGCCGGTGCCGCCGCCCGTGCCGTCCCCGGTGAGGACGAACTCGGTCGCGCCCGCCGCCCGGGCCAGTTCCTCCTTCTCCGGTGAGACGTCCACCGCGACGATCGTCCCGGCGCCCGCGAGGCGCGCCGACTGGAGCACGGCGAGGCCGACGCCGCCGATGCCGAAGACGGCGACGGACTCGCCGGGGCGCACCTGGGCGCTGTGGTGGATGGCGCCGTACCCGGTGAGCATCGCGCACCCCAGCAGGGCGCCGTCGGTGAGCGGCACGCCGTCCGGCAGCGGGAGCAGGGCGTGCGCCGGTACGACGGTCTCCTCGGCGAACGCGGCCGTGCCCAGTCCCGGGTACAGCGCGCTGCCGTCGGCGGCGAGCGTGGCGTACGGCAGGGCCGCGGCGTCCCCGGCCTTGGCGCAGAGCCAGGGCTCGCCGAGCCCGCAGTAGTGGCATCTCCCGCAGGACGGGGCCCAGTTGAGGACGACGGCGTCGCCCGGGGCGATCCCCGTCACGCCGTCGCCGACCGCCGTCACGGTGCCCGAGCCCTCGTGGCCGAGGACGGCGGGGACGGGCTGGCGGAGCGTTCCGTCGGACAGGGACAGGTCTGAGTGGCACACCCCGGCCGCGGCGAGCCGCACCCGCACCTGCCCGGGCCCCGGGTCGGGGATCTCGATGTCCTGGACGCGGAGCGGACTGCCGATGGCGGGGAGGACGGCGGCGCGGGTCATGGTGTGGGCTCCTCGGGGTCGGTGCGGGCCGAGGTTTCCTCCCCCGGCCCGCACCTCCCCGAAACCGCGCTCCGCTCCGCCTCGGCGCCGCCCCGGGAGTTGCGCGGCGCCGGAAGGTCCCCGGGAGCCACCGCCTCGGGGGCTCGCCGGAGGGGCCGTACGGCTACCGCCGCCGAGGCGAGCAGCAGCACACCCAGCATGACGAAGGGGGCGGCGGTGCCCGCGAGCCCGGCGAGCAGTCCGGCCGAGGCGGGCGCGGCGACCTGGCCGAGGCGGTTGCCGGTGAGCCGCAGCGCGAGGGCTGTGCTGCGCGCGTCGTCGGGCGCCGCCTGCACGACGGTGGACATGGACAGCGGCTGGCCGACGCCGAGGCAGAAGCCGAGCGCGGCGAGCAGCACGCCGAGCGCCCAGGCGGGCACCGGCAGGGCGACGGCCGCGCACAGCAGCCCGGCGCCCAGACAGCTGACGGCCATCAGCACGGTACGGCCCATCAGCCGGATCATCGGGGTCATCACCAGGCGGCAGGCGACGGTGGCGGCGGCGCGCAGGCTGAGCAGCAGGCCGACGACGGCAGGCGAGATGGCGCGCTGTTCACCGACGACGGGCAGATAGGCGGTGAGGATGTCGGTGGCGGAGAGCACGGCGAGGCTGATGAAGATGCCGGAGGCGACCCCGCGGGTGCGCAGGATCCCGAACACCGGCACCCGCCGGGAGGGGGATTTCCCGGCGGACGCCTTCACCGGCCCCTGGGCCGGGCGGTGCTCGATCCGCCACAGCGAGGTGACCGAACAGGCCGCGACGGCGGCGGCCACGAAGAGCGCGACGGCGCTGGTGCGGGCCAGTGCGCCGTCGTGGCCGGAGACGAGCTGCCCGGCGGCGATCGGCCCGATCAGCTGGCCGAGCGAGGCGCCGACGGTGAAGTGGCCGAAGTTGCGGTCCTGGTCGGCCGGGGCGCTCTGCCGGGCGACGAGTGACTGGGCACCGATGACGAATGACAGATGACCAAGTCCCATCACCCCACTCCACGCGGCCATCTCGGACAGCGAGTCCGCCGTGCCGCTGAGCCCGCATCCGGCGGCGATGAGCACGACGCCGACCGGCAGCAGCGGAGCGCACCGGCCGTGGTCGGTGCGCCGCCCGAGCGGTACGGCGGCGAACAGCGGCAGCAGCGCGTAGATGCCCGCGATCACGCCGACCGCGCGGGCGTCGGCGCCCAGCGCGAGAGCCCGGTAGGAGACGGCCGGTCTCGCCATGCTCACCGCCCCCTGTGCGAAGGAGAAAGCGATGACCAGGCGCAGCAGCCAGCCCCTACCGGGCTCCGAAGTCGTCACGGTCAGATGATGCCGAACGCGATTCCGGAGGCCAGCACCACCAGGGAGGTGAGCACCGCCCACTTCACCGTGAACTTGGTGTGGTCGCCGAATTCGACCTTGGCCATGCCGACGAGCACGTAGACGGCGGGGACCAGCGGGCTCGACATGTGCAGGGCCTGGCCGACGAGCGAGGCGCGGGCGATCTCCAGCGCGGAGACGCCGTGGGCCTGACCGGCTTCGGCGAGGATCGGCACGATGCCGAAGTAGAAGCCGTCGTTCGACATGAAGTACGTGAGCGGGATCGACAGGATGCCGGTGACCAGGCCCATCTGCGGGCCCATGGCGTCGGGGACGCCGTCGACCAGCCAGCGGGCCATGTGCTCGACCATGCCGGTGCCGGTGAGGACGCCGGTGAAGACGGCCGCGGCGAAGACCATGCCGGAGACGTTGACGACGTTCTCGGCGTGGGCCGCGACCCGGGCCTTCTGGTCGGCCATGCGCGGGAAGTTCACGGTGAGCGCGATGGCGGCGGCCAGCAGGAAGAGGACCGGGATGTCCAGCGTCTCGGTGATCATCAGGGCCAGCAGGGCGACGGTGAGCGCCGCGTTGAACCAGTAGAGCTTGGGGCGCAGGGTGGCGCGGTTCGGGTCGAGGCCCTTGAACTCGTCGTCGTCCGCGTCCGCACCGCCGGCCGCCGGGCCGCCCGCGGGGGCCTCCGCGTCCGTACCGCCACCGGCGCCGCCGGTGCGCTTGCCCAGGCTGACGCCCTTGCCGCCGTCGGCTCCGGCACCCGCGCCGACGAGCACCTGCTCGGGGTCGCCCGCGGTGACCTCGTCGAGCGTCAGCACGCCGAGCCGCTTGCGCTCGCGCAGGCCGAGGCCGTACGAGAGGGCGAAGACGAAGAGCAGACCGACCGCGAGGGCGGGGATCATCGGGACGAAGATGTCGCTCGCGTCGACCTTGAGCGCGGCGGCGGCGCGGGCGGTGGGGCCACCCCAGGGGAGCGTGTTCATGACACCGTTGGCCATGGCGGCGACACCGGTCATCACGACCAGGCTCATCTTCAGCTTCCGGTAGAGCGGCACCATGGCCGACACCGTGATCATGAAGGTGGTGGAACCGTCACCGTCGAGCGAGACGATCGCCGCGAGCACCGCGGTGCCGACCACGACCCGCATCGGGTCCGCCTTGCAGAACCGCAGGATGACCCGGACGATCGGATCGAAGAGACCGACGTCGATCATCACCCCGAAGTAGATGATCGCGAAGAACAGCATCGCAGCGGTGGGCGCCAGATCCCCGACGCCGTCGAGGACGTAGTCCCCGAGGTGCGCCCCCTTCCCGACGAGGATGCAGAAGAGTGCCGGGATGAGCACCAGCGCACCCATCGGGGACATCTTTTTCATCATGATCAAAACAAGGAACGTAGCGATCATGACGAAACCGAGGATTGTCAGCATGTGGCTACCTCACGTTCGCCTTTGAACTCCCCCAGATTTGGCGGTCGGGGCGACGTTAGGTGGCGCAACTTGGCGTTAACAAGGTCTTGACGCGTGAGCAATAAGCGCAGAACCCCAGGTCAGTCCAGTACCCGCGCCAGATACGCCCGCAGCAGCTCTTTCGTCTCGGCTACGACCGCCGGATCCCCCTCCGGATCCACCCGGAAGGCGAGCCGCAGCAGCGCGTCCGCCGTCTCGACCGCGAGCAGGAAGGCGACCCGCAGACGCTCGTCGGCCTCGGCGGTGCCGTCGATGCCGAGGGGTTCGGCGAGGATGGCGCGGAGGCGGTCGGCCACCAGGTGGTTGGGCTGGTCGGGCAGGCCGGTCGCCGGAACCGGCATGCCGAACTCCACCAGCGCGAAGCCCGGCGCGCCGCGCTTCATCTCCAGGTATTCGTCCACGACGACGTCCATCGCCGCACGCCAGTCGCCCTCGCCCGGCCCCGGCCCGGCCTCGGCCAGCCGCCGGGTGATGCGCACGGCGTACTCGTCCAGGTTGCGGTGGGCCAGGGCCTCGGCCATCGCCCGTTTGTTGGAGAAGAAGCGGTAGACGGAGCCGATGGGCACCTGGGCGCGCTCGGCCACCGCGCGGGTGCTCAGGTCCTCATAGCTCATCTCGTCGAGCAGCTCGGCGCAGGCGTCGAGGATCCGGCCGAGGCGCTCGGCGCTGCGGCGCTGGACCGGTGGGCGGCGGAGGGGCGGTATGGGCACGCCACCATCCTGCCCGATCATTGACGTACCCTGTCTTCGATTCCTATCGTCGGACAGAGGATTCGTCGGAGCGTCGGGAGCACGCCATGGGCGAGGGCACGGGGATCGAGCGAGCGCGCAAGACGGCCGAAGGGCTGGCGTACGCCTCCGGATTCGGCAACGAGCACAGCAGCGAGGCGGTCACCGGCGCACTGCCCGTCGGCCGCAACGCGCCCCAGCGCGCCCCGCTCGGGTTGTACGCGGAGCAGCTGAGCGGCACCGCCTTCACCGAGCCGCGCGCCCACAACCGCCGCTCCTGGCTGTACCGCATCCGCCCCTCGGCCGCGCATCCGCCGTTCGTGCGTATCGACAACGGCACCCTGAGCGGCGCCCCCTTCACCGACTCCGCCCCGGACCCCAACCGGCTGCGCTGGGATCCGCTGCCGGAGCCCGCCGGACCCACCGACTTCCTGTCCGGCCTGTGGACCCTGGGCGGCAACGGGGACGCGGCCCGGCGCACCGGCATGGCCATCCACCTCTACGTCGCCGACGCGCCCATGACCGACCGGGTCTTCAGCGACGCGGACGGCGAGCTGCTGATCGTCCCCGAGCGCGGCGGGCTGCTGATCCGCACCGAGCTGGGGCTGCTGCGCGCCGAGCCGGGCCATGTCGCGCTCATCCCGCGCGGGGTGCGCTTCCGGGTCGAGCCGCTGGACGCGTGCGTGCGCGGCTACGTCTGCGAGAACTACGGCCGACCCTTCGTCCTCCCCGACCTCGGCCCGATCGGCGCCAACGGGCTGGCCAACGCCCGCGACTTCCTGGCCCCCGTCGCGGCCTACGAGGACGTGGAGCGCCCGGTGGAGGTGGTCAACAAGTTCTGCGGCAACCTGTGGGCCGCGACGTACGACCACTCCCCGCTCGACGTCGTCGCCTGGCACGGCAACCATGTGCCGTACGTATACGACCTACGACGTTTCAACGTCATGGGCACCATCAGTTACGACCATCCCGACCCGTCCATTTTCACGGTGCTCACCTCGCCGTCCGACACCCCCGGGCTCGCGGGCGTCGACTTCGTGGTCTTCGCGCCGCGCTGGCTGGTCGGCGAGGACACCTTCCGGCCGCCGTACTTCCACCGCAATGTGATGAGCGAGTACATGGGCCTGATCGAGGGCGCGTACGACGCCAAGACGGCCGGTCCGGGCGGCTTCGTACCGGGCGGCGGCTCGCTGCACAACATGATGTCGGCGCACGGCCCCGACCACGACACCTTCGAGGCGGCGAGCGCGGCCGAGCTGACGCCCCGGAAGCTGGACGACGGGCTGGCCTTCATGTTCGAGACGCGCTGGCCGGTCACGGCCACCCGGCAGGCCCTGCAGTCGGACCGGCTCCAGGGGGCCTACGACGCGGTGTGGCAGGGTCTGGAGCGCCACTTCCGCGCGTGATGCCCAAGGGCCCTCTTCCGCGCGTGCGTTAAGGCCGTCCGCCGTGCCTGCCGTCTGTGTGACCGTGACCGGAGAACCGCGTTGTGACCACTTTCGCCCCCGACTCCCTCGCCCTCAACCGCAAGCTGCCGCTCTGGTACCAGGTCTCGCAGTCGCTGCGCGCCTCCATACTCGGCCGCGGGCCCGGCGAGCCGCTGCGGCTGCCGACCGAGGACCGGCTCGCCGAGCACTACGGCGTCAGCGTCCTCACCATGCGGCAGGCGCTGAAGGAGCTGGAGTCGGAGGGCCTGATCAGCCGCCACCGGCGGCGCGGCACCTTCATCGAACCGAGCGCCCGGCGCGGGACGCCGGTGCGGCTGCTGGGCTCGGTGGACGCGATCGTGGCCCAGCAGTCCGGCGAGCGGACCACGGTGCTGGAGCACGGCCCGGCGCCGGTCCCGGCGGAGCTGGCCGGGTACTTCCCCGGCCTGGCGGAGGCCGCCTCCTACCGCCGGCTGCGCCGGGACGAGCGCGGCGACGAGCCCACCAACTGGGCCGAGAACCTGGTCCGCCCCGAACTCGCCGACCACATCGACCTCGCCGACCTCGCGCGCTGGCCGATGACGAAGGTGCTGCGGGACGCGGTGGGGGTGCGGATCAGCCGCATCACCGACACCGTGGAAGCGCGCCTGGCCGACCCGGAGACCGCCCGTCTCCTCCAGATCCCGCTGCTCAGCCCGATCCTCCACTACACGGGGGTGACGTACGACGACACCGGCCGGGTGGTCGACGTGGCCCGCATCCACTACCGCGGGGACCGCTTCTCGTTCTCGGTGACGGTGGACGCCGACTGACCACCGTGGTCACGGTTACGATGCCGGGGCTGACCGACGTACATGCCGGGTGAAAGGCGGCAGGGTGACGGCAACCCGAGACGCAGCTGCGCTGGCGGATCTCATGCCCTGGTCCGTGCGGCCGCCACGGTTCGGGCGGGACTGGGTCGTGGGGCCGGACGCGGGGGCGCTGCGGGCCCGCTGGGCGCGGCTGGTGGGCACCGGGGACGAGGCCGAGCGGGCCGCGCTGTTCCGGCCGAGCCGCGCCCGTACGCTGCACGCCTCCGTACCGCAGCTGCCCGGCCAGGCCACCTCGACCGCCCGGCTGAGCCGCGAGGACGGGCCGTGTCCGGAGCCGGTGCGGATCGCGCACGGGCCGTTCGACCAGCAGTGGCTGATACCGGATCACCGCTTGCTCGACGCCGCCCGCCCGGAGCTGTGGCGGGTCGCGGACGACCGGCAGATCCATGTGGTGGAGGCGGGCGGGCCCGCCCCCGACCCGGTGCTCACCTTCTCGGCGCTGCTGCCGGACGGCCACTCCCCCGCCGGGCGCCCCGGGCTGATCCGCCCCCTCTACCGCCGTCCCGGCGGGCGCGAACCCAATCTCGCGCCGGGGCTGCTCGACCACCTCGGTGAGCGGCTCGGTCGTCCGGTCGCCGCCGAGGACTTCCTCGCCTGGGCCGCCGCCGCGCACCGGGGCGCGCCGTGCGCCGTACCGCTCACCGCCGACCCCCAGACCTGGGAGACGGGCGTGGAGCTGGGCCGCCGTGCGCTGTGGCTGCATACGCGCGGGGCGCACAGTGGTGAGCGCCCGCGCATGCCGGGTGGCCAGCGCCCTTACGTGCGCGCGGCGCTGCCCGAGCGCGGGCTGCCGGACACGATCGGTTACGACCCGGACGAGGCGGCCCTGCTCCTGGGCGCGGGGCGCGTCTCCCCCGTACCGCGGGCCGCGTGGGAGGCCCACGCGGGCGGCGTGCGGGTGCTGGAGGCGTGGTTCGAGCGGCGTACGGCGGGTGCCGAGCCGGGCACGCTGGAGGCGGTCGGCGCACCGGCCGGCTGGCCGCGGGGCTGGACGTCCGAGCTGCTGGAGCTGATCACCGTGCTGGCGCTGCTCGCCGAGCTGCGCCCGGCCCGGGAGGCGCTGGCCGACCGGGTGGCCGCAGGGCCGGTGGTCGGCCCGGAGGAGCTGCGCGCCGCAGGGGTGCTGCCGGTGCCCGCCGGGGCCCGCCGCCCGGCGTCGGTGCTGGATCACCAGGAGGAGGGGCCGGAGGGCCAGTTCGCGCTGCTGTGACCGGCGCCCATGGTCGGGGGCGCGTCGCATCCCGGGAGGGCAGCGGTGTGCCGTGCCTCAACAGCACGGAGCACCGGCTGGAGCGGGCCGGTGCGTCCGGTGCCTGCCCGGGATACGGATGCGGTCGCGCGCGGGTGTGACGCGCCTGGCAGGGGCGGTCGGGCGCGGTGGGGTCAGGCGTGGTTGCCGAACAGCGAGCGCCGCAGCCGGCGCAGCGGCGCGAACAGCGACACCCGGGCGCCCCGGCTGTTCTTCGCGCGGGTGTGATCGCGCGCGATCAGCTCCTGCATCAGCACCGTCGCGCCCTCGGCCTCCCGCTCGGGGACTGCCGGGCCGCCCAGCACCGCGAGATGCCGGTCGAGACGCGCGCTGGACGCTCCACTCCCGCAATGAATGGCAGGCACTCGGGGCCTGCTGCGTACCGTTATCTGCTCCATGTCACTCCCCACCCGTACGAGGGCACCCGCCCCGGGCAGAGTAACCCTACCTCCCCGAGCCGTCACCCGCGCATCCCAGGTCGCTGATTCACCACCACGTCAAGGGTGTTGACGCTCATACAACGAAGATCGGCGCGGGTGGGAGCCCCTTTGCCATTCGTGACAAATTACAGAACGCGCCAAGCCAAACGGCCCTCCGCCCCGAATAGCCGCATGAAGGAACATCCGGCAAGGTGCGAAGGACCGACACGATGACCGCAATCACCAGGAGCTTGGCCGGGCTCGTCTGCTGCTCGCTGGCCGCGGGCGCGCTCACGGCCGCCGGCGTCGCGGCGCTGCAGCCGCAGACGGCCGAAGCCTCCAGCCACCGCGAGGCGCCGCTGATCTCGGGGCAGCCGCAGTACGACGCGACGGACGTGTACGCGTTCCAAAGCCCCGACAAGCCGGACAAGACCACTCTGATCACGAACTTCCTGCCGTTCCAGGACCCGGCCGGCGGCCCGAACTTCTACAAGTTCGGCACAGACGCCCGGTACGACCTTCACGTCGACAACGACGGCGACGGCCAGGGCGATCTGCTCTTCCGCTGGACGTTCAAGGACCAGCTGAAGAACGGGGACACGTTCCTCTACAACACCGGCCCGGTGGACTCGCTCGACGACCCGGACCTCAACTTCACCCAGACTTACGACCTTGAGGTCTTCAAGCTGAAGAACCAGCGGGCCGTCGACCGGGCCAAGCTCGGCGACGATCTGCCGGTCGCCCCGTCGAACGTTGGCAAGGCGTCCATGCCGGACTACAAGAAGCTCCGCGACGAGTCGGTGCAGGAGATCGGCTACAGCGGCGGCTCGACCAGCTTCGCCGGTCAGGCCGACGACCCCTTCTTCGCCGATCTGCGGGTCTTCGACCTGCTCTACGGCGGCGACATGTCCGAGATCGGCAACGACACGCTCAAGGGCTACAACGTCCAGTCCCTCGCCCTCGAGGTGCCGACCTCGGCGCTGGTCGAGTCCAAGGACCAGCCGGTGATCGGCGTGTGGTCCACCGTCCACCGCAAGACCGCGCGCGGCGACTGGGCCCAGGTCTCCCGGCTCGGCAACCCGCTGGTCAACGAGGTCGTCATCCCGCGCAAGGACAAGGACAAGTTCAACGCCTCGGCCCCGTGGGACGACGCGCAGTTCGCGGGGTCCGTGCAGGATCCCGAACTGCCCAAGCTGATCGAGCAGATCTACAAGATCGAGGCCCCGGACACCCCGCGTGACGACCTCGTGCAGGTCTTCCTGACCGGCGTGCCGAAGCTCAACCAGCCGCCGCACGTCCGCCCCTCCGAGATGCTGCGCCTCAACACCTCCATCGAGCCCGCGAAGAAGCCCAAGCGGCTCGGCGTGCTCGACGGTGACAACGCCGGGTTCCCCAACGGACGGCGGCCGCTCGACGACGTGCTCGACATCTCGCTGCAGGCCGTGGAGGGCGAACTCCTCGGTAAGAAGAACGACCTGGGCGACGCGGTCGACAAGAACGACCAGGAGTTCTACGGCGCCTTCCCGTTCCTCGCGCTGCCCAGCTCCGGTTCGGACGCCAAGGCCGTCTCGAAGAGCGCCGGTTCTTCCCTGCTGGAGGGCGGCTCGGGCCTCGGTGGCTCCTCCGAGGACACCATGATGCTCGCCGGTTCCGCGGCGGCCGGCGGCGGCGCCGTCCTGCTGCTGGGCCTCGGCCTGCTCTGGATGCGCAAGTCGCGCCGTCCCGCCCGCGCGCGCAGGCACTGACCGGCGCCCGCCTCCTCTCACACCACCCCTCGGGCGCGGTCCCGCTCCCCCACGCACGCTCCGGCCGTGCGGGACCGCGCCCCTCCCCACCGTTCTCCACCGTCATGGCCGCCAAGGCGAAAGGCAGCTGTCACCCATGGCTCTCCGGCCACCCCTCCCCCGCACGGTCCGCACGGCGGCCGTCGTCTGCACCCTCGCGGTGGGTCTGACCGCCGCCTCGTCCGTCCTCAGCGGACCGCCCGCCGACCCGTCCGCCGGGGCGCCGGTGTCGCTGCGCGCCGCCGGGGCACCGGCCGCGCTCCAGCAGGTCTCGGCCGACGGCCTCGCGGGCCGGATCAGCGCCCTGCAGAAGCATCTGCGCGCCCAGCCGAAGGACGCCTCCGGCTGGTCCGGGCTGGGCGCCGCCTACATCGAGCAGGCCCGCAGCACCGGCGACCCCACCCGCTATCCGCAGGCGGAGAAGACCTTCGCCCGCTCGCTCGCCGTCCAGCCGCGGGACAACGACGAGGCGCTCGCCGGGCGTGCCTCCCTCGCCGCCGCCCGGCACGACTTCACGAGCGCGCTGCGGGACGCCGACAAGGCGCTGAAGGTGAACTCCTACAGCCAGGCGGCCATGGCCGTCCGGATCGACGCCCTGGTGGAGCTGGGCCGCTACAAGGACGCCACCGCCGCCGCCGACCACGCCGACTCGGTGCGGCCCGGCATCCCCGTCTTCACCCGGCTCGCCTACGTCATGGAGCTGCGCGGCGACCCGGCGGGGGCGCGCGAGGTCCTGGAACGCGCGCGGGAGTCCGCGACCTCGCCCAGCGACATCGCCTACGTCTCCACCTCGCTCGGCCAGCTCGCCTTCGGCCAGGGCCGGTACGACGCGGCACGTCGCGCCCTGGGCACCGCCCTGCGCGCCGTACCCGGCTATCTCCCGGCCCTGGAGTACCGCGGCCGCACGGCAGCCGCGGAGGGCCGCACGGGGGCCGCTGTGCGCGACCTGGAGAAGGTCGTACGCCGCTCCCCGCTCCCCGCCCAGCTGGCCGCGCTCGGCGAGGCGTACGAGGCGCGCGGCGACGCCGAGAAAGCGAAGCAGCAGTACGGGGTCGTCGACACCTGGATCACGCTGGCCCGCGCGAACGGGGTGGCCACCGACCTCGACAGCGCCCTCGTCGCGGCCGACCACGGCGACGTCAAGGAGGCCCTGAAGGCGGCCCGCGCCGAATGGGACCGCCGCCAGACCGTGCACACCGCCGACGCCCTGGCCTGGGCCCTGCACCGCAACGGCAAGGACCGCGAGGCCCTCACCGCCGCCGAGCGAGCCGCCGAACCGGGCTACCGCAACGCGGCGTTCCTCTACCACCGGGGCGTGATCGAGAAGTCCCTGGGCGACGAGAAGGCCGCCCGCGGCCACCTCACGGCGGCCCTGGACCTCAACCCGGGCTTCTCCCCGACCGGCGCGCGCGACGCGAAGGCGGCCCTGAAGCGCCTGGACGGTGCCCGATGAAAACCCCCCACCCCACCCCCACCCACCCCGGGCCTCCGCCCCACCCCCCGCTGCGAAGTGCCCCCCGGACAGCCTGGAACCCCCCGGCGACACCGAGGGCAGAACTCCCGGCAGCCCCCGAGGCAAACCCCCCGACCGAACCCGGGGCGGAACTCCCGGCGCAGCCCAAGGCAACCCGCGCGGCGGAGCCCAAGCCGAAGCAACCAGCCGCGCCCAAGGCGGAGCACACGACGCAGCCCGCGGCCGGTCCCCCAGCAGAGCCCCGCGCGGAGCGCACAGCACAGCCCGAGGCGAACCGCCCGGCGCAGCCCGGAACAGAGCGCACCGCGCAGCCCGACGCGGAACTCCCGGCGCAGCCCGATGCGGAACTCCCGGCGCAGCCCGCGGCAGAGCGCGACGTGCAACCTGCGGCGAACCACCCGGCCGGGGCCACGGCGCAGCCTGTGGCGTCGGGGTCCGGGGCGGAGCCCCGGGTTCGGGAAGGGGCGGGGTGGGGAAACAAGCCCGCCCACCGGGCCGCAGATGCCGACGAAACCCCGGGCGCGCCCGAGGCGAACCCCCCGGCCGACCCCGGGACGGAACTCCCGGCGCAGCCCAAGGCGGAGCGCGACGCGCGACCCGCGGCGAACCACCCGGCCGGGGCCACGGCGCAGCCTGTGGCGTCGGGGTCCGGGGCGGAGCCCCGGGTTCAGGAAGGGGCGGGGTGGGGGAATGAGCCCGGCCACCGGGCCGCAGCGCCCAAGCGCACCCCATGGTGGGGGAAGAGGTCCGGGCATCCCGTAGACGTGGCCGCCCGGCGGCGGGTTCGGCGGCGGGTCATCGCCGCCGGGGTGCTCCTGGGGGCCGTGGCCGCGGTCATGGGGCCTGCCGGGAGCGCCGAAGCGCATCCCCTCGGCAACTTCACCGTCAACCGCTACGACGGCCTCGTCGTCACGCAGGACGCCGTCCGCGTCGACCACGTGGAGGACCTGGCCGAGATCCCGTCCGCGCAGGCGAAGGCGCAGATCGACAAGAACGGCGACGACACGCTCTCCCGGAGCGAGCTGACCACCTGGGCCGAAACCCGTTGCGCGACCGCCGCGGACAAGGCGCGGCTGACCGTGGACGGCCGTGAGACGGCCGTACGGGTCCAGCGCAGCGCGGCCCGCAACCGTCCCGGGCAGGCCGGGCTGCCGACCCTGCGCGTGGGCTGCAAGCTGACGGCGAGCCTGGCGCACGCGCGAGAGGCGACCCTCACCTACCGCCCCCACGACGTCGGCGCCGGTCCCGGCTGGCGCGAACTGACGGCGCAGGGCGACCGGATGACGCTCACCGACTCGACCGCCCCCGCCCGCTCGGTCTCCCACCGGCTGACCAGCTACCCCAAGGGGCAGCTCTCCTCGCCGCTCGACCAGCGCACGGCCACCCTCCGGGTCGAGCCGGGCGGCCCGGCGCTCGCCGCGACCACCCCGGCGTCCGACCGGGACGACGCGGTGGGTTCGTCGGTGCTGCCGCGCGGCGCGGACCGCTGGACGCAGGCGCTCACCTCGATGGTGGCGCGGCACGACATCACCTTCGGCTTCGCGCTCACCGCGTTCGGCATCGCGGTCCTGCTGGGCGCGATGCACGCGCTCGCCCCGGGCCACGGGAAGACGATGATGGCGGCGGCCGCCGCGGCGGGCGGGCGCAGCGCGCTGCGCGATGTGCTGACGCTGGGCGCGTCGGTGACGGTCACCCACACGATGGGGGTGTTCGCCCTGGGGCTGCTGGTCACGGCGGGTTCGGCGGCCGCGCCCTCGGTGATCTCCTGGCTGGGCATCGCGAGCGGGGTGCTGGTCGCGCTGGCGGGGGCGGGGCTGCTGCGCAAGGCGGTGCGCAGACACCGTCATGTGAAGGCCCATCAGCATCAGCACGACCACGAGCATGGCCACGAGCACGGGCATGACCACGGGCACGAGCACAAGCATGGGCACACGCACACCCACGACCATGGCGACGGCCACACCCACACCCACGAGATCCGCCCCACCCTCCGCGGCACCCTCCTGATGGGCTTCGCGGGCGGCATGGTCCCCAGCCCCTCCGCCGTCGTCGTGCTCGTCGGTGCGGCCGCGCTCGGCCAGGCGTGGTTCGGGGTCGTACTGGTGGTGGCGTACGGGCTCGGGCTGGCGCTGACCCTCACGGCGGCCGGGTTCGCGGCGGTACGCGTGGGCCAGGAGGCCGCCGAGCGGCTCATGGCCCGCCGGGAGCGGGCGGGCCGGGGCCACAAGCTGCTGGGCGCGCTGCACCGCGCGACGCCGTTCGGGTCGGCCGCCGTCGTTCTCGTGCTCGGCTGCGGATTGGTGCTCAGGGGGGCGGCAACAACGCTCGGTTGAGGTACATTCAGCCCGAATTGCTCGGTTGGGGGGAGGGCTCGGCCATGAGCGAAGAGGGTTTCGGCCGACGGGGTGGGCAGCTGGCCGGAGGGCGATATCGCCTCCTCGGCGAGCTGGGCCGCGGCGGCATGGGCGTGGTGTGGCAGGCGTACGACGAGGCGCTGGGCCGCGAAGTCGCCATCAAGGAGGTGCGGGCCCCGGCCGGGCTCGGCGACCGCGGCATCGACCGGTTGTACGCCCGGCTGGAGCGCGAGGGCCGGGCGGCGGCGCGGGTCTCGCACCGCAACGTGGTCACGGTGTACGACGTGGCGGTGGAAGGCGGCCGCCCGTGGATCGTCATGGAGCTGGTGCGCGGGCTGTCGTTCGCGGACGTACTGGAGGCGGAGGGTTCGGTGCCGCCCGCGCGCGCCGCGTTCGTGGGCGCCGAGGTGCTGGCGGCGCTGCGGGCCGCGCACGCGGTGGGCGTGCTGCACCGGGACGTCAAGCCCGGCAACGTACTGCTCGCCAACGACGGCCGCGTGGTGCTCTCCGACTTCGGGATCGCCCTGGTGGAGGGCGACGCGGCGCTGACGCTGACCGGGGAGCTGATCGGCTCGCCGGAATTCCTCGCCCCGGAACGGGCGCTCGGGCAGCCGCCGGGCCCGGAGGCGGACCTGTGGTCGCTGGGCGTGATGCTGTACGCGGCGGTGGAGGGCTTCTCGCCGTTCCGGCAGGAGACGCCGCTGTCGACGCTGCGGGCGGTGGTGGACGCGTCGTTACCGCCGGCCCGCTGGGCCGGGCCGCTGAGGACCGTACTGGAGGGGCTGCTGCACAAGGACCCGCGGCGGCGGACCACGGCGGCGGAGGCGGAGCGGCTGCTGCGGCTGGTGGCCGCGGGCGGCACGCCCGGCGGCGTACGGCCACGATCGGACGCGCCCCCGGCGGCCCCGGCCACGGCGCCCACGCAGCCCCTGGTGGCGACCGCGCCACCACCCGGCGGCCGTCCAGCCGCCCCCGCCCCCGGGCCCGTCGGCCCCGCGGACGATCAGCCGCCGCCGGAGCATCCCCGCCGCGCGGTAGCCGCGCTCGTGGCCGGGGCGCTGCTGGGCGTGCTGGCACTGGTCGGGCTGACCTGGGCACTGCTGAGCGAGGGCAGCCAGAACGACAACGACGGCGGCATCGGCGGCAGTACGACCGCCACGACCGCCACCGGAACGCGCGGCGGGAACAACGCCTCCCGCCCCGGGAGCACGGCCGGGACGACGGCCGCGACCACCGCGCCCGCCCTCACCGTCACGGTCGTCGTCAAGGCCGAGCGCGACGCCTACGAAGGTGCCTGCCCGCCCCCGTCCGACCGGGCGCCGTCCTTCACCGCGACCCTCTCCGTCAGCCACGCGCCCGCGACGGTCGAGTACCGCTGGATCACCGGCAGCGGCCGGGTGTCGGACGGCGGCTGGAAGTCGGCCAGCTTCGGCGGGGACAGCACGGCACGGACGGTGCGCCACACCGAGCCGTCGTATCAGGCGGGCGGCCGCCACAAGGACTGGATCGCCGTGGAGACGAGGGGCCCGAAGCGCGTCACGTCCTCGCGCGTCGACTTCGCCACGACGTGCGAGGAGGCCCCGACGGACGGGGCCTCCTCCGGTGCGCCGGACGCGTCAGGGTACGGGGCGGATCACGCGGCCGAGGTGAACACGGGGAGGTAGCCACCGGACTGACCGGCGGCCGTCGGGTGGTAGGACTCCTCGATGGGGAGGGTGACGCTGTTCAGCCAGGCGTTGCCGGAGCAGATCTCATGACCGGTGAAGGTCGTGGTGACGTCGCCGAAGGCGAAGCCGTGGTCGGCGGCGCGCTTGGCGGTGACGGAGTTGAGGAGGTCGGCGGCATTGTTGATGGCAGCGCGCGACGCCTCGCTGAGGCCCAGGAAGCAGGAGCCCTTCAGCTTGTAGAAGCGCGGGTAGCCGAGGACGACGACATGGGCGGACGGCGCCTTGGCGCTGATGGCGTCGTACACCTGGTCGAGCTTGCCGGGCAGGGTGCCCTCGGCGTACGTACGGGCGTTGGCCACGGCGGCGAGGCAGCCGCTCTCGCCCTGCAGCGCACAGGTGGTCATCACGCCGGCGAAACCGGCATCGTTGCCGCCGATGCTGATGCTGACGAGACCGGTGCCCGAGTTGAGCGGTCCGAGCTGACCGCTGAGCACATCGCCGGTCTTGGCGCCCGAACAGGCGGTGAAGGCGAAGCTGGAGGGGGAGTGGGCGGCGGCCCAGAGCGCGGGGTACGCCTTGGTGCTGCGCTTGCAGGCACCGCTGGCACTGTCGTAGCTGCCCGCGCCGACCCCGGACGAGTACGAGTCACCGAGCGCCACATAGGCGGGACCCGCACTGTTCCCGGTGGCGTGGGCGGCACCGGCCCCGGTGAGGGCGAGGACGGTGCCAACGACGAACGAGCCTAAGGCCGCCGTGAGTCTGGACAGTTTCATTCGAATCTCCCTAGCAGGATCACTCCTGTGCCGATGTGAGGCACGATCACCCCAAAGCAGGCAATCGCGTTCGAAACCGTCAATCACGTCACCGTGCATATATTGGCGACGTGACATGGCTATGTCATGCCGCCGAAAATCATGATCTATGCGTGTAGCTGTCCAAAATCTTTCGATCACTCAAAAGGGTGAATCCTGCACGCGATCTCCGGCGCGCGCCTGGCGCACGCGGTGCGCAAAACCCTTGGTGGGCGCTCAACCACGCGCTCTCACATGGCCACTTCGCACACTTTCCCTGTCTTGACGAGCCGTGGCGCGCTGCGCGACATTGAAGCCCGGCATCCGGCGCTTCGGGGGGCAAAGTCGCCAATGCAGACGAACACTGACAAGAGATCGGCACGCGCCGAACTACTGCCGGTGGCCGCGGGGGCGGCCGTTGGCATCGCGACCACAGGCGCCGCGTTCACACTCGCGGGCGTCGACTCGCCGCTGCGCGCGCCGTTCACCTTGTTCTTCCTGTTGGCGGCACCCGCCGCGGCGCTGGGGAGCGCCCTGCGGGGGCTCGACGCGGCAGCCCGCACCGTGCTGGGGATCGCGGGTGCGCTCGCCCTCGATCTGCTGGTGGCGCAGGCCATGCTCGCGCTGCACATCTGGTCGGTGCGCGGCGGAGTGGCCGCGGTCGGCCTGCTGAGCCTGCTGATGCTGGTCCCGGCGCTCCTGGCACAGGCCCGGCGCCCCGGCCGGATGCGCACCCAGCCGCACGACGGTGGGGGCTGCTGACAGGTGGAGATCCGTGTGTACCGGCCGGGCGAGCTGACCGCCGCGGACCGGGCGGCCTGGACGGCCATGCAGGCCCAGGCCCATCTGCAGGGCGCACCGCAGCTGGCGAACCCGTTTCTGTCCCCCGAGTTCGCCCTCGCGCTCGGCCACTGCCGGCGCGGGGTGCGGATCGCGGTGGTGCACGAGGAGGGCGAGCCGGTGGCCTTCTTCCCGTTCCAGCGGACCCGGTTCGGGGTGGGCCGGGCGATCGGCCTCGGCCTGTCGGACGCGCAGGGGCTGGTGCACCGGCCGGGGTTCCAGTGGGACGCGCGGGAGCTGTTGCGGGCGTGCGGGCTGGCGGTGTGGGAGTTCGACCACCTGGTGGAGGGCCAGAAGCCGTTCGAGGTGGCGGCGCGGGGCACGTACGACTCCCCCGTGATCGACGTGGACCGGGGGTACGAGGCGTATCTCGCCCAGCTGCGCGCCCGCTCGCCGAAGTTCACCCGGACGACGCTGGCCAAGGAGCGGAAGCTCGGCCGGGACGTCGGCGAGGTGTCGTACGTCCACGACGAGCGCGATCCGGCCGTGCTGCGCACGCTGATGGGGTGGAAGTCCGCGCAGTACCGCCGGACCGGGCGGAGCGACCGCTTCGCCCAGCCGTGGATCATCCGGCTGGCGCGGCAGCTGTTCCACACCCGGAGCGACTCCTTCGCGGGGGTGCTGTCGGTGCTGTACGCGGGCGGGCGGCCGATCGCCGCGCATTTCGGGCTGCGTTCGGAGCGCGTCATGGCGTGCTGGTTTCCGGCGTACGACACGGACTTCGCCAAATACTCGCCCGGGCTGGTGCTGCACCTGCGGATGGCGGAGGGAGCCGCCGCCGAGGGTGTGGACTATCTGGATCTCGGGCGCGGTGAGAAGGAGTACAAGGACTCCCTGAAGACACGCGATCTCGGCGTGTCGGAGGGGTGGGTGATGCGCCGCCACCCGGTGGCGCTGGGGCATCGGGCACGGCGTGCGCCGGTGCGGGCGCTGCGCAACACGGTGCTTTCCCGGCCGGAGCTGTTCGGACCGGCCGACCGGCTGCTGAAACGCATGGGGAGTGTGCGAGCGGCCGGGAAGAAAGGGGAAGAGAAATGACGGACAACAAACCTGAAAGAGGTGTCGCCACCGGCGTCTTGTCATAGAGTTCCGAGCAACTAATACCGTCGTTACTCAACCCGCATCGGACCATCATTCAACGCGGCTCAAGGGGAGGGCTCGAGCGCCGCGATGGATTCCGTGCGGGGCGCGGTAGGGGGGTGCCGCGCCCGGATCTACCTGCCTGTTGTTGGGGGCGGGCCGGGGCGCGGGCCGCGAGGCAAGTAACAGCCAGCTCGTCCGTTCCGCATGGGGTGCGGAAAGTCCATGCCGTCATGGGCGGATGAGAACCCCCCTTTCGAACCGGATACACCAAAGGACCGCCGTGGGGACGGTGGTCCACCGGACGAGAGGGAACCATCGTCATGAGTTCTTTTGTGCGACCGGCCACGTCCGACATCGCACCGCCCGCCGGATCGTCTCGATACCGGCCCATCTCCTCGCATCTCGCGATCGCGCCGCCGGTGAGCGTCGTGATTCCGGCGATGAACGAGGCCGAGAATCTTCCGTATGTGTTCAAGACCCTTCCGGACTGGATCCATGAGGTCGTCCTGGTGGACGGCAATTCCACGGACGACACGGTCCGGGTGGCCCGTGAACTCTGGCCGGATGTGAAGGTCGTGCCGCAGCGCGGCAAGGGCAAGGGAAACGCGCTCATCACCGGATTCGCCGCCTGCACCGGGGAAATCGTGGTGATGGTGGACGCGGACGGCTCCGCCGACGGGTCCGAGATCGTCAGCTATGTGTCCGCGCTGGTGTCGGGCGCCGACTTCGCGAAGGGGTCGCGCTTCGCCAACGGGGGCGGCACGGACGACATGACACCGATCCGCAAGCTCGGCAACCGCGCGCTCACCGCGATCGTCAACCGCAAGTTCGGCGCCCGCTACACCGATCTGTGCTACGGCTACAACGCCTTCTGGCGCCGCTGCCTGGACGAGATCGCACTGGACTGCGCCGGGTTCGAGGTGGAGACGCTGATGAACATCCGGGTAGTCAAGGCCGGGCTGCGGGTCCAGGAGATCCCCAGCCATGAGTACGAGCGCATCCACGGCGCCAGCAATCTGCGGGCCGTCCGCGACGGGCTGCGGGTGCTCAGGGTGATTCTGAGCGAGCGCGGGATCCGGCGGCCCCGCCGCCCGGCGGTGGCGCCCGCGGCGGTCCGAGGGGAGGTGTCTTGACCCTCGCCCGACCGCAGCCGCGGATCTCGGTGGTGATCTGCGTCTACACCGAGGACCGCTGGGACGACATCCTCGCCGCGGTGGCCTCGGTGGGCGACCAGTCGTGGCCCGCCGAGGAGACGCTGCTCGTGGTGGACCACAACCCGGCGCTGCTGCGGCGGCTCCGGGACCACTACGCGGGCGCCGACGCCTCCGGCGTCGCCGGTGGGGAGGAGGTGCGGGTGCTCGCCAACGCGGGCCCCCGCGGCCTGTCCGCGGGCCGTAACACCGGCATCGCCGCGTCCTCCGGCGAGGTGATCGCGTTCCTCGACGACGACGCGGTCGCCGAGCGGGACTGGCTGCGCCACTTCGCCGCCGGGTACGCCGATCCGCGGGTGCTGGCGGTCGGCGGGCGCACCGAGCCGGTGTGGGCGTCCCGGCGCCGCCCGGCGTGGTTCCCGGAGGAGTTCGACTGGGTCGTGGGGTGTACGTACCGGGGGCTGCCGCCCGGGCGGGTCCGGGTGCGCAATGTGCTCGGCGGGAACGCCTCGTTCCGCAGGGCGGCGTTCGACGCGGTCGGCGGGTTCGCGAGCGGCATCGGGCGGGACGGCGACAAGCGGCCGCTGGGCTGCGAGGAGACCGAGCTGTGCATCCGGCTGACGCGCGCCCGGCCGGACGCGGTGCTGCTGATCGACGACCGCGCGGTCATCCACCACAAGGTGCCCGCGGCGCGGGAGCGGTTCGCCTACTTCCGCAGCCGGGCGTATGCCGAGGGGCTGTCGAAGGCCCTGGTCGCCCGCAGTGTGGGGGCCCAGGCCGGGCTGGCGACCGAGCGCCGTTACACCACCCGGGTGCTGCCCGCGGGCGTCGCCCGCGGGCTGCGGGACGCCCTGCTCGGCCGGGCGGGCGGGGCCGGTCGCGCGGGCGCGATCGTGGCCGGTGTGTCGGCCGCGGCGAGCGGCTATCTGATCGGCACCGCCCGGGCCCGCCGGGCGGGCGGTGCCCGCTTCACCATCGCGGCGGTGCCGGGCCCTTCGGCGCCCGGCGAGGGGGCGGCATGACGGTGAGACCCGGGGCCACCGGGCCGGTGCCGGTGCTGATGTACCACGCCGTGGCGCACGCACCGGCCCGGGCGACGCACGCGCTGTCCGTCTCACCGGGGGCGTTCGCCGAGCAGATGGAGCTGCTCGGCGCGTCCGGCTTCACCCCGGTGACCTGCGAGCGGCTCGCCCGAGCCTGGCGCGGTGGCCCCGCGCTGCCGTCGAACCCCGTGCTGATCACCTTCGACGACGGCTACGAGGGCGTGCACCGCCACGCCCTCCCCGTCCTCGGCCGGCACGGCTTCGCGGCCACCCTCTTCGCCTCGACGGGCTGGCTGCGCGGCCGGTACGAGACGGACGGCGCGCTCGACCTGATGCTCGACTGGGGGCAGGTGCGCGAACTCGCCGCGGCCGGAGTGGAGATCGGCGGACACAGCCACACCCATCCGCAGCTCGACCAGCTCTCGGACGAGCGGCTCCGCTTCGAGGTGGTGCGCTGCCGGGACATCATCGAGGCCGAGCTGGGCCGTCCGCCGGTGTCGTTCGCCTACCCCTACGGCTACTCCGACCGCCGGGTCCGGCGGGTGGTGCGGGAGGCCGGGTTCGGGGTGTCGCTCGCGGTGGGCAACGCGCTGGCGGACCGCCGCCAGGGTCCGTACGCGCTGCGCCGGGTGACGGTCTCCCGCCGTACCCGCGTCGAGGAGTTCGAGCGGCTGGTCCACGGCCGGGCCGTGGGCCGCGCCTTCGCCGGGGACCGGGCCCTCACCAAGGGCTATGCCCTCGTCCGCAGATCACGTCAGCTACTGGGAAAGGTGACTTGAGTCCGTGTCCGACACGACCACCCGGGCCGAGGCCGAGGAACAGCTCGCCACCGAGCAGCCGGCCGGCGGCGGCAGCCAGCTGTTCCGCAACGCCTATGCGCTGATGCTCAACACGGGCATCTCGGCCGTCCTCGGCCTCGGCTTCTGGCTGGCCGCGGCCCGCTACTACGCGGAGGACGCGGTCGGCCAGGGCTCGGCGGCCATCGCCGCGATGAAGCTCCTCGCGGGGCTCACCGCCGTGACGCTGACCGGTGCCCTGGCCCGGTTCATCCCGGTCGCCGGGCGCACGACGGGGCGGCTGGTGGGCGCCACGTACGCGGGCAGTTCGGTGGTCGTGGCGTGCGCCGCGGTGGTCTTCCTGCTCACGCTGAACGTCTGGGGCCCCTCGTACCGCTTTCTGCACGGCCCGGTGCACGGCATCGGCTTCGTCATAGCGGTCGTCGGCTGGTCGCTGCTGACGTTGCAGGACGGGGTGCTCACCGGGCTGCGCAGCGCGCTCTGGGTGCCGGTGGGCAACACGGTGTTCTCGGCGGCGAAGCTGCTGCTGCTCGTCGCGCTCGCCGCCACGATCCCGACCGCCGGGGTGTTCGTCTCGTGGGTGATCTCCATCGCGGTGTCCGTGCTGCCGCTGGGCTGGCTGGTCTTCCGGCGGCTGGTGCCGCGGCACGCGAAGGCGACGAAGGACCGGGGGCGGCCCCCGTCGTACCGGGAGATGGGCCGCTTCCTCGCCGGGGACTACACCGGGTCGCTGTTCTCGCTGGCCGTGGTGTACGCGGTGCCGGTGATCGTCGCCTCGCAGGTCAGCGCGGCCGACAACGCGTACTTCTACATCACCACCACGATCGGCGGCACGGTCAATCTGCTCGCCATCAACATGGGCGCGTCGCTGACTGTCGAAGGCTCGCACGACCCGGCCCGGCTCGCCGAGAACTGCCGGGCGGCGCTGCGCCGGATGGCGCGCATCATGCTGCCGGTCTGTCTCGGGCTGTTCGTCTTCGCGCCGCAGATCCTGGGCGTGTTCGGGGCCGGGTACGCGGACGCGGCCGCGCCGCTGCTGCGCTGGTTCGCGGTGGGCGCGGCGCTGCGGGTGGTCATCGAGGTGTACTTCGCGGTGCTGCGGGCGCAGAGCCGCACGTCGGGGCTGGCGTATCTGCAGGGGCTGCTGTGCATGCTGGTGCTGGGGCTGACGTTGGTGCTGCTGCCGCGGATGGGGCTGACCGGGGCGGGGGTCGCGGAGATCTCCAGCCTGGCGGTGATCGCCTCGATCGCGTCGGTGAAGCTGTACCGGGTGGTCACGGTGCGGCCCGCGGCCCCGGCCCCCGCCGAAGCGCGGATTCCGCCGCCGCCCGGCCCTCCCCCGCCGCTGGAGCTGGAGCGGGGCACGGCGCCCGACGGTGATCTGGCGGACCTGGCGGTGGACGGCGACCGGCGCGCCAGGCGTTCCCGTGGCACGCACGACGCCCGCTACGGCACGCGCTGGGCGCTGCGCGCGGCGCTGGACTCGGACACCCTGGCGTTGGGTGTCCGCATGGACTTCGACCATCCAGAGCGCCGCCCCGACACCCGGTACGGACCCCAGGCCGCACCACCCCAGCCCCTCGCTCCTGCCTCGCCCACCGCGTCGTCCGACGCGGGCAGGAGGCGGCCGCGGACCGGCGTGGCCGTCCTGTGGGCGGTGCTGGCCGCCGGCCTCGGCCTCTACTGGCTGCCGCTGCGCGGCATCGACGATGCCTCCCTGGACCGGATGGGCGGGCTCGGGCTCGTCTCCGTGCTGCCCTGGCCGACGCTGCTGGGGGCGGCGCTGCTCGTCGCCGCGTTCGCCGGTGCGCTCGCGCTCGGCCGACAGCCCCGTGCACTCCTCGCCGTCGCCCTGCTGGCCACCGTGGTCTCCCTGCATGCCGTGCCCGCCGTGCTGGAGGCGTATCCGCGGTTCCCGACCGCGTGGCAGCACCTGGGGTTCCTGGACTACATCGGCCGGACCGGGGACGCCGTGCCCGACCTCGACGCGCGCTGGAGCTGGCCGGGCTTCTTCGCCGGGGCCGCGTTCCTCGCCGAGGCGTGCGGCGTACGGGACTTCTCCGCGCTGCTGCGCTGGTGGCCGACGCTCATCCAGCTGCTCTACCTCGCTCCCCTGATGCTGCTGCTGCGCGCGCTGCGGGCGAGCTGGCGGGCCAAGTGGACGGCGGCGTGGCTGTTCGCCCTGAGCGGCTGGGTGGGCCAGGACTACTTCTCGCCGCAGGGGTTCACGTACCTCTTCTATCTGGTGTTCGTCGCCGTGCTGCTGGTGTGGTTCCGCGAACCGCGGGTGCTGGGCGGCAAGCGCAGGCCCGGTGAGGCGGAGGTGGCGGAGGCGACGCGCGGGCAGCGGGCGGCACTGCTCGGGCTGCTGATCGCGCTGTTCGCGGCGTCGGTGGCGGCGCATCAGCTGACCCCGTTCGTGATGCTCGGAGTGGTGACCGCGCTGGTCCTCGTGCGGCGCTCCGATCTGTTCGGGCTGCCGCTGCTGTGCGGGGTGATGGTGGTCGTCTGGATCGGCTTCCTGGCGGAGCCGTACTGGTCGGGCCACTGGGATGAGCTGTTCGGCGGGGTCGGCGGGGTGGGCGGCAATGTGTCGTCGTCCGTCTCCGGCCGGATCGAGGGCGGCAGCAGTGTGCACAAGCTGGTGCTGTACGTACGGGTGGCGCTGGCCGGTGGGGTGCTGGCGGGCGCCTGCTGGGGGGTGCTGCGGCGGCGCGCGGCGGGCTTCACCGAGCGGGCCCTGCTGGTGCTGACCTTCGTACCGTTCCTGGGCTTCGGCATGCAGAGTTACGGCGGTGAGATGGCGCTGCGCGTCTTCATGTTCGCGCTGCCGGGCGCCTGTGTGCTCGGGGCGCTGGCGATCTTCCCGCGGGTGCGGCGGGGCCGCCGGGGTCTGGCGCCGCTGGCGGCCCTGGCCGCGGGGCTGACGCTGATGTCCGGCTTCCTGGTCGCCCGCTGGGGCAATGAGGCGTTCGAGCGGGTGCGGCCCGGCGAGGTCGCGGCCATGGAGTACCTCTACGCGCACGACAAGCCGACCGTGCGGGTGCTGTGGATGAGCGACGACCCCGTCAACAGCGTCACCCCCGCGATGCCGTGGGGCGCGCGGGACATGGAGCGGGTCGCGTACGAGCCCACGCTCGCCCCGCGCGACCCGGTGCTGGTGGGCGGCCTGATGACGGCGCTGCGCGACGCCGGGCCGCAGTCGTATCTGATGGTCGGCCGCGGCCAGTCCGTCTCGCTGCAGCTGGACTCCGGCTACGGGGAGCGCTGGCAGGAGCGGCTGCTGCGCTCCCTGGACCAGCGCCCCGAACTGCGCCGGGTGCTGTCGAACGACGACGCGTCGCTGTACGAGCTGAAGTCACCGCCGCGCGCGGCAGTACCGGAGCCGGAGCCGGGCCCGGCCGGGCCGCAGATCACCTGGACGCCGTGGTCGGTGACCGGCGCGCTGGCGGCGGTGGTGCTGATGGTGCTGCTGGCGGTGCGCGAGGTGGTGCGGGTGGCGATGCCGCCGAGCGTGCGGCGGCTGCGCTGGCTGCAGGGGTCGTACTGGTTCGCGCTGCCGCTGCTGCTGGTGGTGCTGGCGTCGCTGCTGCAGCGGTTCGTGACGATGTCATGAGGGCGATGTCATGAGGGGGTTGCCGCTCGCGCCGACGCGTGCGCCACGGCGTGAGCTACCGATTGAGCCAGCGCACCTCGTACGCGTCCATGGCGAACGACCGCCCGTCGACCTTCGCCTTGATCGACCGGCTCAGGGTGTTGATCACCAGCGTCGCGTCGTCGTCGGCGAGGACCTGCACATTGGGCCGGTCGTCGGCGGCGATGTCCACCGACCGGAAGCGGGTGCCCGGCGGGAACTCGCGGCCGAAGCGGCTCAGCAGCTCCATCATGGGCAGCGCCTCGCCGCCGTCGTCCAGTTCGGTGGGGCGCCACAGGCAGCCGGGGCAGGAGGCGCCCGTCGTCTCCGGGTTCCAGTAGAAGGCGGTGGCGGCGCCGCCGCGGGCCAGCCGGGTCAGCGCGGTGGCCTGCACGGCGACGCGGTGGGCCTCGCTCCAGCGGCCGCGGGCGCCGTCCCGGCTCGTGTCGGCGGCCGGCTCCACGTACCACTCGGCCCACCACACCGGCAGCTTCGTGGTCTCGTCGAGCCAGCGGGTGACGTCCTGGAATTTCTCCGTGGCGCCGAAGGCGTCCGGGATCAGCCGGTCGTCCTCGCGGGTGTAGCTGGAGCCGTCGACCACGACGAAGTCGGCGCCCGCCTTGTGCTCGTTCCAGTACGTGATCGCGTCGACAGAGCGCCGGTCGAGGGTGCCCCAGGGGCCGCTCACCGTGTCGTCGCCGCCCGCCCCGCCGGGCGGGTCGCTGTCGGCGACCACATAGGGCCCGCCGACCATGTTCTTCGGGTTCCGCTTCTTCAGCTCCTCGTAGACGAGGTTGTAGAGCTTGGTGTAGCCCTCGTAGTTCCAGCGGTTCCTGCCGTCGTCGTAGAAGCCCTTGAACTCGTTCCAGACGATGAAGTGGCGCACTTCCGGATAGCGGTCGGCGATCTTTCCGGCGAGCTTCGCGAAGTCCTTGTAGTGGTCGGGGCTCGGCGCGGTCTCCAGGGACTCCTGCGACCAGTCCGTGTCCCCCGGGGTGCCGCCCTTCATCCAGTCGGGCGCACAGCACAGGGTGAGCACGGGCTCGGTGCCGGTCTTGCGCATCAGGGCGACGCGCCGGTCCAGATCCGCGAAATCGTAGCGGCCCGGGGACGGCTCGGGGTTGCCCGCGCCCCAGCCCATGATGTGCTGGTTCTGCGGCATCGGGCTGCCGGACAGCAGCGACTCCGCGGTCTTCCTGGCGCTGTCGGTGCCGCGGTCCGCGCTGTACTGGGTGTGGGTGAAACCCCAGCCCAGACCGGCCGACGCCGCCCGCTCCCGGGCCGAGGCCGACGCCCCGGGCCGCCCCGCGCCGTCACCCGGCCAGCTGGTGCATGTGGTCAGCAGCAGGGCCAGCGTGGCCATGCCGACGGCGAGGAGTGCGGTGATCCGCCACCGCCGCGCTCCCGATAATCCCGCCCGGAATTCCGCCCACGATCCCACCCGCGCCCCGCCCCGTTCCCGTCCTTGACGTCCTACAAAGGGTAAGAGTATCCCTGAACGCCCCCATTCCGGTGGGCTTCTTCGGAACAGCTCGGTAAACGGCCGTAAACCCCGGTGCGCCGATGCCCCTCGTGCTGGATCATGGGGCAGGGTGCGCCGACCGCCGCATCCGGACCGCTCGCTCAGGAGGCAGACCCTGCCCGCTACACCCGCCGAACAGTCCCTTCCGATCCGGCTGAATGTCGATGACAGCGATTCGCCGTCGGATGTTGTCGACGCGCTCTTCCTCGGCCGCTTCGCGACCGGAGAGCAGCCGTATGCCCGCAGCCACTCCGTCGACCGGGTGAAGTCGGGCGCCACGCTGCTGCCGCCCGCCGCGACCGTGCTGCGCGCGGCCCGCGACGACGACCGCAGCGCCACGCTCGCCGAGGGCGACGGCTGGACCCTGCTGGTGTCCCGGTGGAACCGGGGCGCGGACGTGACCGTGACCGCGGTCGAGGACGACCTTGCTGAAAAGGTGCTGCGCCAGGCGGTCGACGGCGCGGAGGACGAGCCCGAGCCCCAGCCGGAGAACGTGTCGATGGGCTTCTGGTACGTCTCACCGCGCCGCGGCCCGCACCGCACCACCCGCCAGATCGCGGCCGGGACCTGGGAGGAGATCCGCGACAACTACACCGGGCCGGTCGCCGAGGCCATGGACGGGCTGATGAAGGTCACCCCGGACGACATCGCGGGCCGCCTCCTGCTGCTGCACGGTCCGCCCGGCACCGGCAAGACGTCCGCGCTGCGCACCCTCGCCCGCTCCTGGCGCGACTGGTGCCAGGTGGACTGCGTGCTGGACCCGGAGCGGCTGTTCACCGACGTCGGCTATCTGATGGACATCGCCATCGGCGAGGACGACGGCTCCGCCAAGGGCCGCTGGCGGCTACTGCTCCTGGAGGACTGCGACGAGCTGATCCGCGGCGAGGCCAAGCACACCGCGGGCCAGGCGCTGTCCCGGCTGCTCAACCTGACGGACGGTCTGCTGGGCCAGGGGCGCAACGTCCTGGTCGGTGTGACCACCAACGAGGATCTGGAGCGGCTGCACCCGGCGGTGGTCCGCCCCGGCCGCTGCCTGGCCCGTATCGAGGTCGGCAAGCTGAACCGTACGGAGGCGGTCAACTGGCTCGGCGCGGAAGAGGGCATCGGCCGGGACGGCGCGACCCTCGCGGAGCTGTTCGCCCTCCGCCGCGGCACCCGCCCCGCCTCGGTCCCCATCCAGCCGGGCGAGACGGACGCGGGGCTGTACCTGTAGGGCCCCCGCGTCTTCAGACGTACAGCTCCCGCAGCCGCACCGACAGACAGGTCACACAGCCCTCCATCTTCTCGAACTCGCCGATGTCCACCGGCACCGGCGTATACCCGAGGTCGGCGAAGAGCGCCGCGCTGCGCGGCGCGCTCGCCGCCATCAGCAGCCTGCCGCCGCCCAGCAGCACCACATGCGCCCCCGACTCCTCGGGCACCGGCAGAAAGCGCGGAAAGGCGGCCGGGTCGTCGACCAGCGGCGGATACCCGATCACGGTGCCGTCCGGCAGCGCCGTGACCGCCGACTTCAGATGCAGCACCTTGCTGACTGGTACGGCCACCACCCGCGCCCCCAACGGCTCGAAGGCGGCGCGCACCTGCCGCACGCCCTCCCCGTTCGTCCGGCCGCCGCGCCCCACGTACACCGTGTCGCCGATCTTCAGCACATCGCCGCCCTCCAGCGTCCCCGGCTCCCGCACCCGGCCCACCGAACAGCCGAGCGCCGCCACGGCCGCCTCGGCGGCCGCGGTCTCGGGGCGGCGGGACTCAGCGCCGGGGCGGGCGATCAGCGCGACGTTCCGGTAGAGGACCATCGTGTCCTCGACGAAGACCCCGTCCGGGCACGCGTCGACGGGGTCCGCCTCCACCGTCTCCCAGCCGTGCGTCCGCAGGGCGGCGACGTAAGCCTCCCACTGCCGCAGCGCGAGCGCGGCGTCGACCGGCTTGCGGTCGATGTGCGTGACGAGCCCGTCGGCGAGACGCGGGCTCGGGCGGCGGACCAGGGCTATGCGGCTGGTGGTCATCGGCTCCCCTTGTCTTTTCGGGTCACTCACCGTACGCCGCACGCAGCGCGTCCTCGACGGCGCCGAGCGCCGCCGCCCGGTCCAGCCCGAGCCGCTGGACCCGCTGGGCGTACGCCTGCGCCGCCTCGGCGGCCCGACGCCCGGCCGCGTCACCGGCCGCCGCGACGAACGTGCCATGGCGGCCACGGGTCTCGATCACCCCGTCCGCCTCCAGCGCGCGGTACGCCTTGGCGACGGTGTTCGCCGCCAGCCCCAGCTCCTCGGCGAAGCCACGTACGGTCGGCAGCTTGTACCCCACGGGCAGCTGCCCGGAACGCGCCTGCTCCGCGATCTGCACGCGGATCTGCTCGAAGGGCGCGGTCGCCGCGTCGGCGTCGACGGTGATCTGCAAGGCCACGTGGGGCTCCTGGGGGTGCGTGCGGGTGAGGGGACGGACTTTGTCGCACCCATTGTGTGCCGCCTCGGGTACGTCCGGAAATTCGGAGGCGGGCCACCACTGACCGGCCGCCGCGGAACCGTCACCCCGACGCCTTCAGCACCACCAGCCGGTCCGGGCCGTCCGGGGTGGACGCGATGGCGTCGTCCGGCTCGTGCCAGTGGACGGCGAACCGGTCTCCGGCGCGGTACGCCGCCACGCCCGCACGGCAGTACGCCACCATGTCGTCCGGCAGGGCATCCAGCGCGAACCAGCCGATCTCCGAGCACTTGTGCGGCTCCCGGTTCTCCGGCTCCGGCCCGCCCTCCCTCAGCTCCGCCTCGAAGAACCAGCCCGTGCGGGCCGTGCCCGTGGGCGACTTGTGCTGCATGACGAGCGCCACGCGCACCTCGTCCGGGGTGAGCCGGATGCCGATCTCCTCCGCCGTCTCGCGGATCACCGCGGTCCGTACGTCCTCGCCGTCCTCCACATGGCCGGACGGCGCGTGCAGCAGTCCGTCCGCGTATCCCGTGCCCGCGCGGCGCGCGAGCAGGAGGTGGTCGCCGCGCCGCAGCAGCAGATGGACGTCGACGATCTCGGCGTGCCGCCGGGGCGGGGCGAGGGCCGCGCGCAGGACATAGCGCTCGTCGCGCACCGGCCGCCCCCAGAGCGCCGCGTCCGCCGACAGCTGTTCGACGTACGTACGGGAGGCCAGCGGCTCGACCATGCGGGTCAGGTCACCGGCCGTCAGCCCGACCGGATCCGACTCGCCCCAGCGGCCCTCGATCAGCACCAGCGTCCCGCCCGGCCGCAGCAGCCGCGCCCACCTCCGCAGCACCGCCTCCTGATCGGGCAGCAGCCACAGCAGATGGCGCGCCAGGACGACGTCGAAGCCGCCCTCCTCCACCGGCGGCGCCGCCGCGTCCCCGACGAGCACGGTGGCGTTCGTCCCGGCGAGCTTGGCGCGGGCGCGCTCAGCCATCCGCGGCGACCGGTCGACGCCCGTCACCCGGTGGCCCTGCTCGGCGGCGAGGAGGGCCAGGCTGCCCGTGCCGCAGCCGAGGTCGAGCACATCGCGGGGCCGCCCCGGCAGCCAGTCCCGCAGCCGCGCCGCCCACGCCTCCCGCACGGCCGGATCGCGCAGCCCGTGATCCGGCTCGTCGTCGAACGCCGCCGCGGCGGCGTCCCAGTAGTCGGCGGTCCCGTGCCCGGCGATCGATCCCTCAGCGCACATACGGCGAATCGTCGCACCCGCCACTGACAGCGCCTCGGGTCCAGCCCCGCTTGAGGATGTCGTTGACGACATATACCGTTCACGACATGAACGCCCTGTACGTCATCGAGGTCGAGCCCGAGATCAGGACCTGGCTCGAACTCTTACCCGGCAAGCTCTACCGCAAGGTGGAGGCCTACGCCGAGTTGTTGGCCGAGCTGGGGCCACAGGTCCCGATGCCCTACGCCCGTCCGCTGCGCGATGGAGTGAGCGAGCTACGCCCCAGCCTCGACGGCGTGCAGACGCGAGTGACTTACTGGATCACGGACGACCGCCGTGTCGTCCTGCTCACCGTGTTCCGCAAGACCAGAGCCCATGAGGAAGCGCAGATCAGCAGGGCGGTACTGGCGAAGAAGGAGTGCGAAGCCGAGCATGGCCCGGCGCATTCAGAGTTCATCCGCACGGAAGGAGACCAGTGATGGGACACAGCCGTTGGAAGTTGGCGCGTGAACGAGAGCTGACCGAGGGGCACCGGGAGACCGCCGAGGTCGAACAGGAGCGCCAAGAGCATCGGCTGTCGATGGCGCTGGCCAAGGTCGTCTACGACCGCCGCGTGGAACTCGGGCTTTCGCAGAGTGAGCTGGCCACCCGTACCGGGCTGACCCAGGCCAAGATCTCCCGGATCGAGGGGTCCGACACCGTTCCCACTCTGCCCCTGCTCGCAAAGCTGGCCAAGGGGCTGAACGCGTCCTTGAACATCGCCATCGACGAGGACGACGCACAGGTGACGCTCACTGCCCACGAAGCGGCTTAAGGATCGCACCCCCGCGAGGGGCATCCGACCGGGGAGTCCGGCGCCGACCCCCAGGGGTACCCAGTCACGTCTTGACGGCAAAAATGTTAGCGGTAACACTCAGCTGGTGGACAACGTGGACAAGCACGTGGACCAGACCTCGGATCCCTCCCGACCCGACCCCGCGTCACCGCTGTTCAGCCGCGCCGCGGTGATCGCGTCCTGCCTCGGCTTCATCCTCATCGGCGCGCTGCAGGCCCTCTACGGACCGTCGATCCCCGCCTTCCGCGACGACTACGGGCTGTCGCCGTCGGCCGCCGGGCTCGCCCTGAGCGCGCACTTCGTCGGCGGGGTCGCGGGCGTCCTCGGCTTCGACCGGCTCTTCGGCCGGGTCGGCAACCGCACGATGCTCGGCTGCTCGTATCTGCTCATGGCGGGCGGCGCGGCCGGGTTCGCGCTGGCCCCCCGATGGCCGCTCGCGCTGGGCATGGCGCTGGTCGCGGGGCTCGGCTTCGGCGGCATCGACTACGGGCTGAACCAGCTGTTCGCGGTCGGCTTCGGGCGGCGCAGCGCCGCCATGCTCAACGTCCTCAACGCCTATTTCGGCATCGGCGCGATCCTCGGCCCGGCCCTCATCGGCCTGGTCGGGGCGGAGCACTACGCCGTGGTGTTCCTGGGCTTCGCCGTGCTCACGCTGCCGCTCGTGCTGTGTCTGGCCGGGGTGCGGGACGAGGCACCGGCGCGCGACACCACCGAAGCGGTGACCGCCGCCGGGGTACGCACCCGGAGCCTGGCCACCGTCCTGGGCGCGTTCGTGCTGCTCTACGTCCTCCATGTCGGCGTCGAGTCCGGGGTCGGGGGCTGGGAGCCCACCCATCTGGAGACGGTCGGGTACGGCGCGACCGCCGCCGCCTCGGCGACCTCCGTGTACTGGCTGATGATGACCGTCGGCCGCTTCCTGGCCGTCCCGCTCGCGCTGCGCTGGCCCGCCCCGGCGATCATCGCGGTCAGCTGTGCGGGCATGACCGTCTGTCTGCTGCTCGCCGCGGTCCCGGCCCTGGCCCCGTACGCGTACGCGGGCGTCGGCCTGTTCATCGCGCCGGTCTTCCCCACCGGTCTGCCCTGGCTGGCCCGGGCGGCGCCGCGCGCCCGCCGGGCCGGGGCGCTGGTGATCGCCGCCTCGATGATCGGCGGGGTGGCCGCGGGGCCCGTGCTCGGCAAGGCGATCGAGCTGGCGGGCATCCGCGCCGTACCGCTCGTCCTGGGCGGTGTCTCGGCCGTCTGCCTGATCACCACCATCTGGCTGATCCGCGCCACGTCCTCGTCCGTATCCCTGACGAACACCACCCCCACCGCACCCGCTCCCGCGGTTGCGGTCGAAAGGACTTCGGCCCATGCCCGCCCTGACACTCGGCGATGACGGCTTCCTGCTCCGCGGCAAGCCCTTCCGGATCCTCTCCGGCGCCCTCCACTACTTCCGCACCCACCCCGACCAGTGGGCCGACCGGCTGCGCAAGGCCCGGCTGCTGGGGCTCAACACGGTCGAGACGTACGTCCCCTGGAATCTGCACCAGCCCTCGCCGGACGGCCCGCTCGACCTCGACGGGCTGCTGGACCTCCCCCGCTTCCTGGAACTCGCCCGGGCCGAGGGGCTGTACGTCCTGCTGCGCCCCGGCCCGTACATCTGCGCCGAGTGGGAGGGCGGCGGGCTGCCCTCCTGGCTGACCGCGGATCCGGACATCCGGCAGCGCAGCAGCGATCCGCGGTTCACCGGGGCCGTGGACGCGTACCTCGATCTGCTGATGCCCCCGCTCGCCCCGCATATGGCGGAGTCCGGCGGTCCGGTCATCGCGGTCCAGGTGGAGAACGAGTACGGCGCCTACGGCGACGACACCGCCTATCTCGCCCATCTGGCCGACGCCCTGCGCAAGCGCGGCGTCGAGGAGCTGCTGTTCACCTGCGACCAAGCCGACAAGGCGAAGCTGGCGGCCGGAAGCCTGCCCGGGGTGCTCTCCACCGGCACCTTCGGCGGCAGGATCGGCGACTCGCTGGAGGTGCTGCGCGCCCACCAGGAGAGCGGGCCGCTGATGTGCGCCGAGTTCTGGATCGGCTGGTTCGACCACTGGGGCGAGCCGCACCATGTGCGGGCGGCGGACGACGCGGCCGCCGATCTGGACGCGCTGCTGTCGGCGGGGGCGTCGGTGAACATCTACATGTTCCACGGCGGCACCAACTTCGCCTTCACCAGCGGCGCGAACCACGATCACGCCTACGCGCCGGCCGTCACCTCCTACGACTACGACGCGGTGCTGACCGAATGCGGCGACCCGGGCCCCAAGTACGCGGCGTTCCGCGAGGTCATCGCCCGCCACGCGGCCGTACCGGACGAGCCCGTCCCGGAGCCGTCGCCCAAGCTGCCGCCGACCGAGGTCCGGCTGACCGCCTCGGCGAACGCCCTGGTCAGCGCCGAATTCCTGGCCCCGGCGGAACACTTCACCGACCCGCCCACCATGGAGGCGCTCGGCCAGAACTACGGCTTCGTCCTCTACGGCACCGAGCTGCCCGCCATCGGCGACCGCGTGCTGCACTTCACGGGCGGAGTCGGCGACCGGGCGCAGGTGTTCGTCAACGGCGCCCCGGCCGGGGTCGTCGAACGCGAGCGCCACGAGGACAGCCTGCACGTGCGCAGCCCCGAATACGGCGCCCGGCTGGACATCCTGGTGGAGAACATGGGCCGCGCCAATTACGGCGCCCGCATCGGCGACCCCAAGGGCATCACCGGTCCGGTCACCCTCGACGGCGAGCCGCTGGAGAACTGGACCTGCCACCGCCTCCCCCTCGATGAGCTCCCCGAACTCCCCTTCCGCACCACGGACACCCCCGTCGCGGGCCCGGCCTTCCACCGCGGCACCTTCACGGTGGACTCCCCCGCCGACGCGTTTCTCGCCCTGCCCGGCTGGACCAAGGGCCTGGCCTGGGTCAACGGCTTCAACCTGGGCCGCTACTGGTCGCGCGGCCCGCAGCGGCGGCTGTACGTACCGGCACCGGTGCTGAAGGCGGGCGAGAACGAGCTGACCCTGCTGGAGCTACAGTCGGCGACGACCCGGGTGGCCCACCTCGTCGACGCACCGGACCTGGGCTGGACCGCTCAGGACTGACCCGGAAGCCCTGCCCCGGGCGCGGCCGCGCGCCCGGGGCGAGCACCCTTTCGTGAAGGAGCCGAACCGCATGGCGGAGCCACCCCGCACCCCCGCCCGGCGCCGCCGCCCCACCACCGGCGGCAAGGTGGTCATGGCGGACGTCGCCCGGCGCGCCGGGGTCTCCGACCAGACCGTCTCCCGCGTCCTCAACGACCACCCGCGGGTACGCGCCGAGACCCGCGAGCGCGTCCGCGCCGCCATGCGCGAGCTGGGCTACCGGCCCACGGCCAGCGCCCGCACCCTGGCCAGCGGCCGCAGCCGCACCCTCGGTGTGCTCTCCTTCGACGCGGCCCGTTTCGGCCCGGCCGCCACGCTCGCCGGGATCAACGAGGCCGCGCAGGCGGCCGGTTACCTCGTCAGCACGATCGCCCTCACCGCCGCCGACCAGGCCGCCGTGACCGGCGCGGTGGACCGCCTGCTCGGCCAGGGCGCCGACGGCATCATCGCCATCGCGCCGCAGCGCTCGGTCGGCCAGGCCCTGGTCGAGGCGGAGCACGGCATCCCCATGGTCACCCTGGACAAGAGCTTCGGCGCGCATATCCCGGTCGTCGCGGGCGACTCCGCGTCCGGCGCCCGCCAGGCCACCGATCACCTCCTCGGCCTGGGCCACCGCACCGTCCACCACATCGCGGGCCCCACCGGCTGGATCGCCGCCGAGGCCCGCGTCGACGGCTGGCGCGCCGCGCTGACGGCCGCGGGCGCCGAGGTCCACGAGCCGCTGCTCGGCGACTGGAGCGCGGACTCCGGCTACGACCTCGGCCGCCGCATCGCCCGGCGGTCCGGCCTCACCGCGCTGTTCGTCTCCAACGACCAGATGGCGGTCGGCGTCCTGCGCGCCCTCCACGAGGCGGGCCGCCGGGTCCCCGAGGACGTCAGCGTGGTCGGCTACGACGACATCCCCGAGGCCGCCCATCTGCTCCCGCCGCTCACCACGGTCCGCACCGACTTCGCCGAGATCGGCCGCCGCTGCCTGACCCTGATGCTCGACCAGCTCGACCGCTCCCCGGAGCCCGGGGTCCGCGTGACCATCCCCACCGAACTGGTCGTCCGCCGCAGCACGGCCCCGGCTCCCGCGTAGCGCCTACGGCTCCTTCCGGCGCCAGGGCGGACCGTACGGGAGCCAGAGGGCGGCGAGCCCCGCCAGCCCGTAGCCGGTGTGCACGAGGCCCCGCACGAGGAGGTCTTCGTGCCGCCCGGCCTGTGCGTTCTTCCGCTCCTGGTACGTCGAGGTGCCCGTCAGGCGGTGACCGTCGTACAACGCGCAGGTCTGGCCCGGCCGCATGGGCCCCGGATGGTCCTCGCCATGCTCGTCCAGGATGACGCCCGGGCACGGGGCTCCGGTGGCGGCCGCCACGCTTCCGAGCAGCGAGAACACCCCCCATGCCACCGGCAGAAGGAACAACAGCGTCAAGCCGCCGCGGAATTTCACGCCGCCACTCCGCCCGGCCGACATCATGGTCGCTCCGCCAGATAGTGGAAGCCCGGCTTCGGGTGCATGAGGAAGTCGTGGTGCGAGATGTTCCAGGCGTACGCGCCCGTCAGCGCGAAGGCGACGCGGTCCCCGGCGCGCAGCTCCGTGACCGGGACGCCGCGGGCCAGGACGTCCTTCGGGGTGCACAACTGGCCGACCAGGGTGACCGGTTCGCCGCGGGCGGCGGGGCGGGGCCAGGGATGGGGCCAGGGGGTGGCGGGGAGCACCTGGAAGGGGTGGTCGTGCTGTTTGGCGGCCGGGGTGCGGAGGTGGTGGGTGCCGCCGCGGAGGACCGCGAACGCCTCGCCGCGGCTGTGCTTGAGGTCCAGCACCTCCGTGACGTACCAGCCGCAGTACGCCGTCAGCGCCCGGCCCGGCTCGATCCGCAGGGTCAGCCCGGGGTTCCGGTCGGCGACGCCGGCCAGGCCCTCGCCGTACGCCTTCCAGTCGAAGCGGGCGTCGGGGCGGGTGTAGTCCACGCCCATCCCGCCGCCCACGTTGACCTCGGTCAGGCCCAGGCCGTGGCGGGTGGACAGCTCGCGCGTCCAGTCGGCGATCCGCCCGGCCACGGCGGTCTGGGACGGGGCGTCGAGGCCGCTCGCGAGGTGGGCGTGGATGCCGCGCAGGCGGAGCGGGCCGCCCTCGGTGAAGAGCGGCAGGCATTGCTCCACCCGGTCCGGGTCGAGGCCGAAGGGGCTGGGGCGGCCGCCCATGGCGAGCGCCGCGCCGCCCAGCGCCTCGTCGGTCAGGGGGAGGTTGACGCGGAGCAGGACGTCCACGGAACGCCCCTCGGCGAGGGCGGCGAGCAGCCGCAGTTCGTGCTCGCTCTCCACATGGAACCGCTCCACCCCCAGCTCCAGCGCCCGCCGCAGCTCCGTCTCCGTCTTGCCCGGACCTCCGAAGGCGAGCGGCCGTTCGGGGACGGCCTCGCGGACGTGGGCCAGTTCGCCGCCCGAGGCGACCTCGTAGCCGGTGACGTACGGGGCGAGCGCGCGCAGGACCGGCGGCTCCGGGTTGGCCTTCGCCGCGTAGTACAGCTCGACGTCCGACGGGAGCGCGGCCCGTATCTCCCGGGCGTGGACGGCGAGGGCGGCGAGGTCGTAGACGTACGCGGGGAGGCCGTCCCCGGTGAGCGTCCCGGCGAGTTCGATGGCCTCGGGGGAGAGATGCGGGGTGTTCAACGGGCGCTCCCGGGGGCAATCACGCGGGCCGCCTCGGACAGCAGGTCGGAGGCGAGTGGGCTGGCGATACGGACGTAACCGGCGTCGCGGTCCGCCTTGCGGCCCCAGCGGGTCAGCAGGTTGGCCTTGGCGGGCAGCGGCACGCCCGCGACCAGGGCGCGCAGCGCGGGCGGGTCGTCGTGGGCGGCGGAGCGTTCGCACAGGACGCGGCGGACCGCCGACCACAGGTCGGGCTCCAGCCGGGGGTGGCGGTCGGCGAGGGCGGCGACCATCTCGGCGAGGTGGTTGACCAGCAGGCAGTACACCACCCGGTCCCAGCCGCGCTCGCGCCCGTACGTCATGGGGCTGGCCACCGCCTCGGGCAGCGCCGCGAGGGCGGCGGCGTGGTGGCCGGACACCAGCTTGGTGCCCTCCAGATCGCGGAAGAGCACCTGGCGCGGGGTGCCGGTGGCGTCCACGCCGATGACCACGTTCTGCAGGTGGGGTTCGAGGACCACGCCGTGGTCGAAGTAGGCGGCCAGGACGGGCGGTACGAGGAGGTCGAGATACGCCTGCCACCAGGCGAGGGCGTGATCGGGGCCGGTGCCGCCGAGGAGGTGGGAGAGCTGGGCGCCGCTCGTCGGGTACTCGTCGGCTACGGCCGCGGCCAGCAGCCCGGTCAGCCCGGGCCGCAGCCGGGCGTCCAGCCCCTCGCGGACGATCACGCCGAAGCCCTCGGAGAGGTGGCGGTCGTCGAGGTCGAGCGTGCGGTAGCCGGGTTCGCGCAGCAGGTCGGCGCCGGGGAAGCGGGCGGCGAGGTCGGCGGCGACCGGCTCCAGCAGCCGGGTGAGGGCGACGGCGCCGGACAGCTCGTAGTCGGCGTTCTTGCGGAGGCAGTTGGTGATGCGCACGTTCAGGCTGAACTTGAGGAAGTCCCGGCCGTCGTAGAGCGTGCGGACCGAGGCGGTCGGCGCGAAGTCCGGCCCGCCGGGCCCCAGGTCGAGAAGGTCGCCGCGGTCGAGCGCCGCCCGCAGCACCCGGTGCTCGCGGAGCATGGCGTACTGCCAGGGGTGGGCGGGCAGCAGCCGGTAGCCGTCGGGGACCGGCCGCTGGCGGTCCAGCGGCGCCAGCGCCCCGGCGTACGCGGACTCCTCCCGTACGAACTCCCGGCGCACGGCGAGGTGGTGCAGCGGGAAGCGGGCACCGGCCTCGGGCGCGAACAGCGACCAGGAGGCGGGGCTTCCGGTGCGGGCCTTGGGGGTGGGGTGGAAGCGGTGGCCGAAGAAGAGCGACTGTTCGGAGGCCAGATAGGCGTCGGGGGCGGGGTTCCCCGCGGCCTTCTCCCGCTCCTCCAGGGCCGCCGTCATGCCCGCGTGGCTGGAGGCGACCTGCGCCAGGAACTCGTCGTTGCGGACCCCCGTGCGCAGCTGGAGTTCCCGCTGGATGCGCTCGGCCAGCCCGCGCCAAGTGACCTCCGCCCAGACGCCGTCGCGCTGTTCGCTGACCGGTCCGGTGAACCGGTGCGCGCCGATCAGCGACGTGCGGCGCAGCCCCACCCGCAGCAGGACCCCGCTGCGGGGCAGCCGCAGCCGCAGCCGGCCGTCGGCCACGACGGTCTGGTGTTCCGGGCCCGACACCTCGCGCAGCAGACAGTTGAGGAGGGTGTGGGCGGTCGCCTGGTCGGCGGAGACCGGCGCCGTGACGGGCGCGACCGGTGAGACGGCCGAGGAGGGCGAGGAGGTCGTAGGCATGGAGCGGCTCCAGCGGGTGCGGAGAGGAGAGAGGTGGAGGGATAAGGAGGTCGCGGCCGTCATCTGCCGCGGCCCCGCAGTAGGTAGTTGGGCCCGGTCACGTAGTGCTTGTTGACGTCGGCGGCGCCCGACCGGGCCTTGGTGAACAGCGTGCCCGCGGTCACCATCGCCTTGACCGGCAGCCGGTCCGCGGCCAGCACCCGGGAGCGCAGCACGGCGGCGGCCGCCCCGGGGTACACCGCGCCGATCCGTTCGACGGCCTCGGTGAGCCGGTCGCGCACCTGCCGCAGCAGGACGTCCAGCGGCGCGCGGCCGAGGGCGGCCAGTTCGAAGGCGAGCGCGGCGGCGCACAGATGGACGGTGATGGTGGTGAACACGTCCGCCACCGGTCCGTCGCCGCCGGTCAGGATGCGGCGGTCGTCGAATCCGCACAGGTCCGCGGCGTCGGCCCCGCCGATCATCGCGGCGAGCCGGATGGCGTGGACGCGCGGCCCGTCGTGGTCCTTGATGAGCAGCCGCAGCCGGGGGGTGGCCGGGCCGCCGGTGCCGTCGAAGACGAGGGAGGTGTTCTGCTGATGCGACTCCAGGGCGATGCCGTAGGCGAAGAGGGTGGTGTGGAAGTCGAAGAGGAGGGTGAGGTACGCGTCGAGCAGGGCGAACAGGTCCCCGCCGTAGTGGCGCTCGGCGAGCGCGTCCGCCACGAGCCCCCCGTCCGGCGTACGGGCCAGCAGCCCGGCCAGCGGCACGACCTGGGCGTTCTCCAGACCCGGCGGATAGCGGCGGACGAGCGTGGCCAGCAGCTCGTGCCCGGCGTGGAGATGGGTCGTCTCGTCGGCGAGCAGCACGGTGTCCTTGAACCGGCGCTCGCGCGCGATCACCGCCTCCCCCAGGCGCTGCGCCACCTCGCCGTCGACGAGCGTGCCCGGCTTGACGGTCCGCCGGTTGCGCAGCCCCAGGGTGGCCGTGGTGAGCGGCAGCTTGAGGTGGGTCAGCGGGTCGTCGGAGACGGCGACGGTCCGCATCGACAGCGTGGGCCGTACGTCCAGCCACGGCCGCTCGGCGAGCTGCCCCCGCTCCCCCAGCCCGGCCGCGTCGAGGGCGGCGGTGAGGGGGCGGCCGACGGTGAGCGGATGCACGGGGAACGCGAGATGGTCGGCGTCGAGCCCCCCGGGCAGCCCCAGCTCCCCCGGCGTCGGCCACCACGCGGGCAGCCGCCCCGGATCTCCGCCGACCGCCGCGCGCGGGAGCGCGAGCCAGCGCAGCGCGAAGTCGGGCGCGAACTCGGGCGCGTGGGCGCGCAGGGCGTCCTCGCCGAACACGGACCGGCCGCGGCTGGTCGGGTACACGGGATGGTCCCGGAAGGCGGCCAGCGTGTCGTACGCGACGGCCCCGCCCATCCCGGCCCACCCCCCGGCCGCCCCATGCCGCCCGGCCAGCCGCTCGACAACACTGGGCCGGATGCGGTCGTGCAGCCGGATGGCGTCCAACGCCTGATGGCATTCGCCCACGAAGCCGTCGTAAAGCTCCAGATCCTCCCCCGCCACCCCCGCCCGCAACCGCCCGAGGACGGCATCGAGCCCCCGAAGCACGAGGCCCCTGCCGGGCGGTGGGGTGGCACCACCCGCGCCGGGGGCCACGGTGGCGCCGCCCGCGCCGGGGGGTGCCGTGGCGGGGGCCACGTCGGCGGAATACGGCCCGGCGGGGACGGAGCGGTCCGCCCGCACGGGCTCGCCACCAACCGCCGCGGCATCCCGACCGCCGGAACCCACGCCGCCGGGGGGCGGGGTGGCACCACCCCCGCTGGGCGCCACGGTGACATCACCCGCACTGGGCGCCACGGTGGCACCGCCCGCGCCGGGGGGTGCCGTGACGGGGGCCACGTCGGCGGAATACGGCCCGGCGGGGACGGAGCGGTCCGCCCGCACGGGCTCGCCACCAACCGCCGCGGGGTCCGGCGCGGAACGCCCGACGCCCGCGCCCGGTTCGGCGGGCTGCCCGGTACGGGCGGGGTCGGCCGGGGGTGCCGCCACGCGGTCCGCTTCGTTATCGCCGTCCGAGCCCGGATCGGCGACGTGTCCGGCGGGGGGCTCGCATTCCAGTCTTGGGGGGCGGCGGGCGCGGATCTCGCACTGGAAGCCTTCCGGTTCCACCGGCAGCAGCACGTTTCCGCCCTCCCTCAGCGCGATGCGCAGCCAGTCGCCGTCGGGGCGGCGCACGGTGCGGGCTCGGCTGCGCAGTCGGTACGCGTCCTCCCGGAGCAGAGTGTCCAGCACTCGGCCGAGAAGTTCCTCCTCGGCCTCCTCCCCTTCCGCGCGGCTCATGACGCGATCTCCCACCGATGGGCCGCCAGGAACTCCGTCACCGTCGCGTCGATCCGGCGCTGGTCGGTGCCGGTCGCGCGCAGGACGCCGAGGAAGTCGCGGTTGGTGCGGTAGAGGGGGTGTTCCTCGCCGATCTCGCGCAGCGGGCGGTAGTCGAGCCGTACGCCGTCGCGTTCGGTCACGCTCGCCGCCGGGGCGGCGACGAGTCGGCCGGGGCGGTCGGCCATCACGTACTCCATGCGGACCCGGCCGTCCCGGCGGGCGCCGAGGTCGGCCGGGAGCGGTTCGCCGAGGTGGGTGCGGAGGATGTGCTCGAAGAGCGGGATGCCGAGGAGTTCGGCGAGCACCAGATCGCACTGGTCGCCGATGGCACGGTAGTTCACCTCGATGAGGCGGGCCCGGTCGCCCTGGACGACGTATTCGGTATGGCAAGCGCCGAATCCTACTCCCAGCGCCCGGAGCTGGGCCAGCACCTGACCGGTGTGGGGCTGTGGGGGCGGGGCGGGCAGGAGGTGCAGCCGTTCCTCGATGAAGTGCGGAGGCGGGGAGACGTCGGTGCGGAAGGCGCCGAGGACGTGGAGGGTGTGGCCGTCGCCGAGGGTTTCGAGGGTGCGCAGTTCGCCGTTCAGGTACTCCTCGATCACCAGCGCCGCGTCGGGCCGGTGGGCGCGTATGTCGTGGCAGGAGCGGACGAGTTCGGCCGCGTCGGCGACCAGGACGACGTCCTCGCTGGCCACGCCCTCGCGCGGCTTGACGACGCAGGGGTAGGGCGCGTCGAGGCCGGTGAGAGTGGCCGGGTCGTCGCCGGTGCCGAGTTCGGTGGACCAGATCGTGTCCGCACCGGCCGCGGCGAGGGCGCGGCGCAGCTCGGCCTTGTTCTTGGTGCGGAGGGCGGCGCGCCAGTCCTTGCCGGGGAGGCCGAAGTACGCGGCGGCCAGGGCGGCCTGGGTCTGGAGGTGGTCGCTGTTGGTGAAGACGGCCCGGGGCCGTCGGCCGTCCGGGGCGGCGGCGATGCGGCTGATGACCTCGCGGAAGTCCCGTACGTCGCAGGGGGCGACGTCGAGCGTGACGGGGTGCCGCCCGCCACGGGCCGCGTGGCGGGCGTACGCGCGCTCGTGTGCCTCGGGCTGGTCCGTGAGGAGGGTTACGGCCAAGCCGAGGCGGGCGGCGGCGGGGAGGAAGCCTTCGGTGACGGAGTCGGTGGGATTGAGGGCCAGGAGGTGGATTGGCGCGGGGTGGGCAGGGGCAGGGGTGGAGAACGGCCGGGGTGCCGTGTCGAGATCATTCTCGTTCACGAGCCGAGATTAGGTTAGGCATGCCTAAGACTGCCAATTCGGCTGGCTGCTACGCCCGTTTGGCCCTGTTAAGACGTCAACTCGGCTCCCCGATGCGGCGATGCCGGGCGCGGCGGGCGGCCATCCGCTCCTCGGGGTCCCGGGCGCGGAGGGCGGCGAGTTCGTCGCCGAGGATGTGGCCGAGGCGCGCCAGGAGGCCCGCCTCCTCGCCCTCCCCCTCATCCTCCTCCACGACGCGGTCGACGATGCCGTTGGCCAGGAGGTCGGCGGAGCGCACCCCCTGCCGGTCGGCGACCTCGTACGCCCGCTCCGTCGACCGGTAGAGGATGGCGGACGCGCCCTCGGGGGGCAGTGGCGACAGCCAGGCGTGCCGCGCCGCCACGACGCGGTCGGCGGGCAGCAGCGCGAGCGCGGCCCCGCCCGCGCCCTGACCGAGCAGCAGGCAGAGGGTGGGGGCGGGCAGCGTCACCATGTCGGCGAGACACCGGGCGATCTCCCCGGCCAGCCCGCCCTCCTCGGCCTCCCGGTTGAGCGCCGCGCCGGCGGTGTCGATGACGGTGAGCAGCGGCAGCCCCAGCTCGGCCGCGATGTGCATGCCGCGCCGCGCGGTACGCAGCCCGGCGGGCCCCAACGGCTGCCCCTCGGTCGACGCGCGCTCGCTGCCCCGCCGCCCGCGACGGTTGTGCCCGAGCACCACACAGGGCGCCCCGCCGATTCGCGCGAGCGCGAGCAGCAGCCCGGGGTCGTGCTCCCCGGCACCCGTACCGCTGAGCGGACTCACGTCCTCGGCGGCCACCCGCAACAGGTCCCGCACCCCGGGCCGGTCCTCCCGCCGCGAGGCCCGGATCGACTCCTCGGCCGAGGGCCCCACCGCCGTAGCCCCCACACGGGAGCCCCCTGGGGCATCCGCAGGGCCGAACGCAGACCGCCCAGCACCCAACGACACCCCGGTGGCGGGCGGCCGAAAGTCGGCCGCGGCGGGCCGGGGAGCCTCGTCGCCGCACAGAACCCTCAGCACCCTCGCCGCCACCTCCGCGAGGCGGCTCGTCGGGAGCACCGCGTCGATCAGGCCGTGGTTCATCAGGTTCTCGGCGACCTGCACGCCCGCCGGGAACTCCTCGCCGTACAGGGCCTCGTGCACCCGCGGGCCCATGAAGCCGATGAGGGCACCCGGTTCGGCGGCGGTGACATGGCCCAGGGAGCCCCAGGAGGCGAGGACGCCGCCGGTGGTGGGGTGGCGCAAATGGACCAGGTACGGCAGGCCCGCGGCCTTGTGGTCGGTTATCGCCGCCGCCACCTTCACCATCTGGAGGAAGGCGACCGTGCCCTCCTGCATCCGGGTGCCGCCGGACGCGGGGGCGGCCAGCAGCGGGAGCCGCTCCGCCGTCGCGCGCTCGATGGCACGGACCAGCCGCTCACCCGCCGCGACCCCGATCGAGCCCGCCAGGAAGCGGAATTCGCAGGCCACATAGGCCACCCGGCGCCCCTCGATGCACCCCTCGCCCGTGATCACCGACTCGTCGATCCCGGTGCGCTCGCGGGCCCGCTCCAGGTCGGCCCGGTAGTCGGGGTCGGTCGTGGTGATCTCGACCGGCCGGTCCCAGCCGCGGCGGCTGCCGGGGTCGAGGAAGGTCTCGACCAGGTCGATGGCGGACTTGCGGGCGCCCGCACGGGGATGAGTTCCGGTCATGTCTGACACCTTCCACGCACACGACACCGCTCAATCATTCTCGGCATGTGCTAACTTTTTTTGGCATGTGCAGGGTTTCGCTATGACGGAAGAGCCGGAACCGACCGGAGACGAACTGGTGCGCGTGCTCGCCACGCTCTCCAACCCGCACCGGCTGCGGGTGATCGCGGCGCTGACCCGGGAGAGCACGTACGTGAGCGAGCTGGCCCGTTCGCTGGGCATCAGCCGCGCGCTGCTCCAGGTACATCTGCGGAAGCTGGAGGCCGCCGGGCTGGTGTCGGCGCGGCTGGAGGTCTCGGAGGACGGCAAGGCCATGAAGTTCTACGAGGTGAACCGGTTCGCGATCCGGCTCACCCCGGAAGCCATCGAGGCCGCGGAGCGGACGCTGACCCCGGCCGCGGAGACGAAAGGAAACACCTGAAGGACGGGCACGACTTGACGGAGGTCGTCGGGGCCTTCGGTCTGTTCGCTCTGGTCACCACCGTACTGACCACGATCATCTGGCAGTTCGCGGCCACCCGGCGCGCGAAGGTCCAGGTCGTACGGGAGCTGGAGTACCGCAAGATCGCGGAGCAGGCCGTGGCCACCCAGCAGAAGACCGAGGTCCAGCTGCGGGAGATCGGCGAGACGCTCACCGCGCTGCAGGGCCGTATGGATTCCCTGGAACGCATCCTCCAGACCGTGGAGTAACCCCGGGAACAGAACAGCCGCTGGGCCGCCGAGCGGCAACTCGACGGCCCAGCTGAACGAAGCAGCGGTACCGGCTCGCCCCAGCGGGGCGAGCCCTCTTGAGGAAACGCTCCTTCTTCGGAAAGGACAGCAGCTCATGCTGCCGAAAAGCAAACGGGACCGCGCGGCAGGTCCGGCTCTCGTGGAGGGGATCGCCGGATGGTCGGTCCGGCACCGCGCGGCGGCCATCGCCGGATGGTTCGCGCTGGTGGCCGTGGCCGTGCTCGCGAGCGCGCTGATACCGGGCGGCACGGCGAACAGCACCGACCCGGGGCCGGTGACCCCGGCCCGGTGACCCCGGTGCTCAGCCCTCTTCGTCGTCCAGCGCCGCGTCGAGCGCCGCCGTCAGCCGCTGCACCCGCGACCGCAGGTCGACCAGCTCCTCCTTGTCCAAGCCGGTCGCCCGGATCACCTTCAGGGGCACCTCCCGGGCGCGCTCCTTGAGCGCCATGCCCTCCGCCGTCGGCCGGACCGTCACCGAGCGCTCGTCGTGCGTGCTGCGCTCGCGCTCGACGAGTCCGGCCGACTGCATGCGCTTGAGCAGCGGCGACAGGGTGCCCGAATCCAGTCGCAGGAACTCGCCCAGCTGCTTGACCGGCATCTCCCCGTGCTCCCACAGCACCAGCAGCGCCAGGTACTGCGGGTATGTCAGCTCCGTGTCGCGCAGCACCCGTCGGTAGATGCCGCCGAACGCGCGCGACGCGGCGTGCAGGGCGAAGCAGAGCTGCAGATCGAGCCGGAGCGGATCGTCCACCGTGACGGCCCCGCTCTGCGCGGGAAGCGGGTCGGGGTCGGGGTCGGGCTGAGATGACATATGACCAGCGTACCTCTTAGTTGTGCACAATTTAGTTGTGTGCTCTACTGAGGCCACCGCCGGATCCGGCCGGATTCCCCCGGCCACCGGGACTCGAAAGGGATTGGTCTTCATGGATGCGCTCTACACCGCGGTAGCCACGGCGAACGGCCGCGATGGCCGCGCCGTCAGCTCCGACGGCCAGCTCGACCTGCCCCTGGCCATGCCGCCCGCCCTCGGCGGTGACGGCAAGGGCACCAACCCGGAGCAGCTGTTCGCCGCGGGCTACGCCGCCTGCTTCGCGAGCGCGCTCGGCCTCGTCGGCCGCCAGGCCAAGGTGGACACCAAGGACATCTCCGTCACCGCCGAGGTCGGCATCGGCAAGGACGAGTCGGATGGCGGCTTCGGCCTCAAGGTGACGCTGCGCGTCGAGCTGCCGGGCGACCTGGAGAACGAGACCGGCCGCAAGCTGGTCGAGCAGGCGCACCAGGTGTGCCCGTACTCGAAGGCGACGCAGGGCAACATCGAGGTCGAGCTGATCGCCGAATAGGCCGCCGCGCGACGCGGACCACTCCGTCGCCCACCCCGAGGCCGGTCGCGCGGGTCAGTCGTCCGAAGCGCAGGTCGTCGGGGTGGCGTGAGCCGGGTCGAGGGCATTGACGGCTTCATGGAAGGCGAGCCGGTCGGTCATTCCGATGGTCAGATGCTCGGACAGATCCGAGGCGCACAGGTCCTGGAGCACGACGTTCTTGACGTCGGGGCCGCTCAGGAACTGGCTGCGGTACGGCGTGACCACCTCGTCGTACCGGGTGGAGATGACGGTGTAGCGGACCCCGGGAACGGTGTCGCCGCCCGCGTTGAGCCGGTCCAGGAAGTCCGACCCGGCCACCTGGTCCATCAGCCCCGGGGCCGCCTTGGCGACGGCGTCGTCGAGGCCCGGAAAGAAGTCCAGCAGCTTCGTCAGCCCGGACAGGGTCGTGCCGTGGTTGGACGGGGCGAGGCCCACCAGGGCGTTCACCTTCGCCGCGCCGCCGAGGAACTTCAGGTAGTAGCGGGGCATCATCCCGCCCTGGGAGTGGCCGACCAGATCGACCTTCGAGGTGCCGGTGGCGGCGAGCACCCGGTCGACGTACGACGACAGCTGCCCGGCGGACTTGTCGACGGGCCCGAGCCCGTGGAAGAGGGGCACGCCGGGGAGCTGGCCGTAGTCGAGGGAGAAGACGCAGTAGCCGCGGTCGACCAGGTACGGGGCGAGGCCGAGCCAGTTGTCGACGGAGTTGCCGAGGGTGCCGTGGACGAGGACGACGGGGCGCGGGTGCCGGTCGGAGGGCTTGCAGGAGTAGTTGTTCCAGCCACTGCTGACGGTCTGCGACGACTGGGTGGCCGCGGCGGCGGGGGCCGCGGTCGCCGCCGCGACCGCCAGGGCCAGGGCGGGCAGTAAGGTGCGGACATGCCTCCAGGGCAGCATCACATGAACTCCTCGTGGTGGGGGTGGAGTTGCACTGACGGCGCACCCTGTGATCCGGATCACAAGCGTGTGGCGCGAGGATCAAATTACGCGTGAGTAGCGGAGACTTCCAGCCATCGGCCGGTGAAGAAAGGTTCACGTAGCCCTTACGCGACGTCCAGGTCTTACGCGTCGCTCAGGTCTTACGCGGCGCCCTACGCGACGTCCAGGAATCCGGCGGGCCGGACCGCGGACATCCCGAAGCGGGCCCGCGCCCGGTCGGCGGCGGCCTCCGCCCGGCGGGCCTTGTCGTCCACGGCGTCGAAGGACAGCTGATGGGAGGCGAGTTCGGCGCCCATCAGCCCCTCGGCCCGCAGACTGACGGACCGCACCCGGGCCCGCTGCAGCCCGAGCGCGTCATGCAGCGCGTACGCGGTGGCGGTCAGCACCGGGCTATGGGCGGTCGGCTCGGCCAGGGTCCGGGAACGGGTCGTCGAGGAGTGGTCGGCGTACCGGACGGTGAGGCTGAGCCGGGCCGCGATCTGCCCGCTCGTCCGCAGCCGGATGCCGAGCCCGTCGGCGAGCGTCAGCAGCGCCCGGCGCCGCCGGACCGGGTCCAGCTCATCGCGGTCGAAGCGGTGTTCGGCGCCCATGGCGCGGGCGGGGGCGTTCGGGGTGACGGGCGCGGGATCGATGCCGTGCGCCCAGGCGTGCACCCGGCGCGCGGTCGCCGCCCCGAGGATCCGCTGCAGCGTGGCCAGCGGCGCGGCGGCGATCCGCTCGGTGCTGTCGAGCCCGTACGCGCACAGGGCCCTGGCGGTCGCGGCGCCCACGCCGGGCAGGGCGATGGGCGGCTTACGGGCCAGAAAACCGGCGACGGCGTCGGGGTCGTCGGGGACGGTACGGACCGCGCCGGGCGTGTTCGGCGGGGCGTCGTGTGCGGCCATGCGGGCGAGCATCGGGTTGGCGGCGACGCCCACGGTGCAGTCGACGCCGTACCGCGCCAGCGCCCGCACCCGCACGATCTCCGCGAGCCCGGCCGCGTCCCGCCCGAAGTACCGCAGCGCACCGCGGACATCGGCGAGCGCGGCGTCGGGCGGCAACGCCTCCACGACGGGCGTCACCTCGCCGAGCAGCGCGAGCAGCCCCTGATAGACGTCCTCGCCGAGCACCCCGTCCCCCTGAAACCGCACGTACAACACATGCGCCACCCCGTCGCCGCCGAGGCCCGCGTCCCCCGGTGCCCCGGCCGCCGGGGCGGGGACGGGAGGGGCCGGTTCGGGCTTCATCCCGCGCTCCCCGGGCTTGCGTGCCACAGCTTGCGGCCGGTGGCGGACTGGTCGCCCGCGGGCTGGAGGTCGGCCCAGGGGTGCATGGCGTAGCCGGTGGACAGCTGGATGCGGCGGCCGGAGTCGGGGTCGGCGGCGTCCGCGTCCGGGCCCGCGCCCGCGCCCGCCAGTTCGGCGGCGACCGCCTCCAGGCCGCCTTCGCTCCGCAGCCGGGCCAGTTCGGCGAGGTTCCAGACGGCCGATCCGACGACGCTGAGGCTGCGCGGGCCGCGGCGCTGGACGACGCCGCGCACCAGCAGCAGCCAGGAGTGGAAGACGGTATGGGCGCACGCGGCGTGGCTGTCGTCGAAGAAGGCGCAGTCGACCAGGCCCGTACCGTCGTCCAGCGTGGTGAAGATGACCCGGCGGCCGGAGCGGATCGGCGGGGTCTGGGTGGCGGCCTTGGCGCCCGCGACGAGCACCGTCTCCCCGTGCCGGGCCGACCGCAGCCGCTTGGCGGGCATCGCGCCCAGTTCGTCCAGGAAGGCCCGGTGGTCGGCCATCAGATGGCGGGAGACGTCCATGCCGAGGATGCCCAGCTCGGCGCCGAGGCGTTCGCCGTCGTCGAGGTCGGGCAGCCCGGCAGGGGCGGGCGGGCCGGTTTCGGCCAGCGGGAGCTGGCCCTCGTCGTGGGTCGCGGCGCGCTGCCGGTGCAGTTCGGCGATGTGCAGCAGCAGGTCGCGGCGGCCCGCACCGAACGCGTCCAACGCCCCGACCTGGGCCAGCCGTTCGGCGGCGGGCCGTCCGGGGTGGGCGCGCAGCCACAGGTCCTGGAGCGAGGAGTAGGGCTGTCCGGCGGCGATGCGCCGGGTTTCGGCCTCGCTGATGCCGTGGACGTCGCTCAGCGCCAGCCGGACGCCCATATCGCCGCCCTCGGACGTCAGTTCGATTCGATAGTCGGAGCCCGACCGGTTCACATCGAGCGGAAGGATCGGCACGCCCCGCCGCCGCGCGTCCGCCAGCAGCAGCCGCTTCGGGTACATCCCGGGGTCATGCGTGAGCAGTCCCGCGTAGAAGGCCGCCGGATGGTGCGCCTTGAGCCAGGCGGACTGGTACGTGGGGACCGCGAAGGCGACCGCGTGCGCCTTGCAGAAGCCGTACGAACCGAACGCCTCGACGATCTCCCAGGTACGGCCCAGCACCTCCGCCGAGTACCCCCGCCGCCCCGCCTCCGCGTGGAACCAGGCCCGTACCCGGCCCTGCCGTTCGGGGTCGGACAGGGCGCGGCGCGCCTCGTCGGCGAGGTCCCGTTCGCAGCCGGTCATGATCGACAGGATCTTGATGATCTGCTCGTGGAAGACGACGACCCCGTACGTCTCGCGCAGCGCGTCCGCCAGGTCCGGATGCGGATAGCGGGCGGGGCGGCGGCCGTGCCGGGCCTCGATGAAGGGGCGCACCATGTCGGCGGCGACCGGGCCCGGCCGGAAGAGCGATATGTCGACCACGAGGTCGTGGAAGGAGTCGGGCTGGAGCCGTCCGAGGAGATCGCGCTGGCCGGGCGACTCGATCTGGAAGCAGCCGAGCGTCTCGGTGGAGCGGATCAGGTCGTACGTCGCCGGGTCGCCGGGCCGGACCTGCGCGGGGTCGTCGAGGTCGACGGTCTCCCCCGTGGCCCGCCGGATCTCGGTGACCGCGTGCGCCATCGCGGACTGCATCCGCACGCCGAGGACGTCGAGCTTGAGCAGCCCCAGCTCCTCGACGTCGTCCTTGTCGAACTGCGACATGGGGAAGCCCTCGCCGCTGGTCGGCACGATGGGGGTACGGGCCAGCAGCCCGGCGTCCGAGAGCAGGACGCCGCAGGGGTGCATGGCGATGCCGCGGGGCAGGCCGTCGAGCGCCTCGACCAGCTCCCAGAACCTGCCGAAACGTTCCTGCTCCTCCGTCGCCTCGCGCAGTTCCTTCAGCTCCGGCAGCTCGGCGAGCGCCGCACGCGCGTCGCGGGCGCGGATGTGCGGGAAGGACTTGGCGAGCCGGTCCACCTCGGCCGGTTCCATGCCGAGGGCCGCGCCCACGTCCCGTACGGCGTGCCGCACCCGGTAGGTCTCGGGCATCGAGACGGTCGCGACCCGCTCCGGCCCGAAGCGGTCGAAGATCGCGCGGTAGACGTCGAGGCGGCGCGCCGACTCCACGTCGATGTCAATGTCGGGCAGCGCGGCCCGCCGCACCGACAGGAAGCGCTCCATCAGCAGCCCGCAGGCCACGGGGTCGGCGTGGGCGACGCCGAGCAGATGGTTGACGAGCGAGCCCGCGCCGGAGCCCCGGGCGGCCACCCGCACCCCGAGCGCACGGGTGTCGTCCACGACCCGGGCGACGGTGAGGAAGTACGAGGCGTAGCCGAGCCGTTCGACGGTGCGCAGCTCGTCCTCCAGCCGCTCCCAGCGCGCCCGGTCGCGGTCGTATCCCCGCTCCACCATGGCGGCGGCGCAGCGCGACCGCAGCACCCGCTCCGCGCTCCGCCGTCCCGCCCCGACCAGGCGCGGTTCGGGGAAGTGGACGGTGCCGAGGCCGATGTGGTCCTCGGGGTCGACCAGGCACGCGGCGGCGGTGCGCGCCGTCTCCTCCAGCAGCCGGTGCGCGCCGTCCCGCCGCAGCCCGGCCGCCTCCGCGATGCGCTCGGCGGCGCGCGCCATGTCGCGCGGGCCCTTGAGCCAGCGCTCACCGCTGTCGAGCGAGCCGGGGTTGCGCGGGTCGATGGGGACGAGGCGGCGGGCGGAGTCCAGGACGTCGGCGACCGGGCCCTCGCCGGGGTCGGCGTAGCGGACGGCGTTGCTGAGGACGGCCCGGACGCCCTGCTCCGCGGCGAAGCCGACGGTACGGGCGGCCAGCCGCAGCGAGCCGGGCCCGGTGCCGTCGCGGCCGTGCCATACGGCCTCCAGCCGCAGCGCGTCGCCGAACAGCTCGCGCCAGGGGGCGATCAGCCGCGCGGCCCGGTCGGGGCGTCCGGCGGCCAGGGCGCGGCCGACGTCGGAGTCCGGGCCGAGGAGCGCGGTCACCGGGGCGAGCGCCCCGGGGACGCTCACCAGATCGCGCCAGTGCAGCAGGGGCGGCCCGTCGCCGTTCGTACGGGCGGAGCCGGGGTGGGCGAGCCCGGCGTGGGCGGCGGAGACCAGCCCGCACAGGGCGGCCCAGCCGGCGGCGCCGTCCCGGGCGAGGAAGACCACGCGGGGCGTGGACTCGTCGATGAACGCCCCGCCGCGCACCGGCGTGCGCCGCCGGGCCGAGCGCCCCGGGTCCGGGAGTTCCGCCCGGACGGCCAGATCCACCCCGAAGAGCGGTCTGACCCCCGCGACCTCACTCGCCCGGGCGAACCGCACCGCTCCGGCGAGGCTGTCGCGGTCGGTCAGCGCGATGGCGTCCATGCCGCGCTCGGCGGCACGCGCCGCCAACCGCTCCGGGTGTGCGGCGCCGTACCGCATGGAGAACCCGGAGGCGGTGTGCAGATGCGTGAAGCCTGGCATCCGCACCTCCCGCTGCTCACACCCCCTGGCCGATCCTGCTCTGTTCGTCCTCCCCGACCCCCACCTTAACCCCATTTTCGAACAACCGTGCGAGTGACCCCGAACGGCCACCTCGCGCCCCTCGCGGCGCTTCCATATACACCATAAGCACGCAAATCCCCCCTTCATTCCGCGTGTCGTATCCCGGGAAACCGGCCGCCCGCGCACGTATCCTGATCACCATGACGGAGCCGACCCTGCTCGACCTGCTGCGGGAACAGCGCACCGGCGCGCTCGTCACCCTCAAGCGCGACGGCCGCCCCCAGCTGTCCAACGTCGCCTACAGCTACGACCCGGCCGAGCACCTCATCCGCGTCTCGGTCACCGACGACCGCGCCAAGACCCGCAACCTGCGCCGCGACCCGCGCGCGAGCTTCTACGTCACCAGCGGCGACCGCTTCTCCTACCTGGTGGCCGAGGGCGACGCCGAGCTGACGCCGGTGACGACCGACCCCCATGACGCCGTCGCCGACGAGCTGGTCGAGGTCTACCGCTCCATCCAGGGCGACCACCCGGACTGGGAGGACTTCCGCGCCGCGATGGTGGCCGACCGCCGGCTGGTGGTGCGGCTGCGGGCCGACCGCGCGTACGGCTGGGGCCGCCACACCGGCCCGCTCAGCGGCGGACTGGGCTGACGCGACCGCTTCGGCGACCGAAGCGCCACCCGGCTTCGTCCCGTTTACCGTCGCCTTGCCCTGGCAGGATCTCGCTCTGGCGTCACTCGTACACCGGCACTCTCGACATGCCTCACATCTGAGCATTTCTGAATCGATTTGAACGGCGCTGAACTGTCGTTCGACAGCGCGGCGAGGCGCGCGCACTCCCCCGCCCCGCACATCAGCCCGCACCCGGTCGACACGCGGCGTTCCACAGGGCCACACCTTGCGCACGCGACAATGAGCCACCGAATGACTACTTGTAGCGACCGGAAGTGCTCGATCAACGTGCGTTCCCGATCCGCGGGGCGTAGAACTCCGTCCGGTATCTGCAAGCACGAGCAAGGGAGTGTTCGATATGCGGAAGACGACAGGGGCGATCGGCGGCCTCGGCGCCGCGCTGGCCATGAGCGCCGCGCTCGGGCTGGGGGCCAGTGGCACGGCACATGCCGCGCCCGCGACGTCGAAGAGCCTGTATCCGCCCTCCGCGCTGGTCCTCAGCATCGGCCACGGAGCCGACGCGGCCTCGGTGGCCGTCCAGCGGGCGGTGACGCTGAGCTGTCAGCCCACCGCCACGGGTACCCACCCGGCGCCCGCCCGGGCTTGCGCCGAACTGCGCGCCGTGAACGGCGAGTTCTCCACGCTGACCGAGGCGACCGAGTCCGGCCGGATGTGCACCAAGGAGTGGCGGCCGGTGACCGTCACCGCGGAGGGGATCTGGGACGGTCAGCGGGTGGCGTACGAGCACACCTTCGCCAACAACTGCCTCAAGAACGCGGCCGTGACCCAGCTCTTCGAGTTCTGAGCCGCCGCCCCGGGGCTTGAGCGAAGCGAAGGCCCCCGGACACCGTCCACGGGTGTCCGGGGGCCTGTCCCTGTGCGGGGCCCGTCCCGGTACGGGGCCTGTCCCCCTGCGGGCGGGCGCGCCGCGCGAGAGCGGTCGGCCTGTCAGCCGATCTTGGCGCCGTACGCCTCCAGCGCCTCCGGCACCGGCTGGAAGAACGTCTCGCCGCCCGCGGAGCAGTCGCCGCTGCCGCCGGAGGTCAGACCGAGCGCCGTGTCGCCCGCGAAGAGCGCGCCGCCGCTGTCGCCGGGCTCGGCGCAGACGTTGGTCTGGATGAGCCCGCTGACCGAGCCCTCCTGGTAGTTGACGGTCGCGTCGAGGCCGGTGACCTCGCCGTCGTGCACCTGGGTGGTGGAGCCGCTGCGGGTCACCTTCTGGCCGACGGTGGCGTCACCGGCCTTGGAGATGGCCTGGGTGTCGCCGTTGTAGAGGTTCACCGCGCTCGGGTGCGCGACGTCCTTGGTGTACTTGACCAGGCCGTAGTCGTTGCCGGGGAAGTCGCTGCCCTCGTTGGCCCCGATCTCGTCGCCACCCTGCGAGTCGGACCAGCTCTTGATGGACTCGGTGCAGTGACCGGCGGTCAGGAAGTACGGCTGGCCGTCCTTGACCACGTTGAACCCCAGCGAGCAGCGCCCGCCACCGCCCCAGATGGCGTCGCCGCCCGCGAGGAAGGTGGAGAACTTACCAGCCGAGCGCTTCACCTCGACCTTGTCGCCCAGGCCCTTGGCGACCTTGTTCAGGGTGGCCAGGTGGCTGCCCTTGACACTGCTGTCCGCGGTGACGACGACCTTGTTGGCTCTGGGGTCGACCGACCACGAGGTGCCGGGAATGGTCGCCTTGTCCTTCAGGGTGGTACGCGCCTGCTTGAGCTGCGCCAGCGTGTGCTCGACCACCTTGGCCTCGGCGCCCGCGTCGCGGACCCGCTCGGCGGCGGCCTTGTTCACCACGTTGACCACGAGCTTCTTGGCCTTGGTGTCGTAGTACGAACCGGCGGAGTCGGTCTTGAGCGCCGAGGTGAGGGTGTTCGCGAGCTTGCCCGCGGCGTTCACCGACAGCGTGTGGGGCTGCGGCTCGGCGGGGGCGGCATTGGCGTTCTGCAGGGTGAGGGCGGCGGCGACCAGGGCCACAGCTCCGGTCCCGGCGATGGCCACACGGCGCTTGGGTATGCGGCGGTGCTTCAACTCTCGGTCCTCCAGTGGGGGGTTGGGCCGTACGGCAGTGGGGTGCCCGGCCCGGAGGGCGTACGGCACGGGGCGCGCCTGCCCGAGCGGGAGCGCGTCCATGCCAAATTGCGCCGCCGAGTATTCCCAGCGCCGCCAGGGGCGCACAAGACCGCGTTCACGTCATCTGCGTGAAATTTACGGAGCGTCGATCCTCATATCCGGACATGACGGTGCCCGCGCGCCTCAAACGGACACGCGGGCACGGGGCTTATGTACGGGTCACCGCTCCACGGCACGCTCCGGTTCGTGCTCCGTCAGCGTGGGGACAGTCGGAGCGGGCGGGACCGCCTCCTTGGCGGGCGCGTGCTCCATGGCGGGCGAGGCCGCCTTCTGCCCGGCGGCCACCGGCTCCTTGGCGCCGCCGCCTTCCGCCTGGGCCGCCGCCGGAGGCTGCTGGCCCCGCTCCAGGAAGCGCAGCAGCTCCACCGGTATGGGCAGGACCAGCGTGGAGTTCTTCTCGGCGGCGACCGCCATCACCGTCTGCAGCAGCCGCAGCTGGAGGGCGGACGGGGTCGCGGCCATCTGCTCGGCGGCCGCGGCGAGCTTCTTCGACGCCTGCAGCTCCGCGTCCGCGTTGATCACCCGGGCCCGGCGCTCCCGGTCGGCCTCCGCCTGGCGGGCCATCGACCGCTTCATGGTCTCCGGCAGCGACACGTCCTTGATCTCGACGCGGTCGATGTGGACGCCCCAGCCGATGGCCGGGCTGTCGATCATCAGCTCCAGCCCCTGGTTGAGCTTCTCCCGGTTGGAGAGCAGATCGTCCAGATCGCTCTTGCCGATGATCGAGCGCAGCGAGGTCTGGGCCATCTGGGAGACCGCGAAGCGGTAGTCCTCGACCGCGACGATCGCCTCGGCCGGGTCCACGACCTTGAAGTAGACGACCGCGTCTACCCGCACGGTCACGTTGTCACGGGTGATGCCTTCCTGGGCGGGCACGGGCATCGTCACGATCTGCATGTTCACCTTGCGGAGCCGGTCGAAGACCGGAGCGATCATGGTGAAGCCGGGCCCCCGGACATCCGAGCGGAGCCTTCCGAGCCGGAAGACCACCCCCCGCTCGTACTGCTTGACCACGCGGGCCGCCGCCAGGGCGCAGACGACACCGGCACAGGCCAGGATCACCACCACTATCACGAGTGCATCGAGCATCACGGCCACCTGCCGTCCGTATCGCGAACGATGCCCCACCTGGGGTATCGATGTCCACGATAGTCCCGCTCCGTCCGACCCGGGAGTCCTGTGGAAAACCGGGAAACCCCCGCCCGGAAGGCCCGGGCGGGGGTGCGCGTCGGTGGGTGCGCCAGCCGTCTCGTACGTCTTTAGTAGACGCTCACGCCGTACGCGTTCAGCGCCTCGACGACCGGCTGGAAGAACGTGGTGCCGCCGGAGGAGCAGTCGCCGCTGCCGCCGGAGGTGAGGCCGAGGGCGGTGGAACCGGCGTAGAGGGGGCCGCCGCTGTCGCCGGGCTCGGCGCAGACGGTGGTCTGGATCATGCCGTACACGATGTCGCCGTTGCCGTAGTTGACGGTGGCGTTCAGCGCGGTGACCCGGCCGCTGTGGATGCCGGTGGTGCTGCCGCGCCGGGTGACCGTCTGGCCCACGGTCGGGTTGGCGGCGCTGGTGATGTCCTGGCTGCCGACGGTGCCCTGCGGGGTGACGGAGCCGCTGTACCGGACCAGACCGTAGTCGTTGGTCGGGAAGCTGGAGCCGGACGTCGGGCCGATGGTGGTGGAGTGACCGGAGTTCGACCACCAGGTGCCCGCACCGTCGGTGCAGTGGCCCGCGGTGACGAAGTAGTTCGCCCCGCTGCTGTTGCGCACGTTGAAGCCGAGCGAGCAGCGCCAGCTACTCGCGTAGATGGCGTCTCCGCCGGAGATCAGCTTGTTGATCTTGCCGGGGGTGCGCTTGATCTCGATCGCGTCGGCGTTGCCGCCCGCCGCGTCCTTGATCTTGGCTATCTCGCCCTGGGAGACGGTGCTGTCGGCCGTGACGACCAGGTTGTTGGTCGCCTTGTCGACATACCAGGCGGTGCCCGCGACGTCGGCGCCCAGGACGGCGTCACCCGCGGCCTTGGCCTCGGCCGCGCTGAAGGTGGGGGCCGCGTCGTTACCCGCGTAGGCGGCGGGGGCGACGAGCGCCGTCCCGGCCACGAGGGCCGAGGTGGCGGCGAGGAGTGCGATGCGTCTCGCCCGGGAGCCGTGGGGGGTGGTGGTGCGCTTGATCCTCAACTCTTCCTCCGAGGGAATCGGGGGTCTGCTTGGGTGGGCAGGCCCGTGAGGCGCAGTCAGCGAGCACACCGGAGGGAGTTTTCCGACGTGCCCCTGACAAGCGCTGCCCGGAAGTATTCGCGGCCACGACGGCAAAGGGCAAGAGGACAATTCGGAAATCCACCGGGCACACGTCACATGGCCCCGGCACCTTTCGGCCGCCGGGGCAGTGGGCCCATCCCCTCGGACATCGAGTGAGACGAGCACTGTGGCCGCCGGGTTCCACTTGGCGCCCGGCCCGGTGGTCCCGCCCCCGTACGACCCGCTCCGGTACCGCCTATTCCGGGGCGCCCGGACGGGAAAGCCCCAGATGGTCGCGGAGGGTGCGGCCCGTGTACGCGGTGCGGAAGACGCCCCGTTCCTGAAGCAGCGGAACCACCCGGTCCACGAACTCGTCGAGCCCGCCGGGGGTCAGCTGCAGCACCAGGATGAAGCCGTCGGCGGCCTCGTCCCGTACGAATCTCGCCATCTCCCCGGCGACCGCTTCCGGGGTGCCGATGAACGACTGCCGCCCGGTCGTCTCGATGACGGTCTCCCGGATGGAGAGCCCCTTCTCCTCCGACAGCGCCCGCCACTTGGCGGCCAGCGCCAGCGGATCGGCGTGCCGCACCCGGCCCTGGACGAGGTGGGAGCCGGGGTCCGGGTCGATGTCCGGAAGGGGTCCGTCCGGGTCGTATCCGGACAGGTCCACGCCCCAGACCTGCTCCAGGGCGAGGATCGCGTTCTGCGGCGAGACCTGCTGCCGCCGGACCGCGGCGGCCTTCTCCCGGGCCTCGGCCGCGGTGTCGCCGAGGACGAAGGTCACCCCGGGCATGATCTTCAGATCGCCGGGCGCCCGGCCGTGCGCCGCCAGCCGCCGCTTGACGTCGGCGTAGAAGGCGCGGCCCGCCTCCAGGGTGCCGTGCCGGGTGAAGATGATGTCGGCGGCGGAGGCCGCGAACTCCCGGCCCTCGTCGAAGTCCCCGGCCTGGATCACGACCGGATGCCCCTGCGGGGAGCGCGGTACGCCGAATCGCCCCTCGATGTCGAACTGCTCGCCCCGGTGCGCGAACGGCCGCGGCGGACCGCCCTTGGGCCAGGAGTCCCACAGCTCGCGCGCGGTGGCGACGAACTCGGCGGCCCGGGTGTAGCGGTCGGGGGCGGCCGGGGCACGATGGCCGGGCCGCGCACCCGGAAGGCGGCGCCCTCGTAGTCGACGTAGTGCAGCTTGTCGCGGTCGACGAAGCGCCCGGTGGCGGTGTCGCGGATCTCCGCGTCGTCCTCCCAGCTGTCCCACAGCCGGGCGGAGACATCGGCCACCTCGCCCGCCTCCGCCCAGAGTTCGGGGGCGGGGGCGGCGGGGCGGCGGCCCACCAGCCGCGCCTCCGCCTCCGTGGCGGACACCGCGACGGTCCAGCCCGCCCGGCCGCGGCTCACCCAGTCCAGGGTGGCCACGGCGGACGAGACATGGAACGGCTCGGTGTGGGTGGTGGTGACGGTCGGCACCAGGCCGATCCGCTCGGTGGCGGGCGCGACGCGCGCGAGGACGGCGAGCGCGTCGGGCCTGCCCTGCCCGTCCCCCGGCGGGCCGAGCGTGTCGTCCAGGGTGATGAAGTCGAGCGCGCCGCGCTCGGCGAGACGCGCCAGCTCGACGTAGTACGACGCCTCGTACCGGCCGACGCCGTCGAGGGCGGCGGCCAGATGCAGGGGGCCGGCCGGTGTGGCCATGGTCGGGGCCCTTCCTCGGTCGGGGAGCCGTCAGGTGGCGGGCAGGCCGCGCGGGTTGATCTCGGACTTCTTCACGGCCTCGCTGGAGAGCCCCCACCGCTTGAGGACGCGGGCGTACGAGCCGTCCTGGATGATGTGGTCGATGGCGGCGGCGTACGCGTCGACCAGCCCGCTGCCCTTCTTGGTGGTGGCGGCGATCTTGCCCTGCACCTGGTCGCCGCCCCCGGAGAGGCGGCCGGCGATCCGGGTCTGACCGGCCGAGGCGACGTGATAGGCGGCGCTGGGGTGGGGGCCGAGATAGGCGTCGATGCGCTTGGACTGAAGGGCGAGGTAGTAGTCGGTGTCCTTCTGGAAGTACTTGATGTCCACGGGCTCGCGGCCCGCCTTCTGGTTCTCCTTGCTCCAGTCGACCAGGATCTTCTCCTGGTTGGTCCCGGAGGAGACCGCGACGGTCTTGCCCGCGACGTCCGCCGGGCCCTTCACCCGCCAGGTGGTGCCCTTGGCCGCCTCGAAGGCGAGGTCGTCCAGCCGGTAGGTCGCGAAGTCGTACTTCTCCTTGCGCTCCTCGGTGACGGTGACGTTGGAGAAGACGGCGTCGAACTTGGAGCTGTCGAGGCCGACGAAGAGGTTCTCCCAGGAGACCGGCTCGAAGCGGATCTTCAGCCCGAGGGTGTCGGCGACCAGGGTGGCGAGGTCGATCTCGGAGCCGATCCGGGTCTTGTCGTCGGTCGCGTAGAAGCCGAGCGGCGGCGAGGCGTCGGCGCTGCCGCCGAGGCGCAGCGTGCCGCGGCGGCGGACCGCCTCGGGCAGCTCGGCGGCGATCGCGTCGACCTTCTTGCCTCTGATGCGGTGCTGGTCGGGACCGATGTTGAGACCGGCGCCCTTGCCCTTCGCCCCCACCGTCTGCTGGGTGTCGCCGTCGCCGCAGGCGCCGAGCAGACCCGTGGAGGCGGTGGCGGCGAGGACGGCGAGAAGGGTGCGGCGGGTGGTCACGGGGGTGCTCCTTGTGCGCGGGGGATGGTTCACAGGTCCTCGTTCACGGGTCCTCTTCACAGGGCCTCGTTCACAGGACCTTGGAGAGGAACGCCTTGGTGCGTTCCTGCTGTGGGCGGTCGAGCACCTCGGAGGGCGGTCCCTGCTCGACGATCCGGCCGTCGTCCATGAAGACGACGGTGTCGGCGACCTCGCGGGCGAAGCCGATCTCATGGGTGACGACGATCATCGTGGTGCCCTGGTCGGCCAGGTCCTTGATGACGTCGAGGACCTCGCCGACCAGCTCGGGGTCGAGGGCGGAGGTCGGCTCGTCGAACAGCAGCAGCTCCGGTTCCAGGGCGAGCGCGCGGGCGATGGCCACCCGCTGCTGCTGCCCGCCGGAGAGCTGCCGGGGGTACGCGGACGCCTTGTCCGCGAGGCCGACCCGGGCGAGCAGCCGCTCCGCGGTCTCCACCGCCTGCTTCCTGGGGCGGCGCAGCGCGGACACCGGGGCCTCGATGATGTTTTCCAGCACGGTCAGATGCGGGAAGAGGTTGAAGTTCTGGAAGACGAAGCCGATCCGGGTGCGCTGCTTGAGGATGTCGCGCTCGCGCAGCTCGTACAGCTTGTCGTTGCGCCTGCGGTAGCCGACCAGCGAACCGGCGACGCTGATCCAGCCGCTGTCGACCTTCTCCAGGTGGTTGATGGCACGCAGCAGCGTGGACTTGCCGGAGCCGGACGGGCCGAGGACGACGGCCACCTCTCCGGTGCGCACCGTGAGGTCGATGCCGCGCAGCACCTCCAGCGGCCCGAAGCTCTTGTGGACGGAACGGATGTCGACCATGGCGGTCATCGGGTGGCTCCCCGGGAGAAGTGGCGCTCCACGTAGTACTGGGCGATGGAGAGCAGCGTGGTCAGGATGATGTACCAGGCGGTCGCGACCATCAGGAGCGGTACGACCCGGCCGTTGCGCCCGTAGACGACCTGCACCTGGTAGAAGAGTTCGCCGATCGCCATCACGGAGACGATCGAGGTGCCCTTGAAGAGGGAGATGACCTCGTTGGCGGCGTTGGGCAGGATCGAGCGCATCGCCTGCGGCAGCACGATGCGGCGCAGCTGCCGCAGCCGGGGGACGCCGAGGGCGGCGGCCGCCTCCAGCTGTCCGGGGTCGACGGCGAGGACGCCGCCGCGCACGATCTCGGCCGCGTACGCCGCCTGGTGCAGGGCGAGTCCGAGGACGGCCGCGCTCATCGCGCCGACGAGTCCGGCGGTGTCGAAGGAGAAGAAGCCGGGCCCGAACGGGATGCCGAAGTCGAGCCGCTTGTAGAGATAGGTGAGGTTGAACCAGAAGAGCAGCTGGACGATGAGCGGGATGGAGCGGAACGCCCAGATGTAGGTGAAGGCGACCGACTTCAGGAACGGGCTCCTGGACAGCCGCATGAAGGCGAGCACGATGCCGAGGGCGAAGCCGAGCGCGGTGCCGTAGAACGTCAGCTGGAGGGTGATCCAGACGGCCTTGAGGATCGTCTCGGTGGTGAAGAAGTCGGCGAAGACGTCCCATTCCCAGCCGGGGTTGGTGATCAGGCCGTGCGCGAACTGGGCGACCAGGACGGCCGTCACGGCGACGGCGGCCCAGCGCCAGGGGTGGCGTACGGGGACGACCGTGAGCGCGGAGTAGTCCTCGGTCGTGGCGGCGCGTCCGGGCGCTTCGGGCGTTTTGTCGCGGGGTGGGTCGGAGGTCAGAGACACAGGTGTCCTTAAGGGAAGCGGGGTTTGCGGGAGGGGCGGGCTCAGGCGGTGAGCGCGGCGCGACAGGACAGGTCGCGCAGGCCGAGCAGCAGGGCGCGCGCGGTCGCGTCGTTCTGCCGGAACGCGGGGGCGTTGGTACGGGGCCGGGCGAAGGCGCCGGAGGAGCGGCCGTCGGTGTGCGGGCCGAGCGCGAAGCGGCGCGGGTGGGGGCGGCCCGCCCGGTCCAGGATCCGCGCGTCGTCCGGGCTGACGGCGAGCAGCCCCGCGGGGGTGGCGGCCGCGCCGTCGCGGTGGAGGGCGCGCAGCAGCGGATCGCGGGAGCGGTGCACGGTCGGCCCCGGCAGCCGGGCCTCGACCAGGGCGCGGGCCTCGATCTGGTCCCCGGCGACGTTCGCGCCGCCCGCCCGGAACACCCCGTGCTCCGGGTCGGCGGTCACCGTCATCCCGGCGCCGAGGAACCGGACGACCCCGGCGCGGGAGAGCGCGAGGAGCTGCTGAAGGCGCGGGCCGGGCGGGCCGGAGGCGAGGTGGCTGAAGAAGCCGTGCCACCAGCCGCCGTCGCCGAGGTCGCCGAGCCGGGTGACCTGGCCGTAGACGGAGAGCAGGGCGAGGAAGACGGCCAGGTCGGTGCTGTGCGCGGGGTCGTGGCGGCGGGCGAGGTCGGCCCCGATGTAGCCGCGCAGGCCCTCCTGGAGGGCATCGGGTCCGGGGAAGCGCAGCCCGTCGAGCGGACGGTCGAGGGCGTCGAGGTCGAGCCGGTCGGCCGGGTCGGGCACGGCCGCGGCCACCAGAGCACGCAGTTCGGCGCTGCCGGGCGGGCAGGCGGCGTAACGCGCCTCGAAGCCGGCCCAGTCGGCGGCCGTACGCTCGGGGTCGGCGGTGAACAGCCGGTGGTAGTGGGCGAATCCGAGTTCCTTGTCGATCAGCGGCCAGATGTCGCGCCGGAAGTCGGGCGGGGTGCCGCGCCGCAGCAACTCCTCGACCTGGGCGGGACCGAAGAAGCGGGGCACGGGCGGCCGTTCGCCGGACAGCCCGTAGCCGATCTTGGCGTGGTACGGGACGCCGCGCCGCGAGCCGACGTACAGCACGGGTTCGCGCCCGGAGGGCCGGTAGACCGGCTCTCCGGCGGGCCCGCGCTCGTACCGTCCGCCGCGGCCCTCGGTGAGCAGCGCCATCAGGTCGACGAAGGCGAGGCCGAAGCCGCGGACGATGACCGGCTCACCGGGCCGCAATCGGCTCAGATCGCTGTCGGCGGTGAACTCGGGCGGCAGGTGCACGAGCCGGTGCTCGGCCGCGAAGGCGGACAGCGCCCGCTGTTCGGGGTCGGGCTCGGCGTCGAGATGGCCGAGGGCGAGGACCACGGCGTCGGCGGTGAGCGGGGTGGCGCGCCCTTCCAGCCACACCTGTTGGCGTCCGTCGCGCGGTCCGGTGACCCGTACGGCACGGCACGCGTGCTCCCGGACGGTGACCCCGGGCGGCAGCGCGGCCACCGACCGGTCGTACACCCAGCGCAGATAGGCGCTCTGCAGCCGCCGGGTGGCGAAGCTCCGGCCGGTCAACGAGGTGGCCTCGGCGACGGCTTCGGGCGGCAGGGCGGCCAGTTCGGCGGCGGGCAGCGCCCCGCGGCGGACGCGGTCGGCCCACTCGGCCAGGGAGGGGCCGGGGCGGACCGGGCCGTCCCGTTCCACCGACTCGTCGGTGAACATGGTGACGTCCTCGGCCATGGAGTTCATCCACAGCAGCGGGGACTGGTCCGGGCGCCAGACGCGGCCGCCGCCGGGCGGATGCGGGTCGACCAGGTGCAGGGTGAACGAGGCGGGCGCGTCGTGGAGTTCGGGCGCGTTGGCGGCGATCCGCTCCACGAGCCCGGTGGCGCGCGGGCCCGCGCCGACGATGACGACGGCGTACGGGGATGGGGAAGCGAGGTCCGGGATGGCGGACATGCGAAGGCTCCGTGAGTTCGTAAAGGAACACACGCATTGCCTGCACACACGTCGCCGCGCCCCTCAGCACGGCATGGGGCCGAGGCTAAGGCGTGGCCACGGCCCGTTGTCAAGGCCGTCCACACTGTGAGCGGGGCGTCTCGCCGCAGTTGACGCGGAACCGGAAGGCTGCTCCACTTACCCCATGCATTCATGGCAGCGACTGGTCACGCGCGACCACATCGACTTCGGTCGGGTGTGGTCGTCGTCCTGTTCGGGCTGACGCCGCCCGCCTCCGCTGCCCTTGGGCTCTTGAGGCTTCGCCTGCCCGCCGGCCGTGCCGGTGTGGCCGTTGCATCCGCGTCGTCACGCGCCTCCACACACGCTTCAGCGCTTCCCCCTCCCCTCGCACGGCCTGTTTCGGGGCGGTCCCGTATTCCGGAACGCCGACTAGCAGCCGCAATCGCAGCCGCAGTCACAACCGTCACAGCAGTTACCGCAGCAGTCACCGCAGTTGCTGCAGCAGTCGCAGCAGTCACAACAGTCCGAGCAGTCATCGCACTTGTGGCACCAGCCCTCGCGCGGCTCCCCCGACCACGGGTCGTGGTACGGGTCCCGGCAGCACACCTGGCAGGTGCAGAAGAGCCCGGACCACACCGCGCACCCGGCCATCAGCCCGCGCCGCCTGCCCCGGTCCGGCGGCTCGGGCGGGGTGCCGCCGGGGCCGCCGCCCGGTCCCGGCGGGGTGATCCACGGCGACTGCGGCGGGGGCGCGCCCTGGGACGACTCCGGGGCATCCGCGGTCTGCCCGGTATGCGTACAGGAGGTGGTGCCGAACGCCCGGTCCACCGCCCGCGGCAGCTCATGCGACAGCAGCACATGGGCGAGCTTGCCGGACCGCTTGTCGGCGAATGCGACGTCCTTGAGCGCGAGGCGCACCCCGTGCACCGCGTCGTCGCACAGCCGGCGCACCTCGTCGAGGTCCGCCCCGGTGGCCGTGATCGGGTTCCAGGCGCCCGCCTCGGCGTCCGCGGCCAGGTCCTCGACCGCGTCCAGCAGATGCGCGAGCCTGCCGAAGAGCCGTCCCGCCTCCTCCAGCGGCGCCCGGTTGCCGGGTATTCCGGCCAGTACCGCGGTGTGGCCGAAAGCCGCCCCGGTCGCGGTCTCGGTCGGCTCGGTGACCGTCAGCAGCGAGGTGCCGGACCCCGCCAGCGCCTCGATCTCCTGCTGCCGCCCGACCGCGTCCAGCAGTACGGCCGTGTCGAAGCCCATCTCGGCGCCGCTGCGGGCCCCCGCCCGGTCCCAGCGCCCGGCCACCCGGCGGGCGGCCGCGGCGACCGGCCGACGGGCCAACGCCCCGTCGCCGTCCGCCACATGGTCCCGTACCTTCGCGGAGGCCAGCACCAGCGAGACGGTCGCCGCGAGCCGCGCGCCCTCGCCCCGGGCCACCGACGCGGTACGCATCCCACGAAGCGGGCACGGTCCCGCGGTGCGCCGCCACCCGTCCGAGCGACCGGCCTGAGCCTCCACCAGAACCGATATGACCAAGCCGTCGTAGTTGGTGGCCATGCGTGCGAACTGGCCGTGGTCACCGCGCAGCGCGAGGCACAACCCGCACAGATGCGCCATCCATTCCGTCCGGAGGTTTTGCGACAGCCGGTGCCGACAAGGCCGGATAATGCCAAACAAAACTGTCCCCGTTCACCCGTACGTCCCCGGTGTCACCCGTCCGGCCTGCGGAGTCTACCCAGCGCTCCGTCAGCCCCCTTCATCAGGTGCAACCCTGATATGGCGCCAAACGTTGTGCACCGGTAACGTCACAAATCCGCTGTGCGGCCGCAATCCACGTGGCACATCATCCGCATCATGGACGACCATAGAGGGGCGGACAGTACACACCGTTAAGAGGAGAGGAGGCGTCCATGGGATCGGTGCGCAAGGCGAGCGCTTGGCTTGGCCTCGTCGACGACAGCGATGACGAGCGCTACTACGACGACGACTACGCCGAGGGACCCGAGCCCGGCGACTCCTGGGTGACCGACCCGCGGGTGCGGGTGGCCGACCAGGCCGCACATGACCAGGGCACGCGGATCGCGACGGTCACCCCGGACGGATTCCGGGACGCCCGCGGAATCGGTGAGATGTTCCGGGAGGGCATTCCGGTCATCGTCAACCTGACGACGATGGAGCCCGCCGACGCCAAGCGCGTGGTGGATTTCGCCGCCGGACTGACGTTCGGGCTCCGCGGCTCCATCGAGCGCGTCGCCAACCGCGTGTTCCTCCTCACCCCCGCCGACTACCAGATCGTCAGCGGGGACTCCAGCCGCGGGATCGGCGGCTTCTTCAACCAGAGCTGAGCTCGGCGAGGCCGTCTCACCGGAAGGCATCCAGTCCGGTGAGCGCCTTGCCGAGCACCAGTTGGTGCATTTCGACGGTGCCCTCGTAGGTGAGCACCGATTCCAGATTCGTAGCGTGCCGCATCACCGGGTATTCCAGAGAGATCCCGTTGGCGCCCAGGATGGTCCGGGCCGTGCGGCAGATCTCGATCGCCTCGCGCACGTTGTTCAGCTTGCCGAAGCTGACCTGCTCCGGCCGCAGCCGCCCCGCGTCCATCCGCCGCCCGAGATGATGGGCGAGCAGCACACCCTTGTGCAGTTCCACCGCCATGTCGGCGAGCTTGGCCTGGGTGAGCTGGAACCCCCCGATGGGCTTGCCGAACTGCTCCCGGGTCCGAGCGTACTCCAGCGCCGACGCGAAGGACGCGCGCGCCGCGCCCAGGGCGCCCCAGATGATGCCGTAGCGGGCGTGGCTCAGACAGCTCAAGGGTCCGCGCAGCCCGGTGACCTCGGGCAGTACCGCGTCGGCGGGCAGCCGCACCTCGTCCAGGACCAGTTCGCTGGTGACCGAGGCGCGCAGCGACCACTTGTGCTTGATCTCGGGGGCGGAGAAGCCGGGTGCGTCGGTGGGGACGACGAAGCCGCGGACGCCCTCGTCGGTGCGGGCCCACACCACCGCGACCCCGGCCACCGAGCCATTGGTGATCCACATCTTACGGCCGGTCAGCACCCAGTCCGTGCCGTCCCGCTTGGCGTACGTGCGCATGCCGGCCGGGTCGGAGCCGTGGTCCGGTTCGGTCAGCCCGAAGCAGCCGATGACCTCGCCGGAGGCCATCCGCGGCAGCCACCGCTGCTTCTGCTCCTCGGAACCGAAGCGGTGGATGGCGTACATGGCGAGCGAGCCCTGCACCGAGACCAGGGAGCGGATCCCGGAGTCGGCGGCCTCCAGCTCCAGACAGGCCAGCCCGTACTGGACAGCGCTCGCGCCCGCGCAGCCGTAGCCGGTGAGGGACATGCCGAGCGCGCCGAGGGAGCCGAGTTCGCGGGTCAGCTCCCGGATGCCGGGCAGTTCACCGCGCTCGTACCAGTCGGCGATGTGGGGCAGGACGCGGTCGGCGGCCCACTGCCGCACGGTGGCCCGGACCGCCAGGTCCTCCGGCTCCAGCAGGTCGTCGATGCCCAGCGGGTCGTCGGGGTCGAACGGCGGCAGGGTGCCAGCGGACATGAGCAGCGACCTCCGGTTCGGTGTGGCTTACGGCCGCTGACGCTACGGCCGGGTAATGCCCGCCGTCCAGACCGTGTGGATCAGCCGGGCACCGCGCCCTGCCGGACACCGCGCCCCGGGGGAGCCGTCGTCAGCCGCGGGACTCGGCGCCGACGACGGCGGCCGGGTCGCGGCGCGGCGGGGTGTCCGGCGCGTCAGCGGCCTCCATGGCCTCCCGGGCCTCGGGGGCCTCCGCGGTCCCGGCGGACGGCGTGCCGTCGGCGTCGGCCGCGTCGTCCCTGTCGTTCTCGTCCTCGGGCGCGCACTCCATGGTCTTCGGCAGCCGCAGCGCGGCCACCGCGCCCATCAGCAGCAGCGCGGCGCTCACCGCGAGCGTCACGTGCAGACCGTGGACGAAGGACGCGCGGGCCGCGGCCAGCAGCGCGGCCCCGGACTTCCCGCCGAGCTGGGCGGAGACGTCGTACGCCGCGCCCAGCGACTGGCCCGCGTCGGCGCTGGCGTGCCCGGGCACCCCGGGCACCGAGGAGACGCCCGGCTTGTAGGCGGCGTTCATGACGCTGCCCAGGAGGGCTATGCCGATACCGGCGCCGAGCTGGTAGGAGGTCTCGCCGATGGCGGCGGCGCCGCCCGCCGATTTGGCGGACGCCTCGTTGAGCATGGACTCGTACGCGCTGAACAGCGTGGTCTCCAGGCCGAAGCCGAGGACGACGAACCCGCCCACGAGGACCGCGGGCCGGTCGGTCTGGCCCATGGTGGTCAGCGACAGGACGCCGACGGCGGTGAGCACGAAGCCGAGCCCCACCATCATGCGGGGGCCGAGCCGCTGGAGCATCCGGGAGCCGACGAGCCCGGCGGCCATGGCGGCGAAGGTGAGCGGCAGCAGCCGCAGCCCGGTCTCCAGCGGGGTGAGCCCGAGGACCAGCTGAAGGTACTGCGCGGCTATCAGCTCCAGGCCGACGAGCGCGAGCAGGGCGACGACGATGCAGCCGACGGAGATCGAGAAGGCGGGCCGGGCGAACAGCTTGAGATCGACCAGCGGATGCGTACGGCGCCGCTGGCGGCGGACGAAGAGGACCAGCACCACCAGCCCGAACAGGACCGGGGCGGCGGTGGGGGCGTCCAGCAGCCCCGAGCCGCTGCCCATCCGCTTCACCCCGAAGACGAGGCAGAACAGCCCGCAGGCGGCCATGAGCGCGCCCAGCACGTCCCAGGGGCCCTGGCGGTCGCCCCTGGACTCCGGCAGCAGCCAGCGGCCGACGGGCAGCGCCACGGCCATCAGCGGGAGGTTGACCAGGAAGACCGAGCCCCACCAGAAGTTCTCGACCAGGAAGCCGCCGAGCAGCGGGCCGACCGCCGCGCCGACCGCCGCGACCGCGCTCCAGATGCCGATGGCCAGGGCCCGCTCCCGGCGGTCCGGGAAGACCTGGCGCAGGATCGACAGCGTCGCGGGCATGATCATCGCGCCGCCGACGCCCAGCAGGGCGCGGGCCACGATGAGGATCTGGGGGGTGGCGGCGAAGGCGGCGAGCGCCGAGGCCGCGCCGAAGAAGGCATAGCCGAGCAGCAGGACCCGGCGGCGGCCGACCCGGTCGCCGAGGGTGCCGAAGAGGATCAGCAGCGAGGCGCAGACCAGGGGGTACGCGTCCACGATCCACAGCAGCTCGATCGCGCCGGGCCGCAGGTCCTCGGTCACGGCCGGAACCGCGACGTGCAGCACGGTCGCGTCCACGGCGACGAGCAGCAGGCTGACGCAGAGCACGAGGAGCACGATCCAGCGGTTCGCGCCGCCGCCCGCCTCGGTACCGCGCCATTGCCGGGGAACGGCCGCCGTCCGCCGAGCGCGGGCCGTGGTCGTCCCGGACATGTACGCACCTCCCTGGTCTTGCGCTCGCGTCGCGAGCCGGGACGGGACAAACGTCACTTCGTAGGGACGTCCGGCGGCCCGGCGGTATGGCACGAGTGGAGAGGTCAGGGTACGCGAGTCGCCGCGCCGGGCGTGTGCCGCAGGTCATGTTATGGGCATCGCCGCAGGCCAGGACGGTGGAGTACGTTCCGCCGTTCCCCTTTTGTCCCCCGTATCACTCCCGTCCCCCGCCGGTCCGCCGGTAGTCCCCCGGTAGTCCCTCCGCCGTCCTCCCCCCGTCCGTCGGCTGTTCGTCCGCCGGTTGTCCACAGGCCCGGCGGGCCTGGGAAACATCCCCGATAATCGTCGCCGTGACTGATCTCGCCCAAGCCGACACCGCGCCGCCCGGCGCCGGGCGGCCGGGCGGCGTGGCGCTCGCCGCGCTGCGCCGAGCCGCCCCGGCGCTGCTGCTGTATGCCGGGACGCGCGCGCTCGGCCTCGTGGTTCTCGCGGTCTGGGGGGCGGTCGCGGGCAAGAGTCCACACCAGCTCCTCTCGGCCCGCTGGGACTCGCTCTGGTACTCCCGCATCGCCGAGGAGGGATACGGCTACACGATTCATCTGGCCGATGGCTCGGTCCACTCCAACCTGGCGTTCTTTCCGCTGCTCCCCGGGCTGGAGCGCGGCATAGCGGCCGTGACGCCGCTGAGCGTGCCGGACGCGGGGCTTGCCGTGAGCTGGCTCACCTCGCTGCTGGCCGCGTGGGGGATCTTCGCGGTCGGCGATCTGGTGTACGGGCGCCGGGTGGGGATCACGCTGGCGGTGCTGTGGGGCGTGCTGCCGGTCGGGATCGTGCAGTCGATGGCGTATTCGGAGTCGCTCTTCACGGCGCTGGCCGCCTGGTCGGTGTACGCGGTGCTGACCCGGCGCTGGGTGTGGGCGGGGGTCCTCGCGGCGCTCGCGGGGCTCACCCGGCCGGTGGGGGCCGCGGTGGTCGCCGCGGTGTGGATCACGGCGGCGGTGGAGCTGCTGCCCGGGGGCCGGTGGCGCCACGCGCTCCGCGGCGAGCGGCGCGTCCTGGCCGGGCTGGTGATCGCGCCGCTGGGCTGGCTGGGCTATGTGGTCTGGGTGGGGGCGCGGACCGACAGCCTCACCGGGTACTTCGACGTCCAGAACGGCTGGGGGAACGGTTTCGACGGCGGGCTGGCCTTCGCGGCCTTCATCGGCGGGCTGTTGGTGCAGCCGCCGTTCGTGGCCGGAATCGCGCTGCTGCTCGGCGTGGCCGCGCTGCTCTGGCTGTATGTGTGCTGCGTACGGCAGCGCCAGCCGCTGCCGCTGCTGGTGTACGGCGGCTCGGTGCTCGTCCTCGCGCTGGCCGCCAAGGGGTACTTCGGCTCCAAGCCGCGGCTGCTCATACCCGCCTTCCCGGTGCTGATACCGCTCGCGATCGCCCTGGCCCGGCTCCGTCCGGCGCGCACCGCGCTGGCACTTGGCTCGGTGGGGCTGGCCTCCGCGGTGTACGCGGCATGGTGGCTGCACGGCTCGGGACCGCCGTGATCCGGCCACCCGGTCCGGCCGGGCCGCGGGCCGCCGAACCGGGCCGCGCGAGCCCGTCTGTCGCCCGGGCGACGCCCCGGGAAACGGTGAGGAACGCCACGGCCAATCGCCGATAAACACCCCTGTAAGAAATCCATAAAGAGATCGTCGATCGCAGATAGGAAGGCCAGCGCACAAATGTGCCGGGGCCTCGTGCATTCCTTGGAAAGGGGCGGCCAAAAGCAGCCCGACGAGACGCACCCCACATCACATCGTCATCACAAAGCGACCTGATCGACTGAAGCGCCCTGTCACGCAATGTAACGTCGATTAGGTGCGTACCGAAGACAAGCTCCTCAAGGAGCGACCTACCGAACTCGCGCCGCGCGATCCCGCGCGACCGCGGATGACCCGAACACGCTTCTGGCTGCTCGGAACCACCCTCGCGGTCTATGCGGCGACCGTGATCGGCGTGCTCACCAGCTCCTGGCTGGTGAGGTTCGACTGGCAGGTCATGCTCTTCCGGCCCTACAAGCAGTGGCCGGAGTTCCACATGTTCCTGGACTACTTCGTCGTGATGGGCCAGCGCGGCCCCACCGCGGTGGCGGTCGCCGCCTGGCTGGGGTGGTGCTGCTACCAGCAGCGCACCCTGCGCCCGGGCCTGGTGCTGGGCACCTCACTGCTGCTGCTGAACATGACCGTGGGCGCCGTGAAGATCGGCTTCGGCAGGCTGGGCCCGCACTACGCGACGAGCGTCGGCTCCAGCGAGATGTGGAAGACCGGCGATATATTTCCTTCCGGCCACACCGCGAACGCCGTGGTCACCTGGGGTGTGCTGGCCTATCTGGCGACCACTCCCCTGGCCCGCCGGATCGCCTCGCTGATCGCCGCGGGCTTCGCCTTCGGCGTCGGCATGACGACCGTCTACCTCGGCACCCACTGGCTGAGCGACGTGGTGCTGGGCTGGGCCGCCGGAGTGCTCGTGCTGCTGGCCCTGCCGTGGCTGGAGCCCGCGATGGCCCGGGCCGAGATGCTGCTGCTGAGCCTGTACCGGCGGCTGCGCGACGGCCGGGCGCCGGTGCCCGTGCCCGCCGCGCGACCGGCCACCGGCCCCGCCCTGGCCACACCGCGGACGGCCCGCGACGACGAGCCCCCGGTGCGCGAGCCGGTGAGCGTGGTCGGCAGGCCGGGCGCCACCGGGCGGGTGCCCGAGGCGCGGCCGCACCACACGGGGCGGCAGCACACGGTCCGCTCCGAGCGCACCCCGGTCACCCCGGTCGGCAGCCGCCGTCCGCCGCACGCCGACCGCGTGCCGCGCACCACGGCCCCGTTCGGCCCGTCGGCCGGGCGCGGCCGCACCCCCGCCACCGGCGGGTAGCCGCCCGGCACACCGCGGGCCGGTACGCACACCCCCGCGGCCCGCAGCGCGTACGACGGCCCCGGAAGGCTCCTGAGAGAGCCTTCCGGGGCCGTCGCCGTTTGCCCGCGGCGGGCGCTCAGCCGCGCCAGCAGCGCCGCACGGCGTCGTCGGCGACCTCGAAGTTGATGCGGCCGCTCAGGTACTCCATCGTGATGATCGCGCCCGGCGGAAGTGCCCGCACGGTGCTCCAGCCGCGCTCGCGCGCCACGTCCTCGGCGGTCCGGGCATCGAGCCCCACATAGCTGTCGAGGTCGTCGTCGGGTTCGGCCGGAAGGTTCGGTACAGGTCCCATGGCAGCCACCGTAGGCGCAGTGGAACGGGCGGGAAAGGAACATGTTCCGGCGTGCTGTGGAGCACACCGACAACGCTTCATGCGGTCCGCATCCGTCATTCGTCACACTTGTGTCACAGAAAACACGCCCGGGTTTGTCATCGACTTTGTCACTCTTACGAGCCGCGTGTTGACGCCCGCAAGATGACGGAGAGTTTTCGTCGATATCCCCTGTCAAAGGCATGGCTCTGGTATAGGCGCGGGGCGACCCGTGGCATACCCACCGGGGAATTCGACGGCCGCGGGAATATGCCACCGCCGAGCGGGCACTCGGGGATCCGGAGTACACAATTCCGACACAAATCGGGGAATTCGAACCCCGAGGTTTACCCCGCCGGGACCGCGGTACCCGGCGCCATCGAGGCGAACATGACAGACACATCCGATGGAGCCCACGAGAAGACGGCGACCAGTGGCCCGAGCACACTGGCGCTCCTGCGTTCCGCCCGGGAACAGCTCGCCGAACTGACGGGCCTGTACCCCGAGTCGCTGCCCCGCCTGGAGCAGACCGACGACGGCTGGGTGCTGGACGCCGAGGTGGTGGAACTGGCCCGGGTGCCGGAGACGATGAGCCTGATGGCCGTGTACGAGGTGACTCTCGACCCGGACGGCCAGCTCACCGGCTACCGCCGCATCCGCCGTTACGAGCGCGGGCGAAGTGACCGCGGCTGACCGGCAGGGGGAAACGGCCGGCCCGGCCGGACACGAGAGGACACACACGAGATGACCACGGTTGTTCCGGCACAGCAGAGCAGGGGCGGGGGCGGCAGCAGCGGCCTGTACGACGTCCTGGAACTGATCCTCGACCGCGGCCTGGTGATCGACGCGTTCATCCGCGTCTCCCTGGTCGGCATCGAGATCCTCAAGATCGACATCCGGGTCGTGGTGGCGAGCGTCGACACCTACCTCCGGTTCGCCGAGGCGTGCAACCGCCTCGACCTGGAGTCCGGGCCGAACAAGTCCCCCGGCATCCCCGAGATCCTCGACGGCGCCACCGAGGGCGCCGCCCGCAGCAAGACCAAGGGCGCGCTGTCCGGGGCCGGTGAGACCGTCACCAGGGCCGCCCAGTCGGTGGCCGAGGCGCTCCGGGGCGACGAGGAGCCCGAGGAGGAGCCCGCCCGCACCCGTACGCGCCGCCCGGCGGCCCGTAAGTCCGCGCCGAAGAAGGCCGAAGAGGGCTGAGGAGAGAGCTGATGAGCACCTATGTGTACGGGATCGCCCGCGGCACCCTCCCGGACCTCGGCGACACCCTGCTCGGCATCGGCGATCCGCCGCTGCCGGTCCGCGCCCTCAACGAGGGCGAGCTGGCCGCGATCGTCAGCGACTGCCCACCGGAGCTCAAGCCCCGGCGCCGCGATCTGCTGGCCCACCAGCATGTGCTGACCGAGGTGAGCGACAAGCGCTCGGTGCTGCCGATGCGGTTCGGCTCGGTCTCCGCCAGCGACGAGGACGTCCGCACCGTGCTGACCCGGCACGCCGACCGCTACGAGGACCAGCTGCGGCGGCTGGCCGAACGGGTGGAGTACAACATCAAGGCGGTGCACGACGAGGACGCGGTGCTCCACCAAGTGCTCTCCGAGGAGCCGGAGTTGCGGCTGATGGCGGAGGCCAACCGGGCCGCGGGCGGCGGCACCTACGAGGAGCGGATGCGCTTCGGCGAGCTGGTGGCGAACGCGGTACGCGCCCGTGAGGTGCGCGACGCGCGGATCGTGCAGGAGGCGCTGGCCCCCGCCGCCGAGGCGATGCGCCCCGGCCCGGAGGGCGGCGGCTGGTTCCTGAGCCTGTCGGCGCTGCTGGGCAAGGACGGCGCCGAGCCGCTGCTGGAGGCGGTCGCCGCTCTGGAGAGCGCCCACCCCTGGATGAGGCTGCGGGTGAACGGCCCGCTGCCGCCCTACAGCTTCGTCGAATCCTGATGCTGCTGATCGGCTGGGTGCTCGGACAGGTGCTCGCGGCGGCGGAGCGCGAGTACTACGACCCGGCCGCGATCCAGCGCGAACTGATGGCCCTGGAGACGCGGCTGGAGGACGGGGAGATCGACGAGGCGGAGTTCGAGCGGCAGGAGGACGTGCTGCTCGACCGGCTGGAGGAGGCGCAGCAATGGGCGAACGGGACCCGGTGACCACCGCGTACGGCTCCCCGGCGGCGTACGGATCGTCGGCGCCTTACGGGGCGCCCGGTCCGTCCGGGCTCGCCACCCGTGGTGATTCGGCCAACCTCGCCGACATCCTGGAGCGGGTGCTCGACAAGGGTGTGGTCATCGCGGGCGACATCCGCATCAATCTGCTCGACATCGAACTCCTCACGATCAAGCTGCGGCTCATCGTGGCCTCCGTCGACAAGGCCAAGGAGATGGGCATCGACTGGTGGGAGCACGACCCGTCGCTGTCGTCGCGCGCCCGCCGCGACCCGGCACCGGCGCCCGCACCGGCACCCCCGGTGGCGAACGGCACGAGCGAGGAGGCGGCCGGATGACCGACGCGACGCACGCCACGGAGGAAGCGGCGGAAACGGCCGCCGCGACCGGCGCGACGGAGACGTCCCGGGCGGCCGGGACGCTGGAGTACGCGTACGCCGTCGTCCGCGAGGCCGACATCCCGCGCACCGCCCTGGAGCGGGTGCGCGGCGTCGCGGGCGAACCGGTGCGCGCCGTCCGCCATCTGGGGCTCGCCGTCCTGGCGGGCCCCGTACCGGCCGCGGACTTCGACGAGGGGCCGCTGCGCGAGCGGCTGGAGGACCTGACGTGGCTGGAGGGCGTCGCCCGCGCCCATCAGCGGGTGGTCGACGCGGCGGGGGCGGACATGTGCGTCATCCCGGTCCGGATGGCCACCGTCTGTCACGGCGAGGAGGGGCTGCGGCGGCTGCTCGCCACTGGCCGGGAGCGGTTCGCGGCGGCGCTGGACCGGCTGGAGGGCCGGGTGGAGTGGGGCGTCAAGGTGTACGCGGCGGCCGCCCCGGCCGAGGAGCCGTCCGCCGAGCCCTCGGCCGCCGTCTCGGGCCGCGACTATCTGCGCCGCCGCGGCGCGCAGCGGCGCGCCTCCGAGCAGGCTTACGGGCACACGGAGGAGGGCGCGCGCCGGGTGCACGAGACGCTCACCGCGCTCACCGAGGGCGCCCGGCTGCATCCGCCGCAGGACGTACGACTGTCCGGGGAGGCGGACCGCAATGTGCTCAACGCCGCGTATCTCGTCCCGCACGAGGAGAGCGAGGTGTTCGCGGAGCGGGTGGGCGAACTGGCCGGGCGCGAGCCGGGGCTGCGGCTGGAGCTGACCGGCCCGTGGGCGCCGTACTCCTTCGTCGCCGCCGAGGGCAACGGACGGGCCGGACCATGACCACGAGCCCGCTCGCCCACCGGCAGATCGCCCTGGTGGACCTGCTGGACCGGCTGCTCGCGGGCGGCGTGGTCATCACCGGGGACGTGACTCTGCGCATCGCCGACGTGGATCTCGTACGCATCGATCTGCGCGCCCTCATCAGCTCGGTGAACGAGAACGTGCCGTCCCCCTGGGAGGAACCGTGAGCCGGAAGGTGGAGCTGGACCAGGACACCGTCGAGCGCGACCTGATGAAGCTGGTGCTGACCGTCGTCGAGCTGCTGCGGCAGCTGATGGAGCGGCAGGCGCTGCGCCGGGTGGACCAGGGCGACCTGACGGAGGACCAGGAGGAGCGGATCGGGCAGACCCTGATGCTGCTGGAGGACCGCATGGGGACGCTGTGCGACCGCTACGGCATCGAGGAGTCCGACCTCAACCTCGACCTCGGGCCGCTCGGCCCGCTGCTGCCCCCGAGAGAGTGACAGCACCCCGGGAGCGTGACACCCGGGACATAACCTCGCACCAGTCCACAAACAGGGCGATCATGGCCGGAGCCGACCCCGGAGCCCGTCGGCCCCGAAGAGCCAGGGAGCCCCGATGGCGACAGACACCGCGCGTCCCGCGGCCGGACCGACCGGGCGGGCACGGCTGCGGCGCCGGGGCCGGGTGGCGGTCGACTGGCTGACCACCACCGACCACAAGAAGATCGGCCATCTCTATCTGATCACCTCGTTCGGCTTCTTCCTGGGGGGCGGCGTGCTGGCGCTGCTGATGCGCACCGAACTGGCCCGGCCCGGGATCCAGATCGTCTCCCAGGAGGTCTACAACCAGGCGTTCACCCTGCACGGCACGATCATGCTGCTGCTGTTCGCGACGCCCGCCTTCGCCGGGTTCGCCAACGAGATCATGCCGCTCCAGATCGGCGCGCCCGATGTCGCTTTCCCCCGCCTCAACATGCTGTCGTACTGGCTGTATCTGTTCGGCGGGCTGATCGTGGTGGCCGCCCTCATGGTGCCCGGGGGAGCCGCGGACTTCGGCTGGACCGCCTACGCCCCGCTGAACAGCGCGGTGCGCTCCCCCGGTATCGGCGCCGACATGTGGATCATGGGGCTCGCGCTCTCGGGTTTCGGCACCATCCTCGGCGCGGTGAACTTCCTGACGACCATCATCACGATGCGCGCCCCGGGGATGACGATGTTCCGGATGCCGATCTTCACCTGGAACACCCTCTTCACCTCGATCCTCATCCTGATGGCGTTCCCGGTGCTGGCGGCGGCGCTGCTGGTGCTGGAGGCGGACCGGCGGTACGGGGCGGTGGTCTTCGACGCGGCCAACGGCGGGGCGCTGCTGTGGCAGCACCTGTTCTGGTTCTTCGGCCATCCCGAGGTCTACATCATCGCGCTGCCGTTCTTCGGCATCATCACCGAGATCATCCCGGTCTTCTCGCGCAAGCCGGTCTTCGGCTATCTGACGCTGGTCGGCGCGACGATGGCCATCACCGCCCTGTCGATGGTGGTCTGGGCGCACCACATGTTCGCCACCGGGGCGGTGCTGCTGCCCTTCTTCTCCCTGCTGTCCTTTCTGATCGCGGTGCCCACGGGGGTGAAGTTCTTCAACTGGATCGGCACCATGCGCGGCGGTTCGCTGTCGTTCGAGGCGCCCATGCTGTGGGCGGTCGGCTTCATGGTGAGCTTCCTCTTCGGCGGGCTGACCGGCGTCATCCTGGCCTCGCCCCCGCTGGACTTCCACGTCACGGACAGCTATTTCGTCGTCGGACACTTCCACTATGTGGTCTTCGGGACCGTGGTGTTCGCGATGTTCGCCGGCTTCTATTTCTGGTGGCCCAAATTCACCGGGAAGATGCTGGACGAGCGGCTGGCCCGGATCCACTTCTGGACGCTGTTCACCGGCTTCCACACCACGTTCCTGGTGCAGCACTGGCTGGGGGCGGAGGGAATGCCGCGCCGCTACGCCGACTATCTGGCGGCGGACGGCTTCACGGCGCTCAACACGGTCTCCACGATCGGCGCCTTTCTGCTGGGCATCTCGACGCTGCCGTTCCTGTACAACGTGTGGCGGACGGCCCGGTACGGCACGCGGGTCGAGGCGGACGATCCCTGGGGGTTCGGCCGCTCGCTGGAGTGGGCGACGTCCTGCCCGCCGCCCCGGCACAACTTTCTGACGCTGCCACGGGTGCGCACCGAGTCGCCCGCGTTCGATCTGCACCATCCCGAGGTGGCCCAGATCGAGCAGGAGCGGGACCGGCAGCTGAAGGGCGGCCGGGGGCCGATCAGCCCAGAGCGCGGTCCAGGCGGTCCCTGATCGCGCGGAGGTGCTCGGTGAGTTCGGCCGGTTCGCGCACCTCGAAGTCGAACCCGGCCAGCACGATGTGGACCACCAGCGCGTCGAGGGCGTGGGCACCGGTGTGCAACAGACAGCTGTGCTCGTCGACCGGCTCGATCACGCCCACCAGGGGCGAGATGCGCTCCGCCGCCCGCTCGGCTGACACCCGCAGCAGGACGGTGGCCTGCTCCCGGTAGACGGCGTGGGACACGCCCCGGGAGACGTACGCCGCGAGATCGTCGGCGGGCGGGGGCCGCGGGGTGAAGCGGGGGCCGTGCGGCGGGGTGGGGGTGATGCGGTCGGCCCGGTACGTACGCCAGTCGTCCCGGTCCACGTCCCAGGCGACCAGGTACCACCGGCGCTGCGCGGCGACCAGGCGGTGCGGTTCCGCGGTGCGGCGGGTGACCGTACCGCCGTGGTCGCGGTAGGTGAAGCGCAGCCGCTGGGCGTCCCGGCAGGCGCCCGCCAGCTCGGTCAGGACGGCCGGGTCCACCACGGGGCCCCGGGCCACGCCGGGCATCGGCACGGTGAACGAACTCAGCGCGCTCACCCGGCGGCGCAGCCGGTCCGGCAGCACCTGTTCCAGCTTGGCGAGGGCGCGTACGGACGTCTCCTCGATGCCCTCGACGCCGCCCGCGGCCTGGCGCAGCCCGACCGCGACCGCCACCGCCTCCTCGTCGTCCAGCAGCAGCGGCGGCAGCTGGGCGCCCGCGCCGAGCCGGTAGCCGCCCGCCGTGCCGGGGGCGGAGTGCACGGGGTAGCCCAGCTCGCGCAGCCGGTCGATGTCGCGGCGCACCGTGCGCGGGGTGACGTCGAGCCGGTCGGCGAGGTCGGCGCCGGACCATTCGCGGTGGGCCTGGAGCAGGGAGAGCAGACGGAGCAGCCGGGCCGAGGTCTCCAACATGGGGCCGAGTCTGCCAGCCCTTGAGGACGGGGTGTGTCCTCAAGGTCCTCAAGGTCCTCAAGGTCCTCAAGGGCAGGACGGGTCAGTCCGGATCGGAGACCCGCACCGACAGGTTGTTGTCGACGGTGTAGTACGGGCGGACCGCGGCGGTGCCGTGCGGGGCGTCGACCGCCCGCGCCGGGTAGGTGAAGATCTCCTTCTTGTCCGCGACGTCGTCCAGAATCCGGGCCAGCCGGACCGGGGCCGTCGCTTCGTCCGCCGGACGCAGCCACAGGTCCCACAGGTCCGCGCCGCCGTCCCAGCGCTCCGCGAGCCGCGCGGAGTCGAGGGTGAAGGAGAACGCGGCGCCGTCCGCCGTCACCGGCGCCGTGCACACCAGGTCCCGGTTCCGGCGGAACCGGGCCTCGGCCACCGCGCCGTCCAGCCAGGCGGCCGGGTGCTCCACCCGGTACAGCTTCCCGCTGACCGCCATCGCGCCGTCCTCCAGCCGGATCTCCCCGGCCTCGGCGTGCGGCACCCGGCGCCAGGTGCGCAGGCTGAGGTTGCCGTGCTTGGTGGCGTACGGGATCCGGACGGACAGCGGCGAGGTGCTGGGGCCGGGCCTGCGGTCGACCAGCGAGCGCAGATCGTGCAGACCGGGGACGAGCCGCTGCGGCTCCTGCTCCCCGTACGCCACGAACACGTCCCAGCGGCCCTCGGGCAGGGTGACGGTGCCGGGCAGCGCGGCCTGCAGGCGGCCGTCGGCGGTGGGGCCCAGCGGCAGCCGGACCTCGCCGTCGTCGGCGGGCCCGGCGCCGCGCAGCATCAGGACCAGCGCCCCGTTCCAGTTGTCGTAGCTCCCCGGCTCCGGGCGGGCCCAGTCGGAGATGTGGAAGGTGAGTCCACCGGCGGAGTCCGCGACGCAGTCGGCGCGCGTCGCGGCGGCCTCGGTGGCTTCCCTCATGCTGTCCCCCTCGATGGGCTCGACGCGCTCGGCCGGTCTCGCCATCGCGCTCCCCTGTGCACTCATGCCACTCGCACCCTTCTCATCGCCTCGGTCGTCGCCATCGCCCCGCCGACCAGTGAGCCGCGGGCCCGGTGCAGCGAGCCGCGCAGCCCGCCGCGCGTCGCCAGGTCGGCGAAGAGGGCCTCGTAGCGGCCGGCCACCCGGGACGGATCGAAGCGGGCGGAGTCCTTCAGCGCCGCCTGGCCCATCTGCTGCCGCAGTTCGTCGTCGTTGATGAGGTCCAGCAGCGCCCCGGCGATCGCGTCGGCGTCGCCGGAGGGGACGAGACGGCCGTCCACGCCGTTGTCGATGATCTCGGCCGGGCCGTGCGGGCAGTCGGTGGCGACCACGGGGAGGCCGCAGCGCATCGCCTCCACGATCGTCATGCCGAACGACTCCAGGCTGGAGGTGACGGCCGCTATCGAGCCCTTGGCCCACTCGGGGTCCAGCGGGTTGGCGGGGCCCATGAGGAAGACGTGGTTGTAGAGGCCGAGCTTGTCGATGAGGGCGCGCAGCTTGGCGCGCTGTTCGCCGCCGCCGTAGATCCGCAGCCGCCAGTCCGGGCGGGCCGCGCTGACCTTGGCGAACGCCCGTATCAGCAGGTCGTACCGTTTCACCGGGGCGAGCCGCCCGGCCGCGACGACCCATTTGCCGGTGCCGTCGGCGGGCTCCAGACCGGGCGCGGGGACGCTGTTGGGCACGGACTCGATCCGTACGCCCGGCAGCCGCATCTGGCCGCGGTAGTCCTTGGCGTCGGCCTCGGTCACGGTGGTCACCGCGTCCAGCCGGGGGTAGAAGCCGCGCAGGGTCCGCGTCAGCCCCTTGGAGTGGGTGCTGAGCGTCAGATGCTCCTGGCCGATCCGGACCGGGCCGCGGCGCGCCTCCCGGGCGATGTGCACATTGAGCCCCGGGCGGGTGCCGACCACCACATCGGCCTGAAGTCCGCGCAGATGCTCGCCGATCCGGCGGTCGGTGAGCTCGCTGTACTGCTGGTACCGGCCCTCGGTGACCGGGAAGAGCTTCGCGGGCCGCGTGTACGCGGGGTCGTCACCCTCGTAACCGGGGCTGTTCCTGCGGATGTCGACGAGATGGCTGACCCGCACGTTCGGGCCCGGGTCGAAGATCGGCTGATCCCGGTGGCGGAACACCGAAACGATCTCCACGTCGTGCTGCTCGCCCAGGGTGCGGGCGAGGTTGTACGTGGTCCGGATCGTCCCGCCGATCCCGTACGCGTTGTGAATCAGGAATGATATATGCATTCCGTCCCGTATCCCACCGTTTCCCCGCGGACGCGGTAACTCGTCCGCCTACCACGAGGTAAGACACCGAAAGTGGCTGTCGGGTTGGGTTCCATCACCGTCTTGTTCCCCAACAGATAGGAAATCGGTAGCCAATTCAGGGAACTTCCCGGGGAACTTCCGCATCAGACGGGTGGCGGACGGAGCGCGCGTGACCCCCGCCGTGGATGGCCGTTGTCTACGTATGAGCCGGGGACCGCCCGGCCACGGACCGAGACCGAGGAGCCACCCGTGCCGCGCATGCTCGACGTCAGCGATGACGTACGTGCCGAGATCGGCGACGAAGAAGCCGACCGGCTGCTCGCCGGTGACAACGCCCCGGGCGCCTACGACTGCACGTCCTGCCGCACCCCCGGCAACTCCGACCAGGAGCGCACCAGCACGGTGCTGTTCGTGGGGCAGGAGACCGCCGTGCTCGCGTTCGCGCACGCCACCTGCGTCCCCTCCCAGGTCGTCCCGGTCTCCGAGGAGCAGCTGGCCGGTGCGGTCCGCTCCATCACCGCCGAGGAGTCCGCGCCGTACGCGGCCGAGCCGCCCCCCGCGCAGCCCGCGCCCGCCGCCTACCCCTACGCCGCCCCGCCGCCGCCCCAGCAGGCGGTGCTCGGCGTCACCAGCGGGGTGGTGCTGGTGGGCGGGGAGCAGCGCCCGGCGCTGGTCGTCGAGCCGACCGGGCCGATCACCCGGCCCGGCGCGACCGGGCACGGCGACGACTTCCTGCAGCTCCTCACCGAGCAGGGCTTCCTGCCGGTGGTCGACCTCGGCCGCCCGCCGGTGGCCATCCCCGGCTGGTCGGTGCTGCTCGCCATGGGACAGCTGCACGCCGTGCTGATGCCGACGGCGAACGGCGGCTCCCCGGTGGCCTGGTGGCAGGCGCACAGCCCGATGCCGCTCAGCGAGGGCTGGCGCAGCGCGGTGGGCCGCTCCCAGCAGGTGCTGGTGTACGCGGCGGCGGCGGGCACGATCGGCACCCAGCCGCGGGAGGACCAGCTGCGCGCCGCCCTGGACCGGGCCGCGGCGCGCGGCGCGCTGGTCGGCGCCTCGATGCCGCTCGCGGGCACCTGATCCGAATGGCCCACCCCGTCCCGGGCTGCCGCTGCCTGACCCATGCGGCCCATTCGCCGCCTATGCCGCATCCCAAGGGCGGCCTGGTCGTTGGCACATACGTGCACGGATACGACCTCCCCTACCGCTCCCCCTCTTACGCCCACATCCCGGCCATGCGCCCGGCGCTGGAGGCGTCGCCCGACCCGTGGCGGCACTCCGCGACGCCGATCTACGACGCGCTGTACGCGGAGTACCGGCGGCTGTTCCGGGCGCTGCCCGGCGACCGGTCAGACGAGGAGGATCTGGGGTTCGTCGCGTTCAGCGCCATCGGCCAGCCCCGCGGCCTGACCAGCGGCGGCCACGGCGGGGCCTGGGACACCGGCGGGCTGTACTACCGCGCGTACCTGCCCGCCCTGCCGCCCGGCCAGCGCGACGGGCGCTACTGAGCGCCACCCGTCGGGTGGCGCCCCGCGCGGCCGTCAGGGGTTGCTACCTCTTACGGCCGCGCTTCTCGCGCACCCGCACCGAGATCTGGATCGGGGTGCCCTCGAAGCCGAACTCCTCGCGCAGCCGCCGCTCGATGAAGCGGCGGTAGCCCGCCTCCAGGAAGCCCGAGGCGAAGAGGACGAACCGCGGCGGCCGGGTTCCGGCCTGGGTGCCGAACAGGATGCGGGGCTGCTTGCCGCCGCGGATCGGGTGCGGGTGGGAGGCGACGATCTCGCCGAGGAACGAGTTCAGCCGCCCGGTCGGCACCCGGGTCTCCCAGCCCGCCAGCGCGGTCTCGATCGCCGGGACGAGCTTCTCCATGTGGCGGCCGGTACGGGCCGAGACGTTGACCCGTGGCGCCCACTGGATCTGCCCCAGCTCCGTGTCGATCTCGCGCTCCAGGTAGTAGCGGCGCTCCTCGTCGAGGGTGTCCCACTTGTTGTACGCGATGACCATCGCGCGCCCGGCCTCCACGGCCATCGTGATGATCCGCTGGTCCTGGACGCTGATGGGCTCGCTGGTGTCGATGAGGATGACCGCGACCTCGGCCTTCTCCACGGCGGCCGCGGTGCGCAGCGAGGCGTAGTAGTCGGCGCCCTCCTGGAGGTGGACGCGGCGGCGGATACCGGCGGTGTCCACGAACTTCCAGGTGATCCCGCCGAGTTCGATCAGCTCGTCGACCGGGTCGCGGGTGGTGCCCGCGACCTCGTTGACGACCACGCGCTCCTCGCCCGCGACCTTGTTGAGCAGCGAGGACTTGCCGACGTTCGGGCGGCCGATCAGCGCGATGCGGCGCGGGCCGCCGACCGTGGCCCCGAAGGTCTGGGCCGGGGCCTCGGGCAGCGCCTCCAGCACCGCGTCGAGCATGTCGCCGGTGCCGCGGCCGTGCAGGGCGGAGACCGGGTGCGGCTCGCCGAGGCCGAGGGACCACAGCATCGCCGCGTCCGCCTCGCCGCTCGGGCCGTCGACCTTGTTGGCGCACAGCACGACCGGCTTCCCGGCCCGGCGCAGCAGCTTGACCACGGCCTCGTCGGTGTCGGTCGAGCCGACCGTGGCGTCCACCACGAAGACGACCGCGTCGGCGGCCTCGATCGCGTACTCGGCCTGGGCGGCCACGGACGCGTCGATGCCGAGCACGTCCTGTTCCCAGCCGCCGGTGTCGACCACCTTGAAGCGGCGTCCCGACCACTCGGCCTCGTAGGTGACCCGGTCGCGGGTGACGCCCGGCTTGTCCTCGACGACCGCCTCACGGCGGCCGATGACCCGGTTCACCAGGGTCGACTTGCCGACATTCGGGCGGCCGACGATGGCGAGCACCGGCAGCGGTCCGTGCCCCGCCGCGGCGAGATCGCCCTCGACCTGTTCCAGGTCGAAGCCCTCCTGCGCGGCGAGCTCCATGAACTCCGCGTACTCGGCGTCGCCCAGCTCTCCGTGCTCGTCGCCGCCGCTGTGGATCTGGTCGTTCATGAAGTGATGTCCTCGTCGTCCCTCAGTGCCGCGCGCCCCGTTGAGCGCGCGGGTCTATGTCTCGTTACGGCGGCCCGTGAGCCGCCTGGCGCTCCCCAGGTGCTCGCCCAGTCGCTTCTGGATGAGCACGGTCGCCTCGTCCAGCGCCGCCCGGGTCCGCCGCCCGCTGCCGTCCCCCGCCTGGAACGGGTCGCCGAAGACCACGTCGACCCGGCTGCGCAGCCTCGGCAGCGCCCGGGCCCGCCCGTCGGCGCGCCGCTGCTCGCCGGTGCCGAGCACGGCCACCGGCACGATCGGGGCGCCGGACCGTACCGCGAAGTACGCGAGCCCCGAGCGCAGCGACGCGAAGTCGCCCTCGCCGCGGCTGCCCTCGGGGAAGATCCCCAGCACCGAGCCGCGCTCCAGCAGGCCCAGCGCGTGGGTGACCGCGGTGCGGTCGGCGCTCTCCCGGTCCACCTTCAGCTGGCCGACGGAGCGCATGAACGGGTCCAGAGGACCGACGAACGCCTCCTTCTTGACCAGGAAGTGCACCGGACGGGGCGCGGTGCCGATGATCATCGGGCCGTCGACGTTGTGGGAGTGGTTCCCGGCCAGGATGACGGGCCCGGCGGACGGGATCCGCCACGCGCCCAGCACCCGCGGCCGCCACAGCCCGTACATCAGGCCGATGCCGATCCGGCGCCCCACCACGGCGCCGGCCGCGCTCGGCAGCGCCGGGCCCTCGGTGGCGGTCATGCGGCGGCCCGCTTCTCCTCGACCAGCGTGACCACGCACTCGATGACCTGGTCGAGGGTGAGGTCGGTGGTGTCCACCTCGACCGCGTCGTCGGCCTTCGCCAGCGGCGACGCCTTGCGGCCCGAGTCGGCGGCGTCCCGCTTGGCGAGCGCCGCCTGGGTGGCGGCCAGGTCGACGGCCTCCTTGCCCTTCAGCTCCCCGCTGCGGCGGGCGGCCCGCGCCTCGGCGGAGGCGGTGAGGAAGACCTTCAGGTCGGCGTCCGGGAGCACGGTGGTGCCGATGTCCCGGCCCTCGACGACCATGCCGCGCGGCGCCTCGGTGGCGATCGTCCGCTGCAGCTCGGTGATCACCTGGCGCACCTCGGGGACCGCGCTGACCGCGCTGACCCGGGAGGTGACCTCCTGGGTGCGGATCGGCCCGGAGACGTCGGTGCCGTCGACGGTGATGGTCGGGGCGGACGGGTCGGTGCCGGAGACGATGACCGGCTTGCGGGCCGCGTCGGCCACGGCGACGGCGTCCTCGACGTCGATGCCGTTGTGCACCATCCACCAGGTGATCGCCCGGTACTGGGCGCCGGTGTCGAGGTAGCCGAGGCCGAGCTTGGCCGCGACCGCCTTGGAAGTACTGGACTTGCCCGTGCCTGCGGGGCCGTCGATCGCGACAATCACTGCTGCCGGGGCCGTCCGGGCGGCGGTTTCCACGGTGACAGACACCTTTCGTATGCACGGGGCTGGGTTGAACGGAGCTTGGTGAGAGCCCCGGACAAGGTTACTGGCTCATCCGGGGCTCCCGGTCACCGCCGGAGGTCACTGCCTGATGGACCAGCCACGCTCGCGGAGGGCCTTGGTCAGGCCGGGTGCGGCGGCGGGCTCGACCATCAGCTGGATCAGGCCCGCCTGCTGGCCGGTGGCGTGCTCGATCCGTACGTCCTCGATGTTGACGCCCGCCCGGCCCGCGTCGGCGAAGATCCGGGCCAGCTCGCCCGGCTGGTCACCGATGAGAACCGTCACGGTCTCATAGACGGCCGAGGCGGCGCCGTGCTTGCCCGGCACCCGCTCACGCCCGGCGTTGCCGCGGCGCAGCACGTCCTCGATACCGGCTGCTCCCCCGCCGCGCTTGGCCTCGTCGGCCGACTGCAGCGCGCGCAGCGCCCGTACCGTCTCGTCCAGGTCGGAGGCGACCGCGGCGAGCACATCGGCGACCGGGCCGGGGTTGGCCGACAGGATGTCGATCCACATCCCGGGGTCGGAGGCCGCGATCCGGGTCACATCGCGGATGCCCTGGCCACAGAGGCGTACCGCGGTCTCGTCCGCGTCCCGCAGCCGCGCCGCGACCATGCTGGAGAGCAGATGCGGGGTGTGCGAGACGAGCGCCACGGCCCGGTCGTGCGCGTCGGCGTCCATCACCACGGGGACGGCGCGGCAGAGCGCGACCAGTTCCAGTGCGAGATTGAGCACCTCGGTGTCGGTGTCGGCGCCGGGTGTGAGCACCCACGGCCGCCCCTCGAACAGATCCGCGGTGGCCGCCAGCGGCCCGGAGCGCTCCCGCCCGGCCATCGGATGCGTACCGATGTACCGGGTCAGGTCGCAGCCCAGCTCCTCCAGCTCACGGCGCGGCCCGCCCTTGACGCTGGCCACGTCCAGACAGGCCCGGGCCACGCCCCGGCGCAGCACATCGGCCACCGTCCGGGCCACGTAGGCGGGCGGTACGGCGACGATCGCCAGGTCCACGGGCCCGTCCGGCTCGTCCTGGGTCCCGGCCCCGAGCGCCGCCGCGGTCCGGGCCGCGTCCGCGTCGTGGTCGGCGAGGTGGACGTGGATCCCACGGCCCGCGAGGGTGAGCGCGGCGGAGGTACCGATCAGTCCGGTACCGATGACGAGGGCTGTTCTCACTGGGCGATGTCCTTGCGGAGGGCCGCCGCGGCGCCGAGGTACACATGGGCGACGTCGGTCTTGGCGAGGTCGGTCTCGACATGCGCGAGTATCCGGACGACCCGCGGCATGGCACCGGCGATGTCCAGCTCCTGCGCGCAGATCAGCGGCACGTCGCTGATCCCGAGCTTGCGCGCGGCCACCGCGGGGAAGTCGCTGTGCAGATCGGGCGTGGCGGTGAACCAGACGCTGATCAGGTCGTCCGGCACCAGGCTGTTGCGCTCCAGGATCGCGGTCAGCAGCTCGGAGACCTGCTCCCGCATGTGCCCCGCTTCGTCCCGCTCCAGCTGTACCGCCCCGCGGACCGCTCGTACCGCCACGTCTGTGCTCCCTGCGCGCTGCTGTGCCTGTGCCGCGTCTCACGCGTGTCCACGTGTCGTACGCGTCCTCAGTTGTCCCCGATCAGCCTAACCAGCCCGGCCCATCACGCGCTCACGCGTCCCACAGGGAGCCCAGCGCCAGCAGCTCGTCCCGGTACTCGATCCGCCCGGTCCACTCGCCGGGCCAGGCACCGGCGCCGAGATACGCGCCGGCGAAGGCGCCGGCGAGGCAGGCGATCGAGTCCGAGTCGCCGGAGGAGCAGGCGGCCCTGCGCACGGCGAGCACCGGCTCCTCGGGGAGGAGCAGGAAGCACAGCAGCCCGGTGGCCAGCGCCTCCTCCGCGATCCAGCCCGCGCCGGTGGCCAGGCACGGATCGGCCTCCGGGTCGGGGGCGCGCAGGGCGTCGTCCAGCCGGTCGAGGACGCCCAGGCACTCGTCCCAGCCACGCGCCATGAACGTCGTGGGCGAGGGGTCGTGGGAGTGCCGCCAGAGGTCGCCGAGCCAGTCCTCGCGGTAGCGGGTGCGGTTCTCCTCGGCGTGCGCGCGCAATAGCCCGGGCAGCTCGGCCGGGCGGGCGCCCCGCGCCAGCACGTACACCGCGTGCGCCGTCAGCTCGCTCGCGGCGAGCGCGGTCGGATGCCCGTGCGTCAGCGCGGACTGGAGCTGTGCGGCCCCCGCCCGCTGGTCGCCGGTCAGGCCGGGCACCAGCCCGAGGGGCGCGACGCGCATATTGGCGCCGCAGCCCTTGGAACCGAGCTGGCTCGCCTCCGCCCAGGGACGCTCCTCCTGGCTGAGCAGCTGGCAGGCCCGCAGACAGGTGGCACCGGGCGCCCGGTTGTTGTCCGGGGAGCGCCACCACTCCACGAACTCCTCCCGCACCGGCCGGGCGAAGCGCAGCGGTGCGAGCGGGCCGCGCTCCATCGCCGTGCGCAGTCCGCGGCCGAGCGCCAGGGTCATCTGGGTGTCGTCGGTGACGTACGCGGTGCCGGGGTGCCCCGGCAGCTCCATCCGCCGCCACGGCCCGTGCGTGGCGAGGATCGACGGCACGTCGTGGAACTCGGTCGGGAAGCCGAGGGCGTCGCCGAGCGCCAGTCCGAGCAGGGAGCCGGTCGCCGGGCGCTTGGCGGGCGCGGTCAGAGGTCGACCTCGCGCATCAGCATGCCGACCTCGGTGTTGGTGAGGCGGCGGAGCCAGCCGGACTTCTGGTCGCCGAGGGCGATGGGGCCGAAGGCGGTGCGGACCAGCTTCTCGACCGGGAAACCGGCCTCGGCGAGCATGCGGCGGACGATGTGCTTGCGGCCCTCGTGCAGGCTGACCTCGACGAGGTAGTTCTTGCCGGTGTTCTGGACCACCCTGAAGTGGTCCGCGCGGGCGTAGCCGTCCTCCAGCTCGATGCCGTTCTTGAGCTGCTTGCCGAGGTCGCGCGGCAGCGGGCCCTGGATGGCGGCGAGGTAGTGCTTCTTGACGCCGTAGCGGGGGTGGGTGAGGCGGTGGGCCAGCTCGCCGTGGTTGGTGAGCAGGATGATGCCCTCGGTCTCGGTGTCGAGGCGGCCGACGTGGAAGAGCCGGGTCTCGCGGTTGGTGACGTAGTCGCCCAGGCACTGGCGGCCGTCCGGGTCCTCCATGGTGGAGACCACACCGGCGGGCTTGTTCAGCGCGAAGAACAGGTACGACTGGGTCGCGACGGTCAGCCCGTCGACCTTGATCTCGTCCTTCTCCGGGTCGACGCGCAGCCCCTGCTCCGTGACGATCTTGCCGTTGACCTCGACGCGGGCCTGGTCGATCAGGTCCTCGCAGGACCGGCGCGAGCCCATGCCCGCGCGGGCCAGGACCTTCTGCAGCCGCTCGCCGTCCTGCTCGCCGAAGGTCTTGGGCAGCTTGGTCTGCGGCTTGTTGTGGCGGGCCCGGTTCCGCTCCTCTATCTGCGCCTCGTACTCGCGCGGGCGGGCCGGGGCGTTGGGCTTCCGGCCGCGGCCGCCGACGCCCTTGGGGGCGCCGCTGCCCGTGGCACCGCCCCGGGGGCCGCCGCCGCTCTGCTTCGGGGCGCCCGCGTCGTAACGGCGCTCCTCGGGGCGGGGGCGACCGGTGCGCTTCGGCTTGTCGTCGCGCCCGTTCCCGGCCCCCCGGTAGTTCTTGCCGCCGCTGCCGCCCTTGCCGCCGCTGCTGCCGCCGCTACCGCTGCCCCTGCTGTTCCTGCCGCTGCTTCGCATCAAGTTTCCGTCTGAGAGTGGCTGCTGTCGTCTGCGTCTACGGGTGTTACGTCTGTGTCCGGTGCGTCCGGGTCGAACGACGGCACGCCCTCCTGGGACTCGCCCTCGACCGCGTCCACCTCGGGGAGGAAGGGTGCCAGCTCCGGAAGCTCGTCCAGGCCGCGCAGGCCCATCCGCTCCAGGAAGTAGTTCGTCGTCCTGTACAGGATCGCACCTGTTTCGGGTTCCGTGCCCGCCTCCTCCACCAGTCCGCGCTGCAGGAGGGTGCGCATCACGCCATCGCAGTTCACGCCGCGGACGGCGGAGACGCGGGAACGGCTGACCGGCTGACGGTACGCGACCACCGCGAGGGTTTCCAAAGCGGCCTGGGTGAGACGGGCGTGCTGGCCGTCCAGGACGAAGCCCTCGACGGCTGCGGCGTACGCGGGCCGGGTGTAGTACCGCCAGCCGCCCGCGACCAGCCGCAGCTCGAAGCCGCGGCCCTGCGCCGTGTACTCGTCCGCCAGCTCCCGCAGCGCCCCCGCGACCACGCGGCGCGGGCGGTCCAGCACCTTGGCGAGGTGCTCCTCGGTGGCGGGTTCGTCGACGACCATGAGGACGGCCTCCAGCGCGGGCCTGAGGTCGAGCGCCGCGACCTCCGAGAGCTCCGGCTCGGCCGCGGTTGTCGGCTCGCTCACGTCCGTACCTCCTGTGCCTGTGCTTTCTCGTCCTTGGGCCGGGACTCCTGGTCGAACTCGTCGGTGACCAGCGGCCGCTGCCCGTCCTCCGCGCCCGACCAGCGCACCATGAGCGCCCCCAGCGCCTCCGGCTGGTCGAGCAGGACCGCGCGCTCCCGGTACAGCTCCAGCAGCGCCAGAAAGCGGGCCACGACGGTGAGCACATCCGGGGCGTCCGCGGTGAGCGTGGCGAAGCTGGCCTCCCCCAGCTCCCGCAGCCGCCCCACGACCACCTCCGCCTGCTGCCGGACGCTCACCAGCGGGGCGTGGATGTGGTCGACGTACACCTGCGGCTTGGGCTTGGCCTGCATCGCCTTGACGGCCAGCTGTGCGAACCCCTCCGGGCCGACGCGGATGACGACGTCGGGCAGCAGATCGGCGTGGTGCGGCTCCAGCCCCACGGTACGGGGGTAGCGGCGGGCCTCCTCGATCAGCCGGTCGTTGAAGATGTCCGCGATCCGCTTGTACGCGCGGTACTGGAGCAGCCGCGCGAACAGCAGGTCCCGGGCCTCCAGCAGCGCCAGATCCGCCTCGTCCTCCACCTCGGCGGCGGGCAGCAGCCGGGCCGCCTTGAGGTCGAGCAGGGTCGCCGCGACCACGAGGAACTCGGTGGTCTGGTCGAGGTCCCAGTCCGGCCCCATAGCCCGGATGTGCGCCATGAACTCGTCGGTGACCTTGGAGAGGGCGACCTCGGTGACGTCCATCTTGTGCTTGGAGATCAGCTGGAGGAGCAGGTCGAAGGGCCCCTCGAAGTTGTCGAGCCGGACGGTGAAGACGCCGCTGCCGTCCGCGGCCGCTTCCCCGTCCTCGGCGCGCTCGCCGTCCTCGGGCGGGGGTCCCGCGGGGCCTCCGTGGTCCTGTGCGGCGGACGGGGGCCGTACGTCGGCGTCGCCGTCGTCCCGGCCCTCAGCCCGCTCATGCGCGGGCTCGGCGGGCTCCTCGGGGCCGCTCGGCGCGGCCGGGGCCGCCGCGACCGCGTCCCGAGCCTCCTCGGCCGCCGCTGGGGCGGCCTCGGGTGCGGGCCGCGCGGCGGGCGGGGGCGCGCCGGGGCCTCGGCCCAGGGGGCGGCGGCGGGACGGCGGGTCGTGCGGGTCGTGTGTCGGCATCGCGGTCCAGGGTGCTCAGGGCCGGGCGGTCAGCCCGCGATCGGGGCAGGCTATCGCCCGGCCCGGTCAGCGGCCGCGCAGGCGGCGCACCAGAATGCTCGCGTCGCCGCGCGACTCCAGATCGGCGAGGACGACCGCGACGGCCTCGCGGACGATCCGGCCGCGGTCGACCGCGAGTCCGTGTTCGCCCCGCAGCACCAGCCGCGCGTGTTCGAGGTCCATCAGCTCCTCGGCGGAGACATAGACCGTGATCTTCTCGTCGTGGCGCTCGCGCCCGCTGGGGCGCCGGTTGGCCGCGCGGGAGCGGCGGCGGGCGGGGCCGCCCTGGGCGGGCGGGGCCGTGCCGTCGGACGCCTGGCGGCCCTTGGCGGACCGCTCACCGGCCCCGGGCCCGGCCGCGGTCGCCGCGGCGGGGCGTCCGCCGCCCGCGTCCTGGGGAGTCGTCTCACGGCCCGTGTGCTCGGCCGCGCCGGACTGCTCGCCGCCCTCGGCCGGTGCGCCGCCCGGTGCCGCCTCGCCGCCGCCCGGGTCGGGCTCGGAGGCGGGGGCGGGCACCCGGGGGGCCTCGCCGTTCGCCTGGCGGCGGCCGGCCGCGGGCGAGGAGGACTGGAGCCCCATCCCTCCCGTGGTGCGGAACAGTTCGTCGGCTCCCGGCAGACTCACTCGGCGTGACACCGGGCGAGCACCTCCCTGGCGAGCTGGCGATAGGCGGCGGCACCGACGGAGTTGGACGCGTACGTGGTGATCGGCTCACCGGCGACCGTGGTCTCCGGGAAGCGGACCGTACGGCCGATCACCGTGTGGTAGACGTGATTGTCGAACGCCTCGACCACACGGGCGAGGACCTCACGGCTGTGCACGGTGCGCGAGTCGTACATGGTGGCGAGAATGCCGTCGAGCTCCAGGTCGGGGTTGAGCCGCTCCTGGACCTTCTCGATGGTCTCCGTGAGCAACGCCACACCGCGCAGCGCGAAGAACTCGCACTCCAGCGGCACGATCACCTTGTGCGCCGCGGTGAGCGCGTTGACGGTGAGCAGGCCGAGCGACGGCTGGCAGTCGATGACGATGTAGTCGTAGTCCGCCATCAGCGGCTTGAGCGCCCGCTGGAGGGTGGACTCGCGGGCCACCTCGCTGACGAGCTGCACCTCGGCGGCCGACAAGTCGATATTGCTGGGCAGCAGGTCCATATTGGGCACGGCCGTCTTCAGCAACACCTCGTCGGCCGACATGCCCCGCTCCATGAGCAGGTTGTAGACGGTGAGGTCCAGCTCCATGGGGTTGACCCCGAGGCCGACCGACAGCGCGCCCTGCGGGTCGAAGTCGACGAGCAGGACCCGGCGTCCGTATTCGGCGAGGGCCGCGCCCAGGTTGATGGTCGAGGTGGTCTTGCCGACGCCGCCCTTTTGGTTGCACATCGCGATGATCTTCGCGGGGCCGTGGTCGGTCAGCGGTCCCGGGATCGGGAAGTACGGCAGCGGCCGACCGGTGGGGCCGATGCGCTCGCGCCGCTGGCGGGCCGCGTCGGGGGCGAGGGTGGCCGCGTATTCGGGATCGGGCTCGTACTCGGCGTCCGGGTCGTAGAAGTGCCCGTCGGGCAGGTCGTCGTAGTCGGCGAAGCGGGCGGGTTCGTTGCCCCCCTTGTCGCCGGCCATGGCGTTCACGTGATGGCCGTCCATGCTGTGGCTCTGGTGGGCTGTCGTCATGCTCGTCACGCTCTGGTGGGTTGCGAAGGTACGGACAGCGACGGAGCCGACAGCCTCGAGCCCCGAGGGGCCCTGGCCCCGCGCAGCCGGTCCTGGTTGACCACCCCCGGGAGAAAATGTCGACTCATTCACAAGTCGTCCTACCTCCTTGGTGACCAGGAAATTTCTCGATAGGTCAGCGTGACACCATGCCGACGGTTGGCGACTCTATGGCGTGTCGGCGGTCCGCAGCAACACAATCCACCGGACACGGCACGATGTGTCGGCAATCGAACACCCCGATGTCAAGGGCGTATGGGCGGCGCTGCGGAGATTTCACCACCCCCCAAAGCGTCTGGATAGTTACATTCAGGGCGAGTTGGCCGAAGCCCGAGTCGGCCCTGATCCGGGGCGTACCGGACACACCCGCGGCCGGGTCCTGCCCCTCGACAAGACCCGGCCGGATGCTCGGTGTTGACCTGATGTTGACGGCTCGCGTTGACCTGCCGTCGCCCGGAGTTGACCGGCTGCGCGGCCTCAGCCGATGAGCGAGGCCAGTTCGACGGAGGGCAGTCCGTGGGCCTCGGCGACCGGCCCGTAGACGACCTCGCCCTCATGGGTGTTGAGCCCCTTGGCCAGCGCGGCGTCCCGGCGCACCGCGTCCCGCCAGCCGCGGTTGGCCAGCTCGACGATGTACGGGAGCGTGGCGTTGGTGAGCGCGTGGGTGGAGGTGCTGGGCACCGCGCCCGGCATGTTGGCGACGCAGTAGAAGACCGAGTTGTGCACCACGAAGGTCGGCTCGGCGTGGGTGGTGGGACGGGAGTCCTCGAAGCAACCGCCCTGGTCGATCGCGATGTCGACAAGGACACTTCCCGGCTTCATGCGGGACACCAGCTCGTTGGTGACGAGCTTGGGCGCCTTGGCGCCGGGGATGAGCACCGCGCCGATGACGAGGTCGGCCTCGAGGACCGCCTTCTCCAGCTCGTAGGCGTTGGAGGCGATCGTCTGCACGCGGTTGCCGAAGATCCGGTCGGCCTCGCGCAGCTTGTTGATGTCCTTGTCGAGCAGGGTCACGTGGAAGCCCATGCCGATGGCGATCTGCGCGGCGTTCCAGCCGGAGACGCCGCCGCCGATGACGACCGCGCGGGCGGCGGCCACGCCGGGCACGCCGCCGGGCAGCGCGCCGCGGCCACCGGCCGAGCGCATCAGGTGGTACGCGCCGACCTGGGGCGCGATCCGGCCCGCGACCTCGGACATCGGGGCGAGCAGCGGCAGCGTGCGGTTCGGGGCCTCGACGGTCTCGTACGCGATGGCGGTGGTGCCGGACTCCAGCAGCGCGTCGGTGCAGGCGCGGGACGCGGCGAGGTGGAGGTAGGTGAAGAGCGTCTGGTCCTTGCGCAGCCGGTGATACTCCTCCGCGATCGGCTCCTTGACCTTCAGCAGCAGGTCGGCGATGGCCCAGACCTCGTCGGCGGTGGCGAGGATGGCGGCACCGGCGGCGACGTACTCCTCGTCGGTGATGGAGGAGCCCAGACCGGCGCTCTGCTCCACGAAGACCTCGTGGCCGTTGCGTACCAGCTCGTGCACACCGGCGGGGGTGATGGCCACACGGAACTCGTTGTTCTTGACCTCGCGGGGGATACCGACCTTCACGTCGATCACGGTCCTTGATATGGGGGGACTAAGGGCTTGACCGGCCACAACTGGCCCGAGACCAGCTGGAACCGGCCACACACCGGCAAAACGGAATATGTCCGTACGCCGAAAGCTACCGCAGCGATCGCGGGTACAGCCAGTGTAATGAAGGACGTCTCGCTGTCTAGCCTTGCATTGCTTCAATCTTTCGCGAGACCACCACTGATTTCGTAGGTCGACTCGCGATCTCCCCTCAGTCCCGGGGTTCGAGGCCCCCCGGCGTCATGCGCCCTCACCGCGCTGAGACCTGGACCACTCGTCCGCCCGCCGCGCCGCCGCGGCCGCCTCCGACCAGGTACGCAGCGCCTCCTTCGACCGTCCCGTCTTCTCCTGGGCCTTCGCCGTGCCGCTCAGCGCCCGCGCGTACCCCTCCAGATCCCCGGCCCGGCGGCAGGCGGCCGCGGCGGCCCGCCAGTCGCGCAGCGCCTCGCCCCAGCGGCCCGCGTAGCCGCGGACGGTGCCGAGACGGGCGTACAGCCGGGCCTCGGCGGCCAGGTCACGGCGGCTCAGCCGCAGTTCCAGGGCCCGGCCGTACCAGTCGGCGGCCCGGCTCCAGTCCTCCAGCTCCTGGTACGTCCCGCCGATGGACTCCAGCGCCCGCCCGGTCGTGTACGGATCGCCCGCCGCGCGGGCCGCCTCCAGCGCGCCCTTGTAGCGGGCGAGCGCCTTGTCGACCCGGCCGGCGCCCGCGTCCAGATCGCCCAGGTTCAGCAGCGCCGCCGCCCGCTCCACCGGCAGATCGCGGCGCCGGGCCACGTCCAGCACCAGCTGGTGGAGCCCGTACAGTTCGGGCGCCGCGCCCTCGGCGCCCCGGTGCGCGGTCAGCGCGTGGGTGAGCGCGGCCACCAGCCGCCGGGCCAGGGTGTCGACCTCACCGACCTCGACGGCCATCCGGGCGGCCTCGACCAGCGCGGGCAACCGGCCCTCCAGCCACTCCCCCGCCGCCTTCGCCGACGGAAACCGCAGCGACCCCGGCAGCGCCTTCAGCTTCTCGCGGGCCGGGGTGCCCGGCGGCTCGGCGGCCAGGCGGCAGGCGTGCAGCTGCCGTACGGTGCGCTCCAGCATCCGCGCCCGGGCCAGCTCCACCTCCGCCGGTCGCTCCGTCGCCTCCAGCAGCTCGCGCAGCAGCGGGTCGAGGCAGCCGGGCAGCTCGTACCGGCCCACCTCGCGCGGCCGCAGCATCCCGTACCCGGCGAAGCCCTCCAGCGCCGCCCGGCCGTCCGCCACCGAGCATCCGGCCAGCGCGGACGCGGTGTGCGCGTCGGCCGAACCGGCCGGTGCGAGCGCCAGCAGCCGCAGCATCCGGGCGGCGGCCGGGGGCAGCGAGCCGTACGCCAGCCGGAAGGCGCGGGCCAGCGGGCGGGCGCCGCGGTCCACGTCCCCGTCGGTCGGCGGCAGTTCGCGCAGCCGCTCGATGACGTCGGACACCGAGTCCTTGGGCCGGGCGGCGAGCCAGCCGCCGACCAGCACGAGCGCCGCGGGCTGCCCGGCGCACTCCTCGACCAGGCTCTGCGCGGCCACCGGATCGCAGGTGATCCGGGTGGGCCCGGCGTACTGCGCCAGCAGCCCGACCGCCGCGCTCACGTCCAGCCCGCCGACGGTGCACGGGCGGACGTCCGGAACGCCGGTCAGCGGGCCCCGCGAGACCGCGATCACCAGGCAGTCGGGTTCGTCCGGCAGCAGCGCGTCCACCTGCTCGGCGCCCGCCACGTCGTCGAGCAGCAGCAGGACGCGCTTGCCGGTCAGCGCGTCCCGGAGCATCTCGCCCAGCTCGTCCTCGTCCGCGCCGGGCGGGGCGGTCACACCGAGCCTGACCAGCAGGTCGCGGGCGGTGCGCTCGGTGGGGACGGGGTCGCCCGCGGACGTCATCAGCCGGGCCTGGAGCACCCCGCCGGGGTAGTCGTCCGCCAGCCGCCGGGCCAGCTCCTCCGCCAGTGCGGTACGGCCCCAGCCGGGGCGCCCCGCGATGAGCAGCACCCGGCTGCGGGCGGCCTTGCGGCCCGCGATCGTGTCGAGCCCGGCGCGGTCGATGTCGGCCCGCAGCGCGAGCAGCTCCCGGCGGCGGCCCGCGAACCCCCGGCCCACGGTGGCGGCGGCCGCGAACAGCACCGCGCGCGTCGCGCCGCTCCACACCCCGCCGTCGGCCGCGCCCCGTGCCGGAGGCACACCGTCCGCATCCCCGTCCACGGGTTCACCCAGGGGCTCCCCGTCGGTGTCGACCGCCTGCTCCGCCACGGGCCCCACTCCCGTCCACCTGCGCATACGAGCCCGCCGCGGCTGCGGTCAGGGTTCGTATGAGCGTAGTTCACTCCGCGTCAGGTCCCGGGCACTCCGGGCCGGTGACGCGGGCTGAAAATCACCCCATCGGATGGTCCGAGGATGGATACGCCTGCGGCGGGCCGTCCCCCACCCCTCCCCTTCCCGAACCATGGGCTCCGCCCCTGGACCCCGCTGGGATCCGACGACCGACCGGTGGCCGCCGACGGCGGGAGGGGCGGGGTCGCAGGGGTGGGGTCCTGGACACCACGTGTATTTGTGGCGCCAATCGCCCGACGTTCACCCCACGCTTCACCTCAGCGGCGCCGTAAATAGACGGTCCAGGGCCCTGCCCCGGAGACCCCGCCCCGGCACCGACCACCCAGCGCCCGCGCACCCGCCCACCTGGCGGAGCCCCCGCGACGGCCCCGGCGGCTACGCCTCGAACGGGCGGGCGGGCCAGGGGGCGTCGGCTGGGCGGAGGGTGTCCACGCCGTCGCCCGCCAGCGCGGCGTGGAGGGCCAGGACGCCCACCGCGAGGCAGTTGTTGTGCAGGTCACCGGCCAGCACACCGCGCACCAGCTCGTCCAGCGGCACGCGGGCCAGCTCCATGTCGGCCTCCTCCTCGGAGACCTCGTAGCGCTCGCCGTCCGCCGCGGAGATCTCCCGGGCGAGGAAGACCCGTACGGCCTCGTCGCAGCCGCCGGGCGTGGTGTAGACGTCCGTCAGCACGCGCCAGTCCTCGGCCTTGACGTGCGCCTCCTCGTACAGCTCGCGCTGCGCGGCGTGCAGGGGGTTCTCGCCGGGGATGTCGAGGAGACCGGCCGGGATCTCCCAGAGGCGGTGGCGGACCGGGTGGCGGTACTGGCGCAGCACGATGACGCGGCCGCTGTCGTCGAGGGCCAGGACGGCGACGGAGCCGGGGTGGACCTGGTAGTCGCGGGTGACCGTCGTGCCGTCGGGCATGACGACCTCGTCGGTGCGCACGCTCGTCTTGTTGCCGGTGAACGGCGTGGCGGTGGCGACGGTCCGCCACTCCTCGGGGGTGTCCTGGATGCCCATTGCTGTGCCTCAGCGTCCTTTCGGCGTGCGGTTGGCCGGGGGCGGCGGGCCGTTCACGAAACGCCCGCGCCCCCGGGGCCAACCGTATCGGTCAGGCGCCCGCGGGCCGCCCGTGACCAGCGGTCTGTCGCTCGACTGCCGCCTTCACCAGACCCGCGAAGAGCGGGTGCGGGCGGGTCGGCCGGGAGCGCAGCTCGGGGTGGGCCTGGGTGCCGACGAGGTAGGGGTGGACCTCGCGCGGGAACTCGACGTACTCGACCAGCTTGTTGTCGGGGGAGGTGCCCGAGAAGACGAGCCCGGCCTTCTTCTCCAGCTCACCGCGGTAGGAGTTGTTGACCTCGTAGCGGTGGCGGTGGCGCTCCTCGACGTACGGCTGGTCGTCGTAGACCTCGCGGACGATCGAGCCCTCGGCGAGCTTGGCCGGGTACATGCCCAGCCGCATCGTGCCGCCCATGTCGCCGTCGCCCGCGACGATGTCCAGCTGCTCGGCCATGGTGGAGATCACCGGGTCGGTGGCGGCCGGTTCGAACTCGGTGGAGTTGGCGCCGTCGATGCCCGCCAGGTTCCGCGCGGCCTCGATGACGATGCACTGGAGGCCGAGACAGAGACCCAGCAGCGGGATCTTGTTCTCGCGGGCGTAGGTGATCGCGCCGACCTTGCCGATGACGCCGCGGTCGCCGAAGCCGCCGGGGATGCAGACCGCGTCGCAGTCCGACAGCTGCTGCCGGGCACCGGCGGCCGTCTTGCAGTCGTCGGACGTGACCCACTTGATCTTCACTCGGGCGTTGTTGGCGAACCCGCCCGCGCGCAGCGCCTCGGTGACGGACAGATAGGCGTCGGGCAGGTCGATGTACTTGCCGACGAGCGCGACCGTGACCTCGTGGTCGGGCTGGTGGACCCGCTTCAGCAGGTCGTCCCACTGGGTCCAGTCCACATCGCGGAAGGGCAGGTCCAGCTTGCGGACGACATAGGCGTCCAGCCCCTCGGAGTGCAGCACCTTCGGGATGTCGTAGATCGACTTGGCGTCGATGGCGGCCACCACCGCGGCGTCGTCCACGTCGCACATCAGCGAGATCTTGCGCTTGATGGAGGTGGGGACCTCGCGGTCGGCGCGCAGCACGATGGCGTCCGGCTGGATACCGATGTTGCGCAGGGCGGCGACCGAGTGCTGGGTGGGCTTGGTCTTCAGCTCGCCGGACGGGCCGATGTACGGCAGCAGGGAGATGTGCACCACGAAGACGTTGTCCCGGCCGACCTCGTGGCGGACCTGGCGGACGGCCTCCAGGAAGGGCAGCGACTCGATGTCGCCGACGGTCCCGCCGACCTCGGTGATGACGACGTCCACGTCATCGGTGGCCATGCGCCGGATGCGGTGCTTGATCTCGTTGGTGATGTGCGGAATGACCTGCACGGTGTCGCCCAGGTACTCACCGCGCCGCTCCTTGGCGATCACGCTGGAGTAGACCTGGCCAGTGGTGACGTTGGCGGAGCCGTCGAGGTCGACGTCGAGGAATCGCTCGTAGTGGCCGATGTCCAGGTCGGTCTCGGCGCCGTCGTTCGTGACGAACACCTCACCGTGCTGGAACGGGTTCATCGTGCCCGGGTCGACGTTCAGATACGGGTCGAGCTTCTGCATGGTGACCCGCAGACCCCGCGCTTTGAGCAGCGCACCGAGGCTGGAGGCGGTCAGGCCCTTGCCGAGTGAGGAAGCGACACCCCCGGTGACGAAGAGGTGCTTGGTCGTCATGGGCTTAGCGGCAATGGCCAAAAGGGGGCTCCCGTGGTCGCGTCGTGAGGGTGCGGTCCGGCAGCGGCCCCGCTTTCGCGGGGGTGCCGTCGCTGAGGTTCGGGGGGTTTGTGCCCGCCGCTCCACGGGCTACCAGGGTAACAGTGCCCCGGGGCGGCCGCTGGCGGCCGTCCGCGCGACACCCCCCGCCGGACCTCCGCCGCACCGTACGCTGTCATGACAACAACGCGTATCGCCCGCACCTCGCGTCACCTCGCGTATCGCCACAGCCACCGCCCGTACGCGACCGCCCGGCACCGTCGGACAGCCATCCGTGATCCGGGCAGCCGATCGCCGTCGTGACGCGAACCACGATATGGACGGGGCTCAAGCGGTTCACTGTCCTCCGTCGTATCCTGCTCGGACGAAACGCTACGAGCCCCGGCACGGCACCACCAGCTCGCCCCCGGAACTAGAGCTCGTCCAATATTTCCGGAGACCGTAAGCACGCCCGCAGGGGCATACGGCCGTTCGAATGGGGAAGCACGTGGCCGGGCGTATCGAGGACTACGCACTCATCGGTGATATGCAGACCGCCGCCCTCGTCTGTAAGGACGGGACGGTGGACTGGCTGTGCCTGCCGCGTTTCGACTCCCATGCCGTCTTCGCGGGTCTCCTGGGCACCGAGGAGCACGGCTTCTGGCGGCTGGGCCCCGCCCACGCCACCGGCAGCGCGCCCCCGGCCGCCGACCGCCGCCGCTACCGGGGCGACTCGCTGGTACTGGAGTCGGAGTGGGACACCCCGCGCGGCACCGTCCGCGTGATCGACTTCATGCCGCCGCGGGACGGCGCCCCGCAGCTGGTGCGGATCGTCGAGGGGGTCAGCGGCCGGGTGCCGATGCGCTCCGCGCTGCGGATGCGCTTCTCGTACGGCTGGGTCGTGCCGTGGGTGCACAAGGTGGACTCGCGGACGGTCGCCGTCGCCGGTCCCGACTCGGTGTGGCTGGACACCGAGGTCGACACCTTCGGCAAGGACCTCACCACCTACGCCGACTTCACCGTGGCCCCCGGCGACCGGATCGCCTTCACCATCAGCTGGCAGCCCTCGCACAAGGAGCCGCCCGCCCTGCCCGAGCCGGAGACCGCGCTGGAGGCGACCGAGGACTTCTGGCGGGAGTGGGTCGAGCACTGCACGTACCACGGCCCCTACCGGGACGCGGTCGTCCGCTCGCTGATCACCCTCAAGGCGCTCACCTACGCCCCCACCGGCGGCATCGTCGCGGCGCCCACCACCTCGCTGCCCGAGGAGATCGGCGGCGTACGGAACTGGGACTACCGCTTCACCTGGCTGCGGGACGCCGCGATCACCCTGTCCTCCCTGCTGCGCACCGGCTACCGCGAGGAGGCGCGCGCCTGGCGCGAATGGCTGCTGCGCGCGGTCGCGGGCGACCCGGAGAACCTGCAGATCATGTACGGCATCGCGGGTGAGCGCGAGCTGTCCGAGGCCGAGCTGACCTGGCTCCCCGGCTACGAGGGCTCCCAGCCGGTCCGGGTCGGCAACGGCGCGGCCGGTCAGCTCCAGCTGGACGTCTACGGCGAGGTCACCGAGGCCCTGCACCTCGCCCACATGACGGGCCTGGCCCGCAACGACTACGCGAGCGTGCTCCAGCTCAAGCTGATCCGCTACCTGGAGGAGCACTGGGACGAGCCCGACGAGGGCATCTGGGAGGTGCGCGGCCCGCGCCGCCACTTCGTGCACTCCAAGGTGATGGCCTGGGTCGCCGTCGACCGCACCGTCAAGCTCATCGAATCGGGCGACGTGGACGGCCCGTTGGACCGCTGGCGGGATCTGCGCGACGAGATCCACCGGGACGTGTGCGAGAAGGGCTACGACGCCGAGCGCAACACCTTCACCCAGTCCTACGGCTCCAAGGAGCTGGACGCCTCGCTGCTGCTCATCCCGCAGATGGGCTTCCTGCCGCCGGACGACAAGCGGGTCATCGGCACCATCGAGGCGATCCAGCGCGAGCTGTCCACCTCCGACGGCTTCGTGATGCGCTACCCGACCGCGGGCGAGGACGCGGGCGTGGACGGTCTGGAGGGCGACGAAGGCGCCTTCCTGGCCTGCTCGTTCTGGCTCGCCGACGACCTGGCGATGATCGGCCGGGTGGACGAGGCCCGCAGGCTCTTCGAGAAGCTGCTCGGCCTCCGCAACGACCTGGGCCTGCTGGCCGAGGAGTGGGACCCGCGCCTCCAGCGCCAGGTGGGCAACTTCCCGCAGGCGTTCAGCCATGTCCCCCTGATCGACACCGCCCTGCGCCTGACCGCCTCCGGCGCGTACGGCGGCTGACGCGGCGGCTCGCGGAGCGCCGGGACCGGATGGATACGCAAGGAACGATCACCGTGGCGCGGGCGCTGGATCTGCCCGCCCTGCGCCGTGGCCTCCCCGAGGTGGTGACCGGGGGCGACCTGCTGGACCGCCCGGTGCGCTGGGTGCACGCGGGCGAGGCGCCGAACATCGCGGCCCTCCTCAAGGGCGGTGAACTGCTGCTGACCACCGGTCTCGGCGTCGGGCCGCGCCCCGCCGAGCAGCGGGCGTTCGTCCGGCGGCTGGCCGAGCGCGGGATCGCGGCGCTGGTGGTGGAGCTGGGGCCGCGGTTCCGTACGCTCCCGGTGGCGGTCGTCGACGCGGCGCGCTCGTGCGGGCTGCCGCTGGTGCAGCTGCATCGCGAGGTGCCGTTCGTGGCGGTCACCGAGGAGATCCACACCGAGATCGTCAACGAGCACTACGCCCTGCTGCAGCAGGCCGACGTCGTCCACCGCCAGGGCACCGAGGTGCTGCTGCGGGGCGGCGGGGTGCCGGAGATCCTGCGGAACTTCGCGGAGTTCGCGGGCAACCCGGTGTTCCTGGAGACGCCCGACGGACGGCTGCTGTTCGCGGCCGGGCCCGCGGGCGTACGCCCCGGCGGCACCGATCCGCTGCAGGCGTGGGAGGGGCTGCGGGCCCGCCACGCGGACCGGCGGCCGCCCGAGCCGTCGGCGGGGCTTCCCACGGGACTTCCGGCAGGGCTTCCCACTGGCAGCGTGCTGGCCGATGTGCCGGGCGGCGGCCAGGGCCCCGGCGCGGTACGGGCCCGGCTGACCGTGCTGCCGGTGGCCGCGCCGCTCGCCCCGGTGCACCGCATCGCCGCCGAGCGGACCGCGGATCTGCTGGCGGTGGTGCTGCTGCGGGCGCGTCAGGAGGAGGAACTGACGGCGCGCGGCCGGGGCGACTTCCTCACCGATCTCGCGGAGGGGCGCGTCGAACCGTCGGACGCGCCCGCGCAGGCGCGGGTGCTGGGCTTCCGGCCGTCCGGCGACGGCCCGCTGCTGCCGATGGTGATGCGGCTCGCGGAGGATCCCCATCCGCTGAGCGGGGCCACCGGTGGCGGCGGCGCGGAGAGCTGGGCGGCGCTGGCGCACGCGCTGCGGGAGGAGCTGGCGGCGGTGGGCGTGCCGGTGCTGCTGGGCGTACGGCTGCCGGAGGGCCGGGTGCCGGTGCTGGTGGGCCTGCGGACCGCGGCGGACCGCGGCGCGGTGGCCATGCGCGTCGCGGCGGCCCTGCGGGCGGGCGTGGCGCGGGCCTGGCCCGACCGTCCCGCCGGGGCGCATCCGCCCGTGGTGATCGCCGGGCTCGCGGCCGGCTGGGACGCGGTCGGCGGCGAGCTGCGGCACGCGGCGGAGGCGGCGCACGCGGCGCACGGGCTGGCGGACCGGGACTGGTACGACGTACGCAGCCTCGATGTCGACCTATTGCTGTGGCGACTGCGTGAGCACGGGGATCTGGCCGCCTTTGTCGACCGGGTGATCGGCCCGCTGCTCGCCCATGACCGTGCCGCCCGTCCACCGCTGGTGCCGACGCTGGAGGTCTATCTGCGGCACGCGGGCCGCAAGGCGGAGACGGCCCGCGCGCTGCACCTCAACCGCCAGACGCTGTACGACCGGCTGGCCCGGATCGCCCGGCTGCTCGGCACGGACCTGGAGGACCCCCAGACGGTGCTCGCTCTGGGGGTGGCCCTCCAGGCCCGCCGCCATGTGCGGTGAGGCCGCCTAGAACGGGGTGAGGGTCAAGGTGATCCCGGTCGGGGCGGTGTCCTGGATGTACGACGCGAAGTCGGCCACGTCGTCGAAGGCGAAGCCGTACGCCTTGCCGTCGGCCGTCGCCGCGTGCATCGCCTTGGCGTAGTGGTGGGTGACCGGCTCCCCGTAGAAGGCGGCCGGGTCGGTCGTCGGCTGGGCGGCGGTGTCGTGCAGCGTGGTGCGGTTGAAGCCCGCGCCGAGGATGGCCGCGACCGGCCCCGTCGTACCGTCGTTGGGCGCGGCCAGGGCGCCGTCGCAGAAGAGCACGTCCTTGGTGGACGGCTTGCCGAAGGCGACGGAGGCGGGCCCGGTGAAGGAGAACTTGCCGCCGCTGACGCGGCCGGTGAAGGTGCCCGCGTTGGTGGTGACCTTGAGGTCCTTCGAGGTGTACGCGTCCCAGACCTGGTCGATGTACGGCGCGAAGTAGTCCTGCGCGAACAGCCCCTCGCCCATGCCGTGGCCGGGGGCGATGACCCGCAGATCGTCCCCGATGATCAGCTTCTTGTAGGCGTCGACGCCCCGCAGATCGGAGAAGATCTTGGCGCGGGCGCCCTCCTTGAGGGTGCCGGTCGTCTGGTCCTTGGCGCCGGTGAGGTGGATGGCGAGCGGGACGCTGAACATGTCGACCATGGTGGTGTTGCAGAACATGCCGGAGGCGTTGAAGGTGAACTCCGCGCAGTCGTGCATGACCTGGTAGTTCGGGTCGCCGGACACCCAGCCCGCCGGGTACTGGAGCGCGGCCTTGCCCGCCCCGTCCGCCACCACCTTGAACTTGAGCTTGGCGCCCAGCGCGACGTAGATCCGGCCGGACATCCGGGGCAGCTTCAGCTTCGTGTCGCCGCTTCCGGCGAGCGGGATGGCGTAGTCGGCGAAGCCGTCGGCGCCGTTGTCGGAGAGCGCGACGGGGGCGACGGCGCCGTCGGGGGTGACACGGACCTGTTGATTGTCGACATTGCCGACGATATAGAGCCATACCGACGCGTTACCGAACTGGCCGGTCTTGTTGACGACCGTGAGGGGAAGCGTTTCGGCAACGCTCGCCGGGCGTTGCGCCGCACCGGCGCGGCCACTGGCGAGCGTGAGGCCGGTGCCCGCGGCAGCGGCGGAAGCGGCGATACCGCTCAACAGCATTCTGCGCGTGATCATGACAAAGTACTCCTCGGCGTAGTGGGGGTTGCCGGGACATGGCACAGCACATGCCATGAGGAAAGACGGAGGTCGCGCCGGAGGAGAGCGCTCTCTCGGTCCACCGCGCAGAACCCTGCCGATCGGCGCCCGGGGGCGTCAACCCCCTACACGCATAAAGGTCTGCACCAATTCGTCGTAGACGCTGAGGACATGGGCCACCGTGTCGTCCTCCGTCGGCCACTCCGCGGTCCGTTCCCGCCCCGCCGCGGTCAGCTCCGCGCGCCGCCCGGGGTCGGCCAGCAGCCGGATCACGGCGTCGGCCAGGGCGCCGGAGTCGCCGTACGGGACGAGTTCGGCGGCCTCCCCCACCAGTTCGGGCACCCCGCCCACCGCCGTGGCGACCAGCGGCACCCCCGCGTGCAGCGCCTCCTGGGCCAGCAGCGACCGCGCCTCCCAGCGGCTGGAGAGCACGCAGACGTCGGCGACGGCCAGCAGCTCCGGTACGTCGTCCCGGCGGCCGAGCAGCCGCACCGGAAGGCCCTCGGCGTCGATCCGGCGCTGCAACTCCGCACGGTCCGGACCCTCCCCCGCGATCGCCAGCAGCGGCGGCGGGTCCAGGGAGCGCCAGTGGCGCGCCGCGTCCAGCAGCGGGCCATGGCCCGTGGCGGCGTCCAGACGGCCCACCGCGAGCAGCAGGGACCGTTCCACCGCGCCCAGTTCCGCGCGGGCCTTCTGGCGGGCGCCGTCGCCCGTCTCGGGCGCGGGGCGCGGCGCGGGCACCGCGACCGGCGCGAGCCGGGCGTCGCGCGCGCCGCGGTCGCGGGCCCGGTCCACCAGGTCCGAGGACGCGCCCAGCACGACCGAAGCGGCACGGGCCACCCGCCGCTCCATCAGCCGTACGACGCGGCCCCGCGGCCCCTCGGCCTCCCGCTTGGTGTGCCAGGTGACGACGAGCGGGATGCCCCGGCCGCGCAGCGCGAGCGCGGCCAGCAGCCCGGGCCACAGGCCGTGCGCGTGCACCAGCCCCGCGCCGACGCAGGCCGTACGGATCGACGCGATGCTCCCGGCGTCCGTACGGCCGTCGAGCGGGGCGAACCGGGCGCCCGCCTCGGTGAGGCCGTACCCGTCCTCGGCGCTCCAGGGCGCGCAGACGGTCACCCGCAGCCCGCGCGCCACCAGCCCGGCCGACAGCGACCGCACATGCACCCCGCTGCCCGAAGTGCCCTCGCCCAGCACCTGAACGGCATGCAGCGAGGGCTGCCCGTGCGGCGGGACCGGGGTGTTGCTCTCGGTACTGCTCACTCGGGCGGAGCTCCTGGGGCGATATCGGCGGTGCGGGTGCGGGTGCGACGACGCGGGCGCTGCGGGCGCCGCGACGCGGGTGCGCTGCGCCAAGAATGCCAGCACTCGCGGTGCGCTCGCCGCAACGTTCCCATGTGACGCCTGCCCAGCGCTCGCCCGTACGTCCGCAAGGCCACTCGTACGGGTGATCCCTGCGGGTTCCGCCGGACCGCCGCGGAACCCCGGGCCGCCGAGGTCAGCGCCCCGTGCGCGCGGCCTCCAGCAGCTCCTCCGCATGCGCCCGGGCCAGCTCCGAATCCTCCTGGCCCGCCAGCATCCGGGACAGCTCCCGGACCCGCTCCTCGCCCTCCATGGCCTTCACGCCGCTGCGCGTCACCGCCCCGTCGTTCGTCTTCTCCACCACCAGATGCCGGTCCGCGAAGGCGGCGACCTGCGGCAGGTGGGTGACGACCACCACCTGGGCGGAGCGGGCGAGCCGGGCCAGCCGACGGCCGACCTCGACCGCGGCCTTGCCGCCCACCCCGGCGTCCACCTCGTCGAAGAGATAGGTCGGTACGGGGTCGGAGCCCGCGAAGACGACCTCGACCGCGAGCATCACCCGGGACAGCTCACCGCCCGAGGCGCCCTTGGCGATGGGGCGCGGCGGCGCGCCGGGGTGGGGGGCGAGCAGCAGCTCGACCTCGTCGGCGCCGTGCGGACCGTACGCCACCGCCCGCCCGCCGACCTCGACGCCGGACGCCTCGTCCGCGGCCTCGGTCTGCCGGATCGCGAACGTCACCCGGGCATGCGGCATCGCGAGCGAGGCCAGCTCCTCGGTGACGGCCTCGGCGAAGCGCGCCGCGGCCTCCGTACGGGCGTCGGTGAGCGCCTGGGCGAGCGCGCCCAGGTCGGCGCGGAGCGCGTCGCGTTCGGCGGTCAGCTCGCCGATGCGGTCGTCGTCGCCGTCCAGTTCGGCGAGCCGGGCGGCGCCCTGCTCGGCCCAGGTCAGCACGTCGCTGATGTTCTCGCCGTACTTGCGGGTCAGCTGGGCCAGCGCGGCGCGGCGCTCCTCGACGGCGGAGAGCCGCAGCGGGTCGGCGTCCAGATCGTCGGCGTACCCGGCCAGTTCACCGGCCACGTCGGACAGCAGGATGCCCACCTCGCCGATGCGGTCGGCGAGCCCGGCGAGGGCGGGGTCGTGGGAGCGGACGGCTTCCAGGGCGCGGTGGGCGCCGCCGACGAGGGTGGCGGCGTCCACGCCCTCGAGGTCCTCCGGGTTGCCCGCCAGCGCGGTGTGCGCGAGGGCGGCGGCGGACGCCAGGGCCTCGGCATGGCCCAGCCGCTCGGCCTCGGCGGCGAGTTCGTCGTCCTCACCCGCCCGCGGCTCGGCGGCGGCGACCTCCTCCAGGCCGAAGCGGAGCAGATCGGCCTCCTGCTCCCGCTCGCGCGCCTGGGTGGTCAGCTCGTCCAGCTCGGCGGCGACGGCGCGCAGCCGCCGGTAGGCGCCCGCGTACTTCTCCAGCGGCCCCGCGACGGCGGCTCCCGCGTACCGGTCCAGCGCCTGGCGCTGCCGGGCGGGCCGCATCAGGCCCTGCTGGTCGGTCTGTCCATGGACGGCCACCAGGTCGTCGGCCAGCTCCGCGAGCAGCCCCACCGGCACGGACCGGCCGCCCACATGGGCGCGGGACCGGCCTTCGGCGGAGAGGGTACGGCTGATCAGCAACGCCCCGTCGTCGAGTTCGGCGCCCGCCTCCTCGGCCCGTACGGCGACGGACGAACGGGCGTCGACCGTGATCCGGCCCTCGACGACCGCCGCCTTGGCACCGATCCGCACCAGGGCGGCGTCGGCGCGGCCGCCGAGCAGCAGCCCGAGACTGGTGACGACCATGGTCTTGCCCGCGCCGGTCTCGCCGGTTACCGCGGTGAAGCCGGGTGACAGCTCGACCACGGCATCGTCGATGACACCCAGGGCACGTATCCGCATCTCCTCCAGCACGTGCAAGACCATACGAGGTTTACCGGCCACCTCGCGACGGCCACCCCCGGCGACGGACACACCGTCGCTCCGGGTGATCGCCCCGTCGCCGCGCCACCTCGCCTTCCGCACGGCGGGGAGGACCGACGGATGTACCCCCTCGAAAGGGTTTTCGTGACGAGCCGGTGTTCACCGGCCCGTCACGACGCGTACGGCTAGTGGGGCGCCCCGCGCCACCCCGCCACCGGCAGCGCGAACTTCGCCACCAGCCGGTCGGTGAACGACGCGTGGTGCAGCCGGGCCAGCCGGACCGGCACCGCTCCCCTGCGCACCTCCACCCGGGCCCCGGCGGGCAGCTCCACGGTGCGCCGCCCGTCGCACCACAGCACCCCGTGCGGGGTCTGCGGCTGCACCTCGACCGCGAGCACCGACTCCGGCGTCGTCACCAGCGGCTTCGCGAACAGGGCGTGCGCGCTGATCGGAACCATCAGCAGCGCCTCGACCTCGGGCCACACCACCGGGCCACCGGCCGAGAAGGCGTACGCCGTCGAACCGGTCGGGGTCGCGCACACCACGCCGTCGCCGCCGAAGCGGGAGACCGGACGGCCGTCGACCTCGGTGACGACCTCCAGCAGCCGCTCGCGCGCCGCCTTCTCGACCGACGCCTCGTTCAGCGCCCAGTCGGTGTGCACGATGTGCCCGTCGTTGCGGACGAGCACATCGATGGTCATGCGCTCCTCGACCTCGTACTGGCGGCTCACCACCCGGTCCACGACCTTGTCCAGGTCGTCCCGCTCGGCCTCGGCCAGGAAGCCGACCCGGCCCAGGTTGACGCCGAGCATCGGCACGCCGGAGATGCGCGAGAACTCCGCGCCGCGCAGCAGCGTGCCGTCCCCGCCGAGCACGACCAGCAGTTCACAGCCGTCCAGCACGTCCCGGCCCGCGTCGACCCGTTCGACCTCGGGCGGCAGCGGCAGGTCCGCGGCCTCGGCGGCGAGCACCCGCACCCCGATGCCGCTGCGCACCAGCCCCTGGACGACGAGTTCGGCGCTGCGGATGGCCGCCGGGCGGCCGGTGTGCGCAAGCAGGAAGATGGTCCGGTCGGCTGTCGCCTCGGGCGTCGGCCTGACCCCCGTCTCCGCCGCCGACTCCGCCTTCGCCGCTGCTTCTGAAGTGGTCAACTGGGCCCCTCCGCCACTGCACGGTCAACATCGTCCGGGTCCAGTGCCGGCGCCCCGGCGCGCATCCACAAAAAGTACTCGACGTTCCCCGACGGCCCCGGCAGCGGGCTGGCAGTCACGCCGAGTACGCCCAGCCCCAGGTCCGCCGCCTGACGAGCCACCGTCCGCACCGCCTCGGCACGCAGCTCGACGCTGCGGACGACGCCACCGCTGCCGAGCCGCTCCTTGCCGACCTCGAACTGTGGCTTGACCATCAGCACCAGGTCGGCGTCGGGAGCGGTGCAGCGCACCAGGGCGGGCAGCACCAGCCCGAGCGGGATGAAGGACAGATCCCCGACGACAAGGTCCACGGGCTCGCCTCCCATCTGCTCCGGCGTCAGCTCGCGTACGTTCGTACGGTCGAGAACGGTCACGCGTTCATCACTTTGCAAAGACCATGCAAGTTGCCCATAGCCGACGTCGGCGGCGACGACATGGGCGGCGCCCGCGCGCAGCAGGACGTCGGTGAAACCGCCGGTGGAGGCGCCCGCGTCCAGCGCCCGGCGGCCCGCGACGGCCAGCCCGGAGCCGGAGACCGGGGTGGGCTCGGTCGTACGCCCCGCCCCCTCGCGGTACTCCGCGCTGAAGGCGTACAGCGCGCCCGCGAGCTTGTGGCCGCCGCGCGAGACGTAGTCCGGATCGCTGTCGTCATCGAGCACCACGACCGCGGCGCTGGTCTCGACCTGCGTCGCGGCCTTGGTCGCGGTCGCCCCGCCGACGGTCACCCGGCCCGCCGCGATCAGCTGGCTCGCGTGTTCGCGCGAGCGGGCCAGCTTGCGGCGCACCAGCTCCGCGTCGAGTCGTACGCGTCGTGGGCGGGTCACTGCCACGGGTGGTTCAGCTCCTGGGGTCGGTCTTATGAGGAGGGGACGGGCGGGGCCGGAGGTCCGGGCCGCCGGTCGAGTGCCGTCAGCGCGTCCCGCAGGCCCCGGTGCACATCCTCGTACACCTCCAGGTGGTCGCTCACCGGGAGGTCGTCCGCGTCGGCCAGCCGGTCGAGCCGGGCATCGACGTCGGGGACGCCGGTGGGCGTACGGCCGACGCCCAGCGGAGCCGGACTGGCAGGCCCGGACGGCTCCGCCACGGGGGCTTCCGCGTGGGCCTGCTCGGCGGCCTCCCCGGGTGTCTCGGACGCCCCGGAGCCCGTATCGGCAGGTCCCGGCTCCGGCTCTGACCCGGGCCGTCCACCCGGCATCGGCTCACTCATGCACCCGACGCTACCGCGAAGCGCACGTTCTCCGAGGGGCACGACCTGCGGTACCGTCGTCCGCGATGGCCACCTTGGAACAGTGCCGCGACGCACTCGACAAACTGGCGGAGAACCTCGCGGGCGCGAACGGGGACCTCCGCAGCGCCGCCGCGCTCGACCGCTCCGTGAGCTGCTGGATCACCGACCTCGACACGACCTTCATGGGCCGTCTCGTGGACAGCCGCATCGAGGACGTGACGACCGAGCCCGGCCCGCCCTCGGAGCGCGCCCAGATCCGCCTGGCGATGTCCGGCGACGATCTGGTGGCCCTGGTCGGCGGCGAGCTGCACTTCGCCCGGGCCTGGGGCAGCGGCCGGGTCAAACTGGAGGCCGGACTGCGCGACCTGCTGCGGCTGCGGAAGCTGATCTAGCCGCCCGCACCAGCCCGGCCCGTACCCGCCTGCCCTGGGCCGCGGCTCAGGACTCCGTCGCCGCGGCGGCCACCGGCTCGGCCGCCGTCTCCGCCCCCGCTTCCGCCTCCGGGGCCTTACGGGAGCGCCGGGCGGCCGGTATGACCAGCGGCGTTCCCGTCTCCGGGTCGTCGATGACCTGGCAGCGCAGCCCGAAGACCCGCTCCACCAGCTCCGCCGTGACGATGTCCCCCGGCGCGCCCTCCGCGACGACCTCCCCGCCCCGCATCGCGATCAGGTGCGTGGCGTAGCGGGCGGCGTGGTTCAGGTCGTGCAGCACCGCGACGAGGGTGCGGCCCTGCTCCTCGTGGAGCTGGGCGCACAGGTCGAGGACGTCGATCTGGTGCTGGATGTCGAGGTACGTCGTGGGCTCGTCCAGGAGCAGCAGCGGGGTCTGCTGGGCGATGGCCATGGCGATCCAGACCCGCTGGCGCTGGCCGCCGGACAGTTCGTCGACATAGCGATCCCCCAGCTCCGCCACCCCGGTCGCCGCCATCGACTCCTGGACGATCCGCTCGTCCGCCTCCGACCACTGCCGCAGCAGCCCCTGGTGCGGGTAGCGGCCGCGGGCGACGAGGTCGGCGACGGTGATCCCGTCCGGGGCAATGGAGGACTGGGGCAGCAGGCCGAGGGTGCGGGCGACCTTCTTGGCGGGCAGCGAGCCGATCGCCTCGCCGTCCAGCAGCACCGACCCCGCCGTCGGCTTGAGCATCCGCGAGAGGGCGCGCAACAGAGTGGACTTGCCGCAGGCGTTGGGCCCGACGATCACCGTGAAGGAGTGGTCGGGGATGGTGACCGACAGGTCCTCGGCGACGGTGCGCCGGTCGTACGCGAGGGTCAGCCCCTCGGCGGTGAGCCGCTGCCGGTCCGTCGTCTTGCTGGTGCTGTTGCTGCTCATGCTCGAAGCCACGGTCTGCCCGGTGTCCTTTTCCCTGTCGCCCTTGTCGCTCTCGCTGCTCTTGCTGCTCTTGCCGCTCTTGCTGTCCGCCCGCGTACGTTCCGTCATATCCGCCCCGCCTTGCGCTCGGTCACCAGCAGCCACAGCAGATAGGTGCCGCCCAGCATCCCGGTCAGCGCCCCGACCGGCAGCTGGTCGGCGCCGAAGGCCCGCTGGGCGGACCAGTCGGCGGTGACCAGCAGGGCCGCGCCCATCCAGGCCGAGGGGAGCAGATTGGGACCGGCCGAGCGGGTGAGCCTGCGGGCCAGCTGCGGTGCGACGAGCGCCACGAACGAGACGGGCCCGGCGGCGGCCGTGGCGGAGGCGGTCAGCAGGACGGCCGCGAACATCAGCACCAGCCGGGTCCGCTCGACGCGCACCCCGAGGGCGTACGCGCTGTCGTCGCCCATCTCCAGCATCCGCAGGCCCCGCGCCTGCCCGAGGATCACGGGCAGGAGGACCGCGCAGACGCAGGCCAGCGGCCAGACCTGGTTCCAGTCACGTCCGTTGAGCGAGCCGGTCAGCCACACCACCGCGCGGGTGGCGTCGGGCAGGTCGGCCTTGGTGAGCAGATAGCCGTTGACGGCGGCGAGCATCGCGGTGGCGCCGATGCCGACCAGCACCAGCCGGTAGCCGTGGATGCCCCGCCGCCAGGCCAGCGCGTAGACCCCGAACCCGGTCAGCAGACCGCCGCAGATCGCGCCGAGGGCGACCTCGGTCGGATCGCCCTGGAAGAGGACGATCACGGCGAGCGCCCCGGCCGCCGAGCCCTGCCCGAAGCCGATCACGTCCGGACTGCCCAGCGGATTGCGGGAGATGGACTGGAAGACCGCTCCGGCCAGCCCGAGGGCCGCGCCGACCAGCAGCCCGACCAGGACCCGCGGCAGCCGCAGGTCGTGGACGATGAAGTCCTGGGCCACGGTGCCGTTCCCGGCCAGGGTGCTGAGCACATCGGCGGGGGCCATGGGGAAGTCGCCGGTGCCCATCAGGACCACGCTCATCGCCAGCGCCACGGCGAACAGCAGCAGCCCCACGACCGCGGAGCGGACGTCCAGGCGCAGCGAGAGGCCGCCGGTGCGCAGCGTGGCTCCGCTCGTCCCGGGCGTGGTGGGCTTGCGCGCGTTCACAGTTGAGTCATCCTTCGGCGGCGTACGAGGTAGAGGAAGACGGGCCCGCCGACGAGCGAGGTGACGACGCCGACCTGGAGTTCGGCGGGCCGGGCGACGATCCGCCCGATCACGTCGGAGCCCAGCAGCAGGACGGGCGACAGCACGGCGGCGTACGGCAGTGTCCAGCGCATATCGGGTCCGGTGATGGCCCGGACCAGGTGCGGAACCATCAGCCCCACGAAGGCGATCGGCCCGCACGCGGCGGTAGCGGCCCCGCACAGCAAGGTGACGGCCAGCATCGACAGCGCCCGGGTGCGGTTCAGGTTGGTGCCGAGGGCGCGCGCCGTGTCGTCGCCGAGCGCCACCGCGTTCAGCGAACGGCCGAGCACCAGCGCCAGCACCACGCCGACCAGGAGGAACGGGGCCACCTGCCGGACCACGGTCATGTTGGCGGAGGCGAGCGAACCCACCGTCCAGAAGCGCATCTTGTCCAGCGCCGCGCTGTCCAGCAGCTGTACGGAGTTGATGTAGCCGTAGAGCGCCGCGTACACGGCCGTACCGGCTAGCGCGAGCCGCACCGGGGTGGCGCCCCGGGTGCCGCCGAGGACGTACACCAGCACGGAGGCGACGGCGGTGCCGAGGAAGGCGAACCACACGTAGCCGGTCAGAGAGGTGACGCCGAAAAAGCTGATGGCCGAGACGACGGAGGCGGACGCGCCCGCGTTCAGCCCCAGCAGCCCGGGGTCGGCGAGCGGGTTGCGGGTGAGGGCCTGGATGACGGCGCCCGCGAGCCCGAGACCGAGGCCCACGAGCAGCCCGAGCAGGGTGCGCGGCAGCCGTACGTCCTTGATCACCACATCGGTGTCGCTGCCGGTGTAGTGGAACAGCCCGTGCCAGACATCCCCCAGCGCGATCGGTTTGGCGCCGATCGCGATGCTGGCGGCCGCGACGGCCAGCAGCACGCAGAGGGAGACGACGAGCCCGGCCACTCGACGCACGGTGTGGCGGCGGGGTGGCGGGGCCGCCGTGTCGGTCGCTGTCTCGGGTCCGGTTTTCACCGGACTGACCAGGGTCACGCGGAACTCCACCTCACAGCACGGCCGATCAAGACTTAGGTTAGGTTACCCTAAGTCGCACGTGAGACACCCCGGCGGCCCCGCCCCGGTTATCGCTCCGGCCACACCTCCGGCCACATCACCCCAGGCCCGGGCCCCGTCACGCCCGCGGGCGCGACGCTCACGGCCCCGGCGGCGGTCACCACCCCAGCCGAGCCAACGCCTTCCCCGCGTCCGCGCCGCTCACACCCTCCCCGGCCTCGTTCCAGGCCGCCGCGCACAGCGCCCGCAGCCCGTCCAGCGGCTCGTCGCCGTCCCCCTCCAGCAGCAGCGCGCCGTCGGCCGCCCGCGCCGTCCAACCGCCGCACCGGAAGCCGCCGTCGGCGGGTTCGACAACCGGCTGGGGCGTCAGCAGCCCCCGCAGATCGCGGTCCACATAGGTCGGCCGGTGCTTCGGCTCCGCGGTCAGCAGCTGTGCCGGGGTCGTCACCCCGGTCAGCACGAGGAGCGAGTCGACGCCGCCCGCGTACGCCCCCTCGATGTCGGTGTCCAGCCGGTCCCCCACGACCAGCGGCTGCCGGGCCCCGGTCCGCAGGATCGTCTCGCGGTGCATCGGCGGCAGCGGCTTCCCCGCGACCTGCGGGTCCTGGCCCGTCACGATCCGTACGACCTCCACCGCCGCGCCGTTGCCCGGCGCGATCCCGCGGCCGCTCGGAATCGTCAGATCCGTGTTGGACGCGTACCACGGCACCCCGCGCGCCACCGCGTAGCCCGCCTCCATCAGCCGCGCCCACGGCAGGTCCGGCCCGCCGTACCCCTGGACCACCGCCGCCGGGTCGTCATCGGCGGACTCCACCGGCAGCAGCCCGCGCTCGCGCAGCGCCACCCGCAGCCCCTCCCCGCCGATCACCAGCACCCGCGATCCCCGCGGCAGCTGCTCGGAGATCAGCCGGGCGACCGCCTGCGCCGAGGTGATCACGTCCTCGGCCCCGGCGGGCACCCCGAGCCGGGTCAGATGCTCGGCGACGGCCTGCGGTGTGCGCAGCGCGTTGTTGGTCACATACGCCAGCCGCATTCCGCCGTCCCGCGCGGTGACGAGCGACTCCACGGCGTACCCGATGGCCTCGCCACCCGCGTACACCACCCCGTCGAGGTCCAGTAGCGCGGTGTCGTACGCCTCGTTCAGCGACCGCTGACTGCCTTCGGGCGCGATCCGGACGGTCTGGTTCATGGGGGGACACTCTCCTCGCGATTCCCTGCGTTTTCCCCCCGATCATGGCTCATCGCCGACCGGGGCATAACATTCTCTAATGAGCACTTCAGGGCCTGGCGGGCAAGGTCTCCAGCTCACCCCCTTCCGGGGGCTGCGCTACGTCGCGGAACAGGTCGGCAGCCTCGCCGCCGTCACCTCACCGCCCTACGACGTGGTCGTACGTCCCGACGGTCTGCGCGAACTCGAGACCGCCGATCCGCACAACATCGTCCGGCTCATCCTCCCGCAGGCCGGTACCCCCGCCGACCGCCATCGGCAGGCCGCCGACACGCTGCGCCGCTGGCAGGCCGACGGCATCCTCGCGCCCGACCCCGAACCGGCCCTGTACGTCTACGAACAGCGCGACGGCCATAGCGTCCAGCGCGGGCTGATCGGCGCCCTGCGGCTGAGCCCGCGCGAGGAGGGCATCGTCCTCCCGCACGAGGAGGTCATGCCGCACATCGTCGAGGACCGCGCCGACCTGATGCGCGCCACCGCCGCCAACCTCGAACCCCTGCTGCTCGCCTACCGCGGCAACGGGGACGGCGGCGCCGCGCGGGTGATCGAACGCACCATCCGGCACGAGCCGTTGCTCTCCACCACCACCGAGGACGGCTTCGACCACCATCTGTGGCGGGTCACCGACCCGGCCGACCTGGTCGAGATCGCCGCCGATCTGCGCAACCACCAGGCCCTCATCGCCGACGGCCACCACCGCTGGGCCACCTATCTGCGGCTGCGCGAGGAGCGGACCGAGCCGGGCCCCTGGGACTTCGGCCTCGTCCTCCTCGTGGACACCGCCCGCTACCCGCTCCGGGTCCGGGCCATCCACCGGCTGCTGCGCCACCTCCCGGTGGCCGAGGCGCTGGCCACGGCGCGCACCGCCTTCCGGGTACGGACGGTCGACGGCCCGCTGCCGCGTGCCCTGGACGCCCTCGCGGCGGCGGTCACCGCACCGGAGGACGGGCGGAACGCGAACGCGTTCCTGCTCGCGGGCGACGGCGGATTCCACCTGATCGACCGGCCCGACCCCGGGCTGCTGGCCCGCACGGTCCCCGAGGGACGGCCGGAGCCCTGGCGGACGCTGGACGCGACCGTCCTGCACTCGCTGCTCCTGGACCACCTCTGGCAGATCCCGGACAGCCCCGAGCACATCGGCTACATCCACGACACGGAAGCGGCCGTGGAACAGGCGGAGCGGCACGGCGGCACGGCGGTGCTCATGCATCCGGTGCGCGAGGAGGTCGTCCACGAGTTGGCGCGGCAGGGCGTCGCCATGCCGCGCAAGTCGACGTCCTTCGGGCCGAAGCCCGCCACCGGGCTGGTGCTGCGCAGCCTCACGCTGGGCTGAGCGCACAGACATACAAAGAGGGCGGAGCCCCGGCCGGGGGTGGTGGCCGGGGTTCCGCCCTCAGGCATCAGCTGCGGTCGCCGCCGCTCTCGCTGTCCGCAGTGTCGTCGGCGTCGTCCTTCGTGGCCTCGGCCTCTGCGGTCACGGGGACCTCGGCGGGCACGGCGGTCTCCGGGGCCTCGGCGGCCTCGGCCGTCTCCGGGGCCTCCGCTGCCTCCTCGACAGCCTCGACAACCTCGGCCGGTTCGGCAACCTCGGCAGCCTCATCGACCTCATCGTCGTCGAGCGCGTCCACGAACTCGACGCCATCCAGCTCAGCGAGCCGGTCGGAGGCGTCCGTGGTGCCGCCCTGGTCCGCCTCCAGCGCCTTCGCGAACCACTCCCGCGCCTCGTCCTCACGGCCGACCGTCAGCAGCGCGTCGGCGTAGGCGTACCGCAGCCTGGCGGTCCACGGCTGGATGGAGTTCGAGGCCAGCTCGGGGCTCTGCAGGGTGACGACGGCGGCGTCGCCCTGACCCATGTCGCGCCGGGCACCGGCGGCCACCAGACGCATCTCGACCTGCCCGGCCCGGTCCAGCTTCTGCACCTCGGGCTCACCGGCCATGGCCAGCGCCCGCTCGGGACGGCCCATGCCGCGCTCGCAGTCGGCCATCACCGGCCACAGGTCGTTGTTGCCGGTCATACGACGCGCGGCGCGGAACTCCGCCAGCGCCTCCGAGTACTTCGCGGCGGCGTACGACGCGAACCCCGCCGCCTCACGGACGGCGGCGACGCGGGAAGCCAGCCGCAGCGCGACGCGCGAGTACTGGTACGCCCGCTCGGGGTCCTCGTCCAGCAGCTTGGCGACCATGACGAGGTTCTTGGCGACGTCCTCGGCAAGGGTCTTCGGCAGGCTCAGCAGCTCCTGCCGTACGTCCTTGTCGATCTCGTCGCCCGTCACGTCCTCGGGGATCGGCAGCCGCTTGATCGGCTCGCGGTCGCGGTCCCGGCCGCGCTCGTCGCGGTCGCGACGGCCGTAGCCACCGGACCGGTCGTCGCGCCCGCGGCCCTGGCCGCCGCCGTACGGACGCCGAGACCCACGGTCGTCACGCCGGTCGTCCCGCCCACCGCGGAAGCCGCCCTCGCGGTCATCCCGCCGCGGACCGCCACGGGGCCGGTCGTCACGACGGTCATCGCGCCGATCGTCACGGCGGAACCCGCCACGGTCGTCACGGCGGTCATCGCGCCGGTCATCACGGCGGAACCCACCGCGGTCATCCCGGCGGGGGGCGCCACGGTCATCCCGAGGGGGACCGCTGCGGTCATCACGACGGAACGAGGGCCGGTCATCACGGCGGTCATCACGACGGAAGCCACCACGGTCATCCCGAGGGGGACCGCTGCGGTCGTCACGCCGGTCATCGCGACGGAACCCGCCACGGTCGTCGCGGCGGTCGTCACGCCGGTCATCCCGGCGGAACCCACCCTGACGGGGACCACTGTCACGGTCGTCACGACGCGGACCGCGCGGGCGATCGTCACGACGGTCATCACGCCGGTCATCGCGGCGATCGTCACGACGGTCATCCCGGCGGAACGGGGGCCGGTCGTCGCGCCGGTCGAAGCCACCGCGCGGCCGGTCACCGCGATCGTCACGGCGCCCGAAGCCACCGCCGCCGGGGCGTCCGCCACGGTCGTCGTCACGACGCGGACCACGGGGCCGGTCATCGCGACGATCATCGCGCCGGTCGTCACGGCGATCGTCGCGCCTGAACCCGCCACGGTCGTCACGCCGGTCGTCACGGCGGGGGCCGCCACGGTCGTCACGGCGGTCATCGCGCCGATCATCACGGCGGAACCCACCCTGACGGGGACCACTGTCACGGTCGTCACGACGCGGACCGCGCGGGCGGTCGTCACGGCGGTCATCGCGACGGTCATCACGCCGGTCGTCGCGCCGATCATCGCGGCGGGCGTAGCCACCGCCACTGGGGCGTCCCCCGCGGTCGTCGTCACGACGCGGACCACGGGGCCGGTCGTCGCGACGATCGTCACGGCGGTCGTCGCGACGGAAGCCACCACCGTCACGGTCGCGGCGCGGTCCGGAGTCGCGGAAGTCCCTCCGGTCGCCGCCGTCCCGGCGCCGCGGCTCGCGGTCTCCCCGGTCGTCGGAAGAGTTGGTGGACATCTACGTGACTCCTGTCTTCAGGCCAAAACAAAAAAGGACCCCTGGTCCCAGCATGAACGCTGGGACCAGGGGTCCTCCAAAGATTGTTCGGCGGCGTCCTACTCTCCCACAGGGTCCCCCCTGCAGTACCATCGGCGCTGAAAGGCTTAGCTTCCGGGTTCGAAATGTAACCG